>JAIOAT010000024.1:0-43713 GCA_019873685.1 Chloroflexota bacterium
TTGTGCCCCATAGGGGACTCGAACCCCTGTTTTGGCCTTGAGAGGGCCACGTCCTGGGCCACTAGACGAATGGGGCCAGCAACGCTTCGCATTGTAGCAGCCGCCCTGTGGTTCGTCAAGCGCGGTTTGCCCCGGCTACGCCGTTAGATCATGCCACGCTTGGCCTTGAACTTGCTCTGCTCCGCGATCATGATCGCTGCCTGGCCCAGCAGATGACCGTAGACCGGCGTGCCCAGCGCCAGCGCCGCCAGCCAGCCAATGCACGGAATCCAGCCAAAGACCGCCAGGATCAGGCTGACCACCACCGAGAACAGCACCAGCATCGCCAGGGTACCCGCATTCGCCAGCGCCAGGCGCAGATTCTCGCCAATCGCCAGGTACACGGAAAAGGTCGGGTTGCGGGTATAGCGCACCATGCCGATAAACAGCCCGGCGTTGGCGACAAGCGCATAGATCAGCGCAAACACGACCATGATGCAGGCCGCCAGCGACAGGATCACTTCCGCCCCGCGGCCATCCATCAGGCTGCCCATCACCCCCAGGACGCAGGCCAGCAGCACAATCAACACGTTGTAGATCAGGCTGGCCAGCAGGAACATCAGGCCATCGGTGAACTTCTGCCCGAAGTTGTCCCAGTACGGCAGGGGATTCTCCCGTCCATCGAGCATGTTGCGCATCAACTCAATGATCCAGCCATAGATAGCCAGGTTGAGGATGGGAATGACGCTGATCAGCGCGGTCAGCAGCACCTTGGTCACCCAGTCCTCATCGTCAAAGATGTAGCTAAAGGAACGTCCCAGGTCCATGGATGGGCTTCTCCCCCTGTATGTGAACGGCTGCAACCTGGCGTGGTGGCGCCATCCCACAGCCTGCCACCGGCCAGCGACTACCTATACGTTCTCCGCTGATTTCCGTTGCGGCGGAACAGCCAGGAGGGCCAGCCGCTGGCGAGGGCGTACCGCCAGCGCCGTGCGTACCGCCAGCACGATACCCTCCAGCGGGCTGGTCACCGTCTGGAGCACCGCGCCGCCATCCAGGCGGCGAATCTCGCCAATCGGCTGCCCGGCGGTCACCATCTCCCCGGGTTGCACCCGCGCCTGCCACAGCCCGCCGGATTCGGCCAGCAGGGGCGCAGCAGCTGTATAAATGACCGGCGGCGTGGGCGGCGCCGTCCGGGCGGGAACCATGCTCATGCTGGCCAGCACGCCGTCGATCACCCGCCGGTGCGCCTCCACCGCTTCAGCGTCAGCCCGGCCACGCACCCCGGCGGCGGACCCCAGCATGGCCGTGCTGGCAGTCACCGCGACCGGCGCCGGGTCCCAGCTGGCCAGCGGCTGGAGCAACCCTACCGAAGCGCCACACTGCTGCAGCAGAATGCGATTTTGCGTGTTGAGGAAGGCGTCATCGCCCTGGAAGGTCCAGACCAGCGGCGTGCAGGCTTCGCCGGGTTCCGCCGCGCCCAGCGCCAGCCAGGCGTCGGCATTGATGATGAAGGTCTGGTAAACAAAATGGGCCAGGCGCTGGGTTGGCTTGCCCTCCAGATCGCCGGGGAAGACCTGCCGCAGGATCAGGCCATCCAGCGGATTCTGGGTTTGCATGGCCTCAAAGCTGAGCGGATCCAGGATCGGGCAGACCATCACCCGCCCGGCTACCGTAGCCGGATCGAGTGTATCGATCAGGCGCAGGGCGGCCTGTACCCCGGCATACTCGTCGCCGTCCATGCCGCTGGTTACCAGCAGCACCGGGTCCGGCTCCGTGCCATTGATCAGGGCGATGGGGAAGCCAATACGCGCCCGTCCGAGATCGACCTGATACACCCCGCGCAGGGTGCGACCGGCTTCTACCCGCAGCGGGCCAAGCTGCCAGGTTTCTCCGCTCATGATTCACCTGACTCCGTGGTAGAAAAAAGACGACGTGGTACGCCAGCCTGGACGTATTATAGCAGTTTTGGCCCGTGGAAAAGCCAACCAGCTACCGGAGAAAGTGATCAGCGCTCGGATCGCCAGGCGTCAACGAGGGCAAAAGCCGCCGCCCGACCGGCGGATCAGCGGGCAGCAGGGCCGGGTACAATCACCTGCACCGCGCCGGGCACGACCCGCGCTGTAAAGGGCGTGTCGCCGAACAGTTCGCCATCACCCTGAACCTGTTGCTGTGGCCTGCTCCTGACGCTGACCTCGCGCGCCTGCCAGTGTTGCAGGGCGGCGGTGAAGTTGTCCAGCTGGATGACGCTGGCGGCGATGGAGACCAGAGTCTCTGGCCTGGTGTTGAGCATCATCACGTCCAGCAGCCCGTCATCCGGCTTGACCGATGAGTTAAGCACCAGGTTCAACCGACCCAGGCTGCCCACATTAGCGATCAGCAGGGAGAAGCCTTCCGTCTCGATCTCCTGCCCGTCGATCACCAGCTGGTAGTGGGCATGCACCGGCTCGCTGAGCGCCTCCAGGACAGCGAAACCATAGGCCAGCAGGCCAAAGCGATCCTTGAGGTCGCGGGTCGTCTTGCGGACAACCGCCGCCTCAAAGCCGACGCTGGCCCGCAGCATGAAGTAGTGCTCCCCGATCTGGCCCATATCGACCCGGCGCAGCCGGTGACCTGGCTGGAAGATCAGTTCAGCGGCCTGTTCCAGTTCACGGGGGATGTTCAGTTCGACCGCCACCACATTGCCGGTCCCGCCCGGCAGAATGGCCAGCGGTACATCCGTCCCCACCAGCCCGCTGGCGACCTCCATCACGGTGCCGTCGCCGCCGTAAACCGCCACCAGATCAGCGCCCCGTTCGATGGCCCGGCGGGCCAGCCGCCGGCCATCGCCGGCCCGCTTGGTGATCGATACATCCCAATCGACGCCGTGCCGCTGAAAGACGGTATTCAGCGGTTTGAGGATTGGCTCATCCACGCCAGCGGCGGGGTTGATGATAACCTCAAGCGATCGATAACGGTGGTTTGCCATAGCTGAGCCTGCGCCAGAGGAAAGTGAGAAGATGACGAAAGGTTCAGGTCATGCCCATTCTAGCGCATTTTGCAGGGGATGAGGATGCCGCGGTCTGGCCGGGCAGAGCGCGATTCAGGCCGGTTCGGCGTGGCCCAGCAGGCGGCTACCCACAAAAGCCGCCACAAACAGCGCGGTGGTGATCAGGACAATAGCCGGGCCGGAAGCAATATTGAGGTAGAAGGAGAGGTACAGGCCAACCACCCCGCTCAACGCGCCGATCACCGCCGCCAGCATCATCATGTGATGCAGCCGCCGCGCCAGCAACTGGGCGGTAGCCGCAGGTGTGACCAGCATGGCCACCATCAGGGCGACGCCAACTGTCTGCAGGCTGGCGACAACCGTCACCGCCAGCAACACCAGCAGTAGCATCCGCAGCGTCCCATCCGGCAGATGCAGCGTCCGCGCCAGCGTGGGGTCAAAACTGAGGATCAGGAATTCTTTGTACAGCGCCACAATGGTCAGGATGACAACCGCGCCGCAGACGGCCATGATCAGCAGGTCGGTATCACTGACGCCCAGCACGTTGCCAAAGAGGATATGCGCCAGGTCGACGCTGTAGCTGCGGGCCGTGCTGATGATGGCAATGCCCAGGGCGAACATCCCGGCAAAGACCACGCCGATGGCCGTATCTTCCTTCAGACGGCCCTCCCGCGTCAGCCAGCCAATACCCAGGGCCACCGCTACCCCGGCAATCAGCCCTCCCAGGAATAGCGTCTGCCCCATGATGTAGGCCACCGCCACGCCCGGCAGTGTGCCGTGGGCAACCGCATCGCCGAAGAAGGCCATCCCCCGCACGACCACAAAGCTGCCGATCACGCCGCTAACCAGGCCGATCAAGATCACGGCCAGCAGGGCGCGCTGCATAAAAGCGAACTGAAGCGGGTCCAGCAGGAATCCCAGGTCCATCGTGCTCAGCCTTCTCCGTTGTCCCCGCCGGCGGGGCCATGCTCATCCACCACCACGACGGTTTCTGCGCCCTGGCGGATGATCCCGATCTGGCCGCGATAGGCGCGGCTGAGCGCTTCAGTGGTAAAGACTTCGGCGCTTGTCCCGTAGGCGATGACTTCCTGATTGATCAGCAGCAGGCGGTCAAACCGGCTGGCGGCCAGGCTCATGTCATGGGTCGCCAGAATGATCGTCACCCCCTGGTCATGCAGCGACTCCAGGACAGCCATGATCTCCTCACCCGCGGCGGCGTCCACCCCACTGAACGGCTCGTCCAGTAGCAGGACGCTGGTCTGCTGGGCCAGGGCGCGGGCGATGAAAACGCGCCGCCGCTGCCCGCCGCTTAGCTGGCCGATCTGCCGGTTGCGGAAGGCCAGCATCCCCACCCGTTCCAGCTCGGCGTCAACGGCCTCCCAGTCACGGCGACCCGGCCAGCGCAACCAGCCCAGCTGGCGAGCGCGGCCCATCATGACGACATCCCGCACGCTGACCGGAAAACGCCAGTCGATGGCTTCGTACTGGGGCACGTAACCGATCAGGCGATGGCTCGCGGCGCATTCCTCGCCGTACATGGAGATATAGCCGCTGGTGTGCGGAATCAGGCCGACAATCGCCTTGAACAGTGTACTCTTGCCTGCCCCATTGGGGCCGAGCACAGCCACGCTCTCCCCCGGCTGCACAGCAAAGGAGATGTTCCGGATGGCGGAACGCGCGCCGGGGTAACCCGCCGACAACCCCTCCACCAGCAGGGCGGGGCAACCCTCGGCAGCCGGAAGGGCGGTCTTCAGCGGGGGGTGGTTGACCATGGCGGCAATCTCCGGCATCAATTCACCGTTCCGCCCAGGGCGGCGGTGATCACCCGTGTGTTGTAACGCAGGTAGTCCGCGTAGGTGGCGGCGGGGCCATCCGCCTCGCTCAGGGAGCCGGTATAGAGCGTATAGAAGTGGACCCCCGTCTCCCGCGCGATCTGCTCGGCCAGGGCCGGGTTGGCAATGGTCTCAGTGAACACAGCAGGGACGCCATTAGCGCGGATGTCGCCGATCAGCCGGGCGATATCCGCCGCGCTTGGCTCGGCCAGGGTGCTGGCCCCGGGGATGACTGTGCCCAGCACCTTCAACCCGAAGGCGCTGGCGTAGTAATTGAAGGTCAGGTGGTTGGTGACCAGCAAGCGGTTGCTTTCCGGGATCGTCGCCAGCATCGGCGCGATTTCCTCATCAACCAGCGTTTGCAGCGCCTTGATAATGGCAGCGGCGTTGGCGGCGTAAACGTCAGCGTTGGCCGGATCGCGCTCGCTCAGAGCGTCGCGGATCATCAGCGCCCACAGCATGGCGTTATAGGGGTCAGTCCACACGTGCGGGTCGCACCGGCCATGCGCGTGCTCGCCGTCAGCCTCGTTTTCGCCGCCGCAATCCAGCTGGTAGAGCGGCCCCAGCCTGCCTTCAGCAGGGGAAGGCAGCACGCCCGCGGACGCCAGTTCGTCCTGATGGGCGGCGCATTGCCCGGCGATGGCGCTTACGTCACCAGCGGGCAGGTGATCCTCCGGCTCGCCAGCCTCCGAGACCTCCCCAAAGGGCAGGATATTCACACAGGCTGAGACGGTGACCGGCGCCAGGTCCGGAGCCGCGCCGCGGATGGTTTTCAGCAGGCTTTCCTCCAGGTTAGCGCCCACGATCAGGATCAGATCGGCCTGCGCCAGCCGCACCAGATCCTGCGGTGAGGGCGTGTAGCTGTGGGGATCAGCGCCCGGCGGCATCAGCGAGACGACCTCGGCGGCTTCGCCAGCGACTCCGGCAGCAATATCGGCCAGGATACTGGTGCTGGCCACCACCTGCAGCCGATCCTGCGCCCGCGCTCCCCCACCGGGGAACACACCGAACATCAGCGCCAGGCTCACCAGCATGATCCCCATCCGGCAAACTCGACTCATAGCCCGTCCTAATTGAAAGATTTTTTCAGTTCCGGGAATCCTACCATGTTTGCCGGGCCAGTCAATCCCCGGCCCGCTGGCACTCCGGGCAGAGACCGGCAATCTCCAGCCAGTGGCCGGTGATGTGGTAGCCGGTAATGGCAGTGATCTCCTCAAGGTAGGCGCTCAGATCGCAGCCTTCGATCTCCACGACGCGGTTGCAGCGCTGGCAGATCACGTGATGGGTATGGCCGGGCGAACACAGCGCGTAGGCGTGACAATTGTCCAGCAAGTGCACCGGGCGAACCAGCCCCAGCCCCGCCAGCACCTCCAGCGTGCGGTAGACGGTCACCAGGCCGATGTCGGCGGCGTGCGCCTGCGCCGCCGTGTGCAGGTCGGCGATCGAAAGCGGTCGGGCGGCTTCTTCCAGCGCCAGGATCACGGCCCGGCGGGCGCGGGTCAGCTTGAAGCCATGCTGGTGAAGCCGGGCTGCCAGCGATTGCGAGGGTAGGATTGCCATCATCTGTGCAGGACTTTCTTCCCGGGGCGGGCCAGCGCCCCCTACCAGCGCATACTGCCGATTGTACCCGATCGCGGCGCTTCGTGGCCCGTCGCGGCCCTCAGCGGGACGCTGGCACCCACGCCGGCAGGAAGGCGTCAGCGACCAGTTTGCTGATCTGGCCGGTAGCCGTATCCAGGACCCACAGGCTGGGCCGCGCCTCCCGCCCGGCCACCGGATTCGCCACCGCCGGGAAGCGCTGGATGACCAGCCGCGTCCCATCCGGCTCCCAGGCAAAAGCGCCTGTGGCGTAAGCCGGATCGACAGCCAGCGGCTTGGCGTCGCCATTACTCGCCGCAACCAGATACAGCTGATGGCCGGGCGTATACCCCTCGTCCATCAGGCGCCGTCCCACCACCAGCGCGGTCCCGTCAGGCGTCCAGAGCAACCGGGCGTCATCCACCGGTGCGTCCGGCGCGGTAAGCGCCGTGATCTGCCCGGTCTGCAGGTCGGCCACCCGGATGTGGGTGTAAAGAGCCGTTTCCGAAACAAAAACGATGTCCAGGCAAGCCAGCCGCGAACCATCCGGGGAAAACGCGCCCGTGCCGCCATGCAGGGTGGGCAGGAAGGCATCTGCGCCCCCGGTCAGGTCGTGGATCAGGATACCGCTGTTCTGCAGGTCATAGGAAGCCAGGCGCGTCCCATCCGGCGACCACACCGGCCCAACCGTGTAAAGGGCTTCATCCTCAAACAGCGGGGCGTTGACTGGCGTAGCGCCAGACAGATCAAGCACCCAGACGCGGGTCGGACGGACATTTGCGCCGCCGGCGGCCCCAGGCGTACGTTCATAGGCCAGGCGCGTCCCGTCTGGCGACCAGCTGGAGGCAGTGCATTCGTCGGGAGCACAGGCGACCAGCGTGCTGATCTGACCGGTCGCCCGGTCGAGCAGACGCAGGTCGATCCCGCCTCCGGCATGGTACTCGCTGAAGGCGATCTGCCTGCCGTCAGGGCTGACGGCGAAGTCATAAACGCCGATGGCGCTGGATGTCACCGGGAAAGCCTGCGCCGGAGACGCGGGATCAAGCAGGTGGATATTGGCCGGAGCGCCGCCCACGGGGGCCAGAAAAGCGATCAGCGGGCCGCCGCCGGGCTGTGGAAGACCACCGCGGGCTGGATGGCTCCCGGCGGCCAGTCCCAGCAGCGCGACCAGCGCCGCCACCCCCGCCAGGCCGACCAGGGCGACCAGCCCGGCGCGGCGCGGAGAGGAAAAGAGAGCCTGGAAAAGAATCATCGGGATGGCTTCAGGGGGCAGACGGCGCTAGCTATGGCCAAAGGCCAGCGCCAGGCGGATATCTTCCAGCCGCGGCAGGCTGTTGGCGCGGAGCACTTCGCGCCCCTCCGGCGTGAAAACCAGAAAGGTCGGCGAAAAGACGAACTTGAAGCGGTCGGCCAACGCACTGCCAAGCGCATCATGGACGTTGAGCAGCAGCGAGTCGATCCCGGCGGAGGATAGCTCGGCGGTCAGGTCGCGCACAGCGGGCAGGATCGCCAGGCAGGCCACGCAATAGTTGGAATAGAGCATCACAAACGTCGGCTGCTCATTGGTCAGGATGGCCTCCGCCTCTGCCAGGCTCGTGACCTCCGGCGGTGGATACTGGCGGGACAGGCCAAAGGCCAGCGCCGCCAGCACATATAGCGCCAGCAGCCCGACCCGTAGCCACTGGCTGCCCTTCCGCCAGCGCCACAGGAAGAGGGCCAGGATGGCCCCCACCCCGACGCTGATCCAGACATATGAGAACTGGTTGACGATGTTCACGGCAATTTGCCCGGCCTCCCGGAGGCAACAGCGCCTCCCGCCCCGACCTCGCCGCCTATTGTAGCCAGTCGCTGGCAGCGGGCCAAACTACGGCCAGCCGGCGATGGATACTGCGGGCGACGGTCAGGCGCCCGCCTGCAGGGCGGCGATGCGCGCTTCCAGCAGGCGGCGGATTTCCCCCGGTTCCGCATGACGGCCCAGCGTCTTCTTGGAGAAGAGCGTTTCGCCATTCACGCTGAACTCAAAGACGCCCCCTTTGCTGGGGATCAGTTTCCACGAGGCAATATGCACTTCGATTTCCCGGATGCTCAGGATTTCGTCCGTCACCCGGACGGCGCGTGGCGTGTAGCCTCACAGCGCGCAATATTCAAGCGTGATGTCAAGCTGCAACATGATCGGTCGATCCTTTCGCTAACGGCGCGGGCCTATTATAGCCAGAGCGCCATGCGCGTTGCCGCTGTTTCCTGTATGATGGGGAAGGATCAAGCCTCAACTACGAGCAGGAGAGCAGGATGTATGGGCATCACGCGGCACAACCTGCCGGGGGTGACGGAGATCTTCAGCGAATACGTCCGCCAGCGGCGCAATGGGCGCACCCGGGAACAGGTCATGGCTTTCCTGGATCCGCTGCTGGTTCGCCTGCGCGCCGACGCTCGCCGCCAGCTGGAAGCCCTCCTCCGGAGCTGGGAGGCACGCGAAGGGGACAGGCCTGGAACCGGCCAGCCCGCGCTTACCACAGCCGAACTGGTTGCGCCGCCCCAGCCTGACGAAGACCTGAGCTGGCTCCCTTCCTCTTCCTCCGGGCCAGCGACCGTTCCGCTGGACGTGCACCTGCCGCCGCATCCCTCTGTTGAACAGCCGCCGGAGCCGGAGCCGATCCCGCCTGAGCAGACGGTTTACTGCCCGTCCTGCGGGCGTGCCAATCGCCAGGGCAGCGGGCAATGCAGCGTCTGCGGCGCGACGCTGGCTGCCCCGGCTGCGCCGGAAGCGCCTCCCGCTCCCGCAGCGCGCACAACGCTCGGCCCGAACACGCGATTGTTGCTCTACGTGGAAAACGCCGAACTGCCGATTGTCGTCCGCATTCAGGAAAGCGGTCATGTGGTGCTGGGGCGCTCATCCAGCCAGGGCGGCCTCCTGCCCGGGATTGACCTCTCGCCGTATGGCGCGGTCGACCAGGGCGTATCGCGCCTGCATGCCCGCCTGATCTACCGGGATAACAGCCTCTTCATCACCGATCTGGCCAGCGTCAACCACACGTTTGTCAACGGCCAGCGGCTGGCCCCGCGCGAGGAACGCCTGCTGGGAGACGGTGATGAAATCCGGCTGGGACGGTTGCCGATCCGCGTAGTCTTCCAGGAACGCCTCAAATCGCTCCGTGGCAACAAACCGCCGGCCAGCGGCCCGCCATCCTCAGGCAAACCGGTTGATCTGAGCGCCATCCTCGGCCTGGATGATCCCTCCAGTTGAGCGTCGCTCGCAGCGCCCGCTATAGCGTCCGCTCATAGCGCCCGCAGCAGCGCCGTCGCTTCCTCCACCAGCGCATCAAACAGGCGCAGCATGGCCTCGTCGGGCATCTGATACAGCCCGCCAAAGCTGCCGTCGCCCAGCGCTGCCCGCGTGATCCCGTCGCGCCGCCAGTCCGGCGGCAGGGTTTTGCTGCCCTCTGGAACCGGCGCAACACGGGTGAAGGGGAAGTTCTCCAGCCAGTTAGCATGATCCGGCTCCGCGCCCAGTTCCGCCGCAATGCGCGCCACGGCCTCCCCCTGCCACCAGCTATACCAGATGAAGCGCCGCCCATCGCGCGCCTCCAGCGCCGGGGGCAGCGCGTTGCCGCCGTGCCCGTTCATGATGAAGAAACACCGGAAGCCGTGCCGGGTCAGGCTATCGACGATCTCGGTCAGCGCCAGAGCGAAGGTAGACGGGCTGAGCGAGATCGTGCCGGGGTATTCCATAAAGTCGGCGGAACAACCGAAGTTCAGCGGCGGCGCCACCAGCACGCCTTCCCGCTCCGCCACAGCGTCGGCGATAGCCTGCGGGATGCGGATATCGGTCAGCAGGCTCAGGTAAGCATGTTGCTCAGTTGCGCCGGTGATCAGGATGATCCGGTCGTCGTGTTGCAGGTAATGCTCCACGTCCATCCAGTTCAGGTCGGCCAGGTGCATGGGCGGGACTTCCTCCTGTAGGTGATGGGAGACTCTGCGGCAGGGAGTGTACCGCCCGCCTGGAACGCAATCAATGGCAGTGGGAGAGGAGCGGACGCCAGCGCCAGCCGGCAGGCAGGAGGCAACAGGCTGCGCCCCGGGCGGAACCACAATTCCCCCTTGACAGCAAAGAATACGCAGATAGAATTAAATCGATAATGATCGAATTAGTTAGAAGAGAATGCAATGGAAAACGACCAGACCCTGGCGCTGCTGGATTTCTTCAAGGCGCTGGCGGAACCAAACCGGCTGAAGATCGTCGGGCTGCTGGCGCGGGAAGACCTGGCCGTCGAGCAGATCGCCGCCATGCTCAACCTGCGCCCCTCCACCGTCTCCAACCACCTGTCCTACCTGGTGCATGCGGGACTGGTCAGCGCCCGCCCGCAGAGCTACTACAACGTCTATCACCTGGAAGTCACGGCGCTGCAGGAGATGGCTCGCCGCCTGCTCTCTCATGAGACATTGCAGGCGGCAGCGGCTGATGTCGATCTGGACGCCTACGACCGCCAGGTGATCCGGAATTACACCGGCCCGGATGGCCGCCTTAAGCAGTTGCCATCGCAATTCAAGAAGATGCAGGCAGTGCTGCGTTATGTGGTGCAGGTCTTTGAGCCGGGTGTGCGCTACAGCGAGAAGGAAGTTAACGAACGGCTGGCCCGCTTTCACGATGATACGGCCACGCTACGCCGCGAACTGGTCGAGCAGGGCCTGATGGCCCGCGAAGGCGGCGGAGGACAATACTGGCGGGTGGTGAGCGAAGACTGATTCGGGGCGGGAATACGTCGCGGCCTAAAAAGCCAGGCTTGCCCTCCTCGCCGTCCGGCAGCCAATCGTTGATGACGCCTGCCCGCGTCCCTGCCCCAGCGGTGATTGACGGGGGCGGGGGCGCGTGCTACAGTTGACGGCAACGCAGTCACGGGCACAGACCGTATGTTCATCCGCCCGGCAATCTGCGCTGTCTCTGCTTGCCGGTAGTGCAGAGACTCAGAAGTCACGATCTTATCAAGATGCCCGCGGCTGCCTGCCGCATCTGCGCCGGGCTGGGGTGTGCCCCTCCCCGGCAGCGGGGCGGCGCCACTGGCTGGCCCCTTTATCGCCAGTCAGCGCAGCCGGGGCAAGGAGCGAATTCCCATGAGCGTCGATTTCATCGTGCGTTTGCTGGGCATGATCGTGTTCAGTGTGGTTGGGGCGCGGCTGGGCACTACCTACAGCCCGGCGCTGGAACTACCCACGGAAGCCACCGGCCTGCTTTTCGCCATGGTCGGCGCGTTGTTTGGCCTGATCGCCACCCCCTGGGTCACCATCCGCCCGGCGCGGGCTATCCGGCGATTCCTGCTGGCCAGCCCCACCGAGAAGGTAGTGATGGCGTTTGCCGGGCTGGTTCTGGGCTTAATCCCGGCCATCCTGCTGGCCTATCCGCTCTCGCTGCTGCCCGATCCATTTGGCAGTCTCATCCCGGCGGCGGTGTCCCTGCTCGGCGGCTACCTGGGGATGACCCTCTTCGCTGTGCGCGCCGAGGATATTCTGGAGCTGCTTAGCTCCCTGCGGCGCAGCGGGCGCCTCCTGGTAGAAGGCAGCGTGACAGCGGGTGATATCCTGCTGGATACCAGCGTGATCATCGACGGGCGCATCAGCGACATTGCCGAGGCGGGCTTCCTCAACTGGCGGCTGATTGTCCCCCGCTTCATCCTGGAGGAGTTGCAGCATATTGCCGATTCGCCGGAGATGCTGCGCCGCAACCGCGGCAAGCGCGGGCTAGAGATTCTGCGCGAACTCAAGCGGGCCGAGCACGTGGCGATCGAGATCGTGGACGAAGACATTCCCGGTGTAGCCGAAGTCGATCACAAGCTGGTCATGCTGGCCCGCCAGATGAACATCCCGATCATGACCAACGACTTCAACCTCAACCAGATCGCCAAGTTGCAGGGCGTGCGTGTGCTCAACATCAACATGCTGGCCAACGCCGTCCGCGCTGAGTACATCCCCGGCGAGGTGATCCCGCTCAAGATCATCCAGGAAGGCAAGGAACCAGATCAGGGCGTGGGTTACCTGGAAGATGGCACGATGGTGGTGGTTGAGGAAGGCAGGCATTACCTCGACCGCACGATCCGGGTCGAGATCACCCGCCTGATCAGCCGCGAGGCCGGCAAGATGTACTTCGCCAGGCCGGTTGAGGACTAGCCGGGCAAAGCGACAATGGACAACGACCGGGCGCTGGTATTGCGGGCCATCCTGGGCCTGCTGATCGGGGCTGGAGTCGGTTATGTGCTCGGCCTGCTGACGGGCAATCTGCCGCTGTGGGTTGGCCTCGGCGCGGGGGTTGGTCTGGCCTTTGCTGTCTCCCTGACCGGTCGCAACCGCCTATAGAAGCCCGCTTCGCAGAAGCCCCTCACCCCCGCGCCAGCGCCCGGCGGATCAGCGCCTCCAGCCGGGCGTAGTGCGAGCCTTTCCAGTAGATCTGCCCGCAGGACCGGCAGCGTCGAAACTCGTTATAGTTAGCGTTGGTCGCCGGCGGCAGGCGATCGCTGATGCTGGCTTTGTCCACCGGCTCCAGCAAGCCGTTACAGCGCAGGCAGCGGGTGAACGGTTGCACCAGATTCACCAGATGGTAGCGGCGCATCACTTCCAGCAGTTGCCGGGTCGAATCGGTGGAGCGCAAGCAATAGCCGTAGCGTACACTGCTCCGCTTGAGCAGGCCGCGATCGCGGGTGAGCAGGATGCGATCCTCTTCGGCAGCCAGCCGGGCCAGGTTGGCGTCGTCACTGTCATCGGGCAGCAGAGCGTCAAAGCCCAGCAGGCGCAGGTAAGCGGCCAGCTTGCCCAGATGCACGTCCAGCACGAAGCGCGGTTCCGGCGGCGGCTCCGGACGGACGCGCGTCAGGCCGGAAATATCCAGCGTTGTGAACGGCGGATAGACGCTGATCTGATCGCCGTCCTGCACGATCCGGTCAAAGTCGACCGACTCGCCGTTTACCAGCAGCAGGTCAACCTCGGTGTGGGGGACGCCCAGCGACTCGATCATGTCCTTAATCGAAGTGCGGGCCTCAAAGTGATGAACAAAGCTGCGTCCCCGCCGGGCCAGGGGCAGAAAGTCGTTCAGGCTGGCGTAGAAGCGAAACGTCGCGGCGGGCATGGCGCGGCCTCCAGGAGGCAGGCCCGTGATCAGCAGGCGGTACTGCATAGGGATTATACCTGTCCCCCGTGTATAATAGGGAACAGGGATGCGGCCTGATCTCAGCGCATCCTCCCTTCAGGCAGCCACCATCGCCGGGGCAATCCTCTCTGGTTCCACCTGGGGGGCTGCCGGGCGGCTGCCGCCGGGTTTTGCCAAGGAGTTGCGCATGAGTGACCTGCCTACCCCGCCTTCTGCTGTCTCCGCCGAAGGGGAAGCAGTCCCGCTGTTCGAGCGGGGCGCTGCCCCGCCGCCGGACGCCTCCTCGTTGCAGCAAGTCTTGCCAGCGCTTACAGCAACGCCGGGGCTGGATGTGCCGGTGACACCCGTTGAGCCGGAACAGCCAACGTTGCCGGAGGAACCGGCGCCGCTGACTGATAGCGCCGCTGCGCCGCACTTCCGTACCGATCTCTGCCCGCGCTGTGGCTATGCGGATTTCGGCGCGGGGACAGTGATCACCTACAACGGTGGTTTTCATCCGGCCTACTTCAAGCCGGCGCGGCTGACCTTCCGCCGTCTGAGCTGGCTGTGGCGGCCCTTCCGGGCGATCGTTGAGCTGGAGGCGCAGGTCTGCCGCCAGTGCGGGCTGGTGATGTTGCAGGTCAACACCGATAAGCTGCGCCATGTGGAGAAACAGTCCGGCGACCGCGAGTAGATACGGCGACTGTTTGCGCCCTGATAGCCCGTTTGACTCCGGTCTGTGCTCCGGCCTATACTACAGCATAGAGGCCGATCCAGACAGAAGTTCAGGAGGCGAGCCAATGGCAAAGAAGGAAGAGAAGAAGGTCGACACCGAGAAGGCCAAGAAACCGGCGGCGGAGAAGACCAAGGTCGAAAAGCCCAAAGCCGAAAAGACCAAGGCCGAGAAGCCAAAGGAAAAGAAGAAGAAATAGGTGATTGCGCTCTGCGCCACACTGTGGCGGTCCATTGCTGATGATTTCATCTGCGCAGCCTGTCCCCGGTGGAGACAGGCTGTTCTTTTTGGGGCCGGTTGCTCTTTGCCAGGTGATTCCGTTGGTTGAGTCAGACCATAGTTAGCGGATATGATAACCGGCGAACTAACGCTATAGCACATGCTTTGTCCTTCATAACCAGAATGACTGCTGCCAGATGACCGACCCGACAAGGAACCCACCTGCATCGTCGGGAATGTTGCAGGGACTGGATCGCAACGGCAAGACGGTCGTCGTTGCCCACAACCTGCCGCGCCAGACCACCTCCTTCATTGGTCGGCAACGCGAGATCGCCGACATCATCGCCCTGCTGGACAGGTCAGATTGCCAGCTCCTGACGCTCCTGGGACCCGGCGGGATCGGGAAGACAAGGCTCGCCATAGAAGTCGCCAGGCAAGTCCACAGCACTTTCGCAGATGGCGTCTACTATGTAGCACTGCAGCCGCTGTACACTGCTGACCAGATCCCTCACGCCATCATCAACGTCCTCGGCCTGACAATCCGCAGCACGGAGAACGCTCATCAGCAGCTGCTGTGGTACCTGGGGAACAAGCACCTGCTCCTGTTGCTGGACAATTTCGAGCACCTGCTGGATGGCGCCGTTTTGCTCTCGGATATTGTGGCCGCCGCCCCGCTGGCCAAACTCCTGGTCACCTCCCGCGAGACGCTCAACCTGCGCGAAGAGTGGCTCTGGGACGTGCGCGGACTGGATTATCCGGCGCAGATCACTGCTGATACCCCGGAGTCTTACAGCGCCATCCGCCTGTTTGCGGAACGCGCCCGGCAGGTCCGCCCCGACTTCACTCCTGCGGAGTCCTGGGCCGCCATCGGGCGGATTTGCCAGCTGACCGAAGGGATGCCGCTGGCGCTGGAACTGGCTGCTTACTGGACAAAATCGCTTTCCTGTGACGCAATTGCCGCGGCCATCCAGGCCAGCATCGACTTCCTGGCCAGCCGGACCTCCAACATTGCGGAACGTCACCGCAGCATCCGGGCCGTCTTCAATCATTCCTGGCAACTCCTGCGTGGGGAAGAGCAAACGGGCTTCGCCCGCCTGACTATCTTCCCGGGCAGCTTCACCCACCAGGCGGCGGAACAGGTTTGCGGGGTTTCGCTGGCTGTCCTGGCGTCGCTGGTGGATAAGTCGTTTGTGCGGCTCAACGCCCAGGGTCGTTATGAGATTCACAGCCTGCTGCGCCAGTATGGTGGTGAGCACCTTGCCGCCAGTGGTATGGCCGAGGCACTCAACGATTGTCATGCAGCCTGCTTTGCCGACCTGCTGGCTCACCTGGAGCCAGCGCTCAAAGGCGATCAGCAACTGGCTGCGCTGAATGCCATCGAGGCAGACTTCGACAACGTGCGGGCCGCATGGACTCACGCCACCGTGCAGCGTGACAGCGCCCTGCTGGACGCGATGATCGACAGTCTGTGGCTATACTGCAGCTGGCGCGGTCGGTTTGTCGAAGGTCAGGCGTTGTTTGACCTGGCCAGGAACGCGCTGGCGCCAGGAGCCGGGGAAACGCCACAGCCGGTCTGGGGACGGTTATTGTGGCGCTTCCGGGCAACAGCCATGGCCCCGGTAGAAACAGCGCTGGCCATCGCCCGCGCTCACGGGCAGGATGTGGAGATCGCCTATTGTCTGAGGGAGCGGGGAAGCCTGCACTGCCAGCAGCGCGACTTCCACGCCTCCCTCAGCGACCTGAACGATAGCCTGGCGATCTACCACCGCCTGAACGACCGATTTGGCGAGGCGTTGACCACGGCAAACCTGGTGCATGTCTACCTCACCATGGGAGATTGGGCGTCAGGTCTGGGCCAAATCGCCCGGGGAGCGCAGCTTGCCGAGGAAATCGGCAGCCTGACGCTCAAGCAGACCTTCCTGCACTACGCCGGCTGGGTCGCCTGTTTTGATGGCGATTACGCGCGGGCCGAGGCGCTGCTGCGCCAGGCGGAGGATACCGGTAATGCAGTGGGGTTTCGCTTTCTGGCCGCCGACAATCACGGCTCGCTGGGCTACCTGGCCTTCCTGCGCGGCGACCTGGAGCAGGCCAGAAAGCGCGTCATCAGCGATCTGGACGTGGTCACCCCCATCAGGGCGCAGGGCGAACAGGGCTTTGCGACCATCGTCATGGCGCACATCGCCTGCGTCGAGGAGGATTACCAGCACGCTCATCAACTGGCTGAAGACGCCCTGGCGCTCGTCAGGCCGCATGCCGTCCGCGAACGGCTGATCGCGCGCGTCATGGCCATGATCGCCTGTGGCCTGGGCCAGTACGACCAGGCCCGGCAGTTGATCCGCGACGTGCTGACGCAGGAGACTCGTCCCGGCATGAGGCTGATGGCCCTGCCGGTGGTGGCGCTCATCCAGGCTCATCAGGGCCAGGCCATCCGGGCGGCGGAACTCCTGGGCCTGCTATTCACTCATCCGGCCAGCGCCAAAGGCTGGCTGGAGCACTGGCCCCTGATTGCCCGGCTGCGCCAGCAACTCGAAGCGCAACTGGGCGCGGAGGCCCTGGCGGCTGCCCGGGAAAGAGGCGCCCGGCTTGACCTTGACATGGCCGTTGAGCAGGCGCTGCTGGAGATGGACAGCCCGGCAAAGCAGCCGCTGGTTGAACCGCTCACCGGGCGCGAACTGGAGGTTCTACGCCTGGTGGCGGAAGGGCTATCCAACCGTGACATCGCCAGGGCGCTCAATGTCGTCGAGGGCACGGCGCGGACTCATGTCTATAACATCTGCCAGAAGCTCGGCGCCCGCAACCGTACACAGGCAGTAGCGCTGGCCAGGACGCTGCGACTCCTCTAAGCTCCCCCCGCTTTCCCCCGGGAAGCTCACGTCTTCTCAACAGTCATCTCTTACTTTTATTAGATGACGCCCGCTGCATTGCCCTCTATCGTGAGGGTAAAGGAGAGCCACCCTTCGCATCCATTGTTCAAAGCCCTCCTGCACAAGCCGGTCGTTATGAAGGAATGAGGAGGCCGTCAATGCAAACCCGTGTGGTCACACTACTTCTGGTTGTCGCGCTGGTCCTGCCCGCGCTGGCGATTGCCCCGCTGGCCGCCGCGCAGCAGCAAACCTACTTCCCGGCTACGGAATGGCGCACCTCCACACCGGAGGAGCAGGGAATCGACTCCGCCCGGCTTCTGGCGGCGCTGGACTATGCCGCCGCGCAAAAGCTCCCCATGGATAGCCTTACCGTCATCCGGCACGGCTACGTCGTCCTGGATGCCTACTACCACCCCTACACTGCCGAGATGCAGCACCACATCTGGGCTGCCACTGAGGGGGTTGTCGGCATGCTGGCAGGGATCGCCATAGATCAGGGACTGATCGCTGGCCTGGATCAACCGTTGCTGGCGCTCTTCCCGGATCGCACCATCGCCAACCGTTCAGCTGGCAAGGAGGCGCTGACCATCGGCCATCTGCTCACCATGAGCAGCGGAATCACCTGCGGCCCCTGGGACGCACTGATGAAGTCTTTGCTGGAATCCCCTGATACGCTGGGAACTCTGCTCGACCTGCGCATTAATTCGGCGCCGGGCAGCACCTTCTCCCTGTGCCCCCTGGGAGCGGATATCCTGGCAGGGGCGGTGCAAACCTCAGCAGGCATGCCGCTGCGCGATTTTGCGGACCGCTACCTGTTCGCCCCACTGGGGATCAGCAACTACCGCTGGCAGACCTACCCGGATAGCTCACCAGCCGGAGAGTTTGGCCTTTACCTGACCCCGCACGACATGGCGCGCCTGGGCTACCTGTACCTGCAGGGCGGCCAGTGGGCCGGCCAGCAGGTCGTTTCCCCGGACTGGGTAGCAACCGCTACCTGCGCCGATCCGTCAACCTGCCCGTTCTATGAGCACATGGAAGTTTATGGCACAGAGCTTGGCGGGCCAGTCGGCTACGGATATAACTGGTGGATTTTCCAGCCGAGCACCTATGTCACCGGGATATTCGGGGTGGACAGCGGGCAGGTCATCGTTGTTGCACCGGAACAGGATATGGTGGTCGTGGCGACCAGCAGATCCAACGAGGACCCCGCTGATGTCCCGATGGCGCTGATTTATAACCAGATCGTTAAGACGGCTGGCATGGACGGGCCGCTGCCCGCCAACCCGGAGGCCCTGGCTGCGCTGCAGGCGCGGGTCGACGCGCTGGCTAACCCTCAGCCGCTGGCTGTCGAGCTACTGCCACAAAAGGCCGCCCAGATCAGCGGCATCACCTACGATCTCGCTCCCCCCGCGCAGCTATGGGTGCCTTCGCCCGCGTTGGGGGACTTTACCTACGGCGGTTCAACCCAGATCAACGCTTTCGCACTGACCTTCGATCAGCCCGACGAAGCCGTGCTTGAGCTGGAATTCGGCGACGGCTACCGGGCGCCGCTGGCGGTCGGCCTGGATGGAGTCAACCGGGTGACGGATACCGCCCGCGGCCCGATAGGGATAACCGGACGGTGGGCGCCAGGCGGCCAGGGATTTTCCATGACTCTTCAGTTTGTAGGCAGTGGGGAAGAATGGCAGATCAGCTATGGCGGGCTGGGTAACAGGGTCCTGTTCATCTGCCAGAATGTCTCCGCAACAACCACCCAACCGCCCTCAAACGCCACGCCACGCGGGCAATAGGGTGGCTGGCAACGCGAGTTGTATCCGGAACGAGTGGCGGCTGTCGCCCGCCTGCCTCAGGCGACAATCAGCGTGGCGCCGGGCAACATCCGGCGCCACCTGCTTGGTGGCCTTTGAAAACTGTCAGGACTGGCGGGGTGGCTCGGATTCCGGGGGGACAGGGCCGGGGCCAGGCGTCCCCAGCATCTCCCAAAGTTCCGCCGCCCAGTCGGCGATCAGCAGCATGGCCGGGCCAATCAGCACGCCATCCACCCCGGCCATCACCTGCCCGACATCACGCGGGGATTCCAGCCCGCCCATAGTCAGCAGGGTGACATGCCCCGGCACCATCTCGACCAGCCGGGGAGTCAGGCTCAGATCGACGCGGTCGGTCAGCGGGTTGTAGTTGTTGATAGCAATCACCCGCGGCTCAAAGGGCAGGATATCCCGCAGTTCGGCCTCGCTATGCACGCAGACGACCGCAGTCATCAGGTTGCGCTGGGTGATGGAGAGCAACCGGCGCACCTGTTCCGGCGGCAACAGCGCAGGCGTCAGAAAGAGGCCGTCACCACCTGCTGCGCGGGTCTCAACGACCTGATACTCGTCGATGATGAAATCGTAGCGGATGACCGGCACATTGACGGCATTGGCAACCAGCGTAAGGTGCTCGATGGCTCCGGCGTGGTAACGATCATCGGTCGCCACGACCAGCGCCTGCGCACCATGGCGGGCCAGCCGCCGGGCCAGGGCAACCGGATCATACGGGGCGGCCCCCGAAGCCGATTGACCCAGGTCCACCGCCGGGTTCATGACGCGGGCCAGCAGGGCTACCCGGTTCTCCAGCACGTGGCTGCTCAGGTCCAGCGGGCGCGCCTGCATCTTGGCCAGCGCCCGCAGGCCCGGCAGGGGCGTCACCGCCTGCAAGCGGGCCACCTGCTCCTGCTTGTAGGCGATGATCTCGTCCGGCACGAACGGAAACTCGATCATAATCCCTCGCCAGCGCCTGCCAGCCGCAACGGGCGGTTACCGGCACACGCCGGTATTGTATGCCCGTTCACGCCCCGCTGCCAGCGCCCGCTGCCAGCGTCCGCTGCCAGCGCGCAAACAGAGGCAGGGAGCAAAGCAGCGGGGAGTAAAGACATGTCACATGTTCCGCCGGCCATATTCAACCGGCCTCCCGGCCTGGACTATCACTGCCGGGTTCTGCCTGCTCCTGATCTGATCGTTGCCGGGCGGCGCGGGCCGCGCTATGATCCGGCCCGCTAACAGGAATGAACCATGCGCCGGGGGGCTGGCGGAGGATGATCCTGACTTTCCCCCGGCTCATTTCGTTCTCACGTTGATGTGGTACGATGATCACTGGCGGCGCAGCATAGTGCGCCACCGATCACAGAGGGCTGTTCGCAGAGAGCAATTGATGAGACACGGTATCCGTATCCAGCGCGACCATAGCACCCTGAGCTTTTCCGGGCGGCGGCGCGGCTTCAGCCCGTTGCTGATCGTCCTGTGGGTGCTTTCGCTGGCTGTGGTAGCTGTGGTCGTCTGGCGCTTTGACGAGGTACAGCCGCGCGTGCTCTCCCTGGTACAGCCGCCAGCGCCGACCCTCTCCGCGCCAACCCTGGCCAACCGCGCCTTTGAAGCTTACCTGGCCGGGGACCTGGCCGCTGCCGAGCAGCAATTCGCCGACGCCGTGCGCCTGGACCCGGCCAATATCGCCTACCTGTATGAGTACGGGCGCATCCTGATGCTCAACAACAAACCGGCGGAAGGGCTGGCGGTGGCCGAACAGATTATCGCTGCGGCGGCGGGCGATCCACGCGGTTACGCGCTCAAGACCTACGCCCTGGATAGCCTGGGCCGCGCTGAAGAAGCCATCCCCGTTGGCCTGACCGCCCTTGACCTGAACCCGAGCTTTGCCCCGGCCTACGCCTATCTCTCCGGCGCGTACCTGTCGCTGGGGCGCTGGCGGCAGGCGCAGGAGATGGGCGCGCGAGCGGTAGAACTGGACCCCAACAGCATCGATGCCCGGCGCGCCTTTGCCTTTGCCCTGAACTGGACGGGCCGCTACGACCTGGCGGTGGAGCAACTCGAAGCCGCTATTGCCATCCATCCCAACCTGGACTTCCTGTACTTTGAGCTGGCCGGCGCGTACACCGGCCTCAAAAACGATCCGGCCAAGATCGCCATCTACGAGCACGTGCTGGCCATGAACCCGGAAAACACCAAAGCGATGGTCCGCATGTGTGAGACATACTTTGGGCTGCGGGTGGATAACCTGGCCCAGTACTGGTGTGAGCAGGCGCTGGACCGCGATCCCAATGACGCCCGCGCCTGGAAGCAGGTCGGCATGATCTACTACACCCGCCGCAACTACGAGAGCGCTATCGACGCTTTCGAAACCTGCGTGCGACTCTCCGGTTCGCAATATATCGAGTGCTGGTACCTGCGCGGGCTGGCTCATTACCGCCTGGATCAATGCGATCAGGGCGTGCCTATCCTGCAGGAGGCACTCAACTACACCGATTCGGAGGACATCCGCCGCAACATCCTGCAGGGGCTATACATGTGCGCCGAAGCTGACGAGCGCTACGACTTTTCGATCATCCCGACCCCCGCCCCGACTGCCACGCCTGTGCCCACGCCGATCGGAATCTTCTAGGCCATGTACATCCGTCGTGACCGTTCCCGGCTGCATTTCGGTCACCAGCGCCGGGGCCGGCAGGCTGGCCTGCTGGCGGCGCTGGTGGTTGTGCTGGCGATCGTCGGGCTGGTGGCCTGGCAGTTCGACCGCCTGGAGAGGGAGGTTGGCGCCCTGTTTGGGCCGCCGGCCACCCCCACCCCTTCCGCCTCAACCGTCGCCCGGCAGGCGTACCTGAGCTACGTCAACGGCGACCTGGCCGCTGCCGCGGATGGCTATGCCGCGGCCCTGGCGATGGAGCCAGACAACGCCGATTACCTCTACGAATACGCCCATTGCCTGCTGCTACTCAACCAGGGTCAGGAAGGGCTGGCCGCCGCCGAACGCCTGGCGGCGCTGGCCCCCGGCGATCCGCGCGGACAGGCCCTGCAGGTGCTGGCCCTCTACCAGCTCAACCGTCTGGATGAGGCGATCGCTATCGGTCTGGGAGTCATCGAGGCGCACCCAACCTACGCCGAAACCTACGCCTACCTGGCCTGGGCCTACGCCGACATCGGGCGCTGGGTACAGGCTGTGCAGATGGGCGAACGGGCGGTGGAACTGAACCCGGACAGCGTGGACGCCTACCGCGCCTACGCCTACGCCCTGACCTGGATCGGCGACCGCGAGAGCGCGATCAAGGCGCTGGAACGGGCCATCGAGCTGCACCCGACGCTGGACTTTCTGTATTTTGAGGCGGCGGAAAAATACCGCGCCCTTGAAAACGTCCCGGCGGCCATCGCCGCGTATGAGCGCGTGCTGGCCATCAAGCCGACCAACACCCGCGCTCTGCTACGGCTGTGTGAGACGTACTTCAACCTGCGGGAAGACGCCCGCGCTCAGGAATACTGCGAGCAGGCGCTGGCCATCGACCCGACTTACGCTGACGCCTGGCGGCAGGTCGGGCTGGTCTACTACCAGCAGGGGCTTTACCAGCGGGCTGTCGACGCCTTTGAGCAATGCATCGCCTTCGGCTCGGACAGTATCTTCTGCTGGTACGTGCGCGGTTTGGCCTACTACTACCTGGGACGTTGCGATCTGGCCGTCCCGATCCTGCATGAATCGATGACGCGTACCCAGTCCGACCGGGTGCTGGGCTTCATCCGGGAAGGGCTGCGCCTGTGCGACCAGGACCCTAACGCCCTCCTGCCGGGCGAAACGCCAGCAGCTACCGAAACCCCGACCGGCTAGACCAAAACCTGTTACAATCAACGCCTGCGCACGACCAGGCCAGCAACCCATGTACCTGAGAACACCCAAACGTTACTCCGCCAAACGCCCCAAACGCCACCTGATCAACCTGCGCTGGTGGTGGCTGTACCTGCTGACGCCGATCGTGGTGGTGATCGGCGCGGGCATCTGGGATCAGCGGGCGATGTTCCAGGGGCCGATTGAGGCGGCAATCTGGGCGCAGATCAACGTCGCCCGCGATTACATCGCCACGCAACAGGCCCCCACGCCGACTCCGACCGATTCGCCGTTCAACTACCTGACGGCGGCTAACGCTGCCTATCAGCGCGGGGCGATGGAGCAGGCCATCGATAACTATCGGCTGGCGGCGGCGGGCCTGCCCAACGATGTCGCGCTCCACGTGCGGCTGGCCCACCTGTTGACCACTGTCGGACGCCCGGAGGAAGGCGTTACTGCTGCGCAGGCAGCGATCAACGCCGACCCCTACAGCGCCGACGCCTGGGCGATCCACGGCATGGCTAACGAGTGGAAGGGCGACTTTGGCAAGGCGCTGTCCAGCCTTTACCGCGCCCTGGAACTGGACCCGCAAAACGCCGCCGCTTATGCCTTCCTGGCGGAAACCTACATTGACATGGGCAAGCCTGCCGAAGCCCTGGAAGCTGCAGAAAAGGCGCTGGAACTGAACCCGCAGGACTTCAATGTTCAGCGCAACTACGGCTACGTGGCGGAATATACCGGTCAGTATGACGTGGCCATGCAGGCGTACGAACGCGCCCTGCAACTGGAGCCTTCCCGCGCTTACATCGCTTTCAATCTGGTCGACCTCTACCGGCGCGAGGGTGATCCGGAGAGCGCGGTACGGTTGCTGCGCACGATCATCGATCGCAGCCCGGAAAACGCCCAGGCCTACGCTCGCCTGGCTAACATCCTGCTCAGTGACCTGGGCGAACAGGATCAGGCCCGTGACGCCGCTGAACGCTGCGTGGCCATCGATCCGACCAGCGTGGCCTGCCTGGGCATCCTGGGATCGCTGCAGCTAACCGCCGGGGAATACAACCTGTGCGCCCGTTCCTTTGACCGGGCCATTGAAGCGGGCAGCACCAACGCGCTGCACTACTATTACGCCGGGATGTGCCACATCGTGATCGATGACTGCGTCCGGGCGCGGGAGGTGCTGTTGCGCGGCCTGGAACTGGCCCGCACCGTGGAAACCCAGACCGACATCCGTGATGCGCTGGCCCAGTGCCAGACGATCGTCACCCTGGCCCCGACTCCCACACCAGAAGGCACGCCGCCGGACTACGAGAGCATCCTGACGGCCACGCCTGAAGCAGTCGAAAGCACATCCTAGCCCGGCTGCGCCAGTTTTTCACCGGCGGCGAGCGGCTGCAGCGGTTGCGCCTGTGGTGAACCGCCCGTCCCCAGCCGGCGCATCAGGGTCATGTATGCAGGTAGATCGACCAGGGCACGCCAGTAGAAATCGACCAGTTCGGGCGTGATCCATTCGGCCAGCCAGGCCAGCCTGGCCTGCGGCCCGCCCCGCGCCACCACCCGCCGGTTGTAGCGCACGGCATCAATAATCGCCCGCGCCGGGGCTTCCGGAGCGTCGAAGTGCTCCAGCGGCCACAGTACGCCAGCCCGCTGCAGGCCGGCCTCGTCGATGCCGGTGACCATCGGCGTGGTCGTCCAGGTCGGATAGACCGACGACAGGCGCACGCCCGTCCCGGAGACTTCCCGCCGGACAGCCAGCGTAAAGGCGTCCAGCGCGCGCCGCGTGGCGCTATAGACGGTCATGCCCGGCTCCGGCACCTGCCCGGCCATGCTGGTGACATTGACGATATGCCCGCGCACGCCGTCAGCGTCAGGCGGCTGGCGCAGCATGATCGCCAGGGCGCGCTGGGTCAGGCGGGCCGGGCCGATGAAATCGACCGCCACCAGCGCCCGCACGCGCTCCGGCGGCACGTCCACCAGCCAGCCGCCATAGGAGACGCCAGCGTTGTTGACCAGCACGTCGATCCGGCCCCATGCCGCCAGCACCGCCTGTAGCAACGCCTCACCATCTTCCTCCCGGCTGATATCCGCCGGGATGCCCAGCGTCGGCGTGCCATAGATAGCCAGCGCCGCCTGGGTCCGGGCCAGCGGCTCGGCCCGGCGGGCGGCCAGGGCAACACGCGCGCCCGCCGCCGCGAAGGCATGAGCCGTCGCCTGTCCGATTCCGGATGACGCACCGGTGATGATGACCACCTTGTCTTTCAGACTGACCGGGCGCTTCCGCCGGGCGCGTTGCCAGACCAGCCACAGGCCTGCCGCCATGCCCAGCGCCGCTGCTGCTCGCTTCATGCCGCCTCCTGATCCTTCGCTGGAACGGCCCTCATGATACCGCGAAGCCAGGCGCCGCCAAAAGAACGGCCGCAGGGGGTGAGCCTGCGGCCGCCGACTGTCGAAACAGTCGTGGGGTGGGAGCGTCCCCCGCTATGGGCGACGCCCTTGGAGATGATGCGTCAGGCGGGGGACACCCCCTTTATCCCTAACATAGCTGGATCACCTCCTTTCACTAACCCGACGATGATCCCAGTCTAGCACACATCCGCCAGAAGCACCCTTAAGATTGGCTGAGTATCGCGTGCAGGATATCCGCCGCCAGCGCATGCCTTCAACGGTCGCCCGCCCTGCCGAATGTCAAGCAAAAAGGCGGCTCCCCCCTGGCAGCCGCCTTTGCAGCAGGTACCGGGGCGCGGATGTGCCCCCGCGCCCCTACCCTGGATCAGTCGTTTACTGCACCAGTTCGTAGCCTGCCGCTGCCCAGCCAGCTGAACCGACCGCCAGGCCGCGCACGTTGCTATAGCCGGCCATGGCCAGCGCATGCTGGGCCAGCGCCGTGCGGTGACCCTCGCCACCATAGGCCACAATTGCGGCGTCACGGGCCGGCCCTTCCGCCACGAAGCTCGCAAAGGCGCGGGTCGGCCAGTTGATCGCCCCACTGATGTGCCCGGCGGCGTACTCATTTGGCTCGCGGGAGTCGATCAGGACGATCTCCTGCTCGGCCAGCGCCGCCGCCAGATCTTCCGGCGCGATGATCCCCCAGCCCTGCGGCAGAGCGGTGAAGTAGGCGTTGACTGTCGCCCACACGTCAGGATCAACCGCGGGGAACGCGCCCGGCGCAACAGTCGTCGGCTCGGTCACCGTCTCCCCCGTCCAGGCCTTGAGGCCGCCGCGCAGGTTCATGACGTTGGTGTAGCCGAGCATGGTCAGGCCAAGCTGAGCGACCGCACCGCGATAGCCGACCCCGCAGTAGACCAGGATCGGTTCGTCAAATTCAGGCAACAGCGCCAGGCTGGCCGGTACCTCCCGCAACGGGATGTTGACCGCGCCAGCGATGTGCCCTTCGGCATACTCATTGGCTTCGCGCACGTCAAGGATGAACGCGCCGTCCATTGCCGCGGCAAAGTCAGCTTCAGCCAGGGTGCCGAAACCGGCCATCGAGGCGATCGTCTGCACCGCGTCAAAAGCCAGCGGGGCGACAACTTCCGCGTCCAGGATGGCGCCTTCCGGCAGGACAACCTCAACCGCTGCCGGACCTTCTGCGGTTGCGCCGCCAACGACAGGATACTCCTCAGCGATCCAGCCAGCGATGCCACCCGCCAGGTTGCGCACGTTGTAGCCCAGCATCTGCAACGCCACCATGGCGATCGTCCCGCGCCCGCCAACCTTGCAGTAGACCACGATCTCTTTGTCTGCAGGCAGCTGATCCAGGTTGGCGGTCAACTGCCGAATCGGGATGTTTACCGCACCCTCGATGTAACCCAGTTCATCCAGCTCAGCCTGCTCCCGCACGTCCAGCAGGAACAGGTCAGGCTTCTCCGCCAGCTCGCTCCACAGGTCGTCGGCGCTCACCTGCCCCCAACCCTGCGGCAGCACGTTCTTCAGGTAGTTGTCCACCTCCGCCAGCAATGCCGCGTCGAACTCCGCCGGGCCAATCGCCTCAAACTCTACCGGCTCCGTCGCTACCGGGTTCCCCGCTTCCTTCCATGCCCCAAAGCCGCCCACCATGTTGCGCACATTGGTGTAGCCCATCATCTGCAACACGGTCATCACTATCGTGCCGCGTGTCCCCTTGGCGCAGTACACCACAATCGGCTCATCCAGGTCCGCCGGTAGCAGATTCAGCTTGTCTACCAGCTCCCGCACCGGCACATTCACCGCCCCGGGAATGTAGCCCTCTTCGGTCCACTCGCTGGTCTCCCGCACGTCCAGCAGGAACAGGTCCGGATTCTCCGCCAGCTCCGTCGCCAGATCGTTGACGCTCACCATCCCGAAGCCCTGCGGCAGGTTGGGAATGTAAGCGGCAACCATCGCCTCAACGTTGAACACAGGCGCTTCCGAAGCCGCGCCGCCGACGACAGGATACTCCTCAGCGATCCAGCCGGCGATGCCACCCGCCAGGTTGCGCACGTTGTAGCCCAGCATCTGCAACGCCACCATGGCGATCGTCCCGCGCCCGCCAACCTTGCAGTAGACCACGATCTCTTTGTCCGCAGGCAGCTGATCCAGGTTGGCGGTCAACTGCCGAATCGGGATGTTTACCGCACCCTCGATGTAACCCAGTTCATCCAGCTCAGCCTGCTCCCGCACGTCCAGCAGGAACAGGTCAGGCTTCTCCGCCAGCTCGCTCCACAGGTCGTCGGCGCTCACCTGCCCCCAACCCTGCGGCAGCACATTCTTCAGGTAGTTGTCTACCTCCGCCAGTAATGCCGCGTCGAACTCCGCCGGGCCAATCGCCTCAAACTCTACCGGCTCCGTCGCTACCGGGTTCCCCGCTTCCTTCCATGCCCCAAAGCCGCCTACCATGTTGCGCACATTGGTGTAGCCCAGCATCTGCAACACGGTCATCACTATCGTGCCGCGTGTCCCCTTGGCGCAGTACACCACGATCGGCTCGTCCAGATCCGCCGGTAGCAGATTCAGCTTGTCTACCAGCTCCCGCACCGGCACATTCACCGCCCCGGGAATGTAGCCCTGCTCCGTCCACTCGCTGGCCTCCCGCACGTCCAGCAGGAACAGGTCCGGATTCTCCGCCAGCTCCGTCGCCAGATCGTTGACGCTCACCATCCCGAAGCCCTGCGGCAGGTTGGGAATGTAGGCCTCAACAGCAGCCTGCAGGACACCCGTCCCCTGAGCCAGGACGGGGGCAATGCCGGTCAGCAGGACGCTGGCCAGAATGCATAGCGTGATCAACCGTTTTGCTGCCATAGATACGTTCTCCTTGCTGATGCGATTGTGTGATTCGGTCTGTACGGATACTTTGTGGGTCGACTTCCCCATATTTATGTGCTTTACCTCACGGGGCGGAAAGCCGGAAGCTCTCCGCCCCGCCCCAAAAACAGGGTCATTGGGCCGGTGGTACGTCCAGTGGATCTACCGTTGGCGCTACCGTCGGTGCAGCAGCCGGTACAGCCAGCGGGTCAACCGTCGGCGCAGCGGCAGGCACGGCCAGCGGGTCAACCGTTGGCGCAGCGGCAGGCACAGCCAGCGGATCAATCGTCGGTGCAGCCGGCGCGGCTGCTGCGCCTTCGCCCGGCAGCGGTACGCGGCGGTATTCCTCCGGCATCGGCGGCGCGCCCAGCACGATCACGTTCTGGTTGGCCGTCAACTCCTCTTCGCGCACCTTATCCGGCGTCAGGAAGAGCGCGCTGTTGGTGTGGCAGCTTTCACAGCTGGCCGTCTGCGGCGTATTGCGCTGGATGTTGTGCGGCGTGGCATACGTCCAGGTCGGCAGGTTGTCAAAGTTGTTCAGCACATCCTCGCCGTACAGGCGGAAGAGGTCCGGATAGGTCGGGACATGCCGCAGCGGGACATAGCGGTAGGGCCGTTCGGCGCTGCGGATCGGGTTGCGCCCGATGTAAAAGCCTATCTCCTCACCCTGCAGCCGGTAGTAGGCAATGTCGTCTTCGGTGCGCTCCAGGTGGCAGTCGTAGCAGTTGATGTAGCTGATTGAATGGCAGACCTGGCAGGAGAGCACCTCGGTGCCGTGCGCCTCATGATACGGGTTGCCGGAGCCGATGCCGACTACATCCCGGTGGCAGCTTTCGCAGGATGGCCCCTGCGGGCCGTCGTAGCGGTGATCCCGGCTGGCGGTGATGGTGCCGTCTTCGGCAACACTGACGTAATCTGTGCCGTGCATATCGCCACCGGTGTGGCAATCGGTGCAGACCATGCGGGCCGAGCGCAGGTGGACATCAGCGGCCAGGCCCTCATGCGCCCCGGTGTACTCGTTCTTGACCCGGCTGCCATGGCAGGCTGTGCACTGACGGCTCATCGACGGCGTGCGGTTGAAGGCGTGGCCGTCGATCAGGCCGCCGCCGACGCTGGTCGGCTGGCTGATGTGGCACTGGCCACAGGTGGTGTGGCAGTTCTGGCAGTGGTACTCCTGCCCTGCTTCAATCGCCGGGTGGTTCTCCGGTATGCTACGCTGGTAAAGGACGGTATCGTAACCGGCCAGGCTGTTGTGCAGGCTGTATTCCTGGAAGGGCGCGATATCCGGATGGCACGCCCCGCAGGCGGCTTCCGCATCAACGGATGGATCGCGGACGACGCCCACATGCGCCGCCGCTTTATCGGCCAGGTTCCGCCCGCCATGGCAATCGATGCAGGAAATGTAGCCGTGCACTGTGCCGAGCAGCGCCTCAGGATCGATCAGGACCTTCTCCCATACCTCCAACGGAGGCACACTGCCCCCTCAGCCAGAGCCTTCGCTGAGCGAAGGCGGCGCTTCCTCCTCTTCAGCCAGGAGCTGAAGTTGTGCGGCGTCGCTGTGGCAGGCGATGCAATTGGAATCAGGCCGCGTTTCGGCGGGGAGCACGGCCACAGCTGGCGCGGGCTGGTCAGCCCCGGCGGTTTCCGCCTGGTCGGGGGCGGCCTCGGCGGACGGCGTTGGCGTCGGCGTGGGGGACTGCGCCGCTTCCGCCCGCTGGGGTGCGCAGCCAGCAGCCAGGAGCAGGGCCAGCGCAGCAAGGATGAGCACGGTATAGCGTGATCGGTTCACGAGACTGTCCCTCTTGCTGACAGCGATCGGACGAGACGTTCCCGGCAGTCAGGACGCCGGGTGGGCCGGATCACGGCGGAAACGAAATTGGAGTAAACAAGTGCATTTTGTTCCAATTTTCACAATATAATTATACGGTGAATCTTATAGCGCTCAACCCGTTGCATAAGGAATATTTATATCACTTGCTTATGGCGATATATAACGGAATCAAATTCAAAGTGACTTCCATCATATTGAATTGCTGATGCAAAGCTTGTTATCATTTTCACGAGAGGAATGGACGGGATCGGCCATGCTGGACATCTACGAGCTTCAGATTTTCCTGGCTGCCGCGGAAACAGGCAGTTTTTCCGGCGCTGGCCGCCGCCTGCAGATGTCCCAGCCGGCGATCAGCATGCAGATCCGCTCGCTGGAAAAGCGGCTGGGCGTCGAGTTGTTCAGCCGCGCCGGGCGGCACATCCAGCTCACCGAGGCTGGCGAAGCGCTGGTGCCGATGGCCCGCGAACTGGTCAACCTGTCCATCCGCACGGAAGAGGCCATCGCCTCCCTGCAGGGGAAGGTGGTTGGCCTGCTCAAGGTAGCCTGCAGCACTTCGGCGGGCAAATACATCCTGCCCAAGCTGATCGCCAGCTTTATCGAGCGTTATCCCCAGGTTCAGGTGTCCTGTGATGTCGGCCCGCGCGGATCGTCGATCCGCCAGCTGCTGGACGGCTCCGCGCATATCGCCATCAGTAGCCTGCGCGAGCCGTACCGCGAACTGGAATACCGCCCGTTCATCACTGATCCGGTTATCCTGATCACCCCGCCGGCGCATCCCTGGGCCGGGCGTGAATCAATCACCGTCGAGGAGTTGCTCAACGGACGCTTCATCGTCCGCGAACCGGATTCCGGCACCCAGCAGGCCGTACTGGAAGCGCTGGCCGCTTTCAACCTCGGTCTGGGGGCGCTGAACGTGGTCATGACGCTCGGCAATTCGGAGGCGATCGCCATGGCGGTGGCCGAGGGCATCGGGGTAGCTTTCATTTCTGAGCGCGTTGCTGCAGAATGGATCAGCACCCATCGTGTAGCTACGGTGCCCATTGAAGGACTGAATATCGTCCAGCAACTCTATATGGTTCGCCATGCGCACCGAGCTGCCACCCGCGCGCAGATAGCCTTCTGGGAGCACGTGTACGAGCCGGAAAGCCGGGCTTTGCTGAGCTACCCGGCGCCCGGTTAGTTGATGAGTTTGGGCAATCGTCTGCAGTGGTCCATCGCCGGACCACACCATGATGAGGACAGGCAATGAGACACACATGGCACAGGGTCCAGGGGGGACCACTCATCATCTTCAGTCTGACCGTCTTGCTGGTGGTGCTGCTGGGTCTGCTGGCCGGGCAGCCCGTCCGGGCCGAACCGCCCAGGCAGGGCGGGCCGGAAGATCATTCGGGGCAGCGTTGCGCGGATTGCCACCTGGACTATAAGGAGCTGTGGGCTACCGGCGCGCATGCCGTCGCTTATGACCGCGAATCGTTTCAGGCTGCCTGGGCTGCCACCAACAACAACCCGGAATGCCTGCTTTGCCATACCACCAACTACCAGCTGCATTCCGGCCAGTACCTGCAGGAAAACGTCCAGTGTGAGGCCTGCCATGGCCTGACGCCCGCCGATCACCCGCCGGCGGACTTTGTGATCAACCGCACGCCCAGCGCCTGCGGCAACTGCCATACCGTGACCTTTGACGAGTGGCGGCGCAGCCCGCACGCCTTCACCGAAGACATGGGCACGGTAGCCTGTTCCACCTGCCACAACCCGCACGGCCAAAGCCTGCGCTTTGAGACCACCAACCAGCTCTGCCTGAACTGCCACAAGTCGGCGCCCAATACCTACGTTCACCTGACGCACAACGAGGTCGACTTCGCCAACGTGGAGGTGACCTGCGGCAGCTGCCACATGTACCGTACCCGCGACGACGAGCAGCATCGCATCCCCGACCACACCATGACCGTCGAGACCGTGCCCTGCACCGAGTGCCATGAGGCGCTTTCCATCCAGGGCAATGTGCCGCTGCTGGTTGACGTGGACACGGCGCTGGCGGAGGAGCGCGACCGGTTGCGCGTTCAGGTTGCCGAACTGCAGGCCGCGTTGGAAGAGAAGGCGGAAACTCCAGCTGCAACCGGCACCAACTTCGTGCAGCTCACCCAGGGCCTGATCGTCGGGCTGGGGCTGGGACTGACCCTGTACTGGATTCTGGGCCGCCGCGAGAACAATAACAACGGCAACAACAAGAAGAAATCCTGACGGGAGCTACCCATGAGCGACAACACCACCACCGTCATCAGCCGCCGTGACCTGATCAAGCTCATGATCGGGTCGGGCGTCTCCGTCGCCGCCGCCGTCGCCCTGGCCGGGCCGCTCACCCCGCTCGTCGAACAGCTGGCCAGCGGGCTGGAACGCCGCACCACCGCCGAAAGCCCCCGCCAGCATCCGCGCTGGGGGATGGTCATCGACCTGAGCAAGTGCATCGGCTGCGAGTACTGCGTCTATGCCTGCCAGGCCACCAATGACACCCGCGATGACATGCGCTGGAACATCCACCTGGTGGATGAAACGCCCACCGGCAGGACGTTCCACATCACCCGTCCGTGCCTGCACTGCCAGAACGCGCCATGCGTGCGGGTTTGCCCGGTCGCGGCGACCTACAACCGGGCTGACGGGCTGGTGGTGATGGACTACAACAAGTGCATTGGCTGCCGCTACTGCCAGGCTGCCTGCCCCTACGGTGCGCGCGTCTTCAACTGGGAAGATCGCGGCGACGAGCCGAATCCGTATGTCCCCTTCTGGGGCACGCCGGAAGTCCCCCGCCGGCCTCGCGGTGTGGTGGAAAAGTGCACCTTCTGCATCCACCGCATCGACGCCGGGGTAGCCCAGGGGCTGGTGCCCGGCATTGACCGCGAGGCCACGCCCGCCTGTGTCAACGCCTGCCCGGTTGGGGCGCGCGCCTTTGGCGACCTCAACGATCCCGAAAGCCCGGTCTCCCGTCTGATCCTCACCCGGCCTACCCTGCGCCTGCGCGAGGACCTGGGCACTGAAGCCAATGTCTACTACATTCCGCCGGAGGGGATGGCGCTATGACCGCGATCGTGAACTTCGCCCGCCGCTCACCTCTGTATACCGCCTGGATCCTCTTCCTGGCGTTGCTGCTGGGGATCGGGGTCTTTTCCATCCTGACCGTGCTGGCACAGGGCCTGGGGATGACCAACCTGACCAACCAGTTGCCCTGGGGCCTGTGGATCACGGTTGACCTGTCCTCGATCGCGCTGGGGGCCGGGGCCTTCACCCTCTCAGCGGCGGTGTATGTCTTCGGCCTCAAGCGGTATGAGGCCATCGCCCGCGCCGCCGTACTGATCGGCCTGCTGGGTTATACCGGGGCGATGCTGGCCCTGCTGGTGGACATTGGCCGCCCGGATCGCTTCTATCACCCGCTGCTGTACTGGAATGTGCACTCGGTGCTGTGGGAGATCACGCTGTGCGTCATGTTCTACACCACCGTGCTGGTGATGGAAGTCCTGCCGATCGTGATCGAGAGCACCCCGCTGCGCAATAATCGCTGGTTGCTGGGGCTGGCTCACCTGCTCCACCGGATCATGCCGGTGGCGGCGCTGTTTGGCATGGCGCTTTCGCTGCTGCACCAGTCCTCGCTGGGCGCGACATACGGCGTGCTGACTGCCCGCCCGGTGTGGTTCTCCCCCAGTGCACCGGTGCTGTTCATCCTCTCGGCAGTCGCCGCCGGGATCGGGGCGACGATCGCCTTCACCGTGGTCACGGAAGCCCTGCAAAAGCGCCAGCTCGTCCCGCCGGACATCCTCAACAATGTGGCGCTGCTGGCCGGGGTGGCCGCCGCGGCTTACCTGTACCTGAAGGTATGGAGCTGGGCCGCCACCAACTACTATTCGCACTCCCCCGCCCTGGAACATGATCTGGAGCTACTGGGGGAGAACACGCCTTACGGCTTCACCTTCTGGTGGTTCGAGGTGCTGCTGGGCGCGCTGGTGCCGATGGTGATCTACCTGTGGCCGCGCACCCGCCGCAGCAAACTGGCCCTCTTTGTGGCCGGGGCGCTGGGCATCCTGGGCGTGATCGTTTACCGCTGGAACATGACGCTGGCCGGGTTCGTCGTGCCGATGGACTGGTCGCCGGGTGTGCTGCGCAACCTGGAGGTGGCCACCTACACACCGGCGCCCATCGAGTGGGGTGTGGCCATTGGCATCGTCGCCTACTGGCTGCTGGCCTGGAGCCTGGCGGCGCGCTTCCTGCACCTCTATCCGGAAGCCGAAGGCGCCAGGCGCGTGACCGGGCATGCACCCGCTGAAGCGCACGAAGCCGCCGCGCCCGCCCGCTGATTCGCGACTGCTGATCGCCTGCTCACAGGACGCCGGGGATGGCTCTTGCCGCCCCGGTGTCCTTTTTGATCCGCCGGGTTTGCCTCTGTGCTGCGCCGGTCTGCCGCCGTCAGCCTTCCTCCACCAGTTCGGGGATCAGATCAAAGTGCAGTCCGGCCAGTTCCGGCGGGGGAGGGACGGGCATCGGCTCTTCCCAGCGCACCGGGCGGATGAAGTATCTGCCCTTCTGCCCGCTATTACGCAGCGCCAGCGCGTGCAGGTATTCCTGGCGGACGTATTCCGAGGCCGCCGCATGGGCTGACCAGAACAACTGGAAGATGTCCGCTTCGCTGATCAGTTCCAGCAGGCGCGGGTTCCATTCCTCGCCACTGCGCAGGGTGGTTACATCGCGCAGGTAGCGGAAGTTGAAATAGCGGCTGGCGCGTTCCACGCGCTCCACAATCCGGGTGTCCCGGTGGCTGTAGCTGCAGAAGATGGCCTGATACGGCGAAGCGGTTGCCTCCGCTGGCTGGAAGACCGCCTGGCCGGCCGTCTGGCTGACATAGACCGACAGCGGCACATCAGCCACCACCACCCCCTCCACCAGGAAGGTGATCCGCCCGTCGGCGCTGGCATCCAGCGGCGCGTCCACCGCCCGGAATTCGAAGTCAAAGCGCCGCCAGTCACGGCGGAAGCGGGCGGAAGCCTGCGGCGGGTCGAACTCAAAGCCGGGCAGGTCCGGGATAGCTGTTACCAGGGCTTCTTCCGGGATGGGGGCCAGCGCCTCTCGCACCGTCTCGCGGATGTCGGTGCGCGGGCCGAACTGCTCCTGGGCGTCAGCCCGGACAGCGTCCAGAGCGAAGTCCTTGAACAGGTAAGCCCGCAGCGGTTGCCAGTCCTGCGGCCTGACCTCACGAGGATAGTAAGCGGAGAAGCGGATCGGCGCGCCGGGCGCGGCTTCGTCCTCACCGCCATTGCGCCGCTGGACGGCTGGCTCCTCCGCAGCGGCTTCTTCCCCCCCACCGGTCACGGGCAGCATAGTGCCGGTCGACTCCACGTCCTCGCCAGCGGAGGCCACCTCTTCCTCGGCCTCGCCGACCATCTCCTCCAGCCAGTCTGCTGACTTTGACTTTTCTCCGGCTGGTTCGCCAGCGGCTGGCTCCGGCTCGACCGCAGGCGGGATGTCGCCAGCCGCCCTATCCTCCGGAGAAGCGACCTCTTTGAGCCAGGGGGGCAGCTCAGCCGGACTCTCCACTTCGGCTTCGTCGGAAAAGACCTGTGACCCGCCCCCGGCCCGATCCGCCCGGCGCATCTGGGTATAGGGCCGGCGGTTGGCCTGTCGAGCACTTCGCCCTGGCCGGGTGTCCCCCAGCAACGCCGGCAGGCGCGTCAGCAGGGCCAGCACAGCCGCCACCGCCAGCGCGATGATCGGCCCCAGCGGTAGCGTTCCCGCTGCCTGCCGTTGCGCAGCCAGGTCCAGGACGAACCAGACCACCGACACGACAAACAGCAACACCGCGATAAACGTCAACAGCAGCCGTTGTCCGCTCATAGCAGCCCCCGTCTACCGGAACATCGTCCGTCTTCCGGCCAGGAAGCGACCAATCTCTGGAATCGGTATCCCGACGATATACCGACGGTATCCCGATCATACACCAGCTTGTAAGGACAGACTGGGCTGCAAACCACCTGACCACCTACCCGCTCGAGGGAACAGGTCAGGGCCTTCATGCAGTAGACAGGCTGCGCGATCCAACAAAAAACGGGACGGAGGATGTTCCCCGTCCCGTCGGTAGTACGGCTGGCAAGCTCAGCTATGACTGGTGCTGGTTGTGTTCAGGCAGCGGAGCAGGGCCGACTCCGCCCCTTCAGCATACTGGAAGTTTGGCCCCAGACCATGGCTGGCGCAGACCTCCATCGTGGTCAAGTGCGAGGCGCTGACGCTGGCAGCGATGGCCAGGCTGCTCAGCAGCGCGATGACCAGCAGGAAGATGACCAGTTTCCGGGACGGCAATTTGCGGCTCATGCAGTTATTCCTTTTCAAATTTACGAGATATTGCAGGTCTCAATTGTAGTATTATCCTAGCCCTTTATTTTTTCTTGTCAACATTGTGAATGGTCTCACAACCCACCTTTATTGCTCTGGTTAGCATTGGCTAAGGCCAAAAAGGGATGGGCGAAGCCAAGTCCCCTAGAGTGACACCGGCATTGATGGGAGCGTGAAAACACTGCAAAACCCACCTTCTCCCTTCTACACCTAAATAGGACTGCAAAAGTCATGCAACATCTGAGATTCAGATGGCCTCCGGTAAAACAGATGGCTCGAAGACGAGGCCCTCGCAGCTTTATTGCAGCTCTATTCAGGTTTTGGACCGGATAGATACTAACAGCAGCCAAAAGAAGAGAAACGCACAACTACCGAAAAAAAGCTAGCTCACCAACGATGCAGTGTGCCAGACCTGGCCCAGGGACGACAAAAACGATCAGTTCAGGTATGCCATTTCCTCTAAGTCTCCGACTCGATCAGTTGCTTCCTGATCTGAGCAGCTCTTTCCAATCGGCTGTTCAGAAAAGTCTTGTCAGCATTTTCCTCCATCCAGGGAATATCAATGATAGTAGTGAGTCTGGTTTGGTTTTTGTTAAGAACCTCAAAGGTTGTTCTTCCATACATAACAGCAGGACCATCATGAATCTCCATCGCAAGCACGCGGTTCGTCTCATACTCTGTCACTTTCATCGTACCTTCGACAACTTTCCCGCCGCGTTTGTTGCGTCTACGGATGACCGTTCCAACGGCAAGGGGAGCGTCGTTATCGAGCCAGAGTTCAATATCCGAATCCCACCGGGGGTGGTTGCGGACATGTTCCACCGCGTAAAAGTGGAACACTTTTTCGATCGGTCGGTCGATCACTTGTGATGATTCAAACTGTAAAGCCATTGTCTGCTCCTTTATTTGTCATTCTGATTTGCCGAATAAAACCGCTTTCACTTTGACTGCTTAATAGAACTGCGAAAAGACTGCAATGTAAGCCACCTCATCCCCTAGATCGTTGGACCCCTTCTTCGAGATAGCTGCTTCACCGGAGACCATTTCAATCTCAGAGATTGCATGATTTGTGCGGTCCTATTTTAGTTAGCGTTGGTCAAGGCCAAAGCGATAAGCGAAGCCAAGACCTCTAGAGTAACACCGCTATTGCCGTGAGCATGACAGCACTACAGACCCATCTTCTCCAATTGGCTGTTGACCATCTCGAGCATCCGCCCGTCGCCGCGATGCTGCAGAATCTGCAATAGATCATCAAGGAGAACATGCGCCGTTACTAATATAGACGCCGTTCATGCTACCCCCTCATTCATTCAACGGTCGTTCGGCAACTTTCATTCTAACGAGTGCAGCATGGACGCCTTTAACTAACAATCAGGATGACTCATGCGGTAGTGTTTTTATTAGATATTGCAGGTCTAAATTATAATGTTATCCTAGCCCTTTATTTTTTCTTGTCAACATTGTGAATAGCCTCACATCACCTCCGCCTTGGAGATGCAGGCAGGGAGTCGCAGTCACCGTCCTGCTCAGGACCAGTGAAAACAGGGAGTGGGGAGTGGGCAGCAGGCCATGAGCAGTCCTCCAGGCCACCTGGCCTCCCGGTCTCCCCGTCTCGCCGCCTCCCGGCCTCGCCGGGACGATAGCCCATTTGTTCGACCTTCCGTATAATAGAGGCACAACCGCGACCCTGTGGAGCCATGCGAGTGAGCGCCATGACCCAGACCCCCGCCGAGCGCGCCGCCGAACTGCGCGCCCAGATCAACTACCACAACTATCGCTACTTTGTCCTCAACGACCCGGTGATCAGCGATCCGGAGTACGACGCCCTGCTGGCCGAATTAGAAGCTATCGAGGCCGAGCACCCCGAACTGATCACGCCCGATTCGCCCACCCAGCGGGCCGGTTCCGACCTGCAACCGGAATTCCGCAAGGTGACTCACCCGGCCCTGATCGGCAGCCTGGCCAAAGCCTTCGACGCTGACGAGATTCGCGCCTGGCGGGAGCGCATCAGCAAGTTGTTGCCGCCCGGCCTGCGGCTGGATTACACGCTGGAACCCAAACTGGACGGCCTGTCCGTCGTGCTGACCTACGAAAACGGCCTGCTGACGCTGGCCGCGACGCGCGGCGATGGCCTGGTCGGCGATGATGTCACGCCCAACGTGCGCACTATCCCCACCGTACCGTTGCGCCTGCCGGTCATGCCGGATGGCCCGCGCCCACCTTCGCGGCTGGTCGTGCGTGGGGAGGCGTTCATCCCGCTTTCGGCCTTCGAGCAACTCAACGCCCGTCAGCGCGAGCTGGGCGAACCGCCTTTCATCAACCCGCGTAACGCTGCCAGCGGTGCGCTGAAGAACAAGGACCCGCGTGTGACCGCCGCCCGCCCGTTGCGCGTCTTCGTCTATGGGATCGTGGCCGCCTCCAGCGATGATCATGTCCCCCCCACCCAGTGGGAACAACTGCAATACCTGAAGGCGCTGGGCTTCCTGGAGCCGTACACGGAATACTATGACGACCTGGAAGCCCTGATCGCGGCCATCCCGGCCTGGCAGGCCCGCCGCGCCACCCTGGACTACGAGATCGACGGCCTGGTAATCAAGATCAACAACCTGGCCTTGTGGGATGCGCTGGGCGTCATCGGCAATAAGAACCCCCGCGCGGCCATCGCCTACAAGTTCCCGGCGGAAGAAGGCACAACCCGCCTGATCGACGTCAAGTTCAGTATCGGGCGGACGGGCGTGCTCAAACCGACGGCGGTGGTGGAGCCGGTCTTTGTGGGCGGCACGACCATTCGCAACGTGACCCTGCACAACTTCGACTGGATCGCCGAAAAAGACATCCGCCTGGGCGACGTGGTGATTGTCCGCCGCGCCGGGGATGTCATCCCCTACATCGAAGGCCCCGTGCCGGAGGAGCGCGATGGCTCCGAGCGCCCGATCCAGCCCCCGGAGACCTGCCCGTTCTCCGGCGATCCAGTCGTACGCCCGGAGGGGATGGTCGATTACTTCTGCTCCAACCCGTATTGCCCGGAGCGTGTCTTCCGCAGCCTGGAGTTCTTTGTCAGCCGGGGTGCGCTGGACATCGAAGGGCTGGGCACGCGCACGGTCAAGCAACTGATGGACGAGGGGCTGATCCACGACGAAGCCGACATCTTCACGCTCAGGGCGGAAGACCTGCTCAAGCTGGAAGGCTTTGCCGAAAAGAAGGTGGAAAACCTGCTGGCAGGCATTGAAGAGGCCAAGCACCGCCCGCTGGCCCGCCTGATCACGGCGCTGGGCATTGAAGGCGTGGGCGAGATCATGGCCGGGACGCTGGCCGACGAATTCGGCAGCATCGACGCGCTTGCCGCCGCCTCCGTGGACGATCTGCTGCAGATCGAAGGCGTCGGCCCGAACATCGCTCAGGCTATCCATGATTGGTTCCGCGATGAATTCCACCAGCGCCTGATCGCCAAGCTGCGGGCGGCAGGGGTGCGTTTGGAGAAGGAACCGGCCCCAACCGGTCAGGGGAGCACGGCGCTGGCCGGGCTGACCTTCGTCATCACCGGGACGCTGCCCACACTCAAGCGCGAGGAAGCCAAGGCTTTGATCCAGCTGCATGGCGGCAAAGTCACCGACAGCGTCAGCAAGAAGACAGATTACCTGCTGGCCGGGGAGGCCGCCGGCAGCAAGCTGGATAAAGCGCAGCAGCTGGGCATCCCGATCATCGATGAGGAGGGTTTGCGGCGGATGATCGCGGCAGGAACAGGGGCAGGATAAGCGTGAAGGACACCCTCATGCTGGCCTGCCGGTTGTCTTGTCGCTGCGGTCGCAGGTCGGGTCTGCCTGTTCCCGGCGGACTTGCGCTTGCCGCCCGTCCGAATCTGCGCTAATGTAGCCAGCTATCCCCGTCATCTACCGCGGACTCCTGGGCCATGATCAGCGGCACGGTCTTCGACATCAGGCGCTTCTCCATTCACGACGGGCCGGGCATCCGCACCACGGTCTTCCTCAAGGGCTGCAGCCTGCGCTGCTGGTGGTGCCATAACCCGGAAAGCCAGCGTCCCCGCCCGGAACTCATCCTGCGCCCGGAACGGTGCATCGTTTGCGGGGCCTGTGTCGAGACCTGCCCGGTCGGGGCGATCCGGGCCAACGGCCAGGGCTATGTCACCGACCGCGCTATCTGTGACGACTGCGGGGCGTGCGTCGCGGCCTGCTACGCCGACGCGCGGGAGATGGTAGGCCGCACCATGACCGTCTCCGAGGTTATGGCCGAAGTCCTGCGCGATACCACTTTTTACGAAGGGGAAGGCGGAGTGACTTTTTCCGGTGGAGAGCCGCTACTCCAGCCGGAATTCCTGCTGGCGCTGTTGCAGGCCTGTAAAGCCCGCGACCTGCACACGGCACTGGACACCTGTGGTTATGCCCCGCCGGAGGCGCTTGAGCGCGTCCGCGAGTATGTTGATCTCTTCCTCTACGACCTCAAGCTGATGGATGGCGAACGTCACCGCCGCTTCACCGGCGCGGATAACGATCTCATCCTGCGCAACCTCGAACGGCTGGCGGCCACCGGGAGCCGTATCATCGTCCGCGTCCCGGTCATCCCCGGCCTGAACGACGATCCCGCCGATATTGCCGCGATCGGGGAATATGTCAGCGCCCTGCCAGCCGTTGAGCGCCTTGACCTGCTGCCTTACCACCGCATGGGGGCCGACAAATACGCCCGCCTGGCCCGCCCTGATCCCCTGCCGCCGACTGATCCACCTCCGGCAGCGCAGATGGCCGAACTGCAACGCCAGCTGGAAGCCTACGGCCTGGCCGTCAAGATAGGAGGATGACGCCTATGCCCATGACCAAACGTGTCGCCCGGCTCCGCCAGCGCAGCCTGGAAGCCCGGCCTACCCTTTCCCCGGAGCGCGCCCTGCTGATGACCCGCTTCTACCAGCAGGAGACCGAGCGCTGCTCTGTCCCGGTACAGCGGGCGCGGGCCTTCGCCTACCTGCTGGAGCACAAGACCATCTGCATCCAGGATGACGAGCTGATCGTCGGGGAAAAGGGGCCAGCCCCCAAAGCTACACCCACCTATCCGGAGCTATGCTGCCATTCGCTGGCCGACCTGGACATCCTCAACACGCGGGAGAAAATCTCGTTCGCCGTCAGCCCGGAGACCTTCCAGCTGTATGCGGATGAGATCATCCCCTTCTGGCGGGGCAAGACCATGCGGGAGATGATCCTGCGGGAGATGACGCCGGAATGGATCGCCGCGTATGAGGCGGGCGTCTTCACCGAGTTCATGGAGCAACGTTCCCCCGGCCACACTGTGCTGGACGACAAGATCTATCACAAAGGCATGCTGGACTTCATCGCCGAGATCGACGCTCGCCTGGCCAGCCTGGATTACCTGAACGACCCGCAGGCCTACGCCCGTCAGGAGCAACTCAAGGCGATGCGCATCGCTGCGCAGGCGCTGATCCGCTTTGCCGAACGGCACGCTGAACACGCCCGTGAGCTCGCCGCGCAAACCACCGATCCGCGCCGCAAGCAGGAACTGGAGCGCATCGCCGCCGTCTGCGAGCATGTCCCGGCTCATCCGCCCCGCGACTTCTGGGAGGCACTGCAATACTACTGGTTTGTGCATCTGGGCGTGACCATCGAACTCAATCCGTGGGACGCTTTCAACCCCGGGCGGCTCGACCAGCACCTGGAGCCGTTCTACCGGCAGGGTCTGGCCGATGGCACCCTCACCCGCGAGATGGCTGAGGAGTTGCTGCACTGCTTCTGGATCAAGTTCAACAACCAGCCCGCCCCGCCCAAGGTCGGCGTGACCGCTGCCGAGAGCAGCACTTATACTGACTTCGCCCAGATCAACCTGGGCGGCCTGAAGCCCGACGGCTCCGATGGCGTCAATGAGGTTACCTACCTGCTGCTGGACGTGATCGAGGAAATGCGTCTGCTGCAGCCCAGTTCGTCGATCCAGGTCAGCAAGAAAAGCCCGGATCGCTTCATCAAGCGGGCCGCGCGGATCATCCGCACCGGCTTCGGGCAGCCATCGATCTTCAACACTGACGCCGTCATCCAGGAGATGATCCGCGCCGGGAAGTCGGTCATCGACGCCCGCAACGGCGGGACCAGCGGCTGCGTGGAGACCGGCGCCTTTGGCAAAGAGAACTACAACCTGACCGGCTATTTCAACCTGCCCAAGGTGTTGGAGATTACCCTGCATAACGGCGTTGATCCGCGCACGGGGAAGCGCATCGGCCTGGAGACTGGCGACCCGCGCGACTTCGCCAGCTTTGAAGCGCTTTTCGCCGCCTTCGAGCGCCAGCTTCGCTACTTCATCGACATCAAGATACGCGGCAACAACGTCATCGAGCGGCTGTATGCCACGTATATGCCTGCCCCGTTTCTCTCCCTGCTGATCGATGACTGCATTGCCACCGGCAAGGACTACCACGATGGCGGGGCGCGCTACAACACCTCGTACATTCAGGGGGTGGGGCTGGGGTCGATCACCGATTCGCTGGCCGCCCTCAAGTACCACGTCTTCGAGCAGCATACATTCTCGATGGACGCCCTGCTGGCCATCCTGGCCGATGACTTTGAAGGCCACCAGCGCGAGCGGCAGCTCCTGCTCAACCGCACGCCCAAGTACGGCAACGATGACGACTACGCCGATGCGATCATGGTGCGCGTGTTTGAGACTTATTTCAATGCCATTGACGGGCGGCCCAATACCCGTGGCGGGCGCTATTGCATCGATCTGCTGCCCACCACCTGCCATGTCTACTTCGGCTCTGTGATCGGTGCATTGCCGGATGGCCGCCGGGCCTGGCAGCCGCTTTCGGAAGGCATCTCGCCGGTGCAGGGCATGGACCGCCACGGCCCCACCGCCGTACTGCGCTCGGCAGCCAAGATGGATCACGTGCGCACTGGCGGCACGCTGCTTAACCAGCGCTTCGCGCCGCAGGTACTGGCCAGCGATGACGACCTGGACAAACTGGTGCAACTGGTGCGGACATACTTCCGGATGGATGGGCATCACATCCAGTTCAACGTCGTCGATTCGGCCACGTTGCGGGACGCCCAGCAGCATCCGGAGCAGTACCGCGACCTGATCGTGCGTGTCGCCGGCTACAGCGATTACTTCTGCGATCTGGGCCGGGCGCTGCAGGACGAGATCATCGCCCGCACCGCCCATGAGGCGCTGGCCTGACGCCTGTTCACCCATCCAGCCTGTTCATCCTGCCGCCCCGTCGCATGGCCGGAATCACCCGCTGCGGCGGGGCGGATGATTCCACCCTTGAGCGAGCGCCCTGCCGGTCTTACAATCGCCGCGTGTGATC
>JAIOAT010000024.1:44225-48343 GCA_019873685.1 Chloroflexota bacterium
TCGCCCGGACAGCATCCTGCAGCACGCCCTGCCGGACGCCAAGCTGGAGCGCCTGTACAAAGAGAGTGACTGGGGCGCCTTCAGCGCCGCCGATCCGCACTGGCTGAATGTAAAAGGGATCCGCGTGCCGTATGCCGTCTTTGAGAACGAGGACGACGTGACCAGCGGCCCGCCCGGCCCGTTGGCCGCCCGGCTGGAAACGCGCCTGGCCGCCCTGTGGGACCTCTACCGGACGTGCTGACAGGCCGCCGCTGCTGCGCGGATGCACCGATCATTGTCAACTGCGGCCCGGACAGGTACAATTTGAAGCAGGATCGCACGCCAACCTGGCCCGCGACGCGGTTGCCCGGCGAAGCAAGCAGGATTTCGCCCCATCGTTTTTTGCGGGTTTAAGCAGTTGAGGGCACGCCTTGTTCAACCACGAGGCTGAAGCACGGGCGTTTACCATCGGTGATCTGCCCCTGATCCAACGCCTCAAAGCGCGCGGCATCAGCATGGACAGTGCGAGCTACCTGTCGCGCGGGCTGCATACCCTGAGTGACGCCACGCTGTCCCGGCTGCCCCTGGGCCACTTTGGCACCCCAACGGTGGTCGTCCGCTACGCCGGGGAGCGGGCCTTCGGGCAGCTACGGCATGAGCCAGGCAGCCCGGATGCGCACATCGTTTTCGTCGCGCCAGCCCTCCCGGAGGAATACACGCCCGGCCAGGAAAGCGTCTGGCTGCTGTTGCTGGATACGCTGCTGCAAACCGCCGGAGCGCGCGGAGCGCATAACCTGCACGCCGAAGTCGACGAAAACAGCGCGGTCTTTGAGGCCCTGCGCCGGGCCGGGTTCGCCTCCTACGCCCGGCAGGACATCTGGCGGCGCGACCCGCGCCCCCTGCCGCAGCCCCGATCGGCAGTCATCCTGCATCCGGCAACAGCCAGCGACGCCGCGGCTATCCGCTTCCTGCACGCGCAGACCGTCCCCCGCCTGGCCCACAAAGCCGATCCGGTGCCGGATACGCAGGGGCTGGTCTACATGACCGGGAGCGAGATACGGGCTTACCTGGCGGTCAGCGCCGGCGCACGGGGCATCTATGTCAAGCCGTACCTGCTGCTGGAGGATACCGTCACCGCCGGGCAGATCTTCGCGGCGCTGCTGTGGACGCTGGAACGCGCGGAACGCCTGCCGGTCTACTGCTGCGTGCGCCAGTATCAGGGCTGGCTGAGTGGGGTGCTGGCCGACCTGGGGTTTGCCCCCTGGGCGCGTCAGACGGTGCTCGTCCGCCACACCTCAGCGCGGATCGAGCATCCGGCCTTCGCGCCGCTGCCGTCCGTTCAGGGGAGTATGCACCTGCCCGGCAGGCCGACCAGCCGGTGCTGAGCGCCCGCTGGCGTGCGCCGAAATGAGTTCGTTGTAATGGAAAGCTGGCCGGAGCAGGGTGACCGGCCAAGAAAGTGTGGAGCACGTTGGAACGCCGGATTACTGACGACCTGGAAAAACTGCGGGGTGTCCTGCCCACGGCCATCCGCTACCGTCTGGATGAGCTGGGCCGCCCCGATGACCTGCTGGAGATTATCCTGGACCTGGGACGCATCCCGACCGCCCGCTTCGTTGACGGCGAATACCCGCTTTCTGACCAGGAAGTCACCCCGGTCATGATCGAGTATGTCGTCGAGCGACTGGGTGACTTTGACCTGGACAACCGCGCCGGGATCGAGCGCACACTGCACCGCATCAGCGCCATCCGCAACCGCCGCAACGAGGTGGTCGGGCTGACCTGCCGTGTGGGTCGCGCCGTCTACGGCACCATTGACATCATCCAGGACCTGATCGAAAGCGGCAAGAGCCTGCTGATCCTCGGCCCGCCCGGCGTGGGTAAGACGACCATGCTCCGGGAGGCTGCGCGTGTCCTGGCGGAAAAGAAGCGCGTCGTGATCGTCGATACCAGCAATGAGATCGGCGGCGATGGCGATGTACCGCACCCGGCGGTAGGGCGCGCCCGCCGCATGCAGGTGGCCCGCCCGGACCTGCAGCATGAGGTCATGATCGAGGCGGTGGAGAACCACAACCCCGAAGTGATCGTGATCGACGAAATTGGCCGCGAACTGGAGGCGGTCGCCGCCCGGACCATTGCCGAGCGCGGTGTGCAGCTCATCGGCACAGCGCACGGCAACACGCTGGGCAACCTGCTGCTCAACCCGACGCTCTCCGACCTGGTTGGCGGCATCGAATCGGTCACGCTCTCCGACGAGGAAGCGCGCCGCCGCGGGACGCAGAAGACCGTCCTGGAACGCCGTTCACCGCCGACTTTCGATGTACTGGTTGAGCTGCAGACGCGCGACAGCCTGGTGGTGCACAAGGATGTCGCCGCAGCGGTTGACGCCGCCCTGCGCGGGCGTCCGCTGCCGGTGGAAAAGCGGGTGCGCACCCCCAGCGGCGAGATCCGTACCACTACCGAGCAGCCGGATTACAGCGCGGTCGCCGCGCCGGAGCGCGAAGGCGGTCGCCGTCCGCGCAATGGCACGGCCCGCTCCCGTCCGGTTTTTGAGCCGGCCCAGGCGGGCAGCAGCCCACGCGACCTGCCTACGCTGCACGTGTATGTGCATGGCGTGGCCCGCAACCGACTGCAGCAGGCCGCCCGCCGCCTGAACCTGCCGCTGCTGATCGAAACTGAGGTCGAGCAGGCCCAGGCCGTGCTCACGCTCAAGAACTACTACCGCCGCCGGCCCAAGCTGATTGTGGACGCTGAACGGCGCGGCATGCCGATCTACGTCCTGCGCGCCAATACCGTCACCCAGATGGAGAACTTCCTGATCGATGTCTTCCAGCTGGAACGGCACAGCCAGGACCCACTGACGGCTGGCCTGCGCGAGGCTGAGGAAGCTATCGCCGAGATCATGACCGGCGCCACAGAGGTCGATCTGGAGCCGCAGCCGCCCTACATCCGGCGGCGGCAGCATGAGCTGGCCCGCCAGGCCAACCTGATCAGCCTCAGCCTGGGCAAGGAACCGCAGCGCCACGTCCGCATCTCCCGCGACACGGGGTAAGCGCGCTGCGCTCGCCCGTGATGCTCTGGACCGTCCGCCGGTCTCCTCTTCCCTTGCCGGTATGTCGGGCGAGGGGAGAGGAGACCGCGCCTGAAAAGGGAAATCCCGCGTGTTCATCACGTTCGAAGGGCCGGAAGGTTCCGGCAAGACTACCCAGTTTCAGCGCGTTGTCGCCGCCCTGCAGGCCGTCGGAGTGGATGTCCTGGCCACCCGCGAACCGGGCGGCACGCTGATCGGCGAGCAGGTGCGCGATATCCTGCTCAACCGCCCGGAGGGGGCAGCCATGGCCCCGGAGGCGGAAGCGCTGCTCTTCAGCGCGGCGCGCGCCCAGCACGTCCGGGAGGTGATCCGCCCGGCCCTGGCGGCGGGCCGTACCGTGCTGTGCGATCGCTTCTATGATTCCACGCTGGCCTACCAGGGCTACGGGCACGGGCTGGACCTGACCGCCCTGCGCCAGATCACGACCTTTGCCACCGGCGGCCTGAGGCCCGACATCACCATCTATCTGGACTGCCCGCCGGAAGTCGGGCTGGGCCGCAAGCAGAGCCAGGCAGAATTGAACCGTCTGGACCGGCTGGCTCTGGATTTTCACCGGCGGGTCTATGCGGGCTACCAGGCCATGATGCAACAGGAGCCAGAGCGCTGGGTGGCTGTCGACGCCACGCCGGGGCCGGACGAAGTTTTCGCCCGGATCGTTGCCGCCCTGCGCCTGCGCGGCCTGCGGCTGTAGCCGCGCGGCCTTGAATCGCGCCTGCCTCCGGGAGTCGTTGCCCTCATGCGCGTCTTTATCGCCACCGGAATCTTTCATCCCGAATCGGGCGGCCCGGCGACCTACCTGCACAGCCTGCTGCCGGAAGTGCAGGCCGCCGGTCACGCTGTGCGCCTGCTGACCTTTGGCGATCCCACTCCCCGCGACAGCGAATACGGCTATCCCGTGCGCCGCATCCCCCGCCGGAGCCGCGCCCTGCGGCCGCTGGCTTACGCGGCCTACGGGCTGGCGGCCCGCCCGCTGCTCGGCTGGGCTGACCTGATCTACCAGCACACGACCGGCCTGCCGCTGTGGGGCGTCGGGCGGCTGCCGCGCGTC
>JAIOAT010000025.1 GCA_019873685.1 Chloroflexota bacterium
TGATCATTCCGGGCTGGCCGGAGGTGCGGCGTTCGCCGCGAGACTGGCCAGCTGGCGCTCGGCGGCGCTGCGCAAGCGGGCGGCGGTCAGGCCGTCGCCGCCGGGAATCGGCGTATCGGGCGGCAGGTTGCGGGTGAGCGCAATGACGTTGCGCAGTTCGCGGCGGGCCTGGTCATCCTGTCCGGCGGCGTGGTACAGCCCGGCCAGCGTGAAGCGTGGCAAAGCCCAGTCGCGTTCCAGGTAGATCGCCCGCCGCAGCGCCCCGATGGCGTTATCCCGGTCGCCCAGCGCCTGGTGAATCAGGGCCAGGGTGTAGTAGACCTCGGTATAGGTTGGCTCCGCAGCGATAGCCTTCATGCAGTGATAGCGGGCTTCATCCCAGTGCTGGCGGTCAGCATGCCAGCGTCCCAGCCGGTATTGCGCTTCGGCGCTCAGGCGGTCGGTCTCAGCCGGGGAAGGCTCCGCAGGGGCAGGAGGCATCACCAGCGGCGCAGTATCGTGGCGCCGGCCAGCACCCGCCAGACGCGGCTCAGCGGGACGGGCAGCAGCCAGCGGGCGGCGGTAAGCTGTTGTGCCCCGAAAATGGTAAACGTCAAAGGCGGCAAAGGCCGGCGGCGGCGGATCAGCGTGGCCCAGGAACAACCAGCCGCCAGGGATCAGCCGCCCCTGAAGCTGCTGATAGACCCAGTCCCGCACGCTTTCCCCGAAGTACAGCGTAACATTGCGGCACAAGATCAGGTCAACATCCCGCAGGATATCGTCCAGCGGGCTGCACTTTTCCAGCAGGCTGCACACCTCAAAGCGCACCATTGAGCGCACCGAGTCATGAAGCTGGTAGCGGTGATCGGTGCGGGTGAAGTAGACATCGCGCGCGTAGAGGGCGTAATCCTCCCGGAAGGACCAATCTCGGAAGACGCCCTGGCGGGCCTGGGCGATCAGCAGGCGGTTGATGTCCGTGCCAATGATCTCCAGCCGCCAGTCCCGCCAATCCGGGAGCATTTCGCGCAGCAGGATAGCCAGCGAGTACGGCTCCTCGCCGCTGGCGCACCCGGCGCTCCACAGGCGAAGCATACGCCGCCCGGCGGCTCGCCGCTCCCCGATGAGCGGCGGCAGGACATGATCGCGCAGGGCTTCGAACTGCGCCGCATAGCGGAAGAAGTGCGTCTCGCTGACGGTCAGCGCATCGATCACCCGTTCCCAGGCCAGCGGCTCTTCCGCCAGGAGCAGGTTGTACAGGCTTTCCAGGCTGGTCGGCGGCCCACCGGGCAGGCGCACATCCGGGTGGTAGCGCACGACATCCTGCAGGGCTTCCACCGCTCGCCACAGCCAGGCGGTAAGATCGTCGCGCCGCGGCGGGGGAAAATCCAGGCCGGTGCGCGTCAGGATCAGGCTGCGGAAGCGCTCATAGTACGTGTCAGAAAGCGGCGTGGCGATCATTGCTGGCGTCCAGCCTACCCTCGGATTGCCGCTGATTGTAGCATACCGCCGCCCCTGCCGGGGATGGACAGGCAAAGCTGTGAGATGTAACGCCGCGCCTGGTTGCCGCGTCTAAGGGTAGGAAAAAACACCACTGATGACCACTGGAGGCAACTATGCCTGTGATTGATTCACCTTTGCATACCAGCGATCAGAGCATTGATCGCGTCCTGAACGCCGGGTTACCGGTGGCGCTGGTGATCTGGGATGGCCGGGGGGCGTTCCCGGCGGCGCTGGAAACCGCGCTCAACCAGATCGCCAGGGCGGAAGCCGGGCGGCTGCTGGTCGCCCGTATCAACGCGGCGGAAAATCCCCGGGCGGCGGCCCGCTGGGGCGGCGCAGGGCTGCCGGCGCTGGCCCTGTTCAGCGGCGGGCAGCCGCTGGCCGGGCCGGTCACGCCGCTCACGCCTGAGGTGCTGCACGCCTATGTGGACTATGCCCTGGGCCGCCGGGCCAGACCGGCCTCCGCGAATGGCAGCACAGCGGGCGCATCCCCGCAGGCAGGCGGAGCGCCGCTCGCTCGCCCGGTAACGGTGACCGACGCGACCTTTCAGCAGGAAGTGCTGAACAGCCCGGTGCCGGTAGTGGTCGATTTCTGGGCGCCCTGGTGCGGGCCGTGCCGGATGATCGCCCCGGCGCTGGAACGGATCGCGGCGGAATTCGCCGGGCGGGTCAAAATCGCCAAGGTCAACGTTGACGAGAACCCGCGCTACGCCGGGCAATACGGCGTGCAGGGCATCCCGACCCTGCTGATCGTCAAAGATGGGCGGGTGGTTGATCGGGTTGTCGGCGCCATGCCGGAGCAGGCGCTGCGGCTGCGGATTAACGCCTACGTGAAGTAACACGCGGGACGGGGATATAACGCATTCCAGCAGCCCGGTGCAGGGTATCGCCGCCGCGGAAATCCCGTATACTGAGGGTGTGAGTCGCAGGCAGCCGGGGCGGAACGGCGATGCAGGTCGGGGATCAGATCGGCCCCTATACGGTGGTGGAGCACATCGGGCGCGGTGGGATGGCCGACGTCTGGTCGGCGCGGGATGCGCGTCTGGAGCGCACCGTCGCCATCAAGACGATCATGGCCGATCTGTCGAATGAGCAGATGCGCGCCCAGTTCGAACACGAGGCGCGGATCATCGCCGCGCTGGAGCACTCCAACATCCTGCCGATCTACGACTTCGGGGAATTCCAGCGCCAGCTGTACATCGTCATGCGCTATGTGTCGGGCGGCTCGCTGCTGGATCGGATCGTCGATCGGGGCGGGCTACCCGATGACGAGGTCATCCGCATCGGTGAGGCCGTCGCCCAGGCGCTGGAACGCGCCCACGCCGAGCACATCGTCCACCGCGACCTCAAACCGGCCAACATCCTGCTGGATCGCTTCGGTACACCGTACCTCTCCGACTTCGGGCTGGCAGCGGTGATCGGCGCGGGCGATGACGAGAACGTCGCCGCCGGGACGCTGATCTACATGCCCCCAGAGCAGATGTTTGGCCGGGGCGTCGACCACCGCGCCGATATCTATGCCTTTGCGATCACCCTCTTCCAGATGATCACCGGGGAATTCCCTTTTGAGGGGCAGGGTGCGCTGTGCCTGCGCCAGGCCCAGTTCGGGGAGGAGTTGCCCGATCCCTGCCAGTACCGCCATGACCTGCCGCCGGACGTCACGGTTGTCCTGCGCACGGCGACGGCCATGGACGCAGACGCTCGCTACGACCGCGCCACGCTGTTGATGGCGGAGCTGGCGGCTGCGCTGCGCGGGGAAGGCCGCGCCATCGCTGGCTTCAGGGCCGGGCGGGAAACGCCGCCGGAAGCCACGCCCGCCAGAGCACCGACTGAGACCGCCGTGGAGGAGGATCTCGTCGTCACGCTGCCCGGCACAACGGAGACCGATCTACTGGCCACGGTGCCGCTGGCCGGGGAAGCGCCGGCGGCCGCCGGCCCGCTGCCGCCGGTCACCGAGGAAGTGCTGGCGGCCTACGATCCGGCCACCATTGCCCAGCCGGAAGCCGGGCTGCTGGAGGCGCGGGTGGCCTTCCAGCGAATGGTGCGTGTCTGGGCGCGGGGGCAGGGCCGCTTCCTGACCGGCGCAACGCCTTTCGCCAACATCCATGCCTACTACAGCGCCCCGGAAGAATACGACCTGACCATCAGCGACGCCGGGCGGGAAGCCATGCTGCGCGGCGCAGTCGAACATGATTACGCCCTGGATTTCTGGCTGGAACGGGTTCCGGAGCCTGAACTGCGGCGGGTCGTCTTCCTGCATGGCCTGCGGAGCGACGCGGCGGCAGCGCGGGCGCGAGCAGTGCGCCTGCTGCAAAGTGTCCCCGACGCCGACGGGACGGGTATCGTCCTGGCCGCCGGGCGGTTGCTCCACGCTGAAACCGATCCCGATGTACGGCTCGCCGTCGTCGAGCTGCTGGATGCCCGCGGCGGGCACCCGGAGGCATGGCGCGAACAGGCCTTCGGCCAGGACATCGATCTGCTGCTGGCCGAGCAGGCCCTGCGCGACGACACACCGGCAGTCGCCGAACGGGCCGCGCGGGCCATCGGCCGCCTGCGTTCCAGGGCGGCAGTCCGGCATCTGGTCGCCCATGCCGCCCGGCAGCCGGAACAGGTCCGCCGCGCCCTGGCCCGGGTGCGGGACGAAGCCGACGCTCTGCCGGATGAGGTGCCGGGCGGATTGCGGGCGGCGGCCTTCACCCGTCTGACGCTGGAGCGGCTGACGGCGAACCTGGGGCGGTTGGGGTTGCGCTACTTCCTGGCCCTGCTGGGCACCGGGATCGGCCTGGGCCTGTACGTCCACCTGATGTTCCCGACGGCCTCCTTGCTGGCGCTGGCTCACCTGTACCGCGTGGTCGGCAACGGCCAGACCTTCGGGCTGGTGGCCGGGCTGGGCGGGACGCTAGCGGCGGCCCTGCCGCTGCGGCTGGCAGGGAGCTGCGCTGAGCGTGCCGACGGGGCGACGCTGTGGCCGTGGTGGGCGCGGCTGCTGGCAGGCGTCCTGCTCGGCGGGCTGGCCGGGGCGATCGCCTTCCTCAACTTCCAGGTGCTGGCCCTGCAGTTCGCCGATCCTCGGCTGGAAGTCGTTGCCCTGGGTGGGCTGGGGCTGGCGCTCGGCCCGGCGCTGGCGGGGACTTTCCGCTGGCCGCTGGGGGCTCGGCTGGGCGCTTCCGCGCTGAGCTTGTTTGGCGCCCTGTACGTGACCTGGTTTCTCAACGCGCAGGGCCTGACCGACGCGCTGATCTTCCTGCGCACCCCGGATCAGGTATGGCTGTTCGGGATGATGGCCATCCTGGCGGCGCTGGGTATCTGGGGGTCGGAGGTCATCGACGCGCTGCGCCGCCGGGGACGCAACCCCGGCTAGCGCGGCAGGCTCACAGGCCAAGCTGCCGCCGCAGCGCCGCCGCGATCGCTTCCGGCAGGTCATACAGCCCGCGTGCGCCGCTCATCGGGATCGGCTCCGGCAGGCGGCGCGGATTGGCCAGCCGCCACCCCTGCCACCGGCCCGGATCGTCACCCAGCCCCAGGTGCAGCGGGCGCAGATCGCGCCAGCTATCCGGGGTGAAGACGATCATCTCCACCACTTCGACCACCCCGACCACTGCCGCACGGGTAATGAGCGCCGGGTCAAAGCCATAGGCGCGGCAGGCCTCCTCTTCAACATGCCCGCCCGCGTGAATGACCAGCAGCCCACGATGGTCTGTCGTCCACTCGCGCAGTTCGATCTGCTTGCGGCCCTGCAGGATCAGTTCCGCCCAGGGCTGGCGGATGGTCAGGGCTTTCACATCACCGCTACTCCCAGCTCAGCGCCTCGAAATCCAGCGGGACAAACTGGAAGAACGTCACGCCAGGCTTGAGGCGCATGATCTCGCCGCGCTCGTCGCGCAGCACAAACATGTCGTAATAATGCTCGATAGGTCGTTCCCAGCGGGCGCGGTACACCTGCCCATCGCGGAAGACCAGCGCATCACCCGCGCCCCAGAACTGGATCTGGATGGAGAAACTCTGATGCCCTGCTGATTCGCTCTCGACGATAGTCGGGTCCTCCACATGGTGCACGTACAGCACAACCACGTTGGCGGCGCTGACCTGGCGATTCAGCGTGCGATCGTAGTGCGGCTGGCCGTCGCTCCAGCGGTAGTACAGCCCATCCTGCGGGTTGTACTGCCAGTAGACACCGGAGGCGTTATAGCGCAGGTCGATGCTGATCGCCGGCTCACCGGGGAAAGGCGGCGCCGGGGAGAAGGCCAGAGCGCTGTAGTTGGGAGCGGGCGGTGTGTTGACGCCCCGCCGGGCAGCCAGATCGTGCACGGCCACCAGGTCGGCGAACAGGTTGTGCGGGACGGGAATGGTTTCGTCGCGGTAGTAGGCAGGCGGGCCGATCTCCACGCCGTAAAAGGCCCGTTCCGCGAACTGGCTGGCTTCGATCCGCTCGCGCACGCCACCGCTGGACCCGGCGTAGACCAGGTAGCTCTCGAACATCTCCGGGATTTCCACGTCGATCAGCCGGGCGCTGCGCACCGATCCTACCCGGCGCGGCAGCTGGCTGAGGAACACGGCGGTGAAGCGGGTCAGGCCCCCCTCTGCATAATGCTCAAAGACGACATCCGCCTGTCCGATGCCATCCTGCGGGCGCACCAGCGGCGGCGCGTTGGAGATTTTGACGGCTACCGGGCGGAGGGTCAGGCGGGCAGGATCGTCGACAGGCAGGCCGGTCAGGGGATTGATGCCCGGCGGGAAAACGTACGGCCCAACCCCGCCTTCCGGCGTTGGGCCGGGGGTGGGTGTGGGCAGCGCAGGCGTAGCCGTTGCGGCGATCGTCGCCGCTGGGGGCAGCAGCCCGGCGAAACCCGGTGAGATGCAGGCAGTGAGCAGCAGGCCGACCAGCAGCAGGGACACCCGCAGGTGCATGAGCGACACTCCCTCCCAGCCAGTGAGGTCTTCGAGCGCGCCGATTCTGGCACAGGCGGGCGGGCGCGTCAACGCGCGGTCACGTCAGCTTCAGCGGCGACCGGTCAACCGCTGCAACGCCCGGCGCCACCAGGGCGGAGGAGCAGATTGTGCAGCGGGGAGGGAAGCATTCATGCCAGCAGTCTGCGCCGCCAGCGCAGCTTGCAAACGAGCCACTTCCCGCTTGAGCGATTCATTCTCTTCCCGCAGCGGCCACAGCATGTTCTTGAAGGCCCGATGCTCGATCTCCAGGGGGGTGAAGCGCATCTCCAGTGTCCGGTGGTCGCGCATGATGCTGAAGGCGAAATTCTTGATCGAGGCATAACGCGCTTCAATGACCGCCAGGCGCTCCAGCAATTTCCTGACATCTTCTTTGGAGAGGTCATCGATCCCCTGGGCTACCTGGAGGGCGCGCTCCGCCCGCAGATAAGCCATGCCGGTCGTCAGCAGGATGATCAGGCCGTCATTGATCTTCCAGCTGTTTTCTTCAATGACCGGACGGATGGTTTCCCAGGTTTCGCGCATGAGCGTGACCTGCAGATGGATCTGCTCGTCCCCCTCAAAGAAGGTGCGTTCAAAGTCATCGGTCAACGACTCAAAGTTGGGGTCGTCGCCGGTGGGTAGAGGTTCAGAAGGCGCTATCAGGTGGTCCATAGGTCATGCACTCTACTGGATGTGTCATCTTCACAGGCAACCGGTTGGCGTCAGGTATCCTTGCCAAAGACGCCCTCCTCGCCCGCCGTGCCGCGGATGGCCCGCCGCCAGCTATCGCCCTCGATGCCTTTTGCTTCGCTGATCCGCCGGTAGTCGCTCTTGTCGATGAACTCCTGCAGATCAGCGTACAGGCGTGACCAGATCGCGAACTGCACGCTCACCAGAAGCGCCGACCGATCCGGCGCCTGAGTGGCCTTGAGCACCTTCCGGAAATGCGGCAGACATAGCCCATCAGAGTCCCGGTAGGCTTTGAGGAGCTTCTCGTCAGTGGCGTACTCGCTCAGCACCTGCAGGTACTGCCCTTCCGCCCCCGCCAGGGACTCACAGATCATGCACTTTCTGACGGGCTGCAAAGCCCGGTTCAGGGCGTGGATGGCCTGCCTGGGCAGATCATGGAACCCGCTGGTGGATGCACCCTCCACGGGGCCGGGTTGCGGCAGCGTCTGCCGGAAAGCCGTTAGCACCTCGTCGATTACTCCCCGGTAAAGCAGGGTAATCCCCAGCAGGTTGCCGGTATGGCTGGCCAGTTGCCAGCTGTGTTCGTTGCACAGACCCCGGCGGGCGCGGAAAGCAGCGCGCACCTCCGGATCGTTGACGTACTCGTACAGCAAGGCGTCCAGCGAGCGCTCCGCATCCCGCCGGAGCAGCTGGCAGATCGCACATCCCGGCTGCGCGAAAGCGTCAACCAGATCGAAATAGGTGAAAGGTGTGACCACGGTGGCCTCCATCGAGGCAGAAAGAACCCGGCAGTGGCCGCGACTTCCGATACAAAAAGCCTCTACCGTCCGCCCTGTCGCGGGGTAGAGGCTATTAGTCCGGAAGACATTTCGGTCGAGGAACCTCGACTCTAGCGAGCCTCATCGCTGATGATGAGATTGATCTGCCTGTATTATGGCGCTTCCCGGCAGGTCTGTCAAAACGCCAAACGCCAATCCCTGCAATGCGCCGCCCACTCAGCGCCATCCGCGGTATGATTCGGGTGAGGAAAAAAGGAGCGCCAAGATGAGATCCACAACCTGCTTGCGACTGTTGCTGGGCAGTGTGCTGCTGGCTACCGGGCTGATCGGCGGTTACCTGCTGGGCACAGCGGGAACCCCTCCGCCCGTCGTCACCGCTCAGGCCGCTGCCACCCCCCTGCCCACGCTTGATCCCAGCCTGCTGGCGCTGGTTGACGCCCAGGAAGCGGTCACCGGCGCAATTTACGAAATGGCCAGTCCTTCTGTGGTGCACATCACCAGCCGCAGCCGGGTCATGGACTTCTGGCGCGGCATTGTGCCCCAGGAAGGCACCGGCTCCGGCTTCGTCTATGACACCCAGGGACACATCGTCACCAACTGGCACGTGGTCGAAGGGGCTGAGGAAGTTGAGGTCCTGCTGGCCGACGGCACATCGCTGCCGGCGACACTGGTCGGTGCGGACGCATATTATGATCTGGCGGTGATCAGCGTCGATGCGGCGGCGGTCAACGCTGCGCCGCTGCCCCTGGCGACGGACGCCGTCCTGCGCGTTGGTCAGACCGTGCTGGCCATCGGCAACCCGTTCGGCCTGGATCAGACGCTTACCACCGGTGTGATCAGTGCGCTGGGCCGCACCATCGAATCGGCGTCAGGGCTGCTGGTAGGCAACGTGATTCAGACAGATGCCGCCATCAATCCGGGCAATTCTGGCGGCCCGCTGCTCAACACACGCGGCCAGGTGATCGGGATCAATACCAGCATCCAATCACCCTCCGGCGGCTCAGTGGGCATCGGTTTTGCCGTACCGATCGAGATCATCAGCCGCGTCGTCCCGGCCCTGATCGCGCAGGGGCGCTACCCGCACCCCTCGCTGGGTCTGACGGCGGTCGAACTGGGCTATGAGGTGCGCCCGGCGGCCAGCGGGCCGCAGCATGGCCTGCTGATCGTCCAGATCGAGCGCGGCGGTAGCGCAGACCAGGCCGGGTTGCAGGCCGCCGCCATCGAGCGCAGTTACCGGGGCACGATCTTCCGCGGTGGTGACACGATCACGGCCATCAACGGCCAGCCGATCCGCTCCCGCGACGAACTGACGCTCTACCTGGAAAGCAATACCCGCCCCGGCGACAAAGTCACGGTCACCATCAGTCGCGGCGGTGAAACGCTGGAAGTCCCCCTGGTGGTGGGAGAACGCTAGACTGACAGACACAGGAGAATCGCCGGGTGCGCTGGCGTGCTGCCAGCGGATTCACGGATGACCGGTTCTGGCGGATGGCAACAGGATACTGACCGGTTGCCGTCCGCCCGTTATTGCTGCTCCCGGTTGGGAGCCGGTGGACGTCCCTGAGCAGGCGTGCCGGGCCGGTAGTAGCGCTGATCGTCCTTGGTCTGGAAGCGGCGCAGCACGGCCAGCACCGTCCAGATGATCAGCGTAGCCAGGATCGCCAGGAACCAGAAGCCTGACCCGACCGCCATGCCCACTGCCGCCACCGCCCAGATGCTGGCCGCTGTTGTCAGGTCAAAGACATCGCGCTTGTGCTGGATGATCGTCCCCGCGCCCAGAAAGCCGACGCCCGTCACGATGTTGGCCGCCACGCGGCTTGAATCGTCGCCGGGGAAAGCGTGCATGGAAAGCACGGTGAACAGGCAGGCGCCAATGCCAACCAGCATATGGGTGCGCATCCCGGCGGGGCGGTGACGCCGTTCCCGATCCAGGCCGATCAACATGCTCAGAATCCCGGCCAGCACCAGTTCCGCGCCTGCCTGCAACTGCAGGATGATGTCCATTGGTGTCTACCCTCCTTCGCGGAACAGACGGGTGAAAACGCGCAGTCCCAGCGCCACTGACAGCGCAGGCAACCACAGAATCCCGAAGAGCGTCAACCCGGTCGTCAGCGCACGCAGGGGCAGGCCATCCAGCCCGGCGCCCGGCAGCGCATACCCCAGCCCGCCCGCCGCCAGCCAGATCGTCACTGCGAGCGCCAGTACCCGCCCGCCGCCCCCCTGGGCCGGGAAAGCGCGCTCCACAAAGGGAACCCGCCTTTCCCGCCGCAACATGAAAAGCAGCACAAGCAGGTAACCCGCCAGGCCGCCCAGAATCGCCGCCTCAGCAATGCCCATCTCCGCCAGACCAGCAGCCCGCCAGAAGGCCGCCAGCAACCCCGCGCTTACCAGCAGCCACTCCCAGGGGTGCAGGCGATAATCCACTGGCCGTACATCCAGTTGCCTGACCAGCCAGGCCAACCCGCCCAGGACGATCAGCCCGCCGCCAGCTGCTGCAGCCGCCAGCGGAAAGGCGGGCGCAGGAAAGCCCCCGGCGGGTAGCTGCGGCGACCAGCGCACCCACACCCCCCAGGCTAGCCCGCCCGCCGCGAGAATCACAGCGCGCCGGGTCGTCCAGCCGCCGCGCAATTGCCAGTACAGGAAGGCCAGCCCCAGCATCCCACTGCCCAGGGTGTGCAGCCCCAGCGGGCGCGTCACCAGGCTGAAGGGCAGACTCTGGAACGCCGTTGCGCTCACCAGCGCGCCCTGCAGCAGGCCGTACAGTCCGGCTACCGCCAGCCACCCGAACAACTCCCCGACCCGGAAACGCGCCAGCAGGTCGACCACCAGCGCCCCCAGCAGCAGGTAGAGCGCCGCCAGAGTCGCCCATGTCCCGGAGTCTACAGCCGCCAGATCACGGCTCAGCCACACCAGTTCGGAGAACACCAGCAGCGTCAACCCGACCAGCAGGCGCATTCCCCAGGCGGCCAACCATGCCTTCACACCCGATTCCCGTCCGTTCCCGTCCGTCATGATCCTCCTGAGCGCGCTACATTCCCCGGTCGCCGCCCTACAAAACGCGATAGATCGCCGACCTCGTCGTTATGCCACACTTCCCAGCCGGGGAAGAAACCCGCCAGTTCCCCCGGTTCCAGCAGGTAGGCGCGGTTCATCTCCGCCCGCGACTCCAGCCGGCGGACATTATAGGTCTGGTAGATGACCAGCCCGCCCGGCCTGACCGCCATCCGCAAGGCAGGGAATAGCGCCCGGTTCAGGTAGCGAAAGCAACAAATCAGGTCAGCCGACCCCGGCGGCAGGCAGGCCGCCACTGCTGCGGCATCCTCCAGATCGACCACGACAAAGTCCACCCCGCTCAGGCCGCGCCGGAGCATCTCCGCCCGCCCACGCGCCAGCGCCACGGCGCTGATGTCCAGCGCCCGCACCCGGTAACCCCGGGCGGCCAGCCAGAGCGCATTCTGGCCCAGGCCTGCCGCCACATCCAGCGCCACGGGAGCGCTGCCTTCCGCCAGCGGAGGCGCATAGGCCACCAGCAGCGCATCCGGCGGCGGGTACGCCCGCCCCGCCCGCTGGCCGTACACACTATCCCAGTGCGTGCGATCGTTCTCGGCCATCGCTGCTCCAACCACCCGTCGGCAAGTTCAGCGCCGCCCGGCATAAACCGGCAGATAATCCAGAGCATCCGGCACACGGGCCAGCGCTTCATCATCTCCCGGCAGGCGCAGGCCGCCCGGACGATGCTGGCGCGCCCGCGCGACCTGATACGCCGCCAGCAGATCGCGCTCATCCGGCAAGCGCCAATCCTGCGGGACGCACAGGCAAGCCATCACCGCCTGCAAGCGTCGCCCTGCCGCGCTACCCCAGGCCGGGCCGGCCGGCAGCAGGGCCATCGCCCCGGCCCGGATTGCCGGGTCGGAACCGCCCAGCTTGCCGAGGAGCGTCCGGGTCAGGCGATCGGTCAGCCGGCGCGCCTGCTCCGGGTCTACCGAGCGGGCCAGCGCCTGCACCTCGGCGGGCAACGGCAACCCCGGCTCCGGTGGCGCACCCGCTGCCTCCAGCGGGCCGTTCAGCGCACGCGCCAGCGCTTCCGCCGGGCAGTCAGGCCGCCGCCACCGCTCCAGCGCCGCCCCCGAATCATCCGCCCCCTCCGCGCTCCAGACGGTCACGCCACCGGTTTCGCCCTCCAGCCAGGCATGGAGCAGCGGGCTGCCCAGCGTTGCCGCCAGCAGCGGCAATGCCTGGCGATCCGGCTGGCCCAGCACGCGCGTCCAGCCCTGGCGGGCCGGGGCCACGAAGTGCCGCACCCGTGCCACCCAGCCGATCGCCAGTCCTGACCCGCCGGGAAAGGGATCATAGCGCTGATAGCCACAGGCCAGGAGCGCATCCTCCAGCGCGCACGCCACATCCTGCGCCTGTCTTTCGCCGGTAGGGATATACAGGCTGTGCCAGCTCTCAGCGCTCATCACCAGAGCCTTTCCAACACGGGCGTGCCTTCAAGTGTAACAGAACAGGCGCTTTCAGTCAGGCCAGACATCGCGACGTAGACGGACCGACGGATAACAACAGCCGGGGCGGTTCAGGGCCGCCCCGGCTGCGATCTAACGGGAACGCCGATCGGTTCAGCGCAATAGCACCACGCGGAACCCGATCGAGGAGAAGTACAGGCGCGGATTCAGGTAGTACTGGAACACGATGCTGGCCCGTTCCGCTGGCCCGATAAACGAGCCGCCATGCACGGCCCGCTCCTGGGCGCTGGTGATCTCCGGCACATCGCTGTCATCGCCTTTGGGGTTGCGGCACCACTCCCAGACATTGCCAGCCATATCGAACACGCCGAACGGGCTGGCTCCGTTCGGGTAGCGCGTGACCGGCGTGGTCATCTTCAACCGGCTGTGACTGGTATTGCAGCGGTCTTCATCGAACTTGTTGCCCCAGGGATAGGTGCGGCTGTCACTGCCTCGGGCGGCGCGCACCCACTGGCGCACGGTAGGCAGCGTCACCGTCGCGCCAAGCTTGCTGCCCAGCCAGCCGCAGAAGGCCATAGCGTCAAACCAGTTGACCATCTCCCGCGGGCGCTCATCGCCCTTGAACTTGGAGCTGCGCGAGGTCGGGTTCTCCGCCCGCCATTGCCGGGCGTGCGGTGAAAACGCCCACCACTGCTCGTTAGCGTAGCCATCGGGAGCGTCCAGGAAGGCCTGGTACTGCTCGTTGGTGACCAAGTACTTGCTGATGTAGAAACGGTCAACCACGACCTCAGGCGCCATTCCATCCTGGCTATTGTTCCCCAGCAGCACCGGCCCCGTGGGGATTTCGCACCATTGCAGCAAACGCAGACGGAAGGGCGGGGATGTGCGGGGAGTCGGGCGAGGCGGCGTCACTGGCCCCGCCGGGTCATTGGTGCGCGGCTGTGGCGTAGCTACTGCGGAAGGAGGCCGCGGCGGCGCTACCGTTGGCAGCGATTGCGCCAGCGACGTGCTGCTGCGCCCGCCTGTCGCCGTCGGCGCGCTGCCGTATCCCGGCGAGGGAGCAGTTGTCCCGGTCGGCGTTCGCGGTGAGGCTGGCGCCGCTCCCGTCTGCCGGTTCACGGCAGCAGGAGCCTGTTGTACGCTCCCCGCCGGCCGGTTCACGGCAGCCGGAGCCTGCCCTGTTGAGGCCGTCACCGGCGTGGCGGGCTGAGGTGTGGGTCGGACTGCAGGCTGAGGAGTTTGCGGCGCAGGCCGGGAGGACGTCTGGGGAACCGCGGGCGCGGCGGCAGGCGTGGGAGCGTTGATGCCCATCGCTTGCGCCGGCTGCCGGGCCTGAGCCTGTATCTCCGCGCAGATATCCGCGATGCCGTCCGGATCGTGGTTGGGAAACTCCTGCTGGAAGGCGCGGAACGCCTGGCAGCCCAGCCGGCGGGTCCGGCTAAACTTCATCAGCTCGGCAATCTGCCGGTATTCGCGCTCGGCCTCGCGCTGGAGCGATTGCTGCTCCAGTCCGATCAGCGCCTCCCGCAGCAGGACGTCCAGATCGATGAATTTGGACTTGAAGTTGTTCTCTTTGGCCTGCTTGAGCAGGAAGACCGCCCGGTCGAACTGGCCCTTTTCCATGGCTTCGGCGGCGGCAAAGATCACCTGCGCCTGCTCTGGCGCGGGCGGCTTGAGCGCCTCCGATGAGATCCGGCCCGGCTGGCGGACGGGCTGGCTGCGCATCTGCCGCTCGGCCAGATGGATGGAGTTGAGCAGCATGCGCACACCTTCCGGTGTGATCCCGTGACTGAGGTCAACGTGCTGGATGTTAGCCAGTTCGTCCGGCAGGGAAACCTGCTCGTGGATCAGCACAGGGATGATCGCGCGGCCCATACTGACGGCCAGTTCGTACTCCCGGCGGCAGTATTCCGAGGCGAGCGAATCGGGCGACAGCAGGTAGACGAAGCCCTCGCACCATTCCAGGCGGCGGAGGATTTCCTTCCACCAGTTCTGGCCAGCATACAGCCGGTGGTCAAGCCACGTCTCGTGCACGTCAAGCAAATCGACGATCTTGAGACAATACAGTCGATCGACTCTGGCATAGCTGATAAATAGACGCATGTGAGACCTGCTTGCTATGAAAACCCGCGCATGAACTGCTGGACAACACGATTGCTCATCAACACTCGCGGGCCGGTCGGATTGTCAGCGCCGCTGCCAGCGCACCCCCCTGCTCATCCCCCTGTGGCGCGCCGCCCGCCTGTCTCCTGCCTGTCGCTTCCCCTCAGACCACACTGCGCGTGGATCGCCACGCTTCCAGCGCCTCCCGCGCCTCAGGCGTATCGAGCGCCTCCAGCGCGCGGGCGGCCACATCACACACGCGCCCGTCGCCCCAGCTGGGGCCGCTGGCATCGGCCAGCGCGGGCGCCAGAATCGAGACCGCCGCCGGGTCGCCCACATCGGCGACGGCTACCGCCGCGGCCCAGCGGATGTTGACGCTGGGATCAGTGATCGCCCGGCCCAGCGCTTCCAGGGCGGGCGCGTAGCGCAGGCGGCCCAGGGCGTAAATGGCCGCCATCCGCACGAACTCCTCCGGATCATCCAGCAGCGGCAGCAACGCTGGCGCCACCCGCTGATCCCCGATCGTGCCCAGAGCCTCCGCCGCCGCCTCCCGCACCATCTCCCTGGGATCGTTGAGGGCGCCCACCAGTTCCGGCGCGACTTCCGCGTCGCCCAGCATCATGATCGCCCGGATGGCCGCCACCCGCACCAGCCAGTGCGGATCCGCCACCAGCGGGACGAGCGCCGGCACAGCGCTTGCTGTGCCAATCGAAGCCAGCGCCTCGGCCACTGCCCAGCGCACCACCCAGTCAGGGTCCTGCAGGGCGCGGACAAGCTGGCGGATCATAGCGGCGTCCGTGCTGCCCTGGTTGAGCTTGGCGTATTCGCGCAGCGCCTTGGCCGCTTCCTGGCGGGTAGCCCAGCCATCCTGCTGCAGCTCAGCCAGCAGACCGGCCAGAATGTCGCTGCCGTCGGTTTCCGGCGTCGTTTCGGAAGATGGCGCAGGATGCTCTTCCCGTTCCGGCAGGGTTTCCAGCAATTCTTCCATCGTCGCTTCGCCGGAAGCCAGCCGATCGATCTGGGCCTGGGTCAGGCGGGCGAACTGTGCCGGGTCCGGCGCATGGCGCGCCTGCCATTCCAGCACAATCCGGTGCGCCGCAGGTGTGTTGATTGCCCGCAGGGCCTGCGCCGCCAGGTCGCACACCCGCTTATCCGAAAGCCAGGGCCGCGCGGTATCCTCCAGCAGCCGGGCCAGGTGCGGGATGGCATCCGGGTCGGCAATCGCCCCCAGCACCTCCACTGCCGCGGCGCGCATCTCCACACTCTCCGCCTCCAGCGCCCCGATCAGACCGGGGATCGCTGGCCGACCAATCTGGCGGAGCATATCCGCCGCCGCATCGCAGACCAGGACTTCCTCATCGGCCAGGGCCACCAGGAGCAACTGCAGCGCCTCGCGCGTCTTGAAGGCGCCAAGGGCGCGTACTGCCGCAATGCGCACGTACGGATCTTCGTCATCAAGCGCCTGCTTCAACAGCGGCAGGGCCACCCGTGCATCGCGGTGGGCCAGCGCCGCCACAGCGTCGCGGCGTTCTTCCCAGCTGGCGCTGGCCAGCCCTTCGGGCGCCTCTACCGCGCTGCTGGTCATATGCAGCAGTCGATCCTTGGCGCGGGCAGCGGACTTCTGCGAACCATTGCTGCCGTTGGCGCGGGCCGGCAGGTGATTGCTGCGCAGTTCATGCAGTTCCTCGTCCGGCATCGTGTCATCCAGCCCTTCGATCTGGCGGGCGTAGGCTTCCTCATGTTCCCAATCCGCCACTGCCTGCAGGGCGCGCGGCTGGCCTGAGCGCTGGAGCATCTGACGGGCCGTCTCGGAGATGGTTTCGGAGCGCCACTGGGACTGACCCTTGTCCCGTAGCCGTCTGATCAGGTGAGTTATCGTCACATCATCCTCCGCTTCGCCCAGGGCTTCGACGGCCGCGCTGCGTACCTCCACATCCGGATGCCCGGTCGCGTCCAGCAACGCCTGACGGACCGCCTTATCAGGAGCCGCGCGCAGAGTCGCAATGACCAGTTCGCGCGCCTCCCCATCGCCTTCGCGTATGGCGTCAAGCATGGCCGGGATCGCTTCGCCGCCCAGCCAGAGCAACGCTTCCGCTGCGGCGCGGCGCACCCCGGCGCTGGCATGCGTCAGCAGACGCGCCAGCCAGGGGATCGCCGCCTGGTCTTTGATCAGCCCCAGGGCAGTCGCCGCCCGGTTTACCACTTCCTCATCCGTGTCGTAGAGCGCCTCCACCAGCGCGGGAACGGCGGCGCGATCGGCCAGGCTGCCCAGCGCCCAGGCCGCGTTGGCCCGCACATCCGGCTCGCCATTCCGCAGCAGCGCCACCAACGTGGGCAGCACCGACTCCCCGATCTGGCGCAGGCCGCTGGCCGCCGCCTCTCGCAGGGAGGGGTTGAAATCCTGCAGCGACTCCACCACTTCCAGTGCCAGCGGCAGGCCCAGTTCCAGCAGGGCATCCACTGCTGCCCAGCGAGCATCCCAGGAGCCATCGCGCATCACCGCCAGCAGGAGCGGCAGGCGTTCCTGCAGCATCCGGGGCGGCAACAGGCGCAGGGCTGCCACGCGCCCGCCGCCAGCAGTCACCGGCGGCGCATTCAGCAGCGTTTCTACCAGGCGGGCATAGGTCTCGTCAGCCAGTTGAACGCCGCTGGCAGCGCATTCCAGCGCCAGGTAGGGATCGATCGCGGCGATGCGCCCCAGGTAGGTTGCCACATCCGGCAGCAAGCCGGCAGCAATGATTGCCACCGGGTCCAGCGGCTGCGGGATGCGGTTCTCGCTGGGGTCAAACTGTGGCGGCTGTAGCCAGGCCGCCGGTTCCAGGCTCATCAGGTGCAGCGCAGCGAAATAGTAGCGGATCAGGCCGTGGATGAAACGCACACTCCCCTGGCTGAATTCCAGAAAAGCGGCGCTGTTCTCCGGGGCCAGCAGACGCGGGTCGCGCACGTGAGCCTGAACGTACGCTTCCGGCAGATAAACCGGCATCCCCTCGGCCACAGCAGCATAGGCCAGAGCGGAGAGTCCTGCCTCCATCTCCTGGAAGGTGACAGTCGCCGCCGCTGAACGCTGCTCCCACAGCTCAACCACATACTGCTCGAGCAGGAATCCCAGGCTGTAGGCGGTGATGTCTTCCGGGAGGATTTCACAGATGTGGGAGAAGATGCTCAGCAGCAGGGGATGATGCAGGAAGGAGGTCAGGCTGTTCAGAGTCGGGCGTTCTTCATCCGGCAGCAACCGCAGGAGCACCCGCCGCGCCTTCTCCTCGTCCAGGTAATCGGCCACGTAAGCCTGGACCTGGGCCCGGTCCCAGGGCACCGGGCGGACAACCGGCAACTCGAGGGTCAGACCGCGCGCATAGGTCTGCTCCTCGCAGGCGACCACCAGCCGCTGCGGAGCCTCATCCCCTTCCAGCCAGCGCCGCAGCGCCTCAGCCTGGGCGGCGGCGGTAGCCGGGTCGGTCTCTCCCAGCCCATCCAGGAAGAGCGTTGCCCGGCCCTGCTGCAACAGCGTCACCGGGTCGGTTTCCAGCGGCCAGCCAGCCCGGACGAACTGATCGGCCGTCTGGCCCGCTGCCCAGTCCACACAGCGCAACAGAATCGGCAGCGGCGCAGATTCTGGCGCGGCCAGGCTGGCGCGGGCCGCCCTCAGCGCCAGGTGGTTGAGCAGCGTTGTCTTGCCGGCTGCCGGCGGCCCGATGAGCACAAAACGCGGATACTGGCGAGCCACCGCAGCGATGCCCTCCAGCCGCGTCGACTGGCGGCGAAAGCCCGCCCCTGCCGGCTGGCGATCGTCCTGTACTTCGAACAATCCATCGCTCAGCCAGCGTTCCACGCCGAACGGCTCCGGGCGCAGCATCCCCTGCTCCGCCTGGCGACGCTGCCGGGCAGGGACAATCGTCTGCTCAACAGCGATGCAGCGCGCCTCCAGGCGAGCGATCAGGCGGATCAGATACTGCTCGCGCGGGGCGGGCGAGGTTGTCATCGCTGCAGGGACCGAGGTTTCCAGCTCGTCGAGCAGATCGTCCAGCCGGGCAGCGAAGATATCCGGCCGCGACCAGCCGGCAAAGTCAACCACCTGCAGATCGCTCGTCCCGGCAATGGCGGGGATGGGCCGCAGCAGGACGGGGATAATCGTCCGGTCAAGTTGCTCGGCGATCGCGATCTCCTGCTTGCAGTAGCGCGACTCCAGGTAGTCAGGACTGAGCACCGCCAGCACCCCCGCACAGCCGGCCATTCGCCCCTGCACTGTGCGCAGGTCCCATTTCTCCGCCCCCCGATCCAGGCGATCCAGCCAGACGTTCACCCCGCGGATCTTCAGGGCCGCAGCCAGGTGCAGGGCAAAGGCGGCATCGCTGGCGGCGTAACTCAGGTAAACCGGCTGTGTGTGGGCCATAATAAGTTCAGCGGCTCCGGATCACACGCATAAAGCCATAGAACATAATTTCTGCAAAGAGTACGTTAAGTTAGTGAATTATAACCATTGTACTCGAAACCGTGAAAACAATGCAAGTAGGGTTAGCATCACATCCCGATCCGACGGTCAATTTAATACTCCTTTACTCCGATTACTGCACGATGCCCACCACCCGCCGGCTGACCCATTCCTGCACCAGCGGGATCACGATCCGATGGCGGCCCTCCATGTCCTGGCTGATCAGCCGCCGCTTGAGCAGCGCCTGCCCGCCCGCGCTGCCGATCTGCTCGCGCGTCAGGGCGACCGGCCCCTCAGCCAGCAATTCCAGGAGCCGCCGCCCCTCTTCCCCCACATCCTCCCACAGGTGTTCAAAGTACAACCCGTGCGCCCCGTATAGCCAGTTCACCGCTTCCTCCAGCACCGGGCGGCGGATGCGCTGCAGGTGACGATGGTTGGCAATATCGACAATCTTGTAGCAGATCGCCTGAATCAGGAAAGGATGGCAGTTGGTCAGGCGGAGAATCTCGGCGACCACTTCGCGCTCGTAGGTGGGCACATCGCCCGGATCGTTGGTCGGCATGCGGATCAGCTCCTGAGCGGCTTTCTCGCTCAGATAGCTGATCTCGACCGTCTGCACGCTGATGAAGTAGGAAGCAGCATTCGGCCCCAGCGCGTCCAGGGTTTCCACCCCGCAGAACAGGAACAACATGTGCTCGCTGTGCTGCATCGTATCCCGCAGAAAGTCCAGGACGCGCAGGGTCAACGAGCCGCTGCGGATGGCCGCCCCAACCTTCTCAAACTCGTCAATGGTCACCAGCAGCACCTGCCCCTCTTCCAGCAGCGGGTAAATCTGATCCTGCAGCCAGGGGCTGAGCGTGGCATACGGGTTGGCCGTGTACTGCTCCAGGGTGGGCCGGGCGATCTGGGCGCCGGTGCGCTGCACCATCCGGAAGTAGATGGCGCGAGCCAGGAAGTAGAAGAAGCTGGCGTCGTTCTGCTGCACGCCCGCTTCCTGGCCGCTCAGAAACACGGGGATATAGGTATCGTTCCAGCCGCGCAACAGATTCTGTAGCTGGAGCAGGAAGCTGGTCTTGCCCATGCGCCGCGGACCGTGCAAAACCAGCGTGGGCCGGTTGGCGCTGTTGAGCCAGTCGACGATCTCCCGCGCCAGTTCCAGACGCCCCTTGAACAGCGTCGGGTTGCGGGCCGGGATGGGCTTGCCGACGATGTACGGGTTGCGGTAACGAACCGCCGTCCGGGCCTGCAATTGCCCGATGTGCGCTTCCAGCGCCTCGGCCATGCGCTGCACGGCCGCCGCCCACTGGCTGGCCTGCGGATGCGTATAGCGGGTCTGCAACCGGAGGCGTAACTGGTTGCACTTCTCCAGCGCGTCGATCACCGACTGCTGATGCTGCAAGGATTCGCCGGGCCAGCGCAGGGCGGCGCCGGCTGCCTCGCCGATGTCCAGCAGCGACTGCAATGTGCTATCGATCAGGGAACCGTAACTATCGCCGGAGATGATCAGGTTGACCAGCCGGTGCTCCAGTTCCGCTACATCCTGCACCGACCGGATCTGGCTGAGTGTGCGGGTGAGTTCCCCGGCTGCCCAGCTGACATACGCCGCGTCCAAGCGGTGGATATCCCGCAGCAGATCGACCAGCAGCACAGCGAGCACACACCAGGGGTTGTGATGCTCGGTAAGCTGAACGCCGCTGCGATCGATGGCCAGCCAGCTCGCCGGCTGGCTGTAAGCCAGCGCATTCAGGCGCTCCACCTCGCGCCGCACCAGCGCCTGGCGCTCCTGATAGTCCATGGAAAGGAACTGGCGCGGGTCAATCGCCGTTTCCAGCATGGCCTGCTGCCAGCGCTGCTCACGGGCGGAAAAACTGCCCATATCCAGGCGCAGGCATTGCACCTCATCAATAGCCTGGCTGAGTTGCTGCAGGGTGCGCTCCACGGCGCTATGGGGGTCGTCATCTGTCTCCCGGCGGGCCGCCAGGGCTACCCGGATGTTGCCCACCGCGGCTTCCAGCGCGTCATACGTCGCCCAGTAAGCCTGTACCTGGCTAAAGTCGATCGCCTGGTAGATCCGGTCGCTGATGAACTGATAGATTTGCAGGGTTTGCTGCCAGTTCGGCTGGTGCTCCCGGCGCAGAGCCTGCCGGCCATCATCCAGTTGCTGAAGGAAGCGGGCGTAGATGCGCAATTTCTCCAGCCCGGAGCCAGCGTAGCGCACCTTCTCCAGCATCGCACGCATGCAGATGCTGCTATCGGGGACCAGGTTGTGCCCTTCGACGACGCTCAGCGCGTCTTCCAGACCGCTGGTCAGGTGCAACTTCTGCAACCCCATCTCACCGACCACCGCCTGGTAGCGCTGCTGGCAGGCGACATTCTCCGTCCGGGCGACAAATTCCTCCGGGCTGAGGCCAGCCGTCGCCAGCGACAACATGGCCGCTGTGGCCCCGCCCGGCAGAACAACCAGCGGCTGATCCAGCAGGCGCACCAGCCGGTCGATCTGTTCGGAATCGACCGCTCCGGCTTTGAGTTGCTCGGCCAGGCGACGATGCTCGGCCATCACCCGATAGGTCAACCAGGGCCACAGCAATAGCCGCAACCGGCCAAGTACAACACCCAGCAGGCCAAGCAGCGCCAGAGCCGCATACGACCAGAATTCTGCGCCGGGCGTCAGCAGGTAGCCAAGCAACAGGGCGCTCTGCACAAGGACATGGATGACCATGCTGAAGCTCAGCGGCAAGAAGGTCACCAGGACCAGCGGCAGAGCAAAGATTGGCCCACCGCCAGCTTGCAGGAGCGCTTCCAGAAAGGTGACCACCGCCGGCTCGGCAGCGACGATCACCGTCACTCCCAGCAACGACACCAGGTTGGCCAGCAGGATGAATGCCAGTGTCAGCAGCACTGCCGCGCTGGTCTGGCCGGTCAGACGCTCCACCCAGCCGTGACCATTCTGTTGCCCGCGCGCCTGGGACTCCTGAGGCCGGTTTGCCGCCAGCGGGCGCACCTTATCCAGCATCCGGAGCAGGGAACCGACCGCCTCCGGCGTCAGACCATCGGCGAAGCTAACCTGCATCCTGTCTCCAGCCGTGTCTCCCGCCAGCCCTGCGCCCACCGGTTGCCCGCCGAAAAGCACCTCCACCACCGGCACCCCCTGCCGCTGAGCCTCGGCGACCTCCCAGCGACAGCGCTCGGAAGCCGTCGCTTCCGGTGTGACGATCAGCAGCAATGCGTCGGAGCGCTGGATCACGGCGCGGAGGCGTTTCCTGGGGTAGCGCGGCCCGGCCAGCAACCACAGGTCCAGCAGCGCCTGGTGATCAAAGTCATCCAGGATGTTGATCAGTTCCCGGACCAGGTCGTCCGGGCCAGCGCAGGCAACGAAAAGACGCATCGCGGCTCCCGAAGCACATCCAGCGTCACAGTTCGCAGGCCAGCACGTAATCGGCGAACGGGCGGCAGAACACCTCCCCGTCAGCCGTCAGTACACCGCGTAGCTTCAGCTTCTCCCAGACTTCCGGCGGAATCGGCTCTCCAGAGTCGATGCCGACGACCTGCCGGATCGCTGCTTTCTGGAGAGCTGTCTGGCGATTCCACAGGCTGGCAAAGACCGGTTCCACGCGGCGGCTGTATTGCCGCCAGATCTCGGCCCGGTTCCAGCCATTCTCCCGCGCCGCCCAGACCACATACCCGGCCATCTGGGTCAGGCAGGGGTGGCCGCCGGCCAGCGCGCCAATCAGGGCCAGTTCCTGGGGGCGCACCTCACGCCGGCTGCGGCGGTAGGCGCGGTGCACCAGTTCATGCCATTCTTCCTGGGGCATCAGGCCCAGATAAACAGTCTCGAAGATGTTGTCGAACGGCGAACCCAGCTGGCCGCTACGCTTGAGATCGATCAGTTCATGGGCTGTCGCCACGATCATGCCCAGCATCCCCAGCGACCCGGACGAGCGCAGTTGCTCCAGGAAGACATCCATCTCCCGGTGGGCCATCACGCTCTCCCACTCATCCAGGCACAGCACCAGGCGGATGTTCGATTCGGCCAGTTCCTCGAACTTCTCCGCCATGACAGCCACCTGGCCATCGTACTGCTCCGGCCACAGGTCGCGCTTGATGCTGGCGGCGATCCGCTGCCGCAGCAGGCGCATGGCGTCGGCGGGGGTGTGCATCCGCGCGCTCATCATGTCCAGGTAAGCCACAAGCCAGGTGTGCTCGGCGGGCAGCAGTTGTTTGTAGCGCCGCCAGATCAGGTTAAGCAGCGAAGTCTTGCCCATCCGCCGGTTGGCCACCACCGAAACCGACTGCAGTTCCGGGCCAATCCGCCCGACAATGGCCTCGATCACTGCCTTGCGCCCCACAAACAGATCGTCGCGGATGGCTCCGCCGTAGACAAACGGGTTGGCGGGCGCGTTGCCGCCGCCCGGCGGGGCGATAACCTCCGGCTCCGGAGGACGCGAGGGAGGCTGAACCTCCCGCAGGGTGTGTACCAAGCGCTCGCCCTCCCCTCCCCAGTCAGTATAGATATCAATCGGCGGTGTGATGCCGAGCGTAGCCGGGACCGGTGCGGCGGGGCCTAACCGGACCGGGATCACCGGCTTGCGAATCTCGCTGGCAAAAGCGACCTCGTCGGGGACGACCGGCACGCCGGCATCGCCGGCGGACATCAGCGCCACCACAGCGTCAGCGCGGCGAATCCCCTGTTCCACCCCCAGATCAATGACCGCGTCGCGCTGGCCGTGCTCGACCTTCACCACGGCAAAGCCCTCACGAGCCAGCTGGGCGCTGATAGCCTCGGCAGCCCGGCGGTTGCCGGGGCTGAAGCTCACATACACCATCTCCTGCCCTGGCTCGGTGGATACCCCTCCCTCCGGCGTCAGCGGGATCAGCACCCGGTCGGAAGGCTTAAGCGGCACACGCAGGTGCGGGCGGGCGGCATAGCGCGGGTGACGGGCGTTCACCTCGCAGGTCTTACCCAGCCAGCGGCGGTCAAAGGCAAAGGTCGCCGCACCATGTGGGTCGGTCTGGCGGATGATCGTTTCGTCCAGCACCAGCGACACTTCCGCGCCGGGAACCGGACGGGTGGGGTCGCCCGCCTCGTGGACAAGCACGGTCAGGACATAGGTCGCGCTGAGGGTGACATCCCGCGAATACAACAGCGCGATCAGCACGAAGCCAAACAGGAATAATCCGATGACCGCCAGGACGATGATGAAGAACTGTTCCGGCGACAGGCGGTTGAAGTTCTTGACCACGTCGCCAAAACTGCCCTGCGGAAAGAGGAGGATGACCAGGACGATGACGGCGATAATCACAAAGGCGCCAAAGGCCAAAAAGCCACGGAAATGCCGGGCGAGATCGAACATCGGCGCCAGAAATTCCTGGAATTTCTGGAGGAAACTGACCAGTTGCTTGATCACGCTGGAATCACCGCGACCGCGGCCCCCCGACGCTACGCCCTGCTCTTGACACGCGCATGCAGACGCAGAGTCCCCCGCCTTTGACTATAGCGATATTCCGACGATAAGCAAACCGAAAACTAACTTTTGACGATCTTTCCGTGAGGTTTTTTAGGAATTTTTTATAACTGGCTGGTTCTCACCTAGTGTAACAACAGCAAAGCGATCGTGTAAACCGGCTTAGAGCCTCAAGTCACGATTTATCTGATGATCAGATTATCGGATAGACATTGCCTGATTTAGATAAATACAGTACTGTATCCCTGTCAATCATTCACTTAGCGAACAGGATACAGGCATGACCTTCCGATTTCTACGACCTCTTGCTATGCTGCTGGGCATCCTTGTCCTGCTTGGCTTGACCGCCCCCGGCGCGGTCATCCGTGCCCAGGGCGACGACCAGCCGCCGCTTGAATACAATATCCCGGCCATTGTAAGTCTCACACCCGGGCAGGTTGCTATCCGAACCTTCGCCGTCGCTCAGGGCGACAGCTTTCAGGTTCGGCTCACCCCTCTGGTAGCGCTCACCCCCACCGTTGTCCTGCTTGACCCGGCCCAGCAGGTCACACTGCTGACTCCCGGCCCGGACGGGATGTATACCTTCGATGAGCCTGGCGCACCCCGGAGTGGCTTCTACTCGCTGGTCATCCAGACCAGCAGTGGCGCGGGCGATATCCTGATCCAGGTTTCCAGCGGCACGCCACTGCCGCCTGCCCTGATCCCTGGCGAAAACCGGGTCAGCCTGCAGGCGACTGCAATCCGTTACCAGCTGGCACCGCCGCCGGATCTCGCGGGTAGCACGATCCTGACTATCTCGGTAGAGCAATCCAGCGTTACCGGGGCGGGGACAGCCCCTCTGTTACCTGAATTCACGTTGGAAGCCGCTGAGACGGGCGCCACGGCGCTGGCAGTCAACGCCGGGATGCTACAGGAAATCGCGATTATATTGCCGCCGCAGACGCCATTTGTCCTCACTTTCCAGCCAGCCGGAATGCCCATGGAACTGCGCATCGACTGGACCCCGGCGGCGGAAAGCGGGCCGCAGACAGGCCAGACTCTGCCTGAACAACTTCCCACATCGATGCCTGTCAGCGCAGCGCCTACAGGCACGCTTGCTGCGCCAATCACCGCCGGGCCGTGCCAGGTCTCCTTCGCCAGCGCAGCGAATATCCGCAACGGCCCCAGCACTGCCCACATCATCATCGGTGGGGGAACACCGGGCATGGTACTTGAGGTCATCGGGCGTAACATCGATGCCACGTGGTGGCAGATCAACTATAACGGTCTGGCTGCCTGGGTCTCGAATCAGATCGCAGCGGTAGTGACCCAGGGCGATTGCAGCGCCATCCCTCAGGCCAGCTTCCCCCCGCCGCCCAGCGCCACGCCCACCCCGACCGTCACATCGACCGCCTCCGCAACCACCACCCCGACGCCATCCGCCACCCACACACCGACCAGCACCCCGACCAGCCCGGTCATGGCGACGCTCAACTTCTCCCTGCCACCCATCTACGGCAGCACCGCCCTCATGTCGGGGTTCGTGCCGGATCCCTATGGTGTAGGCATCACCGGCGGCGGCAACGCGAATGTCGCCTATCTGGGTGGCGGCTGCACCGGTTTCGCCACGTCCGCCCCCAGCTTCTCGGTCAACTATACTGCCGGAGCCTTCCCGACCCTCCGCTTCTACTACATCGGCAACGCTGACAGCACCATGATCATCAACACGCCGGGTGGATCGTACTACTGCGCGGATGACTCCTTTGGCACACTGAATCCCACGATCGACTTCAACAGCCCATCTTCAGGCCGTTACGATGTCTGGATCGGCAGTTTTGCCCAGGGTACGTCCGTAAGCGGGACGCTGTACGTCACGGAAAACACCGGCAACCATCCGTAGCGGTAGTCTCTGCCGGATTCACAGCAACAGCGGCGACCCTCACCGTGTAGCGAGGGTCGCCGATCATGCCTAAGATCTAAATCTCTTAAATATATCTTATACTAGTAGAGACTGATTGAACAAGATAAAGAACAATAAGGAGAAACATATCATGTGGGAAGCTGTTACAGCAATAGCCACTGTTATCGCCGCAATGGCAGCGGTTGTGTCGACATATATCCAAGCAAGAACCCATTTCCAGAAAAATGCCCACATAGAAATGCAGCCCCCCTCGCCACTTGGGGTGAAACGTTTCATCCCATATCTCAGACTGAACGAGATGGAGAAACAAAACATTAGGAATCTAGTGCAGAGAATCATGTTCCTTGCCGTCGTGATATATAGTTACTTTCTCTTGCCGTTTACCCTGATCCTTGACTCACCAAACACGTTACCCGCCAGATTAGTGATTCTTGGGATAATTACCATACTTCTGATAAGTGCATACTACACTGGTTTCTTCAGGGGAAAGTTGCACGGTATCAACGAAACATGGGAGATAGTAAGAAAACACGACGAAGAGTTTGCTGAGCATCTCGAGGCTTCTCTACGGGAAGTATTCCAAAGACCTTCACAAGACGATCTCAGCAGATAAGGCGACTCATCTCCTCAACAGCCAGAAAGGTGAGCCAAAGTTGGTATAGCTCTCTTTTCGCTCACTTCTTCCCCCCGTCGGCGACGCCGAACATGCCCTCTTCTCCGGCCATACCGCGCAGCACACGCAGCCAGCTATCGCCTTCCTCGCCCATGAACTCGCCCGTATGATGGTGATCGTGCATCTCGCGGAACAGGTCCAGGTCAGCCAGCAGGGCCTCCCAGATGCCGCGCTGGATGGCGACCAGTTCGCGCTGGCCAGCCGGCGACGCCTGGCGCAGCGCCATGCGGAAGTGCGGCAGGCACACGCCTTCAGAGGCGCGGTAAGGCTCAGCCAGGCGGGGATCGGCGATCTGCTCGCCGATGGTGCGGGTATAAAGTTGCTCGGATGTCCGATGGATGGTGCAGGCCACACACGGCCCGCGCGGCTCCAGACGGTCGGCCAGCGCGGAACCGCCCTCGCCCGCCCCGCCGCCCAGCAGACGGGCCAGCCCGGAGCGCGCCGCCCCGCCCAGATCGGGCGCGTCCAGATCGCGCAGCAACTGGCGCAACGCCCCGGCGTAGTACGTGCCGATGTTCAGCAGCGCCCCTTTGAAGCTCTCGGCCATTTGCCAGGCATGCGCGTTGCACAACCCACGCGACGCCTGAAAACGCTCGTGGCTCTCCGGGAACTTGTAGCCCTCAAAGAGCAGCGAATGGATGTACTTCTCCACGTCACGGCGCATCAGGCGGCACACCGGACAACCGGGCTTCCTGAACGCTTCGGCCAGGTCAAACAGGCTCAGGGGAGTGCTCATAGCCTCATCCGCCCCGCCCCAGCCGCCAGGCCAGGGCGCTATAGCGCTGGGCGATCTTGTCGTTGCGGACGGCGATGGCGATCGCCTTGCGCGTCCCGACCAGGACAACCATCCGCCGCGCCCGCGTCACAGCAGTGTAGAGCAGGTTGCGCTGAAGCATCATGTAGTGCTGGGTGAGGATAGGCATGACCACCACCGGATACTCGCTGCCCTGGCTCTTATGCACTGAGATCGCATAGGCGTGCACCAGTTCATCGCATTCCGACCAGTCGTAAGTCACCAGCCGATCCTCCATGCGCACGATCAGCGACTGCTCATCGAAGTCGATGGCCTGCACCCGCCCGATGTCGCCGTTGAAGACTTCTTTGTCATAGTTATTGCGCACCTGCATCACTTTGTCGCCAACACGGAACAGCCGGCCCATGATCCAGCGTTCGGCGGGACGCCCCCGTGGATTGAGCGCCTCCTGCAGGGCCTGGTTCAGCGCCGCCACGCCCACCACTCCGCGATGCATCGGCGCCAGCACCTGCACATCCTCCAGCGGGTCGAAGCCAAAGCGCTCCGGCAGGCGGTTGCGCACAATATCCACCACCAGCGCCGCCGCGGATTCCGGGTCTTCAGCCCCAAAGAAGAAGAAATCCTCGCCCTCGTTGCGTGTGTCGGGCTGCTCGCCGTGATTGATCCGGTGGGCATTGCGGATGATCAGGCTGCCGCCTTCCTGGCGGAAGATCGTCTCCAGCCGTGTGACCGGGATCGTGCCGCTGCGGATGAGATCGCGCAGGACATCCCCCGCCCCCACGCTGGGAAGCTGGTCAGCATCGCCGACCAGCAGCAGATGCGTCTCCGGTGCAATGGCCTTGAGCAGGTGGTAGAACAGCGACAGATCGATCATGGAGGCTTCGTCCACGATGATCATGTCGGCGTCAAGAGGGTTTTCCTCGTTGCGGGCAAAGCCCTCCGCCGGGCTGTAACCCAGCAGGCGGTGGATGGTCTGAGCGGGTTGGCCGGTCGCTTCGCTCAGGCGCTTGGCCGCCCGGCCAGTCGGGCTGCATAGCAGGAAGCTGTGGCCGGTTCGCTGCAGGGCAGCGATGACCGTCTTCATGGTGAAGGTTTTGCCTGTACCGGGGCCGCCGGTCAGGATGGTGACCTTGCTGCTGAGCGCCTGGCGGACAGCGCCGCGTTGCTGCTCAGTCAGCGCTATCGGCGATTCCGCCCCCAGCGCTGCCAGGAACGGCCCCCAGTGCACCGATCCCAGATCGGCCAGGCGGCTATCCGGCGCATCAAGCATCTGGCGCAGCCGCCGGGCCACGCCCACTTCAGCATGGTAAAGCCCCGGCAGGTAAACGGCCTCCCGATCCTGCCCGGCAGCATCCGGCGCGGTGTCGATCGCGATCTCCTCAGCGGCATGCAGGCGGTCAATGGCCGCCTCGATGCCATCTGCCACGCCCTCCAGCCGCAGCAATTCGCCCGCCAGCCGGACCAGTTCCGGGCGCGGCAGGAAGACATGTCCGTCATTGGTGGCCTCGTTGAGGGCGTAGATCACGCCAGCCGCCATGCGGTGCGGCGAATCTTCCGGCAAGCCCAGGTCGCGGGCGATCTTGTCCGCGGTCAGGAAGCCAATACCCCAGATGTCGCGGGCCAGGCGGTAAGGGTTCTCCTGCACCTTGTGGATGGCTTCATCGCCGTACGTCTTATAGATCTTGATCGCCAGACTGGTGGAGATACGATGCCCCTGCAGGAAGAGCATAACTTCCTTGATCGCCTGCTGTTCCGCCCAGGCGCGGGCGATCATCTGCATCCGCTTCTGGCCGACATCCGGCACCTCCATCAGCCGCTCCGGATCGCGGTCGAGCACGTTGAGCGTGTCCAGCCCGAAGTAATCGACGATCTTCTCGGCGGTGCGCGGCCCGATGCCCTTGATCAGCCCGCTGCCCAGGTAACGGCGCATGCCTTCGACGGTTGCAGGCATGACCTGCCGCACGCTTTCCGCCCGGAACTGGTGACCGTAGCGAGCGTCCTGAACCCACTGGCCGTCGAACTCCACTGACTCGCCGGGCTGTATCTCCGGCAGTTCACCAACCACCGTGATCAGGCCGTCGCGGGACATACCCAACCGGGGTTGTTCCGGCTTCATGCGCAGGACGGTGTAGCCATTTTCTGCGTTGTAGTACGTGACACGCTCGACCGTGCCCTTAAGCAGTTCGCCCATTGCCATTCACCACGCCATTACCGTACATCGCTTTACCTATCCCGTTGTCTTCATACCCGCCGCGATACCGTTGACCGTGGAAAGCGCCAGTTCCAGCAGGGCGCTGCGCTGGCCGGATTCCGTCGCCGGGTCACGCAGGGCGCGTAACAGGGCCACCTGAATGAAGTTCAGCGGGTCCACATACGGGTTGCGGCGTTCGATGCTGCGCTGGATCACCGGCGAATGATCCAGGAGCCGCTCCTGCCCGATGATGCGGTTGACGAACTGGCAGGCGCGCTCATGTTCGGCGGTGATCGCGCTGAATACCCGCGCCCGCAGAGCGGCGTCGGTCACCAGTTCCGCGTACCGTTCGGCGATGCCCATATCGGCTTTGGCCAGGTCAAGTTCCACGTTGTCCAGCAGCGCGGCAAAGAATGGCCACTCCCGGTACATCTCCACCAGCAACGCCAGCCCGCCCCCCTCACCAGCGCAGAAAGTTTCCAGCGCCGCGCCAATGCCATACCAGCTGGGGATGATCGCCCGGCTCTGCATCCACGAGAACACCCAGGGGATGGCGCGGATGGCCTCAAAGCCGCCGGATGGCGTCCGCCGCACCGGCCGGGAGGCAATAGGCAGGTGGGGCAACTGCTCAATTGGCGTGGCCTGCCGCCAGTAATCCAGGAAGCCGGGCGTCTCATAGACCAGGGCGCGATAGGCGCGGCGGCCCTCCTCCGCCAGCGCGTCCATCGCCGCCGCCCAGGCCGGCCTGACTTCCACCTGAGCCTGACCGCCCGTCGCCAGCAGCGCCGCATGCAGCACCTGATGCAGGTGGCGGCGAGCGATCGCGGCGTTGCTGTAGCGGTAGGCGATTACCTCTCCCTGCTCGGTGATCTTGATTGGGCCGCGCATCGCCGCTGGCGGCTGGGAGAGGATAGCCCGGCTGGTTGGCCCGCCGCCCCGCCCGATGCTCCCACCGCGCCCGTGAAACAGCTCCAGCAGCACGCCGCGCTCCTGGCATAGTTCCGCCAGGGCGCGCTGGGCGGAATACAGCTGCCAGTTAGAGGCGAAGTAGCCGCCATCCTTGTTGCTGTCGGAATAGCCGAGCATCACCTGCTGGCGGCGGCCACGTCCCTCCAGATAGCGGGCGTAGGCCGGGTTGTCGAACAGCGCCGCCATAACCTCCGCCGCGCCCCGCAGATCGTCGATCGTTTCGAACAGCGGCACCAGATCGACCTGTCCGGCGACACCGACCTCGGAGGCGAATAGCAGCATGGCCAGCCCATCGCTGGGCACTTCCGAACGGCTGGCGATCACGGTGTCGATCGCCTCCGGGCCGTAGCGCCGCTGGGCCTGGGCGATCATGCGCCACGTGGCGATCACATCGTTGGTCTCCGGCGAGAAGGCCGGTTCCGGCGGGAAGAGCGGCCGCCGGCTGGCGATCTCCCGCGTCAACAGGACCTGCTTCTCTGCCTCCGGAAGGGCCTCGTAGTCGGCGCTGATACCGTAAGCGCGGAACATCTCCGCCAGCGCGGCGCGATGCAGACGAGCGTCCTGGCGCACCTCCAGCGGGGCCAACCCCAGCCCGAAGAGGCGCACCTTTTCGATCAGGCGTTGCAACGCGCCGGAGGCGACATGCTGACCCCGGTTCTGGCGCAGACTCTCCTGCAGCAGGCGCAGGTCATCCAGCAGCGCCGCGCTGGAAGGATACCCGTCAGCGGTCAGGCGGTCGTGAATCAGGGTCAGCTTCTGGCGGTATAGTTCGCCGGGATAGCGGCGTTCCAGGGCGTCGCTGACCGGAATAGAGTAGCGCAGGAAGGTGGAAACCGGCGCTTCATCGGTGGATTGCGTCAGGTGGTCGCGCAGGAAAGTGATCTCAGCCAGGTAGACACTCCGCGCCGCCTCCCGTAACGCGGCCAGCGTGCGCAGCGTTACCTCCGGCGTGACGTTGGGGTTGCCGTCCCGGTCGCCGCCGATCCAGGAGGCGTAGCGCAGGATCGGCGGCAGCTCGTCCCAGGCTGCGCCGGGGTAGGCCGCCGCCAGCGCCGCCCGCAGGTCAGCCATCACCTCAACCACCACATCCATGATCACCGCGGTCAGAAAGTACAGGCCAAAGTCCACCTCGTCCATGACTGTCGGGGAGATCGCCCGCGTCAGGCGGGTCTGCCACAGCTCTTCGATCTCCTCAACCAGCGCCGCTTCCAGGGTGCGTTCTTCGCGGGGGAGCAGCCGCTGTCGGTCGCGGTAGGCCATCAGACCGGCGATCTGGCGCAGCTTGAGCAGCACTTCCTTACGCTTGGCCTCGGAAGGATGAGCCGTCAGCACAAAGCGCACGCGCAGACGCCCCAGCAATTCGCGTACAGCGTCCGCATCCAGCCCGGCCCCATGCAACACACTGATGGCCTCTTCCACCGACTCGTGCAGGCTGCCCGCCGCCTCCCGCGCCTGCAGGACACGGATGCGTTGCTGGTCTTCCGCAATGTTGATCAACTGGAAGTAGTGGCTGAAGGCTTTGATCAGGATACGCAGCGCCTCCGGAGACTGGGTTTCAATGGTCGCGGTGAGCGTCCGGAGCGCGTCCGGGTCATCGGCGCGGCGGGCCTTGGCGGCCAGGCGTACCTGCTCCACCAGGGTGAAGGCTTCCTCGCCGTGCTGCTCGCGGATGACCTGGCCGAGCAGGTCGCCGAGCAGGTGAATGTCGGCGCTTAAGGGCGTTTGCAGCGATCCGGGCCTGGTCGTCGCCATCCATCCGACTCCTAGGCCGTGACCTGCCGGACCCACTCGCGGCAGTAACGCACGGCCTCATCCAGTTCCCAGCGCTGGATTGTCCGCCCGCGGAAGGCATCGGCGATCGGGGTCAGCAGGGCTACCGCCCGCGGGTTGGCCGGTTGCTGCTCCGCCAGCCACGGCTCGCGCTCCTCCGGCGGCATGCTCAGCAGGGTAGCGCACGCCTCCTCAAACAGGCGCACCATCCAGCGGTACCCCCACAACAGCACCCGCCCGCCCGGCGCCAGGTGCCGGAGGGAGAGATCACGCAGACGGTTGATCGATGGCAACAGGGCAGCGTCCAGACGCTCCCAGGTATCGAGAAAGATCGTGTCGTAGCCACCCGGTTCGGCCCTGGCCAGGTAAGTTTCGACATCGCCCACCAGAAAGCGCAGCTGCACCCCTCGTTCGGTCATGACTTCCTGCAGCATCGGCCCGACCAGCTTGAGGACGATCGGGCTGCGCTCGATGATGGTAAAAGAGGCGGCGTCGGCTACATACTGCGGATAGAGGCCCAGCCCCGCCCCGCCGACCAGCACATGCCCCTGTGAGCGCCCGGCGTTGTTGTACATCATCATCCGTTCCTGCGGCGTGTCGGACATCCACAGCACGCCCGCCGGATCATACAGGCCGCGCACGTCCAGCGGCGGGTCCAGCTGGTAGGGCCGCCCGAAGACATCGATCTGCTCGACAAACTCCCGCACCACCCGGTAACCGCCCTCATAGTCGCCCACCGGCACCTGCCGCACGGGGATGCGCAACCAGTCCAGCGTCCATACGGCGTCGTCAAAGTCAGGGTCAAATCCGGCGCTCACGGGAACCCTCATCCGGTCAAGTCCACCCTGCGGGCGGCGGCAATTGCTTCAAAAGGTATATGGATTATCCCCTATCGGGCGCTGAATTGCACACGCCAGTCCTTCAGGCCGCGCCCACACCGACGATCGTCTGCGGGCCTTCCGGCAGGACAGCAATGCGCGCGCCCGGCCCGTAGCGGGCCGCCAGATCGTTCACCAGCGCCGGGATGTCATGGCAGGGCTGCAGCAACGCGTCGCGCACCTGCTGATCGGTCAGCCCATCGGTATAGACGTAGACCTCCGCCTTGAGCTGGATCAGCGCCTGGATTTGCGCCTGCCACTGATCCTGGCGCGGCGGGTCGAAGGCGCGCACCATCGCCAGCACGTTCGCCGGGCTGCCTGCTGAACGCAGCAGCTCCCCGTACAGACCATGATCGGGGATGCCATCCGCACAGGCCGCGGCGATGATGATCGCCCCGCCCGGCCTGACAATCCGGGCCGCCGCGCTCATACCCTTGACCGACTGGTAGAGGCTCTGGTCGAGCGGATAACCGGCGTTGGTGGTGATGACAATATCGAACGGCGCCGCCACCGGAACCAGCGCCGACTGGCGCAGAGAAGCGATCCCGGCGTCATGGGCGGCGGGCAACGCTCCGGCGAAGACGCCCGTGATCGCCTGGTCGCGGTTGAGCGTCACATTGAGCAGAAAGTTCGGCCCTGCCCGGAGCGCGGCCTCCCGCGCTTCCTCCCAGATCGGGTTGCCGTAGGTGACTCCCCAGGTCGCGCCCGGAGCATCGATCATCCCGGCGTCATGGTTGCCCAGCACGGTCTGTAGCCCGGCCATGCCGGGCATCAGCGCCTTACCGCCGCCGGAAAACCCGGCGAAGAAGTGCGGCTCGATAAAGCCGGTCAGGATTCGGATGTCAGCGGCCATGACCTCGCGGTTGATCCACAGCGGATGCCCGCGTGAGGTCTGCCCGACGTAAAGCTGCGTCGCCGGGTCAAAGGCATTATTCTGGATGACACGGTAACGCCCATTAACCGCAGGCCCCAGCAGGCGAGCCAGTTCCTCCGGGGTGTTGGCGCGGTGCGTACCCAGGGCGTTGCACAGCACGATCTGCTCCCGTGGCACGTGGGCGATCGCCTCCAGCACCGCCGGCAGGAGCAGGTGATTGGGCGTTGGGCGGGTGATATCGCTGAAGATGATCGCCACGCGGTCGGAGGCCCGGACGCATTCGCGCAGCGGCGGCGAATCCAGCGGCTCCGCCAGCGCCGCCCGCAACGCCGCCTCCGGCTCCGGTAGCGCCGGGACAAAACGCGGCTCCAGGACGGTCACATCCAGCGCGTCTGGCAGGTCAATCCACAGCCCGTCTACGCCGTAAGCCAGTCTGATCCGCATTGCGCTCTCCCTGTTTGCCGCCTTTCACTGATCAAGAACGGGGATTTGATCCTTAATCCAGCGAACCGGTACACCATCGAATAGCGTGCCCTCCACGCCATTTTGCCCCATAATCATAGCGATTGCTGCGCCGCCGGGATACCCCGCCTGTGCTGACTGGAGAAAGGCTCGCCTGATGGTCTGCGCCCGCCCGCTTCGCCCTTTCCTGTGCGCCCTGCCGCTGATCCTGCTGGGCCTGGCGCTGCTGGGACCGTGGGCAGCGGCGGCCCAGCGTGACTCCTGCGGGACGACCCCGTCACGCCTGGCGATCAGCACTTATGCCCGCACCACCGCGCCTCAGGGTCAGACCCTGCGCCTGCGGGCAGCCCCCGGCCTGGATGCGGCCAGCGTCGGGCGGCTGGCGGGCGGGGTACAGGTGCTGGTGCTGGCCGGGCCGATCTGCGCGGATGGCTACACCTGGTGGCAGGTCGCGGCGGAGGATGGCCTGACCGGCTGGGCAGCGGAAGGCCAGGGCAATATCACCTATCTGGAGCCGGTGCGCCTGCCCACCCCGTCCCCTGACCCGGCGGACGTCTCCTGTGCGCTGGTTCTGCCCCCGCCCGGCGCGATCGGCGATCAGTTGCGCGTCACCCACGCCGGAGCGCCGTTAGAAACGCGGGCGCTCCCGGCGGCGAGCGCCACCCTGCGCGGGCGCTGGGAAGCGGGCGCGTTGCTCACCATCCAGGCCGGGCCGCTCTGCCGGGGCGGACGCTGGTGGTGGCGCGTAACCGGCCCGGATGGCCGTACTGGCTGGATCGTCAGCGGCGATAGCCTGCAGCTTTATGTGGCGGTCGTGACGCCAACGCCCACCCCGCTGCCAACCGCCACGCCCACAGCAACATTCACCGCTACCGCCACCGCGACGCCCAGCCCTACCCCGCGCCCAACCGCCACGCCCACGCCCTCGATCACGCCGACGCTCAGCCCGACCATCACCCCCCGCCCGACGCTCACGCCGTCCCCGACGGTCGACACGCTATGCCTGACCGTCCCGCCTCCTCGACTGCGCCCCGGACAGGAAGGTCGTGTATCTACGGCTGTCGACGGTCTGCGGCTGCGCCTGTTACCGGCAATTGGCGCTGGTGAGATCGGCCTGCTGCGCTCCGGGACGACTTTCACTGTACTGGATGGCCCGCTGTGCAACACCGGGTACTACTGGTACCGCCTGGCGTTACCGATAGGCGTCAGTGGCTGGGCGGCGGAAGGCGCCGCCGGCGTTTACTGGCTGGAACCGATCAGCCCACCCGGCGTCAGCGCCGGGACGAGCCTCCCCGGACGGTAGCGGAATCGCGCGGTGCGCAACTTCTGACCGCTGGCGGCGTATACAGTGATGTACCGACACACGCAGCCAGACATGATCAGGCTGCCAGTTCATCAAGCGGGGAAAATCCATGACCTACCAACAACGCGGTTATCGTTCGCTGTTCTGGCCGATCGTGCTGATCAGCGTGGGCCTGATCTGGCTGCTGGGTAACATCGGCGTCCTGGGCGCTGCTAACCTCCAGGTGCTGTTCCGCATCTGGCCGATCTTTGTGATTGCCATTGGTCTCGACCTGCTGGTTGGGCGCGGATCGCCCGCTGTCGGCGCGGCGATCGCCCTCGGCACCATCGCCCTGGCCGTCATCCTGATGTTCGCCGGGCCATCGCTGGGCCTGGTCACCCTGCCGGAGATCAAACAGGCGAGCTTCAGCGAACCGCTGGGGGAAGCTACCGCCGCCGATATCCAGCTTAACCTCTCGGTCGGCGAGGCGACGATCAGCGCCCTGGAAGGCTCCACTAACCTGATCGAAGCCGACCTGAACTACGTGGGCGAGATTGACTTCCGCGCTCAGGGTACCGCCCGCAAGAGCATCTTCCTGAGCCAGACGGGCGAAGTCACCAACATCAGCACCTGGCCGTTCGCCCCACTGTTCCCCGGCGATGATTCGCTGGATTTGCGCTGGGATATCCGCCTTAGTCCGGAAGTGCCGCTGGCGGTCACCGTTCGTGGCGGCGTCGGGGAAACCCGCCTGGCGCTGGACGGCCTGCAGATCAGCGCCCTGAATGTCGACGGCGGCGTGGGGGAAATGACCATCGACCTGCCTGCCGGTGACGCCTATGAGGTCGCGCTCAACGGCGGGGTGGGCGAATTCCGCGTCAACGTGCCGCAGGGCGCTACCCCAACGATCCGCATCAAGGGCGGCGTGGGCGGCTTCACGGTGGACGTACCGGAAGGCGTCGCCCTGCGGCTGGAAGCCGACACCGGCCTGGGTGAGGTGACTATTGCGGGCAATGTGCCCCAGATTCGGGATGACGACAACAACCAGGTCTGGGAGACCCCCGACTACGCCACCGCCACACAGCGCATCCTGATCGTGTTTCAGGGCGGCGTCGGCGGCCTGACCGTCCGCTAGTCCCATCCGCTTCAGCCAAGCCATAGCCAACGGGGCGCTTTCCGTGTGGAAAAGCGCCCCGTTCTTTATCCTGCCTCCTGCCGGGCGGCTACTGACCGCGCAGCAGCGGGATCAGGTCTTCGCCCACCACGATCTGAATGTCCTGCACCGTCGCATTGTCACTGCCGGGCTGGACGGCGGTCACCGGCAAGCCCAGCAGGGAAGCCAGCAAGCGGGCGGTATAAGGCTTGCTGGTGTAGTCCTTGATCACCGTGTGCGCATAACCGGAACTGGTGGCGTTGCCGATCTCGACGACGTTGAAGCCCCGCGCCTGGAGCCAGTCACGCGCTTCCGCGGCCAGGCCCTGCGTCGTAGTACCGTTCACCACGCTCAGCGTGGCCGTCTCCGAGGCAGCCAGGGCGCGCAGGTCCTCCTGCTCCATCTTGACCGGGTTGAACAGGTCGCTGACCAGCCGCCGCATGGCATCCCCGCGCAGCCGCAACACCTGATCGCCGCTGGCGGTAGTCTCAAAGTAGACGTAGTTAGCGTCCAGCACAGCCTGGGTGATGTTCTCCCGCGGGATGTCCTGGGCCAGCAGGGTCAGGCTGACCATCTGCTCAAATGAGAGCGTAGTCTGAATATCCTCGCGAGCCGCTTCCCACAGGGCCGGCGCCTGCGCCAGCAGAGCCTGCACACCGCCCAGGCTCAGGACGCGATCGCGAACCGCCGTGATCACCTGTTGCTGGCGGCGAGCGCGGTCAAAATCGCCGCCCTGCGTGTGGCGGACACGAGCATATTGCAGCAACTGCTCGGCGTTCATCGGCTGGCAGCCGGGGTCAAAGTGCACGGTCATGATGCCGTAGCTGCCGTCAGGGTACGCCTCGTCGTGGATCGTCTCCGTCACGCAGATTTCCACCGGAGCAATCGCCTCCACCGCCCGCAGGAACAGGTCGAAATTGACGCGGATTGTGTGATGGATGCGAATGCCCAGGTTGCGCTCCACCGTCTGAGCAGCCAGCGCAGGGCCGCCGCCGGGGAAGTCGTACGAATCGCCCAGCGCGTTAGCGGTATTGATCCGGCCCGGCGCGAAGCCGGGGATGCTGACCCACAGATCGCGCGGGATAGAGAGCATCACCGCGCTGCGGCGAACAGGGTCCACACTGAGCACGATCATGGTATCGGTACGGAACGGGCCTTCTTCCCCTCGCCGCTGATCGATACCCAGCAGCAGGATGTTGACCCGGTTGGGGTCAGACCAGGCGCTGTAGCCAGCGGCAGGGTCAACCTGCGCTTCAGCGGTAGGTTCCGGCTCGCCGCCAACCGCCGTCGGGATAGCAGCGGCGATGGCCGTAGGTGTGGCCTGGGCCACGCTGACCACGCCAACCGGCGTCGACGTGGGGCGCAGGCGCAGCGGGTCAAACGCCGGCAGTTCGGCGATGTCACCGGCCTGAATGGTCAGGAGACGGACGCCGCCATAGGCCGCCACTGCGACCACAGCGGTCAAGATCATCAGCACGACAACGCCGGCCAGCGCCAGCGGTGGAGAAAGTCGCATACGATTGTTGCCTCATGAACCTGTGAATATCGCTAATCCGGCGCGATTATACCGCGCCGGGCCGGGCCGCCCTACACGCCTGCCTGACGCCCGCCTGACGCTGCGCGGCTTCACTGCCAGGCCGCCCAGGGGTCGTCCGGATCGCGCGCGCCGTAAATCACTGTCAGGCGCACCTCATCGATGAAAATCCAGAAGGCATGATCATCACCGTTCAGGCGCAGGCGGGTCCGTAGCGGCAGCCGCAGCCAGGCGTAGGCAATGGCCCGCCGTTCCTCCCGTGTCAACTCGCGCAGCAGGCGGTAATACCAGCGCGGCAGCGACGCCTGCAACGGCTCCACACGGGTGACCGCATAACTGCTGACAATGATGATCAGGGCCAGCGCGGTGAAGATCAGCCCGGTCATCCCCCCCGGCAGCAGGGGTGAAAGCACCAGGCAAAACAACCCCAGCGCCAGCAAAAAGCGGGCCAGCGGGTACACGCGGCGCTCTTCCCCGTACTCACGGAAGTGCGCCATCATCGAGTCTTTATAGAACCCCAGCAGAATCGCGCCATAGTAAGCAACGGCGACCAGCAACCCCAGCCCGACCAGCCAGATCGAACAGGTCATCAACACGCCGCCGCTGCGCATCATCCCGCTCCTTTACTGACACTTGGGGACATGGTACAGCGTTTCGCGGGCCAGCAGGTACAGGTTTTCCGCCGCCGAGTCGACCACCAGACCACTGAGATCGCGGAAGCTGAATTCGGATGGGGCGCGATAGCCGCGGATGAACGTCCCGCCCAGGGTGGTTTCGTACATCACCTGGTTGGGCGCGTCCAGGATGTAAAAGCCGGGGGAAATCAGACCGGTGTCCAGGTACATGCCGCTGGCGCTGCCCAGGCTGCCCACGGCGCCATTAGGCAGGTTGGAGAACTGGAAGAACTGTGACTCGCCGCTGTAATACTTGCTGAGCGTGCCATCCGACCGCAGCACGTAGACATTGCCGGTCTGGTCGATGGCCATGTCAACAGCGTTGCGCAGGTCGGGACGGTTATCGCCAACGAAGTATTCCTCCGGCGCGGCGGGGAAGGTGCCGCCTTCCGGCTGGTAACGCCAGATCTGGTTGGCGACCGGGTCCAGGATGTACAGGCGGCCCTGCCAGGTGGCGATGGCCACCGGGTCGACCCAGCGGTCAGCCCCCACCAGCGCCTGAGCTGTCGCCGGGGGGAACGTCGGCGAGTAGGTGACCAGCAGCCCCTGCCTGTCCAGGGCGACCAGCACGCTGCCACGAGCCACGCCGGTCTCCGTCAGCCAATCAATATCGACAAGCTGCCGCACGATGTACTGGCCAACTGCCGCGTTGCGCTGCACAAGAATCTCGCTATCGCCGATCACGGCATTACCAGCCTGGTTGAGCCGCTCCCTGTAAAGGATGCTGCGGGTGGCGTCCAGCACGTACAGATCGACATCGCTGCGCAGGATCGGCCCACGCAACCGCGCCCCCGGCTCGTAACGCTGCAACGGCACCATCGGGCAGCGCACGATCTGGCCGAAGGCATCCAGCCGCCGTTGCGCCTTCTCCCGGATGCTGACCAGCAGCGGGTCATCCGGGCGACGCGGCAGGCAGCGGTTGGTCACCTCCAGCACACCAAACCAGGCTTCCTGAGCGCGCTCCGGGCTGCTCTGCTCCACCAGTTCCGCCGCGCCAGCAGCCTCCTGCGCCTGGGAAAGGCAGCGCTCAAAGGCTGTTTCGTCGCGGGTATTGAGCGAATAGGCCACCACCAGCAGCACCACCGCCACCGGGATCAGCACCGCCGCGCTGGCCGCGATCGGCGTCGGCAACGAAGGCGGGCGGCCCGGCTCCGGTTCTGGCAGCAGGCGGTTGAGAGCACGGCGCAGGGCATGCAGCGCAGCCACGATCTTGACCATGAACCGCTGCAACAGGCGCAGGATGCGCTGCCCCAGCCGCAGGCGCAGGGTACGCCCTTCCTGCTGAAGCTCGTCCAGGCGCGGACGTACTGCCGCTGCTGCTTCCGCCAGTGAGTCCTGCGGCGGACGGCTGCGCCGCCACAAACGGGACGGCCCGCGACCGGTCGTCTGAGGTTCCGCCACGGGAACCGCTGGCTGCGGCTCTTCCACTGGCGCAGCTTCGACCGGCAGCGGCACCGGCTCCCCCGGCGGGACAAACTGCAGGACCATCGCCGCCGCTTCGACCAGCGTATGCCCCTTGAGGCGGTTGACCGTACCCTGAACGTTACCGCGTTGCCCGGCCCCGGCCAGCGCTTCCCGGCCCAGATGCAGTACGCTGCTGCTGGCCAGCGCCAGCACATCGCCCGCTTCGATCACATAACGGGTGACCTGAAAGAAGGGCTGCGCCGCCTGGCCGAGAGGCTGCGCTCCGCTGGCCGCACGAACATCTTCGGGAAAGGCCCGCAGGCCGCCCGCCTGCCACAGCAGCGCCGCCGCCCCATCCGTCCGGGCGATGTACACCTCCTGCTGACGCAGCACCAGGCAGATTGCATGTGCGTAAAACGGCTGCTCCGGGTGGCGGGTATTGTGCTGCAGCAGATTGTCGTTGAGCGTCGTCAGGACACGCTGCAGCCCGACGGTTACACCGCCCTCGCTCTCAAAGTAGCGGGCTGCCGCCCAGCGGGCCAGCTGCTCGTAGAACACCGGGCGGGCCGCCCGCCCGCTCTGGGGCAGGACCAGCACAAAAAACGCATCCCGTTCCCGGTTGCGGGCCGTGTTGCGCGGGGCAAGCTGGATCAGGGCGCCGGGTGGCGGCGCACTGACCGGCCGTCCGCCCACAAAATGCAGGTGGCTGACTAACGCTTCAAAATCCTGGGTCATAGATCGCTATCACATCGGGCCGGGGGCGCAGCATGCGCCCGGGGCCACGCGCTCGATCACAGGCGCATCCGGCAGACCCCCGGCACGCGCAGCCGCAGGCTGACAGTGAGGGAGTGCGGTTTCCCATTGTAGCGGAAAGGGGCGGCTCTTGCTAACAACGAGAAGAGACCAGGAGACGAGACTACCGGATCGCTGACAAGGCGCAGCCCCTCAGCAGGCCGGCAAACCAACAGCGGCTCCGGGGTTGGCCTCCGGAGCCGCTGGGACTTTCTTCGGGCTATCTGGCCGGTCAGGCGGATGGTTCCGGCTCGCCCGCGCTTTCCGGCTGCACTTCCCGGAAGGTCAGCTCGCCGGCCTGCTCATCGTAGTCGATAAGCACCGTGCCGCCCAGGGTGTACTGCCCGCTCAGGATGAAGTCGGACAGGCGGTCTTCCACCAGGTTGGTGATCACGCGCCGCAGGGGCCGCGCGCCATACTCCGGGTCAAAGCCCTCGCGGGCCAGGAACGCCTTGGCAGCTTCGGTCACTTCCAGGTTAAGCGAGTGTTCCTTCACGCGCTGGCGCACCTCATCCAGCCGCAGATCAACGATCTTGGTGATATCTTCCTTGCTCAGGGCGCGGAAGACAATCACCGCATCAAGGCGGTTGAGGAATTCAGGACGGAAGGCGCGGCGGAGCTGCTCCATCAGCGTCTTGCGCATGGCTTCGTAGCCCTGCTCCGCTTCCTTCTGCTCATCCGCCGTCGGCAGGCCAAAGCCCAGCGATGGACCCTTCTTGATCGTATCCGCGCCGATGTTGCTGGTCATGATGATCAGGGCATTGCGGAAGTCGACCGTACGCCCACGCGCATCACTCAGATGGCCTTCCTCCATGATCTGGAGGAGCATGTTGAAGGCTTCCGGATGCGCCTTTTCGATCTCGTCAAAGACGACGATGCTATAGGGACGGCGGCGGATGGCTTCCGTAAGCTGGCCGGCTTCTTCGTAGCCGACATAGCCAGGCGGCGCCCCGACCAGGCGGGCGACATTGTGGCGCTCCATGAATTCGCTCATGTCGAGCTGGATCAGCGCGTCCTCGCTGCCAAAGAGGAACTGAGCCAGGGCCTTGGTCAACTCAGTCTTACCAACGCCTGTCGGCCCCAGGAAGATGAATGACCCGATCGGGCGGCGCGGATCCTTCAGCCCGGCGCGGGCGCGGCGTACCGCCTTGCTGATAGCCTGGATCGCTTCCTCCTGGCCGATGATCCGCTGCCGGAGGGCGTCTTCCATATGCAGCAGGCGCTCGCTTTCCTCGCCCGCAATCTGGGTAACCGGGATGCCGGTCAGCATAGAGACCACCTCAGCGATGTCCTCCGCCGTCAGGCGGGAGCGCCCGGTCTCCGGGTTCCAGTGGCTGCGGTAACCTTCGTATTCCTTCTCCAGGTCCGCCAGTTCCTTGCGCATGGCGGCCAGCTGTTCTTCCGTGTAATCGTCCGGGTAGTTGAGGTCTTCCCGCAGGTCATTGATGCGGGCTTCCAGCTTGCGCACGCGCATCGATTCCGGACTCTTGTACATCCGCACACGGGCCGAGCCTTCGTCCACCAGGTCAATCGCCTTGTCCGGCAGGAAGCGATCGGTGACATAGCGGGCGCTCAGATGCGCAGCGGCGCTGATCGCTTCGTCGGTGATCTCGACGGTGTGATGCTCCTCAAAGTTGGGCCGCAGGCCCTGCAGGATGCTGATCGTCTCCTCGATCGTCGGCTCGTCCACGTTAACCGGCTGGAAGCGCCGCTCCAGCGCCGCATCGCTCTCGATATGCTTGCGGTACTCGTCGAACGTCGTGGCGCCAATGCATTGCAGTTCGCCGCGCGCCAGCGCCGGCTTGAGGATGTTGGCCGCGTCAACGCTGCTGCCCGCCGAGCCAGCGCCGACCAGCATGTGCACCTCGTCGATGAAAAGGATGCTATCGGAGGACTTCAGCTCCTCGATCACGCGCTTGAGCCGTTCTTCAAACTGGCCGCGGTACATCGTGCCCGCCACCAGGCTGCCGACATCAAGCTGCAGAACGCGCTTGCCTTCCAGCGAGCGCGGAGTCTCGTGGTTCACGATCCGCTGGGCCAGCCCCTCGACGATGGCCGTCTTGCCGACGCCCGGTTCGCCGATCAGGGCCGGGTTGTTCTTGTTGCGGCGGCTGAGGATCTGGATGACCCGTTCGATCTCCATATCGCGCCCGATCACCGGGTCCAGCTCCCCGGCCTCAGCCTTGGCCGTCAGGTCGGTAGCGAGCTGGTCTACCAGCGGAGTCTTGCTCTCGCCGCTGCGTCGCTTGGCCGGACGGGTTTCGGGGCCGTTGAGTGAGCCTGATGGCGTGCTGGCGGAACTGCTGCTGGAGCTGCTAGCGCTTTCAGAGGAGCTACGACGGGGCAGCGATGGGGACGAGCTATCCTGCAACACCCGCCGGGTGTGACGCTTGATCTCCTCCGGGCTGACGCCCAGCCGCTTGAGCACATCGATCGCTACACCTTCCTCCTGGCGGACAAGGCCCAGCAGGAGGTGCTCCGTGCCGATGTAATGATGTTCCAGGCGGCGCGCCTCATCCACGGCCAGTTCCAGCACGCGCTTGGTCCCCGGCGAAAGATCCAGCCGTTCATCCGGGCTGGTGCGCTTGCCCGCCTGGGTCATCCGCATCACCAGGTCTTCGACCCGGCGCGGGTCCAGACCCAGATCGCGCAGGACGCGACCAGCCACTCCCCCCTCTTCGCGGATCAGGCCCAGCAGCAGATGCTCCGTGCCGATGTAGCTGTGCTGCATCCGCTCGGCTTCATCCTGGGCCAAACTCAGCACACGGCGGGCGCGCTGAGTGAAACGTTCCATACTGTTCTTGGACATGGTCTGTCCTCCATCCCCTCATCCTGCTTACTGCTGGCAGCGCCTGGTCACCTGTACCTCAACACCTGAAACCCGAAACGTGCGATAACGACTGATCTGATCCACCCCATCACTGCCGGGATTGGATCACATACTTTACCCCATCACAGCGATCAACACCATAGATATTGTGAAAGAAACGCGGCAGAAATCGAAAAGGCGGTTCAGGAGCGACGCGCCACGCAGCAACCGGCTTCATCGCCACAGGCAAGGGCAGCCCATGTTTGCGATAGTGCCACACTGTGTCAACTGACCTCGCTCCGGAACCTCATCACTGTCCACCACCATTATACACAAAGAACGGAAAAAACCCCGCTTTTACGAGCAGGGTTATCCATTTTTATCGAACTCTAAGCCTGCGCACATTACGCGCTCAGGGAGCGTCAGGACTCCGTGTCCTCTTCCGGCCCGGCAGTTTCGTCCGCCGGAGCATCCGCCACCGGAGGAGTCTGATCGTTGTTGTACGTGGCCAGGTCGATTTCCAGGTAATCTACCGCGTTGACCTGCTTGAGGCTAAGGCCCATACGGCGCTGCGCCCGGTCGATCTTGACGATACGCAGCGTCAGTACCTCATTCTCGCTGACGACCTCGCGCGGGTGCCCCACGCGATGATCGGCCAGTTCGGAGATGTGGATCAGGCCCTCGATCTCCGGCGCGCCTTCCAGGCAGGCAAAAGCACCGAACTTGGTCAGCTTGGTGATCGTGCCCCTGACCAGCTGGCCGACCCGGAAGTTCTTGACCACCTCATCCCAGGGATCGGTTTCCAGCGCCTTCATGCTCAGGCCAATGCGCCGGCGCTCCCGGTCCAGGCTGATCACCTTCACCCGGACTTCATCGCCCACCTTGACGATCTCATCCGGGCGGGTGACGTGCTTCCAGGACATTTCTGTCAGGTGCACCAGGCCGTCCGCGCCGCCGAGATCGACAAAGGCGCCGAAGTCAGTCAGGCTGACCACGCGACCGGTGCGCACGGAGCCGACCTCCAGCTTATCCAGCAGGTCGGCCTTGCGCTGATCACGCCATTCCTTGATCGCCGAGCGTTCGGAAAGGATCAGGCGGTTGCGGGCGCGGTCAACCTCGACAACCTTGACCACGATATCATTGCCAATCATGCTGCCCCAGCGCTCCATCGGGCTTTCGCCCGCGGCGGCCTGGCGGCGCTCTTCGCTGACCTGGCTGGCCGGGACAAAGCCGCGCACACGGCCAAAGCGGACGATCAGGCCACCTTTGTTATAGCCGGAGACCTTGCCGTGGTACAGGCGCTGCGTTTCCGCGTATTCCTGAGCCTCACGCCAGTCATGTTCCTCCAGCGCCCGGGTCAGGGAAAGCACAGCCTGACGGCTACGGTTGGACGGGTTGAGCACATAGACGAGCACGTTCTTGCCGACTTCCAGCTCGTCCAGCGCCTTACGGTCCATACGGGATAGCTCACGCCCGGAGACAATGCCGATCACGCCATCCGCAAGTTCGACGACGATCTCGGTCGGCGAGCGCTGGATCACCCGTCCTTCCACAATATCGCCACGCTTGAGCTTGCCTTCCTCTTCGCCGGAGGGGGCTTCCCCTGGCTCTGCCTCAGCCGCCACACCCTCATCAGTCCCGGCGCTTTCCGGGGCGGGGGCGCTAGTTTCAGTAGCGACCGTGGCTTCGGCAGCTTCCGCGCTGCTGGACTCAGGCTCAGCAGGCTGCGGCAGTGGCGTTTCTTCAACTGGCGTGGTGGCTGGCTCCTCCTCAGGCTGCGCGGAGACTTCGCTGGTGACATCAGCCTCCGGCTGAACCGGTTCAGGATCGTGGACTGATGGCACGTCATTCGACGGGGCGAGATTCTCAGGCATACACGACACTCCAGGGGCGGAATCGGGCAACGTCAAGATTATACCATCGTAATGCAACTGCGATCAAACGGGCAAACATGTCGTTGGGCGGGGGCAAACCGGAAGAAGAGGCCAGGCGGCTGGCGTAGTCGCTACTCCTTATGCCCTGTTCCCTCACGTCATCCTTGCGGAAACAGG
>JAIOAT010000026.1 GCA_019873685.1 Chloroflexota bacterium
CCGGTCCCATCTCGAACCCGGTCGTTAAGCCCGCCAGCACCGATGGTACTGCTCTGGTAGCGGAGTGGGAGAGTAGGCCAACGCCAACCCTCAGGAATGTCCTTTTTCTACCCCCTAACCTCAACCCTTTCATCCTGGTCGCTCAGTCTCGTTTCCCCTGTTCACGCTGTTGATCTGGTAATCTAACGCTTCTATACTGAAGCTGCCTGGTATTTCCATCCCATCTAAACGTGGCGGAAGGAATTCCACCTTGATGCGGCATCCGATCACCGGCAGCCTTATTGTGATTCTGGCAGCTACCGTCCTGCTGACTGGCTGCGGTGGTCAGATCGCCACCGCGACCGTCACCCCCTTGCCCACGAACACCCCTGACCTGCCTGCCACTGAGACTCAGCAGGCATTCATTGCTGCCCGGACGGCTGTAGCTGTGACCCAGACCGCCCTGGCGGAGGCACAGCAGACGGTCAGCGCCGCGCAGACCGCCGCGGCAGCGACGCTGGCCGCGTTTGAGGCTGCCCGCACTGATCTTCAGCGGACCGCTACTGCCGGAGCTGCCAGCCTTGATGCCACATCGACGGCCGTCGCCCTGGCTGCTGCCACGCTGGAAGCCGGGCAGGATCGCCTGGCCGCCCGGCAGACGGCTCTGGCTGAGGCTGCCGCCAGCAGCACGGTCGCGGCGCAAACAGCCACCGCCGCGGTTCTGGCCATGCCTACTGCCACCCCATCTCCTGCCGCACCGATCACTGTTGAAGCCTGGCAGGAAGTTACACTACCCGGCATCGGCGTCCGCGCCATTCTGCCGCCCGGCTTTGTCCTTGTGGAAAGCGGTCCGGATAGGGCTGTCTTCGAACGTGCTGCTGCCGGTGCGCCTGCGATCATCGCTTTCCACACCGATCCCGGTAACCTGCCGGGAGTGATCAACTTCGACGATCCGGTCGCTGTCCTGCAGGCTGCGCTGGACGACCCAACCAACGCGAATCTCTTCGATGTGCTGCAACCGGCCACGGCCTACCCCGATCTGCGCTACCCTGCCGCTCACGCCCGCGTCCGGCTGCCTGATAGCGGGCAGATCGTTGCCTACCTTGCCCTCAAGGTGAGTGCGGATGACTGGCTATTTTTCAGCCTGGCCGGGGCGGGGGAAGACGTTGAGCGCTGGTTGCCGCTCCTCGCGCCGGGTATTGTTAGCACAGGCCGGGAGTCCTGATCCCGGCGCTGGAGAAAGGGTCGCCTGATGAACCCTCGCGAGCGCGTGCTGGCCGTCCTGCGCGGCGAACAGCCCGACCGCGTGCCCCGGATGGTCAACTTCTACCCCTGCACCCTGCCGGGTCACCGCGACCGCGAAGCCGGTGAGATGTTCGAGACTGATATCCGCTTCGTTACCATCCCCACGCCACAGGAACAGACTGACTTCCTGGCCTACTTGCGCTCTCTGCCGCCCGACGTTTATGTTGGCCCCACCGCTATCCTGCGCACCTATCACGACTGGGGCTACCACCCCGAGATCGCCCGCGACGCTCCCCTGAGCGACGCCCACACGGTTGCCCAGATCGCCGCTGCCCCGCTGCCTGACTTTCTGCAGCAAATCGATCCTGATGGCCTGCGAGCGCAGGTTGAGCGGTTGCACGCGCTGGGCTATCCGGTGATGGCTTCTCCGCCTCATCTGGGCGGTGAGTTGTTTGAGACGGCCTTCCGCCTGCGTGGCTTCGAGCAGTTCATGATCGACCTGGTCGAAAATCCGCCGCTGGTGGACTACCTGCTGGATCAACTCACCGCCATGCATCTGGCGGTTTCGCTGGCGCTCACCCGGGCCGGAATCGACATCCTGGCGCTGGATGATGATGTGGCTGAACCGACGCGGATGCTGATCAGCCCGGCCATGTGGCGGCGCTACTTCAAGCCGCGGGTGGCAGCCATTATCACGGCCTGCCGGGCGGTCAATCCATCCCTCGGTGTGTTCTGGCACAGCGACGGCTACATCGAGCCGATCATCCCTGACCTGATTGAGATCGGCGTCACTATCCTCAATCCCGTTCAGCCGGACGTGATGGACCCTGCCCGTCTCAAGCGTTTGTACGGCGATCGGCTGGTCTTCTTTGGCACGGTTGGCACGCCGCAACGCTGGCACTGGGGCACGCCGGAGGACATCCGCGCTGAAGTGTACGAGCGCATCCAGACGGTCGGTGCGGTCGGTGGCCTGATCATCAGCCCAGCCTACGATCTGGAGCCGGAAGTCCGCTGGGAGAATGTGCTGGCGTTCTTTGACGCGGTCAACCAGTACGGCAGCTACGAAGGCAGTTGACCCATCTCGATCCTGCCGCAGTACCTGCATGCTTCCTCAATTTTCTCATCATATTTTCATACCAAATCGATAGATTTAAGCTGAAAATGTGATACCCTTGCAGGGTGTCTGTATAGAGCATTACTGGAAAGTGGCGAACGATCATGACTATTCTCGGCTTGCACCATATCACGCTCGTCTGCGGCAATGCCCAGCGCACCGTTGACTTTTACAGCGGGGTCCTGGGTCTGCGCCTGATCAAGCAAACCGTCAATTTTGACGCGCCGGATACCTACCACCTGTACTTCGGCGATGAGGTCGGTTCTCCCGGCACAGCAGTCACCTTCTTCGAATGGCCCGATGCGCCCCAGGGCCGGACGGGTCTGGGCGGCACCCATCACTTTGCCCTGACGGTGGAGACGTACGACGGGCTGCTCAAGTGGAAGCGCCGTCTGACCGACCTCGGCCTGCGCGTCAGCGGCCCGCTGGATCGCTACTATTTCACGTCGCTATACTTTCGTGATCCGGATGGCGCCATTGTGGAGATTGCGACACGCGGTCCCGGCATGGCGATCGACGAAGAGCCGGATAAGCTCGGCATGGCGCATCGTCCACCGCCCCCGGAACTCACCCTGCACAACCGTGATCAGGCGCGCATTGCCGCGCTTACCTGGCCGGAGCCGGTGCCCGTCATTACGGCGGATATGAGCCTCCAGCATGGCATGCACCACATCAGCGTCATTGGCGCGGACATCCAGCGCACCGACGCCTTCTACAGCGAACTGCTGGGTATGCAGCGCGTCAAAATGACCTCCAACTTCGACGATCCCGACTCGGCTCACTGGTACTGGGGCGTTGATGGGGGGCGGCCCGGCACACTGGTCACGTACTTTGAGCGTCCCGGCGACCGCCCGGCAATCATCGGGCGGGGGCAGACCCATCACTTTGCGCTGGCTGTGGCCGACGAGGAAACGCAACTCGCTTGGCGGGAGCGCCTGCTCCGCGCCGGCGTGGCGGTGACGCCCGTCCGCGACCGGGTATACTTCAGGAGCATCTACACCCGCGATCCTGACGGCCACATTGTGGAGATCGCCACGGTCGGGCCAGGCTTCACCGTTGACGAGGAGCCATCCACGCTGGGCACAGCCCTCAAGCTGCCGCCCTGGCTGGAAGAACACCGCCGTTTCATCGAGCGCGGGTTGACGCCGCTGCAGGTCCCGGCCTGGCGCACACCGGTTGAGGCTGAACCATGACCGCGCCCGATCCGCTGTCGCCCGATGTGACACTCCTGACGGCGGGCGCGCCCGTAGAAACAGCGCGGGCGGCGGTGATCCTGCTCCACGGGCGCGGCGCTTCTGCCCTTGATATTCTTGCGTTGACCCCACGACTGGATTCCGATCGCGCGACACAGAAGGTCGCCTTTCTTGCGCCGCAAGCCCCCGGACGCGCCTGGTATCCGCGCCACTTCCTGGCGCCGCTGGATGAGAATGAACCGGCGCTTTCCACCGCCCTGGCGACGGTCGGCGCCTTGATCGCCCGGATCGAGGTGTCAGGCATCCCGGCGGCGCGGATTGCCCTGCTGGGCTTCTCACAGGGCGCCTGCCTGGCGCTGGAATACGCCGCCCGGCACGCCCGCCGCTACGGTGGTGTGATCGCCCTGGCCGGCGGGCTGATTGGCCCACCGGGGACGCTCTTCCGCTACCCCGGTATGCTGGCCGGGACGCCGGTCTTCATCGGCTGCGGCGACTCCGATCCGCACATTCCGCTGGCCCGCGTCAACGAGTCGGCTGCGGCGCTGGCTGAACTGGGGGCGCAGGTGGACCGGCGCATCTATCCCGGTCTGGGTCATACGCTTGTCCAGGATGAGATCGACGCAGCGCGCGCCATCCTCCATGCTTTGATCGACGCCTGACGCCCATCTGCGCTACAATCACCCCCCGCGCGGAAGATGCAACCGGCGGGGGCTTTTGTTCCCCGCCTGGCCGCTGGTGGAATCCTCATGTCCCAACTGGTGCTTTTGCGTCACGGCGAAAGCGAATGGAACAAAGCCAACCGCTTCACCGGCTGGACCGATGTTGACCTCACCCCGACCGGCATCGACGAAGCGGTGCGGGCCGGGCGGCGGTTGAAAAATGCGGGCTTTGGCTTCGATATCGCCTACACGTCGGTGCTCAAGCGGGCCATCCGCACGCTGTGGCTGGTGCTGGATGTGCTGGACCTGATGTGGGTCCCGGTGGAAAAGACGTGGCGGCTCAACGAGCGTCACTACGGGGCACTGCAGGGCCTCAACAAAGCAGAAACCGCCCGCCTGCGCGGGGAGGCGGTTGTCCATGCCTGGCGGCGCAGCTTTGCCGCCCGACCGCCCGCGCTGGAGCGCGACGATCCGCGCTTCCCCGGCCACGACCCGCGTTACCGGGATGTGCCGCCGGAGTTGCTGCCCACAACCGAATCCCTGGAAGATACGCTCAAGCGCGTGTTGCCCTACTGGCAGGGGACGATTGTCCCCGCCCTGCAGGCCGGGAAGCGCGTCCTGGTGGTGGCGCACGGCAACAGCCTGCGTGCGCTGGTCACCTACCTGGACGGCATCCCCGAAGAAGCTGTTCCCGGCCTGCACATCCCGACCGGCGTGCCGCGCGTCTACGAACTGGATGAGTCCAGTCTGCAGCCCCGGCGGCGCTACTACCTGGACGGACCGGACGGAGACTAAGCCCCGGAGCCGAGCATGGCATCGACTTCGGCGGTGGTCAGCGGGGGCAGCCGCGACGGACGGAACGGGTAGCCGCCGTAGCCCGGTGGCGCGTTGAGGGCCAGCTCCAGGCCGCTGAGGGTGAAATCCAGCCCGGCGGCGAACTTCGTGCCGATCTCGCGCATCAGCTCCACTTCCGCAGGCGAAGCCGAATCCAGGCCCAGGTTGTTGGAGCGCAGCCCCGGCGGGATGGTGATGCCCAGTTCCCGGGTTACCACTTCGTCCTGCAGCGAGACCTGGTAACGCCGGAAGTCGATCCGTTCCCCGTAATGGCGGACTGTCAGGCGCACGTTGTTGTCCGATGCCTCATCCAGCATCTCGCCCAGCAGCCACAGCGGCCACTGCCAGGGCAGCCAACCCTGCACTTCGCCGCGCCGGAGCTGGTTAACCGGCAGGCCGGTGCCCAGCGAGACATGGATGACGTTGCCATCCTCCCAGCCCGGCTCGCCCAGATATTCCATCGCCTCAACGGTGGCCACGTAGCAGGCATTGGTGAACGTGCCTACGCCGCCATCAACGGCGTCGCCGACCGGCTGGAAGTAGAGCGGGGCGCTGGCGCTGGCTTCGGCCACACGGGCCAGCGAGGCGTGACCGGTCAGCGCCGCGCCCGGCCCCCGATTGACGAAGAAGATCGTCTCCGCGCGGGCCATATCCTTGACGGTGAGCAGGATGATCTTGTCCAGGTCGCCCAGCCGGACATCCCCGACGAAGTCGGCCAACAGGCGGCGCATAGCGGTCTTGTCGTAGATGTAGCGCAGGCCGTGCCGGAAGACGATCGCCTGCCAGTCCTTGCGGAAGATCATTTGCACGAAGCGGTCATACAGTTCGATCATCTCGGAGGCGTTGCGCCCGGCGGCAATGCCGGCGGCGATCAACGCGCCGACGCTCGTCCCACCAACGAAATCAAACAGGTGGTTGATGGGCTTGCCGGTGACTTCCTCCATCCGGCGGAGGATCATCAGGGGGATGATGCCGCGCGCCCCGCCGCCGTCGATCGTCAGCAGGGTCTTTTTGCGTTCCGGGTTGAAATCAACTGTCATCAGGCGTCTCCTCAGGCAGTTCCGGCTTTATTCGGCAGGCGCTGGCGCAGTCACCGGGCGTTTGCTGATGCTGATCGTACAGGTAGGGTCACCCTGGGCGATGCAGCTGGTCTCCGCCACCAGGAAGTCTTTGCCGTTGGTCGCCCAGCGCAAACCTTCCTCCAGGATGCCAACCGCCAGATGGCAGCATGGCGCGTCGGTGTGCCGCCCCCAGCAAACCGGGCAGCGCTCAATGATCCAGTAGTAGAACTTCTGATCCTCGCTGAGGGAGACGACCTGATCGGAGAAACGGTTGAAGACCATGGCGAAGATGTCAAAACCGACATGCAGCTTGAGCGATAGCGGCATCATGCGCACCGGCAGGTCAGCAATGCCCAGCAGCGGGTTGAACTCCCGCAGGCCGTTATTGAGGCACATCTGGCCGACCTTGCGGTTCAGTTCCCGTCCAGCGGCGGCGCCATGCACGGCCTCCACCGCCGCCTGTAACGCGCCCAGATGTTCAAACGGGAAGCCCAGTTCCAGGTCGTTGGGCGGGAAGCGCTCGCTGTAGCTCTCCAGACCGCCAGCCTGCAGTACCTCGTCCAGTGCGGCCTTGCCCACCAGTTCTTCCATCGAGCGCAGGATGATCAACCCCATCCGGTTCGGGTAAAAATACTGCCCTTGTTCAGCCATGCTTCACCTCCCTGGCTTGCGCCCGGTAGCAGCCCATCACACGGCGGATTCGCTACGGCTCAGCGGGGCAGTATAGACTGCTTTGGCCCGGGGCGAAAGCCGGGGGCCGCCTCAGCGCGCCCGAGATTCGCCAGTCCTGGTGCGGCCCGGCGCGCCGACCAGCGCCTGTCGAATCTGGCGCCCGTTGACCAGACCTACCCCCGCTCCGATCAGCAACGCCCCGCCGATCAGCAGGGCGTCCAGCGGCTCCCGCAGGAAGATCACGCCCAGCGTCAGGCCCACCGGCGGCATCAGGTAAGTGACCAGCGTTGCCCGCGTCGCCCCCCAGCGATCGATGATCCAGTAGTAGAGCAGATAGGCGATGTAAGTGTTGACCACGCCCAGCGTCAGCACGGCAGCGGCAGCCCCGCCGGAAATGTGTGTCAGATCGGGGGCGCCATCAACCAGCAGGGTGATGACGATCATGGTCGTGGCGGCGGAAAGCAGCGCTCCGCTGGAGACCACCATCGGGCGCAGATGGCGCAGGGTGCGTCGCATATATACTGCCGCCGCAGCGTAGCACAGGGCAGCCGCCAGGACCGCCAGTTGTCCGGCGATGCTGTTGGTCCTCCCGCCATCCGCTGCCGCCCGGCTGGCCAGCAGCACCACCCCGCCGAAGCCACAGAGCAGGCCCAGCACCTTGAGCGGCGTGATCCGTTCGTCCTGCAGGGCGAAGTGGGCGATCACCAGCGAGAACAGCGGTACGGTGGCGTTCAGGACAGTCGCCAGGCCGCTGTCGATGCTCTGTTCGCCCCAGGTGATCAGCACGAAAGGCAGCGCTGTATTGAGCAGGCCGACGCCTGCCAGTCGCAGACGGGTAGGGCGGTCGGGGGGAAAGTGCTGGCGCGTGAGCCGCAATGTGATCAGCATGGCCACTGCGGCTACGGCAACGCGCACCGCGACGAGTTGCAGCGGCGTTAATTCCGCCACCCCGAGCTTGATCAGCAGGAAGGAAGACCCCCAGATCGTCCCCAGTAACAGAAAGCCTGCCCACACCGCCATGGTCGTTACCCCCTCGTTTCAACAGTGATGATCGCGATGACGTTTCCCCGTTACCCCAAAAGCACAGCCCGGCGAGGATTGTTTCGCCGGGCCGGCCTGGGCCGCTGCTGGAGGACTGGAAGGGCCAGTCCGGGCCGCCTACTCAACCTGCACCACGCGCACATCCGGGAAGAACTGGCGCACTGTCCCGGCTACCCAGCCGTGCAGGGTCATGGTCGAGAGCGGGCAGCCGTCGCAGGCGCCGCCCAGCCGCACGCGGGCGGTCGTCCCGTCAAAGTCCACGAGCTGCACCGAGCCGCCGTGATACATCTCCACATAGGCTGAGATATTCTCGATGAGCGCCGCCAGACGCTCGGCAACCGGCGCATCCGCCGGGACCGGATCGGTTGTGGGTTGGTCGGTCATGGTCTTTTCCTTTGCTTGTCGGGCGTCCAGGCCCGGCTGCCATTCCGATCAAAAGCGTCGCTTTCAGTATACCCTGAACCCCCTCACGCCGGGAAGGACACTGTGAAGCGGAGGGCAGCACCAGCCCCCCGCGATCTTGTGGTTCCCCGGCCTCTCGGTCTGTTCTTACGTCGCCTGTTGCCGGAAGTTCTGCCGGGCCTTACCTGCAACCACCGTCCGGCGCTGCCTGGCGAATCAAAAGCGGGCGGCTCCACCCCGGAACCGCCCGCCTGTCTGTGCCGCGATCAGGCCATCAGTAACACTTCGCGGATGCGCTCCACGGCCCAGTCGATGTCCTGGCGGGTGATCACCAGCGGCGGGGCGAAGCGGATGGTATGCTTGCGCGTTTCTTTACACAGGATGCCGCGCTGCTGCAACGCCTCGCAGAAACGGCGAGCGCCCCCGGCCTGCGGCTTGAGTTCTACGCCGATGAGCAGCCCTTTGCCGCGCACTTCCTTGATGTGCGGGCTGTTGATCTCGGCCAGCCGCTCCATGAAGTACTCGCCCATTTCTGCGGCATTCTCGATCATGTCCTCGTCTTCCAGCACGTTGAGCGCCTCCAGGGCGACCGCTGCGCCCAGGGGATTGCCGCCAAACGTGCTGCCATGATCGCCGGGCTTGAAGAGGCCCAGCACCTCATCATCGCTGAGCACCGCGCTGACCGGGTAGAAGCCGCCGGAAAGCGCCTTGCCAATAATCATCACATCCGGGCGAACGTCCTCATGATCGCAGGCGAACAGCGCCCCGGTTCGCCCCAGGCCGGTCTGGATTTCGTCAGCCATCATGAGCACGTTGTGGCGGTCGCAGATCTCCCTGACGCGCTGCAAATACCCCGGCGGCGGGACGATCACGCCCGCTTCCCCCTGGATTGGTTCCACCAGGAAGGCCACCGTGTTCGGCGTGATCGCCGCTTCCAGCGCTTCGGCATTGCCATACGGGACGATCACAAAACCCGGCGTGAAGGGGCCAAAATCTTCGCGGTAAGCTTCTTCGGAGCTAAAGCTGATGATGGTGGTCGTGCGACCGTGGAAATTACCCTGGCAGACAATAATCTCGGCTTTGTTCGGCGCTACCCCTTTGACGCGGTACCCCCACTTGCGGGCTGCCTTGACTGCCGTTTCGACAGCCTCGGCCCCGCTATTCATGGGTAAGAATCGCGCGTAGCCGGTCATCTCATGCAGCTTTTCATACAGCAGCGCCAGCTTATCGCTGCGGAAAGCCCGGCTGGTCAGGGTTACCCGATACGCCTGATCGATCAGCGCCTGCCGGATCCGCGGGTGACAGTGGCCCTGGTTGACGGCGCTGTAGGCGGACAGGCAGTCCATGTAACGATTGCCGTCCACGTCATACACCCAGATGCCCTCTGCCCGCTCGATCACCACGTCCAGCGGATGATAGTTGTGCGCCCCGTAAAGGTCTTCGAGCGCGATGTAGTCAGCACTGGTTCGGGCGCGGAGTGTCTCTACCATACGCAGTTCTCCTCAACAACAAGCGCTTTATGCATTATACATAACTATTGGCGCCCGGACTAGTACAATATGCACAACCTTTGTCCCTGCGCCGATCAGCTATCCTGCCCAGCCCCGAGTTGCATGACTCGTTTGATTGGGCCTTAGTGTGCAGCCAGCCATGTGCTGACCTCCGCCAGGACGGTCTCCTTGCCCGGTTCATTGAAAATCTCATGGTACATGCCTTCGTAGGACCGGATGGTTTTATCCGCTGCGCCAAGCTCGCGGGCAAGGATCGTCAGGCTGGCGGGCGGGGCAATCGCATCTGCGTCGCCATGCAGGCACAGGCAGGGGATCGTGATCCGGGGCAGCCCGGCCCGCGCGTCATCCGCCAGTGCGATCAGCTCCAGGCCCTGCCGGGCGCTCAGCCAGCCGCGATAGTTGAGCGGATCGCTGTCGTAGGCTGCGCGCACTACCGGATCGCGGGAGATGTCGGCGGCGCTCAGCTTGACGACTGGCATCTGCGGCGCGATTCCCGCCAGCAGCCCCGCCGCGCTCCGCAGCCAGCGGGGAGTCGTCTCCCCCAGCGCAACCGGTGCGCCGGAGGTGATCATCCCGGCCAGCAGGGACTGGTGGCGGGCGGTGAAAGCCAGCGCCAGCAGCCCGCCCATGCTATGCCCCAGGAGGAAGATCGGGCAGCCCGGATACGCCGCCGCTACCTGTTGAAAATAGCCCAGCAGATCCTCCAGGTACAGGCTGTAACGCTCAACGCGGGCACGCGGGCCGGGACTGTGGCCATGCCCGCGCAAGTCAAAGGCGCAGACGGCATAGCCCTGCGCGTTCAGGTGCGCCGCCACGTGGGCGTAACGCCCGCTGTGTTCGGCCACGCCATGCACCAGCAGAATCACGGCGCGGGCCTCGTCAACGGGCCACTGCCGCGTGAACAGCGTCGTGCCATCCGGGGCCTGGAATGTACCGGTGATCTCGCTCATAGTCGCCTCTTAGCGTGGTTTAGGGCGCGGAATCAGAATGGCGGCCTGGTGGCCGCGGTTGTGGCTCTGCAGGGCCAGCTGGGCTTCCTGTGGCGTGCAGCCCAGCAGGATCTTCAGTTCGGTTTCCCGCTTGAGCCGGTCTACCGTCCCGATCACGGCCACCACCTCGCGGTCCGGCAGGGAGCCAATCCACACATCGATCCCCTCGCCGTCCATGGTGCGGGTGTCATCCAGGTGGCCATAATCGAGCGGGTAGATGAAATCAGGATAGCGCGGATGGCGCGTGCCCGCCGGGCGGTCGATTGTGATCGAACTGACGGCGACCAGCGCATCCAGAAACAGCCAGAAATCATCGCCCATCGTCGTCCTTACTCCCCTTTCTCCAGCGCCGCCAGCACGGTCAGTAACTCCTCCCAGGGCACCCATTGCGCCTCCGGTGCGGCGGCCAGCGCCTTTTCCGCTGCTTCCGTCGAACCGCCGACGAAGATCAGCGGCAGGCGGCGCGTTGCTGCTGTTTCCCACAGGGCGCGGGCGAGTTCGCGGCTATGCGCCGCCCGGCGACTCAGGTCGATCACGATGGCATCCGGCGGCTCGTTCCGGATGATACGAAAGGCGCGCCCGCCATCCTCATTCTCAACTTCGACGAACCAGCCCGCGTCGCGCAAGGCGCAGGCGCGGCAGTCGACGTCCTCGCCCCACAGCACCAGCACGACCCGGCCTTTCATAGAATCCCGGCTCCCTACGGATCGATCCGCAGCCATGTCCGCCCAACGCGGAAGAGTTCGCCGGGCTTCAGTTCGGCGCTCTCGCTCCGCAACCGCCGGTCGTTCAATAGCGTGCCATTCTTGCTGCCATCGTCGGTCAACAGGAAGCGTAGCGGCCCACTTTGATGGGTGGCCGCGCCGTCGGCAATGGTCTCGTCATTGCTCAGGCAGATCAGGCTGGCGTGGCGGCGGGATACCTGCGAGTCATAGGGCAGCGAGATGTCGCACTCCTCGCTGCGGCCAATTGTCCACTGGGTCCTGCCGCCCAGGGCGGGCATCTGCAATAGAATCTGCAGCCCATCCTGCGGACCGCTCATGATGCGCAACGAGATCGTCCTGCCTGCCACCATCTTCCCCCTATCGGTAAACTAGGACGCTTCCGGCCCGGCCTCGCCCTGCCATAACCGGCGCGCCTCTGTCCGCCGCGTGCGGGAAGGCTCGTGCTGCGGGTTGAGGTTCAGCGCCTGGTTGAAGGCTTCGATCGCTTCCGGGTAGCGTCCCAGGCTCATCAGGGCTTCGCCCTGATTGTGCCAGAACCAGACATCCCCGCCATTGTAGCGGGTAGCCTGCTGGTGGTTGCGCAGGGCGTCCTCCCAGCGGCCCAGCGCGGCATAGGCCAGCCCCAGGCCGTTATAGGCCCAGGCGTACTGTGGATCGAGGGCGACGGCCCGCTCGTAACTGGCGATGGCTTCTTCGTGGCGATCCAGCCGGCGCAGGATCTGGCCGCGTCGCGCCCACAGGTTGGCGTTTTCAGCGTCAACTGCCAGAGCCTGGTCGACCACCGCCAGCGCCCGGTCATTCTGGTGCAGTTCCAGTAACGGATCAAGCTGGTTGGTGTAGTACCACAGCCCTGTCGGGTCCTCCTGCACAGCCCGCTCAAAGCTGGCCAGCGCTTCTTCGCGGCGTCCCAGTCCTTCCAGGGCCAGCCCGCGCCCATTCCAGGCCCAGGCGTAATGCGGGTCGATAGCCAGCGCCTGGTCATAGGCGACTACGGCCTCCTTGTAGCGCCCCAGGCGGCGCAGAACCTGCCCCTTCTTGGCCCAGGCCTCGATGTGCTGCGCATCCAGCGCCAGCGCCCGCTCCAGCGGCGCTAACGCCTCCTCATAGCGGTGCAGGACAACCAGCGCATCACCCTGGTTGTACCAGAACCAGGCGTCGCCCGGCTCTTCCTGGGTGGCCTGCTGGAAACACTCCAGGGCCAGGTCGGGCTGGCCGAGCGCACTGTGGATCAGCCCTTTGCCATTCCAGGCCCAGCCGTAATGGGGGTCAAGATGCAGGGCCTGCTCGTAGGCTTCCAGCGCCTCAGTCAGGCGATTCTGGCGGCGCAGCAGCTGACCGCGCTTGGCCCAGGCGCGGTGATGGGTGGGGCTGTGCGTCAGCAGGCGGTCAAGCAGGGCCAGCGCCTCGTCGTTGCGCTGTAGCGTGATCAGCAGATCGGCCTGGTTGTACAGGTAGAGGGGATTCTCCGGCTCGGCGGCCACCGCCTGCTCGTAAGCCTTCAGGGCGTCATCCAGACGCTGGATCGCCTCATAGACTGCGCCCAGTTCGTTCCAGGCCCAGGCGTAGGCCGGGTCCAGCTCAACCGCATGCTCCAGGTAGGGCAGCGCCTCCTGAGGGCGCCCCAGGTGGCGCAGGCAGTTGCCGATCCGCGCCCAGCTGCGGCTATGCTCCGGCTGGAGGGCGATGGCCTGTTTGAGCGGTTCCAGCGCCTCGTCGTAACGCTTGAGCAGCACCAGCACATTGCCCTGGTTGTACCAGTGCCAGACATCGCCCGGCATAGCTTCCGCCGCCCGCCGGTAGCATTCCAGGGCTTCGGCGTAGCGTTCCAGCCGCTCAAGAACGATTCCCTGGCCGTTCCAGGCCCAGCCGTAAGTCGGGTCGATCGCCAGCGCCCGGCTGTAGGCTTCCAGCGCCTCGTCATACTGCCGCAGATAGCGGTAGACCTGCCCCAGCTTGGCCCAGCTATAGGCATGCTGTGGATCGATCGTGATCGCCTGGCGGGCCGGGGCCAGTGCTTCGTCATAGCGGCCCAGTTCCACCAGCATCTCCACCTGGTTGTACCAGTGCCAGACCTCATCCGGGGCGTCGCGGGCGGCGTCGCGGAAAGCGTTCAGCGCCTCCGCCCAGCGGCCAAGCGCCTTGAGGGCCAGGCCCAGGCCGTTGCTGGCCCAGCCGTAATCCGGCTGGAGCTTGAGGGCCATGCGGTAAGCCTTGACGGCGTCTTCGTAACGCTCCAGCAGGCGGTAAACCTGGCCGCGTTTAGCCCAGCTATGGGCATGCAGCGGATCGACCGATAGCGCCCGGTCGAGCATGGCCAGCGAGTCCTCGTGGCGGCCCAGCGCCTGCAGGATGTCCGCCTGGTTGTACCATGTCCAGACATCGCCCGGCTTGAGTTCGGAGGCGCGGCGGTACGCTTCCAGAGCTTCCTCTGCCCGGCCCAGCCGCTCCAGTACAATGCCTTTGCCGTTCCAGGCCCAGCCGTAATCCGGCGAGAAGTGGATGGCATTGTCGAAGGCGGCCAGCGCCTCGTCATAGCGGCCCAGCAGGCGCAACGTGCGGCCCTTGCGCGCCCAGGCCCAGGCGTAATCGGGCTGCAGGGCCAGCGCCCGATCGTAAGCTTCCAATGCTTCCTCTGCCCGGCCCAGTTCAGTCAGGCTGTAGCCCTTGTCCATCAGTTCGTGGGCCTCAAGCTGCGTCGCGCTGACTTCCAGGATCGGCGGCGCGCCGTGGATATCCGCATAGATCGCGCTCAAAGCCTGTACCACGGAGTCCCAGTCCGGGGGGCGTTCATCACGGTTCTTGGCCAGGCAGGAGAGCACCAGCCTGCTGAGCGCCTCGGGGATGTCTACCGCGACATCCTGAGGGATAACCGGCGTTTCGGTCAGGTGGGCGATGATCCAGGTGTGGAACTTACGTGCACCGAAGACCGGTCGCCCGGCCAGCATCTCGTACAGGATACAGCCAAAGGCGTAGATATCGGACCGCGGGTCGACTTCTTCGGCCCGGCATTGTTCTGGCGACATGTAAGGCGCAGTGCCGACGATCGCCCCGCCGCGCGTCAGGCGCTGCAGGTCTTCGTCCACATCGTCGGCAAAGGGCACGTCGCCGATCTCCACGGAACGCACCAGACCGAAGTCAGTCACCTTGGCGACTTCGTCATGGGTGACCAGGATGTTGGCCGGCTTGAGGTCGCGGTGAACCAGGCCCGGCATCTTCTGCTGGGCGTGGCTCATACCCAGGGCGATGTGCAGGCCGAAGGTGACCGCCTGCGGCAGGCCGATCCGGTTGTGCTCGATCCACCCGCGCAGGTCCGGCCCCAGCCCTTCCGGGCCGCTCACATGCTCCAGGAAGATGTGTGGGCGGTCGCGGATGGTGCGCACCACCCGCGCCTGGACGATGTTTGGGTGTTTCTCCAGCCGGACCCAGGTCAGCGCTTCCTGGACAAAGCGGGCGACGGCGCGGTCGTTCCCAAAAAAGCGCGACTGAAAGCTCTTGATCGCTACCGGCTCGCGCTGCTCGTGGTCGTAGCACAGGTAGACCACGCCCATCCCGCCGCGCAACACCTGGGCAACCTCGTAGCGATCTTCGATGCGCTCACCGGGGGCGAATTCATCCTCTACGGTCTGGACACTCTCCCGCCCCAGCGACAGGTATGGCATATCCACTGCCGAGAAAGCGCCTTCCGCCGCCCGTGCGGGCCTGTCTTCCGGCGGCGAATCGGGCGCGGCCTCCGCCGCCGGGCCGGTTGCCCGCACGGCGGGTTCCGCTTCGGATAGCGCCGGAGCGGCCACAGCCAGTTCATCCTGGGTATCCGTCAGGGCGCGGGGGAGGGGGGAGGGCATGGCCGCCACCGTCAGCGCCTCGCCGCGTTTGACGGGCGGCGCGTTGAAGGTCAGGCCGCTCTCCAGGCCGACGGGGTACGCCTGAAGCAGGCGGAACAACATCCCCTGCAGCGCCTCGCTCTGCCGGTCGGGTTCGATCTCGGCGGCGGCCCACAGGGCCACGGCCACGTTGCGGGCCGAAGGCAATGCCAGGGCTGCCGCGCATACCCATTCCGCCAGGCGAGCGATGGCGTCCTCGGCCAGGGCGCGATCGGCATCGTTCGCGGCGCGGGCGGCAGCCCGCCGGTACGCCGTGAACGCCTTGCCGACGTAGAATACCCGCAGCTGGTCTTCCGCCAGGATGCGCTGGGCGCACAGATCGCCCAGGGCAAAGGCGTCGTCAGGCTCCGGCGGAACCCGCCGCAGGGCCAGCTGGCCGAGCTGGCGGATGTCCTTATCCGGATCGTTGGCGAATAGATCGACAGCGTCTTCTTTGTGGTGGGCCGAAAGCAGGCGGGCCGCCTCGGCGGCGGGCAGCGACGGCGCGGCGCGGTCGGTCTGAGGTACTGGTGGGATGGTCTGGTTCATATCCTCTTGCCTCGCGCTCAAAACGATGGCGAGCCTGACTGATCTTCTTCTTCCCGGTATACCTCGGCTGATCCTGCGGTGAAGGTCAGGCCGTCTTCCCCCTGGCGCACATAGATCGTCTGGCCGGGGGCAAAGGTGTCTTCCAGCAGCAACGCGCTCAGGGGGCGGGTCAGCAGGCGCTCAATCGCTCGCCGCAGCGGGCGTGCCCCCCGCGCCGGGTCGTACCCTTCCTGCAGGAGCGCCTGCCGCGCCGATTCATCCAGGATTAGCGTCAGTTTCTGCTGGGCCAGGCGTTCGCGCAACTCACGCAGTTGCAGGTCAAGGATGCGGTTGAGGTCTTCTGTGCTCAGCGCCCGGAAGGTCACTACCTCGTCCAGCCGGTTCAGGAATTCCGGGCGGAAGAATTCGCGGAGGTGCTCGGCGTAATCCGGCAGGCGGTCATCCGGCTGTTGCCCGAAGCCCAGACCGCGCACGCTCTCCCCCGCGCCGATGTTGCTGGTCATAATGAACACGGCATGGCGGGCGTCAACCGTCCCGCCGCGCGAATCAGTCAGGCGCCCTTCGTCAAACACCTGCAGGAAAAGGTCAAAGACCTCCGGAGCCGCTTTTTCGACCTCGTCCAGCAACACCACGCTGTAGGGGCGGCGGCGCAGGGCCTCGGTGAATTGACCGCCACGGTCAGCGTCGCGGTAACCGGGCGGCGCGCCAATCAGACGGGCTACCGTATGCGCGTCATGGTATTCAGACATATCCAGCCGGATCAGCGCTTCTTCCGTACCGAAGAGGAATTCGGCCAGGGCCTTGGCCAGCTCAGTCTTGCCCACGCCTGATGGCCCCAGGAACAGGAACACCCCGATCGGTCGGTCGGGGTCAGACAGCCCTGCCCGCGCCTGTTTGATGGCGGCGGCGACCGCCCGGACTGCCTGATCCTGACCGACCACGCGGGCCTTGAGCGCCGCTTCCATAGTCGCAAAACGGCGGCGTTCGTCGGCGGTCAGTTCGGCTACCGGGATGCCCGTCCACTCCGCCAGCACCATAGCGACCATCTGCGCTGTGACCTCATTGGAGGCGGGAGTCTCAGAAGTGGTGGTGCGCACCACCAGCCGCGCACAGGCCTCATCGATCAGGTCAAGCGCCTTATCCGGCAGGCGGCGCTCTGGCTGGTAGCGCACCGACAGGCGCACGGCTGCCTCCAGCGCCTCAGGGCGGATGGTCACGCCGTGGTGGCGCTCGTAGTTTTCCCGCAGAGCAGAAAGGATGGCCAGCGCGTCCTGCTCGCTTGGCTCGCGGATTTCGATGACGCGGAACCGGCGGTCAAGCGCCGGGTCCTGGGCGATCACGCGCCGGTATTCCTCGACTGTCGTGGCGCCGATACAGCGCAGGTCCCCGCGGGAAAGCGCCGGTTTGAGGATATTGGCGGCGTCCAGATTGCTTTCCACGGTATCGCCTGCGCCGACAATCGTGTGAATCTCGTCGATGAACAGGATGACATCCGGGGCCTCCTTGAGTTCATCCAGGATGCCCACCAGCCGCTCCTCAAACTGGCCGCGCAGGCTGGTCCCGGCCACCAGTGTGCCCAGTTCAATCGCCACGATCCGCCGGTCAGCGATGGAGGGTGGGGCGGTGCCGTTGGCGATGGCCCAGGCCAGTCCTTCAACTACCGCCGTTTTGCCTACGCCGGAATCGCCCACCAGCAGAGGATTGTTTTTCTTGCTGCGGACGAGTGTCCGCACCAGGCTGCGGATTTCCTGTTCGCGCCCGATGGCCGGGCCGATCTTGCCTGCCCACGCCTGGGCGACCAGGTCGCGCCCGAATTTATCCAGCAGGGGCGTCGGCGCGTGGCGCAGGACTTCGGTCGGGCGGCGCACCTCCTCCCCGGCGACCTCCAACACCCCTGCTTCGCGGCGGGCCTCCGCCTCCCGGATGAGCAGGTTAGTCCAGTAAGTCAGGTCAAAGCCAAGCGCCGCCAGGCAGCGCACGGCGACGCCTTCGCCCTCCTTGAGTAGAGCCAGCAGGAGATGCTCCTCTGTGACCGCATCTTCATCCTCGTCGTCGGCGGCGTAGATGGCCAGGGAGAGCACCAGGCGGCTGCGCGGCGTGAGGGGGATGGGTTCGGTGGGGTGATCACTGCCCCGTCCAGCGGCCTCCCGCACGGCCAGACGCACTGCCGCCGGGTCCAGGCCCGCGTCAGTCAGCAGCCGCCGCGTGCGCCCACCCTCGATTTTGGTCAGGGCGATGAAGAGATGCTCGGTGCCGATGTAGTTATGTTCCAGGCGGATAGCTTCGTCCGTTGCCAGGCTGAGCAAATGCTGGCAACGCTCGCGGATTTCCTGTTCGCTGATCTCAGGTGGGAGTGTCACCGTCTGGCCCCCGGCAGGTGGATGACTTGGCCTTCCATGGCAGAGTATACCGCAGCCCCGCCCGCGCCGAACAGGACGGTATTCGCCCGGCAAGGCGGAGAACGGCTATAATCTGCTTAACAGCATCCCGATGTCTGGTCGTGGATAGAGTCCCAGGAGAAGTATGAGACATCCCAACGATGATGAGAATCGCCTGCCGCAGGAAGTCATCCTGCTGGCCAGCATTGCGGAACTGCTGAACTCGCTTGACCTGGACACTGTACTGGCCAGGACGCTTTCCCTGTTGACCGAGAGCGTCGGCGCAGACCGTGGGAGCTTTTTTGTGTTCAGCCCGACCAGCACCACCGCCGAACGCTACATCATTCACCGCGACCTGCCGCCGGAGCGCTCTCAGATGGTTGTGGAGCAGGTGCTACAATCCGGACTGGCTGGATGGGTATACCGCCAGCGACAGGCGGCGCTGGTCAATGACACGCTGAACGACCCGCGCTGGGTGACCTTCCCGGATGATCCGCTGCCCATTCGCTCGGCGCTGTGCGTGCCGTTCATGGTGGCCGAGCGCATCAACGGCATCATGACCCTGGAATGCTTCCAGCCGGGTCAGTTCACCGAGGCTGACCTGCGCCTGGCCACGACCGTCGCCAACCAGGCAGCGCTTACGCTGCATAACGCCCAGCTTTTTCACCGCGTAGAGACGCAACAGCGCCAGCTACAGGCCGTCCTGCAAAGCACGCATGCGCCCATCCTGACCGTCACCGCGTCAGGACAGATCCGGCTGGCTAACCCAGCGGCGCTGGCGATGATCGGCCTGTCTGCTTCCAGCATCACCGGCCAGCCCCTGGAGGCGCTGGAACACTGCGCCGTTTGCCCGGCGGTGGCCCAGCGAATCGCCGCTGGCGAAACACGCTTTGAGTTGCATGATGAGACTGCCCAGCGCGATTACGATGTGCAGGTTTCCAGCTGGCGGGAGGGCGATTCAGGCGAAGCCGGATACGTGATCGTCTTCAATGACATCACCACGCTCAAGGACCTGGACCGCCTCAAGACTCAGATGATCCGGACGACCTCCCACGACCTGCGCAACCCGCTGATGGTCATCCTGGGCTACACCGAGATGATGCTGGCTGAACTGGACCCGGACAGCCCGCAGTTCGAGCGGGTCGCCGAGATCACCAAGGTCACCCAGCGCATGCTGGACACGGTCACCCAGCTTCTCAGCCTCGAGCGCATCGAATCGACCATCCGGGGGACGGGTGAGTTGTTCTGCCCGCTGGATCTGATTCAGGATGTTGTAGCTGGTCTGGCTCCTCTGGTCGCCCGCAAAGGGCACACGGTGACCATCCACCTGCCGGAGACCCGTCCGCGCGTCCGGGGTGCACCCGCCCTGCTACGCGAGGCCTTCCTCAACCTGATCGATAACGCCATCCAGTACACCCCGGATGGCGGGCAGATCGACGTTCACGCCAGTGTCGATTGGGAACGGCGTCGCTTTGACTTTGCGGTGGAGGATAACGGCTACGGCATTCCCCGCCATCTGCAGGCCGACCTGTTCAAGCAGTTCTACCGGGCCAGGCAACCGGGCACCGAGCGCATCCCCGGCACCGGGCTGGGGCTGAGCTTGGTCAAGGCCACGGTGGAGCATCACGGCGGGGAGGTCTGGTTTGAGAGCGCGCCGGGCGTGGGCAGCACGTTCGGCTTCTGGTTGCCCCTGCCAGAAGGTGAGGAAGCTCTGGAAACCGTCGGCGCTTGAGCAGCTGTTACGGCGCTGTTGCTGTCTGGGTGGCGTTGTAGGCGTCAGCGGTCGCCTGCAGGTCGAGCATCAGCGTAATGGTGGCGTCGCTCGCCCCGGTTGTCGCTTCCGGCCCGCCGCCGGGATTGGCGCTCAGGATGGCCAGGAGGAGCGCCAGGAGGGCAACCGTAGCCACGACCAGCAGGATCACCCGCCGCCAGGGGGCGCTTATCCCCCCTGCTGGCAGGGTCACATGGCTGCGCAGCCAGCGCCGCTGTAAGCCGCCGTTGATCATCAGCCGCCCATCGCCCGTCAGCCTGAGCACGCCCTCGTATTCCAGCCGACGCCAGGCGGCGTTGACCGTGCGCGGATCCAGCGGAAGGTCAGCGGCGATCAGCCAGGCTCCAATGTCTTCGTGCGGAATCGGTGTCGGCGGTTCCTCCGGGTTGAGGGCGGTGAGGGCCGTCAACACAAGTTGCTCCTGCCGGGTGCCCTGCGACCAGACTGCGCTCAGCGTGTCGCTGCCTATAGCCACCGCCGAATCGGCTACGGCCAGCGCATCCCCGGGAGTGATCGGCCCATTATGGCCGCGCCCGGCGGAGCGTTCAAAGAGCAGCCAGCCGATCAATTGCGTCAGGTACGGATGCCCGGCGGTCAGATCATAGATCGTATTTAGCGCCGCCGGTTCGATGGCCAGTCCTTCCGGCAACCGGCCGGTGATCAGGGCGCTGGTTTCCTCAGGGGAAAGCGGCCCCAGACGGTGGAACAGAGCGGGGTCAAATGGCGGGCCGGCGGCCAGCAGTTCCGGCTCGTAGCGTGAGTCAAAGGCCATCAGCATATCGAAGTGACGGTGCTTTTCCAGCAATTCGGCCAGGAAGCGGAAGGTATCGCGCGGGAGGGTATGATTCTGTACAGCGGTCAGCAGGCGTTCAGCGTTATCGACCAGCACCAGCAGGTGCCGGTCACGGCGCATGGCGTACAGCCCCTGGCTAAAGGCTTCCCCCGCCAGCATCTCACGTAACTCGGCGGGATGGCCGGGCAACTCCGGAACGCGTGCCGATTGCATGTTCAGCGTGCTGAGCGCCTGAGGAAGAGTCTCGGCCAGAGCGGTTAGCCAGGCCTTTTCGCTGGCCACCGTCCCCGCCCGCAGGGCCAGCCGCACCGGGATGTAGCGCGGGTCAAGAACCGCTGGCAGGCGGCGCAACACCGAGCTTTTGCCCATCTGGGGCGCGCCAAGAATCACCAGGGCGTGGCGTTGATGCCCGCCCACCAGATTCGCCTGTACAAAGGAGAAGACCTCCTGCCGCCCGGCGAGAATGCCTTCCTCGCCAACCGGCGCATTGTGGTCAAAAGGGTTCTCGGCCATGATGCCTCCGCTGCGCTTCCCGGCCCACCGCCGGAAAACGTACCGGGCCGTCCCGCACCGCTGATAGCTGTTAGCACTTCCGAGTAGTGTAGACAGGCAGCGAGACGGCGTCAAGTTACCTTCCGGCTTGATAGGTGTGCCCGCGCAAAAGGCAAAGTTTGAGTTAGGGGAGTATGGGAGGCGCTCCCGGTCTCCTGGCTACCCGGTTGTGTCTGCGCCGGGGCCAAACTGACCATAGCCGCGCTGCCGCCGCGCCGTTATAATCGCGCTGCTGGCCGCCGGTGGCGGCCCCTGTGCCATCCCACCCGGAAGAAGTGACGGTTTGCCGCAATGATGTTCCCCAGAATCAACCGCCCTTATCCGCCCGCCCTGCTCGGCGAAGCTCAGGCCCGTCTGCTGGCCCTGGTCGGCATGCCCGGCGCGGGCAAGTCGCTGCTGGCTAGCTACCTGGAACAGCAAGGCTTCCCCCAGTTTCGCTTTGGCGGGATCACCATGGACGAGCTTGAGCGGCGCGGCTGGGAGGTAACCCCGCAGAACGAGCGAATCGTCCGCGAGGAGATCCGCGCCAGAGAGGGGATGGACGCTTACGCCCGCCGGGCGCTGCCGATCATCCATGCCATGCTGACCGATCACCGGGCGGCAGTCATCGATGGGCTGTATAGCTTCAGCGAGTACCGGACCCTGAAGGCGGAGTTTGGCCCGCAGCTGGTTGTTGTGGCAGTGGCCTGTGACCGCGCCCTGCGTTACGCCCGGCTCGCCGCCCGCCCGGAGCGCCCGCTCACGCCGCAGGAAGCGGAGGGGCGTGACATCGCTGAGATCGAGTCGCTGGAAAAAGGCGGCCCGATCGCCATCGCCGACTTCACCATTCTGAATAACACAACCCCGGCGGATGTCATCGCTGCATTGCAGCGCCTGCTGGATGACCTGAACCTGCGCCCCTGAGGCGGCTCAGTCCGCCGCGCAGACGGTGAACTCAGCCACCTCATGCCAGCGACCGCCGAAAGTGTCCCGCGTTTCCAGCATCACATAGCGCGCCCGGACGCCCGGCGGCAATTCAAACGAGAGCGTGTAGCGGTATCGTTCGGTCAATAGCGTGGAAAATACCTCGCGGAAGGCTTCCGGCCGCTGGGTTGTCTCCGAGACCAGCACGGCAAAGCGGCTGACGTTGTGGGCGCTGCCGTCGCCGCCCGTCGCCGAAGGGTTGATCCTGAAGCGCGCCAGCGGTTGCACGTCGCCCGCCAGATCGAGGATCACGAATTCCCGCCGGGCACTGACCGCCCCCGGCGCAGAAGCCCAGCCGGTTTCCTCGCTGCCGTCGTGCAGGAAGGCGGCCTGCCAGCGCCCGCCAAATTCGCTGGAGAAGTTGACGATGCTCCCGCCAGCCGCCTGCGATGACACATCGCGGCACGGCGGCAATTCCGGCGCTGGCGGCGGTGTGGCCTGAATGCGCCTGCCATCAATGGTTAGCACAAACGGTCCGCCGCCCGCAAAGCTGCGCGCCCGCACAACCAGTTCCCCTTCTTCCGGCAGCGTTACCTGCAGCCCGGCGTCCCACAGATTGGGCAGTGGCAGTTCCGGGGGGTGTTCGTCGTTATCGGCCAGCAGCCGCCCGGCGCTATTGTAGACTTCCAGTACCGGGTCGAAGGCTTCGCTGCTGAGCGTAACAGTCAGCGTGGCGTTCTGGAGGGCGTACAGGCGGTATTCGATGTACGAATCGCGGGATCGCAGCTGGCCGTTGATCAGGTACGGCGGTTCGCCGCGGAGTGTCTCAACGGCGCGACCACTCAGAGTCGTGCAGGCGTTGAATTCAGCGGCCTGGGTGTAACGCCCCCCATAATTGGAGAGCAAACGCAACAGGACATAACGGGCCGCCACCGGCGCGAACGGGTATTCCTGGAGCGTATTTGCCCGGGGGAATTCGGCTTCCAGCACTGTCGTGAACGCCTCCGGCGCGACCAGCGCCGTCGATACGCCCACGCTGAAGGCGCGCACGCTGTCGTTCTCGAACCCCGGCGAGGTAGAAAAGCCATTGAAGATCACCCCGTCCAGGGTCGCCGCCGCGCCGCCGGCTACCTCAAAGATCAGGTAGGGCGCGGCATCTCCCTCACGGGAAGACCAGCCAGTCGCCGGATCACCGTCCAGCAGATTGCCCGCGGCGAAATCCCCGCCAAAGGTGGAGGACACCGCCACCACACGCCCCAGCACACGGTCGCATTCGCCGGGACGGGGGCCTTCCTCAACGCTGTTGATCACCGTAGCCCGGCCAAAAGCCGCACCATCGATCGTCAGGGTGAAGCGGCCCTGTCCTTTGTCTTCAAACGAGCGCACCAGCGCCACGTACAGGCCATCAGCCGGAGCGGTAAAGCGCAGGGCAGAGTCAGTGCGCGCTGGCAGGGAGAAGACCGTCGCATCATGATCGTCGTTGGCGGCGATGGCCGCGCCGGCCTCATCGAACACGTCCAGCATGGCGTCGAAGGCGGCGCTGGTCAGGGTGAGCGTGACGGTTGCTCCGGCGCGGGCCAGGAACGGGTAGGCCAGGCGCGGCGCCCGTCCCTCCTGAGCCGCCAGCGTGCCTTCGACTACCCGGCCCTCGGCCTCCTGTACCAGGCTGACCGGGTTCTGGTCGAGCACCGTCGCGCCGATGATCGTCAGGGTGTAGTCTCCCGCATAGGCCCAGTTGTATCCGGCCACGCGCACCACCACCGGCGCGTCAGCCGATGGTGTGAATACCAGCGCCGCATCACGGGGGGACGGCAGATCGAACCCGCTGTCGTGATCGTCATTGAAGGCCAGCACCTGCCCGACCGCGTCGTATACCGTCAGCGTCGGGTCGATTGTTGGGGCGGAAAGCGTCAGGGTGACCGGCTGCCCGGCCACGACCCGCACCAGCACGTCGCTGGCCGGTTCGAACAGCCTGAGCGTCCCGGTTACGGCGACTGGCTCGCCTCCCTGGGCGTGAACGCTCCCGGCCAGCCACAGGACACACAGCCCGATCAACAGCAATCTGCTCCGCATACCCACCCGCGCTCAATTCTTACAGAAACGGCAGCAATACCTGGCTGTAGGGCACCCACGCCGCCAGGCTAATCGCCAGCGCTGCCCACGGCCAGCGCGTGGCAACCAGCGCAAAGGCGGGCATCAGCCCGTAAAACGTCACATAAGGGACAAGGAACTGCCAGGCTACTACGCCGAGGATAACATCCTTGCGACGGAAGGCGAGCCAGGCCAGCGCCAGCCAGAAATATGGCCGCCTGATCGTCTCCTTCCAGGGGGGCGGCCCACAGGCTGGGCGAGGGGCCGGAGATATGGCTGCCGTTTCCTGCGTGACCATCACGTCATCTCCCCTGCGTCGCCAGCAGGAACGGGATCAACACGCTGCTGTACAGCGCCCACAGGGTCAGGCTGATGACCAGGGCCAGCCTGGGCCAGCGGGCCGTGAACAGGGCAAAGGCTGGCATGATCCCATAGAGCGTGGCATACGGCACCACAAACTGCCAGGCGAACACCCCGATTACCGGATCACGCCGGCGCAGAGCCAGGATCGCCAGCGCTACGCCAATGGCCCACGACAGTGGACGCGGCATCAGGTTGGAGAAAGCGATGTTGATCCGCGCGCCCCAGTCTCCCAGCGTGTTTTCCTGGATGTCGGCAACCATGCCTCCCACCCAGCCCGGCCAGATCACCAACGCCACTGCCGCCACCGCCAGCACCACCAGCCCGCCGCGCAGCCATTCGCGCGGGGCAAAGCCCAGCCACGCCCCCAGCGCCGCCTGCGGTTTGACCAGCAGCAGCGGCCCGCTCCACACCGGCGGGACAAGCAGGCCGATCACGACGATCCACTCCAGGTTGATCTCCAGGGCCGTGTCGAAAGCGATGGCCGACGTCAGGACGATCAGCACCGCCGCCAGTCCGCCATCAAAGCGGTAGATCAACGCCGCCAGCAGGCCGAAGTAGAGGACCATCTGCAGCAGCACGGCCAGCGGCGCCGGCAACAACCCGAGCGGAATCAGCGGCAGCGCTGTCCAGGGTACATACGGCCAGACCAGCACGTAAGGATCGGCCAGATGGTGGACGGCCTGTGTAAACGTGCGCCGCTGGTCGGACCACGGCTCAACGCCCGTCCACGCGCCGAAGGCCAGCGCCGCCAGCCACCAGACCAGCGCCAGCGCCACGGCAATCGCTACCGACCGCCGGAAGCCGGGCCGGGCAGTATACGCCGGGAGCCTGATCCCTGTGCTTACGGAAGAAACAGCCTGCATCATTGCCGCATTCTGCCTGTGGAAGTCCTTCCCCAGTCTACAGAAGACGCCCGAAAATACAACAGCGGGCCACGTTGACCTGTGACCCGCTGTCTTCGCGGTTGCCTGGGGAAGGCCCTAGCTCCCCCTCGCCGGGGCGGGGGTGACTGCCGCCGGCGTCCTACCGTTGCCGGAGCCGTTCACGGCCTGCTGAAGCTCTGCCTGCCGGCGGAACTGGCTCATGTACAGGTTGTAGTAAGCGCCCCGGGCGGCCAGCAGACTCTCATGGGTGCCACGCTCAACAATCCGGCCATCTGCGATGACCAGTACCTGGTCGGCGTTGCGGATTGTGCTCAGGCGGTGAGCAATGACAAAGCTGGTGCGGCCTTTCATCAGCTCGGCCAGCGCCTGCTGGATCAGGCGCTCGGTGCGCGTGTCCACGCTGCTGGTCGCCTCATCCAGGATCAAGATGCGCGGGTTGCTCAGGGCGGCGCGGGCGATCGCCAGCAACTGGCGCTGCCCCTGGGAAAGCCCTGCACCGCGCTCGCCCAGCACCGTCTGGTAGCCGTCCGGCAGGCGCTCGATGAATTCGTGGGCGCGGGCCAGCTTGGCCGCGGCGATCACCTCGTCATCCGTGGCGTCAGGCCGCCCGTAGCGGATGTTCTCCATAACCGTTGTGCTGAACAGGAAAGTATCCTGCAGGACGATGCCGATCTGCTCGCGCAGGCTGCGGCTGGTTACATCGCGCACATCGATGCCGTCGATCCGCACCGCCCCGCCGCAGACATCGTAGAAACGCGGGATCAGGTTGATGATCGTGGTCTTTCCCGCGCCGGTCGGCCCGACGATGGCCACCATCTGGCCTGGTTCCGCCCGCAGGCTTACCCGCTCCAGCACCGGTTCGCCGGGATTATACTCCGCACAGACCTCGTCAAATTCGACCAGGCCCTTGATCGGCGGCATCTCGATAGCATCGGGTTTGTCAGTCAGGTCCGGCACGGTGTCCAGAATGCCGAAGATGCGTTCCCCGCCGGCGATCGCATTCTGGATGTTGGTCCACATGACGGAGATCTGGGCGACCGGCTGGTTGATCCGCTGCACGTATTGCAGGAAGGTGATGATCAGGCCGAGCGAGATGGTCGCCCCGGCCAGTGTGCCATCCCCGACCAGCAACACGGCCCCGCCGACGCCGACCACCAGCGCCATGGAGACATACCCCAGCGCTTCCAGCAACGGGTTCAGGGCGCTGGTGAAGGCCACCGCGCGGATGTTAGCGTCGCGGTTAGCGGCGTTGGAGGCGCGGAATTGCTCGATGTTCTCATCCTCGCGGCTGAAGGCTTGCACCTCGCGTACAGCGGCGATGCTTTCCTGTAGATCGGCGTTGACCGACCCCATCTCCTGGCGGGCGCGGCGGAAGGCCTTCCGCGCCTGCCCTGAGAAATAGGTGGTCACCACAACCATGACCGGCACGATCGCCAGGCTGATCAGCGTGTAGACCACGCTCTTGGTCAGCATGGTGTACACCACCCAGACAATCAGCACGACACTGGTGAAGACATTGACCAGGGCGAAGCTGAACGCCTGCTCAATTGCTGAAGCGTCGTTGGTGATCCGGCTCATCAGGTCGCCGGCTTCATGCTTGGTGAAGTAGTTCATCGACAGGCGATGAATATGCCGGAAGACGTCAACGCGCATCTGGCGCAGGGCGTAGGCGCCCATCCAGCGCATTGCATAGAACACCAGACCGTTGAGAAGCGCCGAGACGATATACAGCACAGCGATGAGCAGCACCAGCTGCCCCATCCCGGCGATGGCTTCTTCTGGTGCGGCCTCCCCGCTGACCGGGGTGGTATACCAGCAGTTGGACGCCACAGGTGAGTTTTCGCCGCCCATCAGGGCTGCGGCTGCTGCTCCGCCGCCCAGTCGCGGCGTGATGTAGCAGTCAAAAACCTGCCCGGTCAGGTCTGGCGTGATCACCTGCATCCAGGTATTGACCAGCACCAGGGCAATGAGCGCCAGCAGCACCCACCAGTACGGCCTGAAGTACTCGGCAAAGCGCCGCAATGTCTGGCCAATGTTTTGTGGTTTCGATGTTTCCTGGGCCAGCATGCGATGCGGCCCGCCAGCCATAAAGCCCATTACGCCACCTCCTGACCGGCAGCCAGAACCGCCGATTCGTCGTCATCTGTCAGCGCGGTATCTTCCACCAGTTGCGAGGTATAGATTTCCGCGTAAAGCTCGCTGCTTTCCAGCAGGTCCTCATGCTTGCCCGCCGCCACAATCCGGCCCTTATCCAGCACCAGAATCTGATCGGCGTTGACCACGGTGCTGATGCGCTGCGCGATCACGAAGCTCGTACGCCCCTGCATCAGGCCCTTGAGCGCCTGCTGGATGTGATACTCGGTGGTCACATCGACGCTGCTTGTTGAGTCATCCAGAATCAGGATGCGCGGGTCCATCAGCAGGGCGCGGGCGATGGCGATGCGCTGCTTTTGCCCGCCGCTTAACGTAGAGCCGCGCTCGCCGACCAGCGTGTCGTAGCCCTGCGGGAATTCCATGATGAAGTCGTGGGCTGCGGCAGCGCGCGCCGCCGCCTCGATCTCCTCCTGGGATGCATTGGGTCGCCCGAAGGCGATGTTATCGCGGATGGTGCCGCTGAAAAGTGTGGCTTCCTGCAGAACGATGCCGATCTGGCGGCGCAGGCTGGCCAGGGTTACATCGCGGATGTCCCGCCCGTCAATGGTGATCCGGCCTTCCGAAACATCGTAGAAACGCGGGATCAGGTTGATGATCGTGGTCTTGCCGCTGCCGGTTGCGCCCAGCAGGGCCACCGTCTGACCCGGCTCCGCCACAAAACTCACGTCATTCAGCACCGGCTCCCCGCTCTTGAAGTAGCGGAAGGTGACATGCTCAAAGGCTACCCGCCCCCTGATTGGCGGCATTTCCACCGCGCCGGGTCGGTCGGTCACCTCGCTCTCAGCGTCCAGGATGTCGAAGACGCGCTGGGCGGAAGCCGCTGCCTGGGACATCAGCGAGACGATCATGCCCAGCTGACCGAGCGGGAAGAACACATACATCAGGTACAGGCTGAACTTCTGCCATTCACCGATCGTCAGCGTACCGTAGATGATCTGTTGCCCACCAAAATACAGCACGGCGACCTGCCCCAGGCTGGCAACCAGAAAGACTACCGGGAACAGGAAGGAAAACACGCGGGCCACCTTGAGCGCCTGTTGCAGGTGGGAATCCACCGCCGCCTCAAAGCGGGCCTGCTCCTTTGGCTCCTGCACAAAGGCTTTGACCAGCTTCAGCCCGGCCAGATTCTCCTGGAGAACAGTGTTCAGCGCGGAAAGACGCTTTTGCAGTTCGCCGAACAACGGTTGGGCCAGCATGCCAAAGACCAGGAATAGCGCCAGTGCAATCGGCAGAGTAGGTAAAACGACCAGCGTGATCTGCCAGTTGGTGGTTAGCAGGATGAGCAACGTGGCGACCAGCAACAGGATGGATTCCAGGAGCATCGTCAGCCCCTGACCAATGAACAGGCGCAGCCGTTCCACGTCATCGGTGGCGCGCACCATCAGCTGACCGGTCTGGTTGCGGTCGTGATAGCTAAACGACAGGCGCTGAATCTTCGCATACAGTTCGTTGCGGAAGTCAAAGGCCAGGTATTGAGAGAGCTTTTCTGCAAAGTAGCCGCGCAGGAAGGAGAAGGTCGCCCGCGCCACCGCAAAAGCGACGATGGCCGCCAGCGCCCCCAGTAACGCCGGAAAAGCGGAATCGGCGTCTGCCTGTAGCCGTTCCGGGGTGGTGCCCATCGCTGTGGCGGCTAACCCCCGCGCCAGCAGCGGCAGTTCCAGCACCCGGTGGGCCACGTACCCGCTGGTGATGGCATCCATGATGTTCTGGATCAGTTGGGGGATGGCCAGTTGGGCCAGCGTGGCTACCACCAGACTGCCGTAGGCCACCAGCGCCATCTGCCGGAATCGCCCGATGTAGCGTATCCCCCGCATGAGCTGGGGGAAGCTGCTCGGCGGGCGAGCAGCCCCGGTTGAGTCGCCGCGCATGCGTTTCCGTGAAGGTGTCGGTACAGTGATCTCAGCCAAGGTTTTCCGTCTCCGTATCGTCTGTCGCGTTCACTTCCGTCTGATCCACCGCGTCGCCCAGGTTGGCACGGAGGCGCTCCAGCAGGGCGCGCAACTGATCGCGCTCCTGGGCGCTGAACCCGGCAAAGGCAACCTGCTCGATCTCCGTTACAACTGCCGGGAAAGTCTGCATCATGGCCCGCCCTGCATCTGTCAGGTGGATGAGCATGGCCCGCGCGTCAGCGGGGTGCGGCGTGCGCTGCAAGAGACCGTCACGTTCCATGTCGCTTAACAGGCGGCTCATGCTGGCCGCTGTCACGCCCAGGCAGCGGCGCAATTCAGCGGCGGTGACGCCCTCGGTGCGGTGGGCCAGGTGTCCTAGCACCATCCCCCGCGTCCGGTTGAGACCGGCGGCCTGAGCGCGGCTTTCCACCGCCCGGCCCAGCACGCGCACCGTGTGAAACAACTGATAGGTAAGGCTGTCCGCCGCAAACGGCGGCGGAGGTGGTCTGCGCATGGGCCTCTCCTTCCAGACGCCTGGCGACAGCTGGTCGATATAGTTAGTTAGTCAACTAATCAACCCGGGGTATCATAGCACGGCTGGCCAGTCGAGTCCAGCTTCTGGCAGCGACTCTCATCGGGTGCTCATCTTGTTGGCCGGGTGCTGGACAAGAAAGCTCCAGGCAGTGCGCCCGGAGCCTCAAACAGTTCCGTCAAGCCAGACTCTTGTTGGTGTTCCGGTCAACATCGCGGGCGTGTTGAGCCGAGGCCCGCTTATCCCCAGTGATTATCAGCGGCTAATGAGGCGATAGCGAGACAGCCGCCGGGATCATGGCCGCCGGTTATCTCCAGCCGCTCATTGAGCCAGAAGCACCTTAGCGTTGTCTCCGTACTGCAAAGCCCGCTTGGCGCGATCCGGATCGATCTGGCGCAGCCGGTCATAGGCCTTCCTTGCCTCGTCGCGTCTACCGGCTTTGACATATACGTCGACGGCCTGGTTCAGGTGAGCGGGATTCTGGGTGTCGGTTTGCATGAGCTTGTCCACCATGTCAATAGCGTCAGCGATCCGACCGTCCATTTCATAGTCGATAGACAGGTTAACGATGTAGGACGGATCATCGGGTACCAGCTTGAGGACGCGTTCGCCGATCTGGATGGCAGCCGCAAAGTTCCCATTGCCAAAGTACAATTTCGCCAGCTGGTTGAGGAACCAGGCCTGTACCTCGGCGCTGGCCTTGATCTGGTCAAGCTCCAGAATCTTGCTGATCAGCGGTTCTATCTTGGGGATGGCCTCTTCTTCCCGATCGACCATCCCGTAGTAATCCACCATCGACGCCGTAGCGAAGATGATGTCTTCCACGTCGTTGAAGGCGGTCAGATTGTCGTTGAGCAGCCGATACACAACGTCAACCCCGACTTCGACCCCGGCCTGGGCCACCACTGCCGCCGAGCTGAGCAATTTGGGGCTTGGGCCGAAGACCATCTCCAGCCGGGGAAGCAGCGCCACCATTGCCCGGAGGTCGCCCCGGTCCAGCGCCCGCTGGAATCGTTCGTAAGGGTTACCCAGCAGATCGTCGTCCGGCTGATCCGTGCCGGCGATCGAGGGAGTCGCCACCTGCGACAGCTTGCGCTCGATGCGGTCGATCGCCGCCGCCAGCGTGGCCAGCGAAACGCCTGTCCCGCGGCGACCGTATGGCGCATCACTGCTTTCCTCGATCTCCCTGACGAAGGAGACGATCTCCTTCTGTACGGCATGGGCGACCCTTGCCTGAGAGATATCGTCATACATGATGGTTCTGATGGGGGCGACATCAAAGGGGATCGGGTCGCCTTTGCGAATCAGGTGGATGTAAGGCTTGCCGGTCTCGTGGCGGCGACCCATCTCGTAGTAGACATTCGGGTTGTGTCCCGTCAGGACGATGATGCATAGCTCGGAATCCTGAATGAGCTGAATGATCTCGGTTGTGATCGCCTTGGCCCCCTTGAGCCGGTCTACGCGGATCACCTCAAACCCGACAGGTTCAAGCGCCGGAGTGATGACCAGATCGAGGAGGGTGTCAGCTTCTTCTCGTATCGGTGAGCCTTCGTCGCCAATGGGGGAGATCACAAAGCACTTCTTAGCCATGTCCCTGGCCCTCCTGCTCTGGTAATTGCGGGACGAAAGAATAGCGATCGGCACAGTTCTTTAGCCTTCAGTAAGAAGGCTACAATACATTTCAAAAAAAGACAAACTGTGCCGCAGAGCATTAACGGGGAGCCAGCAGGCGTTTCGGCCCGGTTGGGACCGCCTGGCCGCTCATTCTTCCAGCGGCAGGCTCTCCAGGTAGCGGATCAGGCGCTCGATATCGGCCAGGGGCAGCGTCTTGACCAGCGCGTGCGGGCCGTCGTCGGCCTTGAACACCTCGAACAGCGTCGGCGCGCGGCCATCGTGATAGTAGGGTGCACTGTCCCACAGCCAGCGCAGCGACGGCGTGTTGATCGGCCCCTGGCCCAGATCATGCGCCAGCCCGTCTGTGTACAGCGGCGGTGCGTGGCATTCGGCGCAACCCTGGGCCAGCCAGACTTCTTCGCCGGCCAGCACGTCCTGCGGCGGGATGCGCAGGGCGTTGCGCCCCGGCCCGCTGAGCGTGTTCAGGTAAGCCACCAGGGCGTCCAGATCGGGGGAGCGCCCGGCGTTCGGCTCGCCCAGCGGCGGGTGCGGCACGCCGTCGATCAGCCCGTCGCCGTGCTGCACCATCCGGAAGAACAGGTCGAAGTCGGCCAGTTCATCGTATTCCCCGCGCCAACCCCAGGGAGCCGTCTGGGCCACATTGTAGAGCGACGGCGTATTGCGCGGCCCGCCGGGGAAGCCGACCCATACCTGGCCGTCATCGGCGCCGTCAAAGTGGCATGTCGCGCAGCTCAAACGGCGATCTTCAGAGAGCCGTTCATCCGCGCTGCCATAGAATAGCTGCGCCCCGATCAGCAGGTCGATGGGCATCTGCAATTGCGTGGCCGGGAGTGTATCTACCCGCTGCATAAAGGCTGTTTCAATCACGGAGATCGTGCCATCCAGCGCGTTGTAGACGTAAGCCCACCGGCCATCGGAGGTGGTGACGATGCCGCGCGGGTTGTTGCCCACGGGGATGTTGGCCACGGCGAAGCCGGTCGCCAGGTCGATCACGGAGACGTCATTGCTGCCCGCGTTGACTACCCAGAGCCGCCGCCGCGCCCGGTCAAAGAGCAGGTCGAATGGCAGGCTGACCGGCCGGTCGGCCACGCCCAGCGCCACGCGTTCCTGGCGCAGCAGGCGCATGTCGCTCAGTTGAAAGGCATTGACCACCGGGAAGACCGTTGTATCGAAGGTCAGCACCGGATTGGCGGCATTGGCCCGCGTCGCCGGGACGTAAGCGCGGCCATCGAATGGACTGACCCATACCGTCGGGGATAGCCGGGAATCCGGTGTGCCGCGCACAGTATCGGCGACCTGCCCGGTAGGGCGGTACAGCAGGGAGAGCGCGCCGTCCTTGAAATGCGTCACATACAGGAAGTCGCCCCACAGCGCCAGCCCGGCGGGCGAGTCGGGCACGGGCAGCGTGCGCAACACGCGCCGTGAGGCGACATCGATCTCAGCCACGGCGTCATCGCCCTGCAGGGTCACGTACAGTGTTGCCCCGTCGGTCACCACGCCCCACGGCCATAGCCCCACCCGGATGGTATCGGTCAGGGTGAAGGTGTTCAGGTCGATCAGGCTGACCGTGCCCGCTGCGCGGGAGGTGACTGCCATCCAGGTTTGATCCGGGGAGACGGCCAGCCCGCGCGGATCGCCGCCGACCGGGATTTCTACCCTGATTTCCTTGCGAGCGAGGTCGACAACCGACACCGTGCCGCTGAAGGCGTTGGCCGTCACCGCGTAGCGCTGGTTGCCGACCAGAGCGATTACCGTGTTGCGGAAGACGCGCGTCGCGTTGGGGTCGGGCAACGCGTAGAGCGGGCGGGGCGTCGGCGTGAAGCCGGCCTGCGCCTGCGCCGGGACCCCCGGCAGCAGCGCCAGCATGAGCAGCAGGAGGCCGCCCGCCAGCAGGGCGGGCATCAGCCAGGGTTTCCCGGTCATGGGGTCGACTCCTCAGGGGCCGGCCAGCCGGCATACAGGGTCAACAGGCGATCGCCGAAGAGCGCCAGCGTCCGCCCGGCCAGCGCTTCCTGGCCTGTGGCATCCGTGCCGATCAGCACCAGCGTGATCCGTACCGCGTCCGCTGAATGGGGGTTGAGAGTTCCCTGGAAGGTTGTATCCAGGTTGGGGAAACGCTGGTTGAGCCGCCGCGGATCGTAGTTGTAGGCGAAGATGCCGCCGTAGGCGGGCTGGATGCCGCTATCGAGGATCATGCCGTTCATGACCACCGTGTAGACCATTCGGACATTCTGCCAGCCGCCGGGGACGGCCAGAGTCAGGTTGAAGGGCAGGGCGACCGGCATCATGATATCCGCCCCGCGCGGGTTGGTCAGTTCGACAACCTGGGCCTCTTCCGGCAGGACGTAGATGAAAATCTCGCTCTCCGCCGCGCCGGGCACGCCACCAGATGGATACGGGGGATAGACCTGCCCGGCAGAGGTGACGCCGCTATAGCTGACGCGCACCTTCAACCGCCAGAGGCCCGGCTCGGTCAGTGGGAGGTTCTGCGACGGATCGTAATAGTAGCCTACCGCGTTGGCCTGCCCGCCGATATGCAGGATGCGTCCCGAAGGCATGGTCACCTGCGCTGTGACTGTCGCCGGGAGCGTCGGCGCTACCTGCCCGGCCAGCGCCAGCGTCTCGCCAACGGTGAACATCTGCCCCGGCTGGAAGCCGGTCAGGATGAAGAACATCTCCACCGGACGACCGTCAATGGTCAGCAACGGGCCGCCGTTCGGCCCCCCGGCTTCGCCGAAGAACGGCGGGAACACCCGGCCGCCGATCGGGTCATTGGCCGGGATAGTCATGGCCAGCGCCCCGTAGATCGCCGTTTCGTGCAGGTCAAGATCGTCGTTGTGCACGACCAGCCCGCCGAACAGGAAGGCGTAATCGCCCGGCAGGTCGCCATTGACGCCCACCCCGCGCTGATAGTTGTATGGGTCGTCCGGGGTCCAGCCGTAGCGGGCCAGCGTCGGCCCTTCACCCCCCAGAATCATGCTGCGGGCAGTCACGCCGGGCCGGACGGCGCTCAGGTAGGCATAGGCCCGGTTCTCGTTGAGAGTCTGCACGGGGAGTTCGTCTTCATTGGCCAGAACGTCGAAGCTGTTGCCGTCGCTGTCCGTCCAGGTTGCCAGCCGCGCCCGCAGCCAGGCAGCATACGCGCCGTCAGGATCGGTCAGGCGCAGCCCGGCCTGCAACCGCCCGCGTCCATCCGGCACCCACAGGACATCGCCGCTGTGGTACGGCCAGCGCATCCGCGCCGCCGGGTTGAGCAGGAAGACCTCCGGCGCCCGGTTTTCCACCATGTACCAGGCCAGCCGATCCTCCGCCGGTTGCCCGGCCAACCAGCGCCCGCCGCGCGCCACCAGCCGCCCTTCCGGAGAGGCGATTACGCCCGCCCCGCGAACGGTCCCCATCCACAGCCGCCCCAGCCCATCGGTGTAGCGGGCCGTGATATCGACCACATATTCGCCCGGCGTGTCCATCACCCAGGCTGCGGCGTCCGGCGCGGGGAAGAAGTGACCATGCCGGTTGGCCGTCCCGGTGACTTCCTGCGTCTGCGGCGGGCGACCATCCAGCGGGTAGACCGTCAGGCGCAGGTTGACCTCCGCCGGGAGAGCGGGGGTGACCGTCAGCGCCGGATTGAACACATCGCCAACCTCGAACGGCGTCCCCGGCAGGACTCCGGGCAGCATTTGCAATGGCTCGGCGGCCCAGACCTCGTATGTCCCGCCGCCAGTGTACGTATGCCCCCAGATGTCGCGTAGCGTGCCGGTCAGGGTGATCCGGTACAGGCCATCCTGCGAGAAGGTGTAGGCGGTCAGGCGCGGGTCAAGCGTGGTCAGACGGTAAATATCCAGCGGGGAATCCGCGCCAAAGGCCGCCGACTCGATCCGTTCGGCGGTGCCCAGCCGGTTCTGAACGATCGGGACGCTGCCCAGATCGTCCTGTGTGCCATCGGGCCGGGTGACGCTCACCGTCAGTTCGCCTGAATCGAAAGCGAACGGGATCAGCGGCGGCACGGCCTGGTAGAAGCTATTGCCCAGCAGGGCCGGCAGGTACGGCTCCAGCGGATAGGCGATCGGCTCACCGGCCACGTTCACGCGGGGCAGGACATACACACCGCCGCCATAGGCGACCCGGCCTGTCACGGCGACGCGCCCGGCGTCTTCCTGCGGCAGGACGCCCCGCGCCCCGCAGCTGGAGGGCTGATCCTGGAACAGCGACCAGATCAGGCGCTGTTCCGCCCCGGCACCGCCAATCTGCACGATCAGCGGCAACCGCGCCTGCGGCACATCGATGCCTGTTCCGCTTCCCAGGAGGCCAGAAGCGCCCCAGGACTGATGCAATCCGGGCACGGCGGCGTAGCCGGTCAGTGACAGCGCGTAGAGGCCGGGCGGGATGTCCGCCGCCAGTGGCAGTGCCCAGCGCAGGGCAAACGTCAGCGTGCCATCCGTGATGGTCAGTTTCTGCGCCGTGGCGTCCCCCAGCCAGATCGCGCCATCGACATTCTCCACCGGCAGATCCGATGGCGTGAGCGTTCCGCTCCAGCCGTTGCCGGTAGCGGGCGTGGCTATTGTTTGCGCCCCGTTGACCGTGACCGGCTCCAGCCACAGGTCTGCGCCCAGCCGCAGGCCGGTGCCATCACCGGGCATGGCCGGAGCCTGCAGGGCAACCTGCATCTCCAGGTAAAGCGTCTCGCCAGCGGAATAGGCCAGCCGGTCGATGCGTCCCCAGGCGTGCCAGGTGCCGCTGCCGCCGCCTACCGGCCCGGAGAGCGTGAACGGCGTCGCCGCGTCCCAGGTGGCAGTGTAAGGCAGGAATTCAGGCGAGTCCGCTTCCTGACGCTCGCTCACGGGCAGGTAGAGGTTACCCGTCCAGGTATCCTCTGTCAGAGCCAGTCCTTCAGTCCGGAAGCGAACGGCAGTCACGATAAGCGGAGCCGGGCTGCCGGTGAACATCATCCGCGGCAGACGCAACTCGATCGCACCTTCGAGGGCGCTCCCCTGGACGCTGTAGCCGCCCAGCGGCCCCAGATCGGTTAGCCCGTCGCTGCTGGTATGCCCGTACAATCGCCCGCCGCTGCCCCGGCGCGGATCCACCCGGATGAGAAAGCGCTGCCCTTCGACTTCCAGCATGATCTCAAGCGTGGTGTATGCCGCCGGCAGAGGCCGGGTCGGGTCAGCGGATGCAACCGCCAGATACAGGCTGTCTGTGTTGGCCAGGGCGTAAACCAGGGCATCTGCACCTTCTGCCACGCTGATCGCCACCGGCTCGACCAGAGCAGACCATTCAGCGGCCAGGGCGTCGAGGGTGATCGGCGTGACTGGCAGGGCTGGCTCAGGCGGCTCCGGCAGCGGCGGCGGGGTGTAGCGCTCCGGCAGTGGGCCGTAGAGGATGATCCCCGGCCCGCCGGGCAGTGCCCCCGGCACGTTGCGCTCGAAGGACTCGATGCGGCTGGCCGGGCTGATCCAGAAGGGCGTATTGCCCGGCCCGTAGATTTCCCCCAGGAATGCGCCGGTCAGTTCCGCGCGCGGGTAGACTGTCTGGCCGGTATACAGGTTGCGGATGGCAACCACCGCGCCGGGGAACACCGCTCCCGGCGCGCCCCGGATCACCACCAGGCCGTTCTCATCCGGTTCGGAGATAGTGATCAGGCTGGCCAGCGGCGGGTCGCCAAAGGCTGCGACCTGGATGCGCCCCTCCTGCGCGGCCACCGGCGCGATCAGGCCGGCCAGCAACGCCAGGAGCAACAACAGCCGAAGGGCGGAATGAGAAACTCGGCAGGCGATCATGGCAACTCCGCCGGGGAAGACAGAGCACAGACATCAGCAGGGCAGTATAGAGCCGGGCAGGGCGGCTGTCAAAAGCCGTTTCACCGGGTAAAGGGTACCGCACCCCGGCTTTACCATGCGCCACTGCTCTCACTTGATGCTGCTTCCGGGCCTGTTGTCCCCCCTGCAGTGGCACTGCGCCCTCTTCTGCTGGTTGCTGTTTCAGGCGGTTGTCTGCGGCGCGGTTAGGCCGGTCACGGCACGCGCAGCGTGGACTGCACCACGCCGCTGGCGTTGGCCAGGCTGATCACGTCGCCGGGTTGCCAGATCGCCCGCGTTTCTCCCCAGAACAGGGCCGCCGGCGTGTTCTCCCCGATGCGGGTGAACACACGTACCCCCGCGCCGGGGAACAGCCGGTATTCCGGAAAAGTGAAGATGTTGCCCTCAGTGTCGTAGAGCGTCCAGCCGCGCAGATCAACCAGACCGCCCAGGTTGTTGATGAACACTTCCTCACGGGTGACATCATTTGCGCCCACCACCTGAGCGATCACGACCTGGGCATTTTCCGCGGTAGGCGCCAGGGTGACCGTCGGAACCGGCGTAGCCAGCGCCGCCACACCGACCGGCGTGGCGACCTGGGCCGTTGGGGCGACAGTCGGCGGGACGAGCGCCAGACCGCAGACAAAATCCGCGCCGGGGATGATCAGCACCTGGCCGGGATAGATGTACTCAGGGTTGTCAACCGTGCCCAGATCGTTGGCGCACAGCAGATCGTCCAGATCGACCTCAAAGCGCTGGGCGATCGTGGAGGGGCTGTCGCCGCTCACGACGGTATAGGTGCGTTCCTCAGCGCCGCTGCTGCTGACGGCAGCCTGGGTCAGCGCCGCGCTGGTGGCAATGGCGGGCAGAATCTCCGGGTTGAGCGTGGGGGCGACCGTCGGTTCGCCCCGTTGGATTGCGCTGAAGTCCGGCGTCTCGTTGCCCACAACCGTGACGATCCAGGGCGTCTGAGTTGGCCCAGGCGTGGCCGTGATGATCACCTCAAAGACCTGCACAATAGGCTCACCCGGCGCTACAGCCTGGTTAGACTGCCACCAGGTGATGACCAGCAGGGCCACCCCAACAGAAATGGCGATGTTCAGGATCACAAATACAATCAATGCGCGTCTGTTCATCGGCCTGGCACCTTTACGGATCGACTCACCGTCCGGGTCTCATGGCCGTCATTATAGACCAGCGATCCCGGCGGGGCAATTCGGCCAGCGATAGCCCACTTGGCCTATGGCTGACGTGCATGGCTGTGGATATGATCCGGATAATGAACGTGTTTTAGTGTTAGGGGCTATGACCGCCGCCCCGACTGAGTTGTGCTATGAGTGCTGAACTTTCCCGCCGCAGGTTCCTGAAGATGCTGGCCGGTGGAATCGCCGGTCTGGGCGTCACCGGGATCGGCACGTCGGCTTACATCACCCGCATCGAGCCTTACTGGCTGAGCCATAGCGCGGTGACCATCCCCCTCCGGCATCTGCCGCCTGCTTTCGAGGGCTTCACCATCGCGCACATTAGCGATCTGCACATCGGCGAGTGGATCACGGCAGCGCAACTGGAGGAAGTTGTGGCGCAGGTGAACGCTCTGGCCCCTGATCTGGTCGCCATCACGGGGGATATCGCCAGCACCGCTTATCGCGGTCTGCAGGCGGATATCACCCGCTTTCTGCGCTCCCTGAACGCCCGCGAAGGGGTGGCCGCTACGCTGGGCAATCATGACCACTGGATGGACGCCCGCATCGTGCGGCAAGCTATCCTGGATGCTGACGCCTGGTTGCTGTGGAACACCCACGCCGAAGTTCGACGTGGCGGGGAGACGCTGTATATCGTCGGCATAGACGATGTCTGGGAGCAGCAAGACGATCTGGACGAGGCGCTGGCGGAAGTTCCCCCTGAGGCGGTTGCTACCGTCCTGCTGGCCCACGAACCGGACTTCGCCGATGAAGCGGCGGCAACCGGGCGGATCGGGCTGCAGCTTTCCGGCCACAGCCATGGCGGGCAGGTGCGCCTGCCGGGGATCGGTGCGCCGGCGCTGCCCTGGCTGGGTCGCCGCTATGACATGGGTCTGTACACCCTGGCGGGTATGCATCTCTATGTCAACCGCGGCATCGGCATGAGCGGATTTTACCTGCGCTTCAACTGCCCGCCGGAGATCACGCTGATCACCCTGACCACCCCCGACAACTTCCAGGGTTAGCCATACACCGTTGCCTCTGCAATCAGTCTGGTCAGCCCGGCGCCGGAACGGTATAATGCCCCCGCTGGACAACCCGACCTGAACTGAATCCCCCGGCGGCGTACCGGCAGCCGGGAGGCCGCAAAGGCAATCATGAGCGATCAACCATCTTCAACGCAGCGCCTGCATGGCGGCCCGGCTACCCGGCCAGGGCAGCCGCCGTTGCGCCCAGAAACGGAGCCGACGGCGGGGCGTGGCGGCAGCACGCTCCTGCTGGCGGTTGTTGCCGTCATCGGCGTGTGCCTGTCGTGCAGCATTATCGGGCTGGCCGGCTTAGCCGGGTACAACGACGGCGTGCAGGCCCTGGAACGATACGCCCGTTCTACGCGGCAGGCGGATATCGCCACCCAGTACAGCCTGGCGCTCACCGATGTTGCTGCAGGCAACCGCGAACTGGCCGCCATGCGCCTGCAGCATGTGGTGCTCACCCTGGGCGCTCCGGGGGGCAGCCCTGCCGCCCTGCTGACCCAGGTGCTGGCCGTGACGCCTACGCCCACTGCCTCGCCCACGCTGACGCCTTCGCCCACGCTGGAAAGTACGCCGACGCCCTCGCCAACGCCGACAGGCGGTGTCCAACTTTCCGCTGATGCCCTGTTCGCCGAGGCGCAGGCGGCGTTGACCGTACGCGACTATCCGACGGTGATCAACCGGCTGGACATCCTGCGCGGCCTGGATCCGCAGTACCGGCAGGCGGAAGTCAATACCATGCTTCACCAGGCGCTGACCTCCCTCAGCCGCCAGTACCTGACCGGCCCGGACACGAACCGGCTGGCGGAAGGCATCCTGCTGGCGGAGCAGGCGCGGGCGATCGCCCCGATTGGCGATCTGGGGTATGAGGCATATGTTGCCGGGCGTTACCTGGACGGCCTTAACGCCGAGGGGATGGAATGCCTGCTGGCGGTGCGTGAGTGGGAGAGTGTGTACGCGGAAGCGCCACAGTACCGTGATGTGCTCCAGCGGTTGGCCAATAGCTACGCTGCCTGCGGCGACGCCTACACCTACCAGACCGAGTTCTGCCCGGCGGAACAGTACTACCGCCAGTCGCTGAGCCTGGTCAACAACAGCAGCGTGGCTGCCCGCCTGGCTGACGCCCGTGAGAAGTGCGCCAACGCTACGCCGACACCCACTCCGACCATTGAGGGGATGCCGCCGGAAGGCGTGCCGACTGAAAGCGCGCTGCCCCCCGGCTGAGTTACACGCAACAAAAGGCCCCGACGATGAAGCTCGCCGGGGCCTTTTCTGGCGGAATTGCGCAGCGGGATCGGCTCAGTGAGCCTCATCATGGCTGTGGTGCCCGGAATCGCGGGGCACATTGATGTCGTCAAACTGTGTCCAGGGCCGGATGAACGCCAGCCAGAACACGATGCCCATCACGAACGCCGCCGCCCCCAGCCCGAACAGCGTGCCAAAAACGACGGGATTGGCATCCTTCAGGGAGACCCCTACTGCGCCAGCCAGCATCATCAGCAGCATGCCAAAGCCGATCAGAAAAGCCAGCGCCACCTCTTCTGATGTCAACTTGCCGCGTGCCGCCACGGTCAACTCCTCTCGCCAGGTCGTGATGAACTGACCTCTAGCTTACCGCCAAAACGCCAGACGCAAAAGGGAGCCACGCGGCTCGCGGCCATTCAATCTTGCTCGAACTGGCGCCTGCCTGTATACTGATCGTCAAGCGCCGCCCTGCGGATAGACGAGAGCGCCCGCGGGTGGTACAATAGGCGCACATCGCGGGGCGTAGCGCAGTTTGGTTAGCGCGCACGGTTTGGGACCGTGAGGTCCCCGGTTCAAATCCGGGCGCCCCGACTCCGGATGACCTTAACATTCTGGAACAGGCATCTTCTAACCGGCGGGCATGGTGTAAGGGTAACACAACAGCCTTCCAAGCTGTTTTTACGGGTTCGAATCCCGTTGCCCGCTCTTTGTTTTTGGCTCTCCAAACGGGCCTGTAGCTCAGCGGTTAGAGCAGCCGGCTCATAACCGGTCGGTCGTAGGTTCGAATCCTACCAGGCCCATCCTTTCACGCCTGCATCACTGGGGGAGCGGGCGTGGTGGGAAGTGTTCTTTGCGCCGCCAGGACATGCCCGGTCTCCGTATTTCAGTTCCCCCGCCGGGCAGCGTACCCTCCCATCAAGCGACATGAGACTTGCCAGCGATGAGTCCTGCCGTCTTGATCATCGAAGATGAACCGGAAGTGCTGACGCTACTCACGCGGATGTTTCAGCGTGAGGATTGCCGGATCATCCCTGCCCTCGGTGGGGAAAACGCCCTGCAGGCCCTTCAGCAACACACCCCCGATATCATCCTGCTCGACCTGGCTATGCCGGGGATCAACGGCCTTGACCTGCTGGAAGCCATCCAGGGGATGCCGCACCTGAGCAACGCCAAAGTTGTCGTCATCACCGCACGCCCGATGATGGTGGAGGAAGCGCGTCGGTATAATGTCTCCCGTATCTTCCTTAAGCCTGTGCGGGCCGTCCAGCTTCTGCACACCGTTCACGAACTGCTGGATGCTACCGCCTGAACCCGGCAGTACACGCCACAATTGCCAGCCATGCCAGGTTACAGCTTGCCCACCGGCAGCCATTGACCGCCTTTGTCCACGCCTGCCGCAGAAAAGAGGACGGCCGCTTGCTGTGAGGGGGGGACACAGCGAACGGCCGTAGGCTTGAGGCATCCTTATCGGATTAGCCAGTGAAATCGACTCGCTGCGTTTGGCGCAGCCTGGGGGGTCATTTCACTGTTCACAATGTACTTCCCTTGCCTGAGTCAGTCCTTAATTGTGCATTAAAGCCTTATGAGAAATCCGGCACAATCGACGTGCCGGATTATTCTACATCCGGGGCGTTGAAGAGCCGCAGCCAGTCCTCAAGCTCGTCGGGGTCGTCAACATAGACCTCCCTCGTGTCGTCATCGATCGGGGCAGTCGCGGGAGGATGCAGGGTGATCTGGAGTCGCTCGGCAAACTCCTGGCTCGTCAGTATCTGCAAACCGCGGGCAGTGGCCGCTGCACGAATGGCGCGGTCGGAAGAAACGACGAGATACTGGCCGCGGTTGCTGGCCTGCTCGATCCGGCTGATGATCAGGCGATCAGCGGTGGTGTGTGACGGCGCAAAGATCACCCTGACCTGACCGGATGACAGTTCGCGCGACGGGCCGCCCGGCAGACCGCGATCAAAGATCACGGTTGCCCTGTGCCTCTTGCGCCCGCAATAAGCCCTCAGCTGCTCAGCCAACTGCGCCTCGTCATGGGGATCGGCCAGGTCGATGCCGGGCAGGGCATGGATCAGGTTGTGGCCGTCAATCAGGAGTTCCATCCTCGCCTTCCTTGTGCAGCCGCCGGTCAACGGGGCCGGTTGCGGCGGATGAATGCCCGCGGGTCGACGTAATCGCGCAGCAGCCGCGCCCGATCCAGGCCAGGCCAGTCGTTGGGCTTGATGGCCAGTGCCTCGGTAGGGCTGATGTCAAAGTGCAGGTGTTCGGTTCCGCCGCGTGGTCGGCCAATTGTCCCCAGCGGCTCCCCCCGCCTGACCCGCTGCCCGATGCGGACGTTTACCGCTGCCAGGTGCGCCGAACGCGAATACACCACCGGCCCACCGGGAGTCAGGGGATCGTGGCGGATGATCACGATGTTGCCCCACAGGCCGGGGCTGCCCACATACACTACCACGCCGCTGGCAACAGCGTACACCGGCATCCCGGCATCGCGGTTCCATGATGGCCGGTTGAGGTTCAGATCGGCCCCCGTATGGTAGGCGGCGTTGCCGCCGCTATCGGTGTAACGGGTGCCGAAGCCGGTCGAATCCACCCACTCGCCGGGCCAGACGGCGTCGCCCCGGCGTTCCGCCAGCGTACCCACCGGCGGGTCAAAGCCATCGGCCAGGCCGGCGGGTGTATCGGCTGGCTTGTCGCTATCCTCATCAGAGGCAGGATCGACCAGCCGCCAGCGCAGTGCGCCAAAAGCGATCCGGCGGCCTTCTTCCCCGGTCAGGTTGGTCAGGTTGACCATGCCGCGCCGGGAATGCGACCCATCCAGCGCAAAGACGCCCAGCGAAGCCCAGGCGTCGTGGAATTGCCCCTGGTTGATCTCCACGCGCAGCGGCGCGGCGCACCCGGCCACCCCATGGATCGCGTAGCGCGCCCGGCGGGTATCGGCGTTGACACCCGGCACCCAGGCGGCAATTTCATAGATGCCGGGGGCCAGCGCCTCCGGCACCCAGGCCGCCCACACGCTGCTGCGGGCGCTGCTGGTCGGCGCACTTTTCAGGCGTTCCCCCCCGCGGGTGAACTCGCGAAAGCCGCCGGAAGCCCGGTCATAGACGCCGTCATGGTAGCCAGCGCTGCCTACCGTGATGATCACGCTCTCCGGGCTGGCCTGAGGCGCGGGGATCGGGTCAACCGGCGTTGCGGTGTAATCGTAAGCTGCCGCCGCGTCCCAGAGTTGCGTGCCCGGATAGTCGCGGTTGGCGCTGTCATTGCGGGCGTGCTGCCAGCTCCACAGGTTTACTGCCGGACAGCCCAGCGTTCTGGCCCGGTGCAGGAACAATGCGATCTGATCAGGCCGCGCCGACCAGAAAAAGCGCCCAGCGCCGGAACCGTAATACTCACCATAGGCCGAGCCGGTGGGGATGAAAGGCTTGCCGGGAAAAGCGGCGCGGTATTCCTGGTAGCTATCCTCCAGAGTGCGGACCGGATCGCCGCCATCCTGGGATGGCCAGTAGACCTGGGGCATGGCAATGTCGCAGGCGGCCATGAACGCCGCAAATGGGAAGTCCGGGTGCCAGCTGGGATAGCGGTAGGAGCTGAGCGCGGTCAACACGCCGCCGGACCCCCCCGCCAGATCGTTCCTGAGCGTTTCCATGAAGCGCCGGGCGCGGTCAGCGCCGCCGGGCGCTGACCACCGATAGCGGCCAAAGTCCTCAGCGTTGATCGCTACACCGGGCAACTCATACTGGCGCACTCGCGCCGCCAGCCGGTGGGCTTGCGCTTCCTGATCGACTTCGCTGCCATAGACGAATCCCCAGCCCCATACCGTGATCCCGGCCTTGCGGAAAGCGACGATCACGTCGTGCGTCAGGCGTTCCTTGCGGCCGTCTGGATCGGTAGCCGGGATGGGGTAGCTATACTCACCGTCACTCAGTTTGACCAGGATGTGCTCAATGTCCGCTGCACGGGCCAGTTCCACCATCCGCGCCGGATGGGCTTCCGTGCGGTCGATCTCCCATAGCCACATCCCTTTGCCGCTGAGCATGTTGCCCCCGTCCTTGCTGCGTGATTTCGGCGTCTTGTGTACGCCCTCCGGTATACCATGAGCGACCTGATCTGCAAATACCGGGAGCGGTAGCCTGCGCTGCGACGTAGCGTCTACCAGGGCTGAGGGCTTGCTTTACTCCTATAGCAGCCGATCTGGCGGCGGCGAGGCGGGCAGGGGGCGGATCAGATCGGGCACGTCGGTATGCGGACTGTTGACGGCTTTGGAGACTTCGTAGGCGGTTAAGGGCAGCGTCTCCAGCGGAGCCAGCAGGGGCATCAGTTCCAGCGGGTCCACGTCGCCGGGCGTCAGCCAGTCGTCCACAACGGCGCGGTCGAGGATCACGGGCATCCGGGAATGGATTGGCGCCATGAAGGCATTGGGGCGGGTGGTGACAATAGTGCAGGTGCGCAGCGCCTCCTCGCTGTGCGAGGGCTGCCATACCTCCCATAGCCCGGCCAGCGCAAACGGTTCGCCACTGGTCAGCCGGATATACATAGGCCGTCGGCGGCCATCCGGCAGGCGCTGCCATTCATAGAAGCCATCGGCGAAAATCACACAGCGGCGTCGCCGGAAGGCATGGCGGAAGGCCGGCTTTTCCGCCAGCGTCTCTGACCGGGCGTTGATCAGGCTATTGCCAATGGTCGGGTCTTTGGCCCAGGCCGGGATCAGCCCCCAGCGGAGCAGCGTGGCGCGGCGGTGACCCTCGTTGGTCAGGGCCAGCACCGGCTGGGTTGGCGCAATGTTGTAGCGGGGAGCGTAACCGGCCGGGACAGACTCCAGGGCGAATGCCAGCTGAACGACTTCCGGGTTAACCGTCAGGGTAAAACGGCCACACATCGCCCGCCTCCTGAACATTTGTTCTTTCCCATATTATAGTGGAAATTGGCTTACGGCACAAACGGCTCACTGAGGGAAGGAAAGCCGTTCCCCCACCTTGCGCGATAGTTCTACAGGCTGATTGTGCGAATGCGGCGCTTGGTCGTAGAATGCCTGTAGAGAGTAGAGATACGTATACTGGACGAGATGGGCTGG
>JAIOAT010000027.1:0-37198 GCA_019873685.1 Chloroflexota bacterium
CACAATCGACACGCGGTGAACAGGATCAGCGCTGGGCAGCAGGCTGGCCACCAGGGCGTGTCCCATTTCGTGGTAGGCTACAATGCGGCGTTCACGGTCGCTAAGGGCGCGGTTCTGACGCTCCAGACCCATCATGACCCGGTCGGCGGCGTTTTCGAAATCAATCATCTCCACCTTATCAGCGCCCCGCCGCGCCGCCAGCAGGGCCGCTTCATTGACCAGGTTTTCCAGCTCCGCGCCGGCAAAGCCCGGTGTGCGGGCGGCAATCACGTCCAGGTCGACGCGCTCATCCAGGACAATGTTCCGGGTATGGACTTCCAGGATGGCGCGCCTGCCCTTGCGGTCCGGCTTGTCCACCACGATCTGGCGGTCAAAGCGCCCCGGACGCAGCAGAGCCGGATCAAGGACTTCCGGCCTGTTGGTGGCGGCCATGATGATCACGCCGGAGCGACTGTCAAAGCCATCCATTTCCGAAAGCAGCTGGTTGAGGGTTTGCTCGCGCTCCTCATGCGTGACGGGAGATTGCTGGCCGCCGCGTGCGCGCCCGATGGCGTCAATCTCGTCGATGAAGATGATGCAGGGGGCTTTTTCCCGCGCCTGTTTGAACAGGTCGCGCACCCTGGCCGCGCCCACGCCAACGAAAATCTCGATAAAATCGGAACCGGTCAGGCTGAAGAAAGGCACGCGAGCTTCCCCGGCCACGGCCCGCGCCAGCAGCGTCTTGCCCGTGCCCGGCGGCCCGACGAGCAGCACGCCCTTGGGCACGCGCCCGCCAAGACGCTGGTAGTGTTCCGGCGATTTGAGAAAGTCCACAATCTCGCGCAACTCGGCGACGGCCTCGTCCGCGCCGGCAACCTGCTCAAAAGTGACGTCCACACTGCCCTGATCCCACACACGGGCGCGGTTGCTACCAAACATCAACGCCTGGTGCTGGCCGGGCAGACGATTGATCAGAAAGCGCCAGGCCAGGGCCAGCACAATCACCGGCGCGACCCACGACAGCAGGGTCATCAGGAAGCCGGGTTCCTGCGGCTGAATCCCGGCGAATTCCACACCGGCCGCCTGCAGCCGTTCCAGCAGCTGCGAATCGTCCATATTAGGCAAACGCTGGACGGTGAATACCTGTTCCTGGCCGCCAACCACCGTGAACCAGAGGATGTCTTTATCGCGGATGAGCACGCTCTTGACCTGCCCGCTCTCCAGAGCAGCCAGGAATTCGCTGTACAGCCTGACCTCCGGCTCAAGGGGCGGGAACAGCAGCCACTGGACGCCTAACCAGATACCGATGGAGACCAGCACATAAATGAGAGAGAAAATCCACTGGCGTCGTCGGTTCTCGCGTTGCAGTTTGTCGGCCTGTTCTTTCTCTTTCATCACCGATACCCTGACCACACTCCAGACGGAGTGGAACGCACCTTCATCCGCTAACAACCCTCAGTACCGCTCCGGGTGGGGCAGGTTCGCTGGCAGCGTCCCCGGTAGGCGGGGCGCCTGAAGCGCCGCTAACCTGTTCCCTATACAAAGTATACAAGATTTGCCGGGGAAGCGGGTGACGCAGGCCGGGGAAATAGCAGGCGGCCCTGGATCGGGCAGAACCAGGGCCGCCTGTGCATCTTAGAGGACATCCGGCTCAGAAGCCGACATAGAGCAGCGGATCGGTGGGGATGTCGTTGTAGCGGATCTCAAAGTGCAGGTGCGGGCCGCTGGAGTTGCCGGTGCTGCCCACCCCGCCAATCACGCCGCCAGCGGGAACCATCTGCCCGCAGCCGACATCGATCCGGCTGAGGTGGCCGTAGAAGGTGGTGAAGGGGCCGTGCGCCAGCACCACCAGGTAGCCGTAACCCCAGTCGTTCCAGCCGCGGTAGATCACCCGCCCCGGAGAGGCCGCATAGACCGGCGCGCCCGGCGAAGCGGAGAGATCGACGCCAGTATGGAAAGCGGTGAAGCCGCGCACCCATGCATACGACGATAGCGGCCGGGCGAAGTATCCTGTGCCGCCCGGATTCGGCTGGCGGCCACAACTCCCCGGCTGGCCCGGTGCGAAGGAGATATACCCGGCCTCGGAGGAGCCGCCGCCCCCGCCGCCGGAACGCTCCACGACCGGGTTGTACGTCCAGTCGTTGTAGGTGCTCGTCCCGCCGGGGACGACCACGTACGTCCCACTGCGGACGATCGTCTCCGGCGTAGCTCCGAACAGATCGTTGTATTCCGAATTGATGATGTCGTAGGGGTCAACGTTGTACTTGTCGGCAATAGACTGGATGGTCTCATCGACCAGGGCGCGGTGATAGACGCCGTCAACCGGCAGGATGTAGAGCTGGTTGCCGGGCCGCAGCGCAAAGACCACATTGCGGTCATTCGACCAGGCGATGGTGTCCTTTTCCAGCCCGTAACGCTCGGCAATAGCGGTGATGGTGTCGCCTTCCTGGATCGTGTAGGTGATCACCTCGGCGCGCGGGCGCTCCGGCACGATCGTGAAGGGGCTATCCCGGCGTTCCACCGGCTCGTAGGAAACGTTGAGATCAGCCGGCGGGCGGGAAAGCAGAGCGGCAATTTGCTCCGGGCCAAGCGTCGGCTCGATCGCCGGGAGCGGGCCGCCCTGTGCCGGGACGGTCAACGGCGTGCTCGTCGGCGGAACGGTAGCGGCCTGGACAGGCGGAGGCGGTGTTTCCGCCGTTGCGCCGCGCAGGAGAGGCAGGCCGACGATCAGACCAGCGATGATGGTCAGCGCGGCAGCCAGCAGGACCAGCGCCAGCCCCAGCGCGCGCCGCCACATCGGCAGTTCATCCGGCGTCTCGTCGCTGCCGACTGGCCGCATCACCTGCGACGGGCTGGTATCGGCCAGCGGGTCGATGGGCGGCTCATCATCCAGGCGGACCGGCGGCAGGCCGCGGGGCGGCGTCTGTTGCGGATCCTCCGCTGGAAGCTCGGATTCGTCGGGGGTTGCTTCGTGATCAGCAGTAAACCAGCTCATCAGCGTTATATCCTCATACTCATTCCATCCAACGTATGCCCCCCGCAATGCGTCCGGTAGGATAACACAAACCCTCCGGCACGCCAAGCGGCGGAGGGTCTGGTTCAGGCGGAGAGGGCGGGATTCGAACCCGCGAGGGGGTTAACCCTACTCGCGTTCCAGGCGAGCGCATTAGGCCATCTATGCTACCTCTCCGGATAGGTTTGCCCGGTCGGCAAAACGCCGGCAGGCGGCCCTGTGCGTTCTGATTATAGCAAATCCCTGCCGCGTTTCCAGAGCCGATTCACCCCCCGCGCAGGGCGATCAGAGCCGCCAGCAGCGCGCCCAGATTTTCAAAGATATGATCCGGCTGGAAAGGGCTGCCCGGCAGATCGGCGGCCTGCGTCTCCCCGCTGAGCACCAGGGCGGTCTGGATCGGCGCGGCCTGCCCCATCGCGATGTCGGTGTACAGCCGGTCGCCGACCATGCACAGCGCCTTTAGCGGCAGCCCCAGCCGCGCCGCCGCCATCTCCAGGATATGGCGGTTGGGTTTGCCGATGATCACCTCCGGGCGGCGGCGGGTTGATGCTTCCACAAAGGCGATGATTGCGCCGATATCGGGGATGACGCCACCGGCTACCGGGCAATTGAAGTCGGGATGGGTGGCGATATACGGCAGCCCGGCCCGCACCAGGTCACACAGCCGGGTCAGCCGGGCGTAATCGATGGTCGTATCAAAGCCCAGGACGACGCAATCCGGCGCGTCCATATCGGATTCAAAGCCAAAGGCGCGGAACTCCTCGACCAGATCGGGCGTGCCAAAGATGGCCGGACGGGTGTACGGGGTCTGCGCCCGCAGGTACTGGGCCGTAGCGGAGCCAGAAGTCAGGATGCGCTCCGGGGGAACCGTCAACCCCAGCCCGGCCAGCTTGCGGACATAGGCGGCACCGTTGCGTGACGAGTTGTTAGTCAGCAGCAGGACGGGCAATCCCTCCCGCGCAGTATAGGCCAGGAAGTCCGCCGCGCCGGGCAGCAGGCGATCGCTCAGGTAGAGCGTGCCATCCATATCCAGCAGAAAGCCGCGAACAGCTGCCAGCGGGCGAGCAACGTCGTTCACCCTTCACCTCTTCTAGCGAACAATCAGCCACACGCGGCCCAGAGCATACTGTGCGGGGCGTCTTTGCGCCACGCCTCAGGCATTCTTCCCGCCAAAAAAGGTTTTCAATTCGCCGCAGATCGATTACACTACAGGGTGTCAGCATGTGTGGCGCAGTTTTGAGAAGGAGTCGGGGGACTTGCCGACCGGTGTGCGGGCAGCGGCGGCCTGCACCAGACCATTGTCAATGCGGCGGCGCTGTGCTATACTACAGTGCATCAATGGGCGCGTGGCTCAGTCGGTTAGAGCGCACGGTTCACATCCGTGAGGTCAGGGGTTCGAGTCCCTTCGCGCCCACAGAAAAGCACAAAGCCCGTGTTGCCGCGTGAACGCCGTTCCCGCGGCTTTCGTTTGTGGGAGGGGACACGCCTCTTGATAACACGCAACACGCTGTCCCGCCTGGATCGCTCGCTATCACTTCTGCGCTGGCTGCTGGTAGCCGGCGTCGTCATCCTGGCGCTGGGGATGCCCGCCCTGGACCCGCAACATGGCGAGTTACTGCGCGGGCAGCTGCTCTTTGCGGCGGTGGTGGGCGCGCTGCTGGCGCTGGCCAACGCCGGGTTGCTGCTCTGGACAACCTCGGATAGCCCGATTCCAGGTACAGTCAGCGTCGCTCTCGATACGGCTTACACCCTGCTGCTGTTCTGGGCGTCACATGGCCTGACGCCGGTCTTGCTGGGGGCAGGCACGCTGCCGATTGTGGTTGGCGCGTTGCGCGTGGGCAGCCTTCATAGTGCGGTCGCCGCGATTACGCTGGCGGCGGCAGCTCCGCTGCTGTATGGCTTTGCCATCGCCCCGCACGGCGGCGAGATCACGCCGGTCATGCTGGCCAGCGGCGCTTTGCTGCTGATCGCGGCGTACATTGGCCTGCCCGTCAGCACCGCCTCGCTGGGCTGGACAGGGCATCAGGCCGCCCTCAAGGCGCAAAAGGAAGAAGCCGACAGGCTACGCGCCGCGCGGGAGCAGGTCCGTGCCATCTACGAGATGGCTTCCACGCTGAGCGCCACGCTCAATTACCAGGCTGTGCTGGATGCCGCGCTGGACGTGGGCGTGGTCGGTCTGCGCGAGATCGGCTCCAATGCCCGCGTGGTCAGCGCTGTCCTGCTCTATGACGAGCACACCGGCCAGCTCAAAGTCGCCAACGCGCGCCGCCTGACTCACGCCGATATGAAGAAACAGGTTCCCGGTCGGCAGGGCGCGCTGGGACTGGCCCTCCGCAAGGCGGAACCGGTCTTCACCAGCGACGCCCGTCGCGACCCGGAACTGCGCTACTTCGTCGCCTTTCAGGATGCGCGGAGCATCCTGTGCGTGCCTCTGCGAGCCGGCTTTGACAACTACGGCGTGCTGGTCTTTGGCTGTAATGTCCCTAACGCCTTCAGCGAAGATCATGTTGAACTGCTCTCGGCGATTGCCAGCCAGGCGACCATCGCGTTGCAGAACGCCACGCTATACCAGAACCTGCTGGAGGAAAAAGAGCGGATCATCGAGGTCGAAGAAGACGCCCGCAAGCAACTCAGCCGCGACCTGCACGACGGCCCGACGCAGGCCGTCGCCGCCATTGCTATGCGCGTCAACTACATCCGCCGCCTGCTGGAGCGCGACCCCGATCAGGTCCCGGCGGAGTTGCAGAAAGTGGAAGAACTGGCCCGCAAAACCTCCAAAGAACTCCGCCATATGCTCTTCACCCTGCGCCCGCTGATCCTGGAAACGCAGGGGTTGCTCCCGGCGCTCAAAGAGCTGGCCACCAAGATGCGGGAGACGCACGACCAGAACGTCATCCTGGAAATTCAGGAGAACGTCGATCGCTACATCTCCGCCCGCGATCAGACGGTGATCTTCAATATCGTCGAGGAAGCGGTCAACAACGCCCGCAAACATGCCGAAGCGGAGCACATCTGGGTGCGGCTGGCCCGCCAGGAGCGCTACCTGGTGCTAGAGGTTCAGGATGACGGCGTCGGTTTTGATGTCGGCGCGGTAGACGCCAACTACGACCAGCGCGGCAGCCTGGGGATGCTCAGTCTGCGCGAGCGGGCCGAATTACTGGATGGCACGCTGCGCATCGAAAGCGCCGAGGGCCAGGGTACGCGCATCACCCTGATCGTGGAGATCGAGCCGGAAGTGCTGGCTGCTGAAGCGAACGGCGCTGAGAAGGCCAGCAGTACCGCCCCCACCCAGCCAGCCACGCCGCCAGTCGGCTCCCCCACCACCACGCGCACCCGGACGCCGCCCGGCAGCAGCGCAGATCGACAGGCTTAGCGCCTCCAGCTTCTGAATCCCTGGCTTCTTCTCGGAAGCGGAGCAGCCTTCTCCGTATGGTACGCGCCGGGGGGCGCGGCAGCAACCGGACGCCCCCCGGCGAATCGTCGTGATCGGTAGCCTCTACGGGCTGATCTCGCTGATATACAGCGTGCCGGGGATGGCCTGATCGGCGTTCAAGCTGGCCACCCAGATGTCATAGCGCCCGGCTGCCGGGCTGCCAAAGAGGATCTGCGGGTTGGGGTAGCCCAGGCCGTCATCGTCACAGTACCATGCGCCGTTGGGAGCGTTGATCACCAGGGTGGTATCGCCGCCGCCGATGAAGTAGAAGCGCAGCAACCCGTAGGGATTGTTGTATTGCACGGAGAAATCCGGGTTGGAGCGGGCAAAACCCCGGCAATTCCCGCCCAGGTACCCCACATTGATCGGCCCGCCGCTGGTGATGCCGACCGTGCGCGGATCGGGGACGAAGCCGCCGTTCAGCGTGATGCCCCCGTAGGTGGGCGGCGCGCTGAAATCGAGCGTACCGCTGACGCCAACGTTGACCGAGACCGTGCGCAGCACCTCAGAGTTGTCGCGCAGGATCACCCGCAGCGTATACGACCGGCTGGCGGCGGGGCACTCCTGGCGTGATCCCTGACCGGCCACGCCCTGGCCTTCGTAGTAGACGGCCTGCACGTTATTCACGTCCCAGGCGACCGTCACGCACTGGCCGGGGGCGATGGTCACGCTGGTCGCGCCATTGACCGTGAAAGCGATCTGCGGCACCGCGGCGGTAGAAGTCGGCGCGGGGGTGGGACTGGGCGGCGGGATGATCACCGCCAGACCGCCACAGGGGCCTTCCACCCGTGTCACGCTGCCGGAGACCCAGCCCTGCCGCCCGCTCAGGTTGACCACCCACCAGGTGCCTTCCGGGTTACGCCCGATCACGTCCAGGTAGTTCCCGACGAAAAGCGACCCGATAGCCGGATAGTTCGTACCGGGGCCGGTGCGCACGTTAACGTTGACGCTGGTGCTGGGCGTAACCCGGCAGACGAATGGCGTGGGCGGCAGCATGGAAGTCGGCGTCGGGAATGGCGTGGGCGTGGGGAACGGCGTCACCGTAGGCAGGAGCGCCCCGGTCGCACCGACGGTCAGCGCCACCGTGAGTGTCCCGCCGATCTCCGCTACCAGCGGGCGGATGATCGCGCTGTAGTTGCCGCGGGTGGGCTGCAGAGTCAGCTGGACGCTGCTCAGCGCATCGCCATCCAGACCGGCGATCAGCCGTCCGGTCGGCCCAAAAATCTGTGCCAGAAAGGCGAAGCCAGGGCTATTTGTCGCCAGGCTGAGCGTGAGGGCAACATTGGGGCTGCCGGAAAACAGCAGGTCAACTGGCGGCGAACCGGGCGGTAGATCGAGCGTCACCGGAGCGCCCACCGCCAGCCGCCGCAGCGTACCGGCGGCCTGGCCATCCAGCGCCAGGGCGAAGTCGCCCAGCACCCCCTCCCGGCTGGTGACCAGCAGCGCGTATACGCCGGTCGTCGCCAGCCGATGGGTGATCAGGGCAGTGTTGCCCCCTTCCGGGCTGAAGGGATTATCGTCGCTGATGGCCACCTGGCGCTGATCCGGCCCCAGCAGGCTGAGGCTTGGAATCAGGCCGCGGGTCAGGCCAACCACCTGGGCGGTGATCTGGTCGCCAGCGTTGCCGCTGAAGCGATAGATCGCAAACGGGGCAGCGCTGGTCAGGCTGCCAGTCACACCGCTGCCATAACTGATCGATCCCTGGGCCTGGACGGTGCCTGGCAGCGTCGCCGCCAGGATCAGCGTCGCCGCCAGCAGCCAGCGCCCGGCGCTCTTGAGACCGGGAATCCGCGTGAACATGAGCACCTCCGTGCACTGCTCAATGGCCTGCTAAATCACCCTGATCGTAGCACGATGCGGTGCGGCGCGATATTCAGGATCAGGCGCCACTCCCAGCCTGTTCCGCGCTTGCCGCGCCGGTTCTCCATGAATGGCGGCGCCTGTATAATGGGCAGCAGGCTGAGGCTATACCTGCTGGTGAGGAGGGCGATCATGGGCGGATGGATCTGGCGGTTGGTGCTAGCGCTGATGCTGGCGGCGGGGCCGTTGCTGGCGCCTGTGATGGGGGAAGGGGTCGCGGCAGCAGGCTCGTGGTCGGTCTGGCTTTACCAGCAGGAGACAGGCCGCCTGGTGCATCTCTTCCCGGATGGCACGCCGGGCGCATCGCTGACCCTGCCGCTGCCACCCGGCGTGGTGGAGTATCCGTATGAGCTGGCTGTGTCACCGGATGGGACGCTGCTGGCGGCCTGTGTGACCAGCCCGGCGGAGGTGACCACAATCACCGTCTACGATCTGGCTGCTGCCAAGTTCCGGGCCTCCTATACCGTCCCCGGCGGGCGAATCGAAGGGTGTCTGCTGGGCCGCCAGTCCTTTAGCCCGGACGGCAGGCAACTGGCCTTCGGCTTGATGCATCATTATCCCGATCCCGCCGATCCGCGCCCTGACTGGGAAGTGATCGTCATGGACACGGCGACCGGGGCAGTGCTGAGCCGCCTGGCATCGACGTCGCCAGCGGTAGCCGCGCTGGGCCGCAACTACGCCGGGACATGCCCCGCCGTCACGGCCTTCACGCCGGGGATGGTGGCTTTTGCCCCGATTGCCTGGGGCACGGAAGGCTTTGCCGAGTACGACAGCCTGGTCTGGCAACCGGCCAGCGGCGCGGTCAGCCTTTACGGCCCGTATGGCAAGATCAGCCTGGACACCTTCGGCCAGGAGACGATCTGGATCGAGGTACGCGATGACTTCCCTGTCGCCCCCGTGGGCGACACGCCAGCCCATCCGTTCAACGTGGTGATGTTCGCTGCAAACGCCGGGGCGGCCTGGCAGCCGATCTTCCACCAGAGTGGGGCCATCGTGGAACAGGCATTGTACATCGAGGGCGGACGGCGGATCGCCATCCGCACCTCCGCCACGCCAGGAGGGCTGCCGCGCTGGTGGGCGCTCGATCGCGGCGGCGGCAGCGCCCTACTGAACCTCCCGGAAGCGGTCTATGAGGTCCGGGGGACGCCCGATGGCTACGTGTACCTGGACCCGGCTGGCGGCCCAACCGGCGGGCCGCTGCTGGTGGAGCAGCGCACGATCGGCAGTAAGCCGGGGACCTATAACCTGTGGACGGCGGAGGCCGGATCGTTCTGGCAACTGCTGTGGGTCACGCCGCTGGCCGCTGACCCTGCGCTGCCGCCCTTCCCGGCGGTCTTGCCGCCGCTATCGCCCGGCCTGCTGGTGACGCCGCCCTCGGCGACTCCGATCCCGGCGGCGCTGCCGGCGCTGACCGTTGGCGGGGCGGCGGTGGTGCACACCACCGAAGGCGACCGTCTGCGCGTCCGCAGCGGCCCCGGCACGGAATTCCCGGTGCAGTTTGACCTGCCCGATGGCACGCCGGTCACGCTGATGAGCGGCCCGGCCGCCGGGAGCGGCTATACCTGGTGGTACATCCGCACGCTGGATGGGCGCACCGGCTGGGCGGTCGATGGCGTGCCGGATGCTGGCGGCTGGCTGCAAACGTTGATCCCGACCGGCTGAGGCGGGAGATCAGGGCACAGGTAGAAGAGGCTGGGAAAAAAGAGGCAGGTGGCAGGAGGCCAGAGGCAAGAAGAGAGGCCGGAAGGTCAGGAGGCCGGGAAAAAAGAGGCAGGTGGCAAGAGGCCAGAGGCAAGAAGAGAGGCCGGGAGGTCAGGAGGCCGGGAGGCCGGGAAAAAAGAGGCAGGTGGCAGGAGGCCAGAGGCGAGAAGAGAGGCCGGGGGAGCCGGACGCTGGCAACCTGTGCCTGTGCTACGAGAACACCGGGGCCTGACAGCAGACCGGGGCAGCTTGAACGGCTGCCCCGGTTGTGGGAAAAGCGGTTGCTACAGCGGGTTAGCCCGGCTCAGCTACGGGCCGGGACTCGGCCAGGGCGGGGGTCGCCTCCAAGATGGCACGGGCCATCGCTTCGTCGGCAGTGATAATTGCCAGACGCCCGCTCCAGTTGGGATGCAGCCGCTCGCCCTGGACGGCGGACCAGGCCAGACCTTCGGCCTGCGGAGTGCTATACGCCAGCTCAAACAATAAATCGACCGGGTGCGCAACGGTATCCAGCAGGGTATTCACCACATCCAGCGCCAAATGATGATCGCGCCAGTTCCAGCCCTCCTCGTAGACGATGCGGATCGCCGTCTGCGCTTCGTTACTCCATTCCACGCGTATGCACATGCGCTACCCTCCTTGTCTCTATCATACTATGCCGGGAGGGTCTTGCACCCCTTTTTAATGGGGTTTTCATATTCCTTTTGCAGGAAGCGCCGCCTTTTTTCAGAACTGACACACCCCGCTTCAAAACTGTCACATCCCGCGCCCGGCGGGTACACCGGCGTGTGCTACAATGCAAAAAAGCGCCAGGGGCGAACGTCGCCGCCCGGATACGCCGTTTTTATCCTGGCTGAACGCGCTACAAGGTGGACATGGATAGTCGCCCAAAGATTCTGCTTGTTGATGATGAAGCATCGGTCACCTCAACCCTCACCACGTTTCTGGAGTTAAGCGGTTTTGAGGTCGCGGTAGCCCGCAACGGGGAGGAAGCGCTGGCCATGCTGGAGCGTCTCTCCCCGGCGTTGATCGTGCTGGATGTGCTCATGCCGCGCCTGGATGGCCGGGAGACGCTGCGCCGTCTGCGACGGGGCGGCAACTGGACACCCGTTATTCTGCTGACCCAGATCGGGGGTACTCCCGAGCGGATCATGGCCTTTCAGGAAGGCGCGGATGACTACCTCAACAAACCCTTCGACCCTCAGGAACTGGTCGTGCGTATCCGGGCCGTCCTGCGGCGGGTCACTGCTGGCCGGCAACTCCATGGCGCCCGGCAACTGGTCTGCGGGCCGCTGAGTCTGGACCGCCTGGCACGACGCACCTACCTGAACGGGCGGGAGATCGCGCTCACACCGAAGGCATTCTCCGTCCTGGAATATCTGATGCTGCACCCGGATGAGATCATCACCCGTGAGCGTCTGCTGGATACCATCTGGGGCTGGGACAACGTGGTCGGGACGCGCGTCGCAGACACCCGGATCACCGAACTGCGTAAGGCCCTGGGCGACGACCCGGCCAGACCAACCTTTATTGAAACCATTGCCGGGCAGGGTTACCGGTTCGTCGGGCAGGTTTCGGAAACCTCAACAGGATGAGCCGTAAAGGGTGGTGGTTGCTGCTCCCGCTGGGCCTGGGCCTGGCCGGAGTCATGCTGCTGGCGCGGGTGACGCTGCCGGGCACGGGATTGTTCCTCTCCCGCGACCTGGACCTGCTGTTGATCCTGTTCGGCCTCAGCCTGGCCATCTTCGCGGCGGGCGTCCTGATCGTCAAAGAGGTGATGGAGCATCTGCGCCAGCAGAGCATCGAGCAGGCCCGTGCCGAAGCCTTCGCCGAGCATTTGCGCTTCCTTCAGCGGCTGGATCACGAATTCAAGAATCCGCTGACTGCCCTGCGTGCGGGGCTGGGTACCCTGGCGCTGACCCTCCCCGACGAAAACCAGCAGCAGATTGTCCGGACGCTGGACATGGAAGCGCAACGGCTGAGCCGCCTGGTCACCGATCTGCGTAAGCTGGCCGAACTGGAAAGGCTGCCGCCGGAGTTTCAGGAGTTTTCGGTGGGGGATTTCTACGCGGAGATCAGCGAACTGGGTCGGGAACAGCCCGAATTGCGCGAGCGCCAGTACATCCTCTACCTGGCGCCAGAAGCAGCGAACCGCCGGCTGGTGGGCGACCCGGATCTATTGCTTCTGGCGGTGCACAACCTGCTGGATAACGCCTGCAAGTACACAGCCCCCGGCGATCGGATCGAGCTGCGCATCTTCATGGTTGAGGACAGCCTGGCCATTCAGATGACCGACACGGGGATCGGCATCCCTGAAGCGGAAGTGCCGCTGGTGTGGGAGGAGCTGTATCGCGGCGGCAATACCCACGACATCCCCGGCAACGGCATCGGCCTGGCGCTGATCAAAACCATCATCGAACGTCACCAGGGCAGCGCAGACCTGCATAGCCGGGTCGGCCAGGGGACGACGGTCACCCTTTACCTGCCACTGGTCTAGGCCAGCGGCAACCGATGTTTCGAAACTGATACGCCATGTGTCGAGATTCGAACGCGGGCATCACAGCCATTGAACACCCCGCTGGTACACTGAAGGTACCTAAATTGAAGACAGTGATGTTCGTGACAGGAGAAACGATGAATATCAAAACAGGGCTACGGGTGCTGGTTGCGCTGGCGGTCATTGTCGCTGTGGTGTACTGGGCGATCGACTCCACGCGTACCAGAACCTACACCGGAGACGAGATCAGTTTCAACATGGGCAGTGGGAGTGCTGTCATCACCCATTCGTCTGAGGAACCGGCGCTGGCGCGCTTCTCCACCACCGGCGTGCGCGGCACGTTTGCCATTGCCAGCAATGCGCTGGAGGTCTCCGCCAGCTCAGCCCGCCAGGGCACCGGCGCCAACGCGGTCAACCTGGTTGAGCTGGAAGTACCCCCCGGAACCGCCGATGTGCGGGTGACCCGCGGCACCGACGTGATGCTCACGCTTGAAGGGGCCAAGGCAGCGACAGTGACCTTCACCCCGCAGAGTGAAGAAGCCATCCGCACCACCTACATTGCAGCAGCAATTGTCGTTCTGGTCGCCCTGTTCTACATCTCGCGCACCTTCAACCACGGCTGGATTGGCTGGTTGCGGCGGCGGGGCCAGGTCAAGACTGTTGGCGATACGGAACAGGCCTCCACCTGAACAGGCCTGACAGTCTCCGCAACAGCAAACTGACATGGGAAGGCCGGGAGGGATCGCCGGCCTTTCTTTCGCCCCCCACCGGACGCTCCAGAACGGGACTATAATGGCAGACGCCCGGCTCATGTGAACGCCACAACCAACATGGGGCAGACCACCGATGAGACGCAAATTCACCCTTTATGACCTATTTGACCGCCTGCTGATACTGGTGCTGGGTCTTGTGATTGTGGGGGTGGTCATCCTGCTGGCAGTCTCCGTAGCCCGGCGCCCGGCGGCAACGGTCGACCTGCAGGAAGGGGTCGAGGAACTGGCGGAGGCGGCGGCCGAGCTACAACAGGCTGTAGACGCGCTGCGCGCCAACGCGGACGATCCGGCCACGGCCAGCGAACTGGGCGCCATCGAACAACGGCTGGATGTGGTCGACCGGCAACTGGAACTCCTGCAACAGCAGGTCGATAGCCCGGAACTGGCAGCGATCGAGGTTGTGGAGGGAGAGTTGCCGATCTTGCCGGAAGAAGTAGAGGCCATCCAGAAGGATTTTAGCCAGACGGTCACCGCCGCTTCCTGGCTGATCGGCAGCTTGAGCATCGCCACAGCGGTGGCGCTGGCCATTGTGCTGAATGAACGGCGTCGCCGCCGCAGGAAACGCCCGCCTCAGCTGCCCTCTGTCCCGCCAGCTTCGTCCGGCGATCCGGGCATTCCACCGGCCACGGAAAACGAACCGCTTTGACGAGCATCGCCAGCGGGGCGCGGCGCGGTCGACCGCCGCGCTACGCCCCGCCTGCAATCCAGCCAGCAGCCTAGTATTCCAGCTTACTCCCCGTGCTGATCCGCTTGCGGAAAACCCAGTACGTCCAGCCCTGGTAAACCAGCACGATCGGCACCAGGATCAGGGCCACAACCGTCATCACCTGCAGCGTGTACTCGCTGGACGAAGCATTGTAGATCGTCAGGCTCCAGTCCGGGTTGAGGCTGGAAACCATCACCCGCGGGAACAGCCCCCGGAAAACCGTGATGACCGTCAGGGCAATGTGCAGGCACATGGTGAAGAAGCCCCAGCCAAAGCGTTTGTCGTTGACCAGCCAGCCGGTGGCCAGCAACGCCGCACCGGAACCGATAGCCGTGATCGGCGGCACCACGCCCTGCGTTGTCAGCACATCCGTCTCAAAGTAGCCGACGATGACCAGCAGGGCAATCAGGACGGTCAGGACGGGGCCAGCTTTCTTGGTCATGGCTTCTGCCCGCTCACGGACCGCGCCATCCGTCTTGAGAGCCAGGAAAATCGCGCCGTGCACCACGAACGCGGCTACCGCCACCACCCCGGCCAGCAGCCCCAGCGGGTTAAGCAGGGTCAGCAGGTCGCCGGTGTAGATCATGTTCTCGTCAATCGGCACGCCGCGCACAATATTGGCCAGGGCCACCCCCCACAGCAGCGCCGGCAGGAAGCTGCCAAAGAAGATGGCGCGATCCCACCACTGCCGCCAGCGCTTACCCGGTTGCTTGCTGCGGAACTCAAAGGCTACACCGCGCAGGATCAGGGCCAGCAGCATCAGCACCAGAGCGAGGTAGAACCCGCTGAAGAGCGTAGCATACCAGTGCGGGAAGGCGGCGAACATTGCCCCGCCAGCGGTGATCATCCAGACCTCATTGCCATCCCACACCGGCCCGATGGTGTTGATGATCTGGCGACGCTCGCGGTCAGTCTTGCCCAGGAAGGGCAGGAGCATCCCCACGCCGTAATCAAAACCTTCCAGGATGAAGAAGCCGATGAACAGCACGGCAATCAACAGGAACCACAGGGCGTTTAGCTCGATCATCTCATCCCCTCCTAGAAGGTCATCTCCACGGCTTCCAGAGCCGGATCCGCTTCGTCCGCCTTGAAGAACACATGATCGGGCTTGACGGCGAAGTAACGCAGCAGAAAGACATCGATCGCCATCAGCGCGCCATAAATCAGGGTGAAACCGACCAGGGAAAACAGTAACATACCGGTCGTCACATTGGGGGAGACGGCCTCCTCCACCCGCTGCAGGCCGAAGACAATCCACGGCTGGCGGCCTACTTCAGTCAGGATCCACCCGGCGGTGTTGGCAATGTAGGGCAACAGGATCGCCAGCGGCGCCCAGCGCAGGAAGCGCCCCGCCCCTTCCAACTTCCCGGCCCGGATCAGGTAGAACGCATAGCCGGCCAGCGCCAGCATCAACATCCCTGCGCCGACCATCGCTCGGAAGCTCCAGTAGTTGATGGCGATAGGAGGGATATAGCTCACGCCCGCGCCGTAGGTCTGTTCGTACTCCTGCTGCAGGTCCAGGAAGCCCTTCACCTCCCCGTCCAGGCGGTTATAGGAGAGGATACTGAGCAGGTAGGGGATGCGGATCGAGAAGATTTCCTTGCGTTCGTCCAGGCTGCCAATAGTGAACAGCGACAGTCCCGCCGGGTCTTCGCTCTGGAACAGCCCTTCCGCGGCGGCTACCTTCATCGGCTGGGTACGGACCATGTGCTGCATCTGGCTGTGGCCGATGAACATCACCGCGACCACGCCGATCAAGCCGTAAACCACCGACCAGCGGAAGGAAGTGCGGAAGACTTCCTGATAGTTCTCGGTCTTGCGCAGCAGATGCCAGGCGCTGATGCCCAGCACAAAGAAGGCGGCGGTGGTCATACCGCTGGAGAAGACATGGGGGAACTGCACCCACACGTTGGGGTTAGCCAGCAGGGCAAAGAAATCGGTCATCACCGCCCGACCACCCTCGATAGCGTAGCCGACCGGCTGCTGCATGAACGAATTGGCCACCAGAATCCACAGCGCCGAAACGTTGGAGCCAATCGCCACCAGCCAGATAGCCCCCGTGTGCGCCCATAGCGGCAGTTTATCCGCGCCGAAAATCCACACACCGAGGAAGATCGACTCCAGGAAGAAGGCCAGCAGCGCCTCCACGGCCAGCGGCGCACCGAAGATATCGCCCATGAAGCGGGCGTACTCCGACCAGTTCATGCCGAACTGGAACTCCTGGACGATACCCGTCACCACCCCCATGGCGAAGTTGACGGCGAATAGCTTGCCCCAGAAGCGGGCCATCTTCCAGTAGGTCTCGTTGCCGGTGCGCCAGTAGACCGTCTGCGTGATGGCTACAAAGACAGAAAGGCCCAGCGTCAACGGGACAAAAAAGAAATGGTAAACCGTCGTGACAGCAAATTGCAGCCGCGCAAGTGACAGAGAATCCATATGGTCGCCTCCACAAGTTTCTTCCGCACAATCCCAGGCCAACCAGCAGCGCCAGCCTGATTCCTCAGCCGGATTGCCGCATACCGAGAAAGGGTCTGCCCGGACGCCCGGAGGCAACGAAAGGGGGACGCGGCGCCGTGCGGCAAAATACCCCGGCCTGCACAGGTTGATGGTAGCCTGATTTGTATTCTAGATCGCGTACTAAATCGCTCAACATTGTCGGAGTACAGGGGCATTCGTGACGAATGTAACTAACGGCTGTCTGCGACTCTGGCCGACTCCGAAAACAAACAGGGACGGCTGCTGGCGTCCCCTCACAACCAGCAACCGTCCCGAAGGCAGTCCCGGCGGGCCGGGTTCACCGGCGGCGTCCCCTCTTACGCCGGGGTGTACCCGGCTCCGGCCAGGACCCGGAGCATGCGGCAATGGGCAGCGTATGGGCGGCTCATCTCAGCGGGCGCCCTGCCAGCGCCGCTCAACAACGGCAGTATCGACGGGCGGGCGCTGCTCCGCTGCCTGGCGCTCGGCGCTGCGCGTCTGCAGCCACAGGCCGAAGGCAGTCAGCGCGCGGCCCAGCAGGGTCAGCAGTGGCGCGTAGAACGGGCGGGCGCCGGCCTGGCGGCGCAGATCGTGCTTGAGCTTTTCTTCCAGAAGTCGGTCACGACACAAACGGGCATGCTCTTCCGGTGGCAACAACATCATGGCGTTTCCCCTCTTAACCTGTGATTCTGTCCCAACAGCGGCGGGTGGACGGGCTGCTGTGCAGCCCGCAGCGAACGGTGCGTGGTGCTCGGCGGGGCGGGTATAACGCCCCCAGAGGTCTCAATCCGGTCGGGTCCCCTCTTGACCCCGACCGGCGCGAAGGCGCTAAAGCTTCAAGAACTGGCGCAGGGCGGCCAGCGTATCCTCAATCCGGGCCGGGTTGAGCCGGTAGCATTTGGCGTTCTCCTGCCGCCGCTCGATCAGGTAGCCGCTGGCGCTGAGCTGGGTCAGATGCCGGGAGGCAGCGGACTGGCTGAGCGACAGGCGGGTGATGATGTCCTGGGCACACAGTTCGCCTTCCTCAGCAATCAGGCCCAGGATGCGCAGGCGGGTTTCATCTGCCAGCGCCCCCAGGCGGACGAGCAGCTCGGCGCGGCTGAGCGCGGACGAACTGGAGTACATCCCGGCAGGCAGGCGGGCGCCAAAAACCAGCCAGAGCGTCGTCCCATCGCTGAAGGTGCCCTGGTGAGGGCCGATGTGCGACGACGGGATGAAGACAACGCGCGTGTGCTCTTCGATGTACCGGCGCAGCTTGTCCTCCAGCGGCGCACCGATGACATACTCGGCGGCGGCGATTTTGCCCATGGCGCTGAGATCGACGCGACGGAAAGCTTCCACGGCCTCCTGCAACATCGGACGGACGCGATTCCACTCGGCGGCCAGATGGTCGTGCCACATCTGGCGCAGGTAATCGACGATGGTTCTGCGCAGGCGGGGCGGATCGTTGATCAGCGCATGAGCCTGCCGTTCAAGCTCAGGCACCACAATCGCGCCAGGGAAGCCCCGCTCCAGGAAGGCCACATAAGCGTCGGCGTCAGCCAGCAAGGCCGCCCGGTCGGGCAGCGTCTCCGGTGTGAAGCCGCCCTTGCGGCAGGCGATGGTAAAGTACCGGTTCAGAAGCTGGTCACGCAGGGCCTCGCCCGGCAGGCTCTCCAGGTGGTTGACATAAGCCGGGAAGCTGGGCCAGCTGCGGTCGGGATCGACGATGTAGTACAGGCCGATGAAGATCAGACGGTGCAGGGCAAGCTGCTCCGGTGTCATGGCGGCGGCCACGCGGATCACCCAGTCATCCAGGCCGATCAGGTCCTGCTCGGACATCTGCTCGCAACACGGCCAGGTCAGCAGGCGCAGGCTGGTGATGGCGTTGAAGGCTGGCTCCAGGCTGACGCTGAGCGTGGCGACTTCAGCAGCGGTATGCAGGAACTCGGTGGTCTGAGGCATGGCGACGCGCTCCACCGCGCGATCTTACTTGCGTACATTCCGGTTAATCTACTTTACCCGGTTAAGCGGGTAATCGACATTTTCAGTATACGCCTGTTCGAATACGCTGTCAAGATACGCGCGCTTTTTCACCGGATTCTCATAATGCGCTCAGGACATTCTCAGTCGCATGCTGTATAGTTTTTGAAGATGATTTGTTGATGATATTTCGTCATCCCGGTAGGTCAGGAATCGCCTGCCGCCAGGGGGAAAAGCACCTATGTCTAACCGCGAAATCGTTGTTCAGAATCTGGTCAAACGCTATGGCGACTTCACCGCCGTCGACGGCGTATCCTTCCATGTGGAGGCCGGGCAGATCTTCGGCTTTCTGGGGCCGAACGGCGCAGGCAAAAGCACCACCGTCAAGATCATGACTACGCTGGCCCTGCCCTCCGCGGGTGAGGTCCGCGTCGGCGGCTACGACGTCGTCAGCCAGGCCGGCCAGGTGCGCCAGATTGCCGGCGTCGCCCTGCAGGAAATCGGCCTCGACCCGCTGATGAAAGCCACCGAACTGCTGATCATGCAGGGCCAGCTCTTTGGGATGAGCCGTCAGCAGGCGGCAGCCCGCGCCCGGCAACTGCTGGAGATCGTCCGCCTGACCGACGCGGTGGAAAAGCGCGTCGGCAAGTACAGCGGCGGGATGCGCCGACGGCTTGACCTGGCCCTGGCGCTTGTCCACGAGCCGGAGATTCTCTTCCTTGATGAGCCGACAACCGGCCTCGACCCGGCCAGCCGCCGCGACATCTGGCAGGAGGTACGCCGTCTCAACCGCGAAATGGGCATGACCATCTTCCTGACCACCCAGTACCTGGAAGAAGCGGACGAACTAGCCGACCAGATCGCCATCATCGATCGCGGGCGCATCGCCGCCGCCGGTTCCCCGGCGGAACTCAAGGCCCGGCTTAGCTCGGACGCGATCAACATCACTTTCGCCAGTGAAGCGGCTGTTGAACAGGCCCGCGCGGCCCTGGCGGATATGGCCGATCAGGTGCAGACCGACCGCCGTGTGCTGCGTCTGTATCTCAACCGGGCAGCGGAAGCCGTCCCGGCGGTCGTGCGGCGGCTGGAGCAAACCGGCCTGGAGCCGCAATCGCTGACGCTGACCCAGCCCACGCTGGATGATGTCTTCCTGGCGGTGACCGGCCAGCGTTTTCTGTCGGAAGAAAAAGCGGCCTGAGACGCCTGCCTGTCGAACGGTTGACAGAACCTGCACCTGTTGATGATACCTGGAGAACAAACCATGGCTGTGACAACAATGACTGGCGCCCGCCCGCAGGCGGAAGCCACCCTGACCACCCCGCGCCTGCCCCTGCTACGCCAGATCGCCCTGCTGGCCGGGCGCAACCTGATGACCATTTTCCGCACCCCGGAGGCTATCCTGCCGCCGGTAGCGATCAGCGTCTTCTTCCTGGTGATCTACCAGTCCACGCTGGGCGGGGCAGCCAGCTTCCTGCCGGGCCTGGCGGGTAAAAGCTACCTGGGCTTCATCCTGCCGCTGTCGATCATCAGCTCATCGCTGGCGGGAGCGGGCATCGCCGCCCAGAACCTGGTGCGCGATCTTTCCAGCGGGTACTTTGACAAGCTGCTGCTGACGCCGGTCAGCCGCGCCGCGCTGGTGCTGGGGCCGATCCTGGCCGGGGCGGTGATCCTGGGCCTGCAGGCCAGCATCGTCATCACGGTCGGCCTGCTGCTGGGCCTCCAGCCAGCGACCGGCCTGCCGGGCCTGCTGGCGGTGATCGGGCTGGCCGTGCTGCTGGGGACGGGCTTCGCTGGTTTCACCGTCTCCGCCGCGCTTGGCTCCGGCAGCGCCGCCGCCACCCAGGGCGCGGGCTTCATCTTCTTCCCGTTGACCTTCCTGACGGCCAGCTTTGTCCCGCTGGCCCTGTTGAGCGGCTGGCTGCGCACCGCCGCCGAACTGAACCCGATCACCTACGTGCTGGAAGCCATGCGCAGCCTGATGCTCACCGGCTGGGATGGGGCGGTACTGCTGAAGGGTGTGGCGGCCACGCTGATCCTGGCCACAGCCATGTATGCCCTGGCTGGCTTCGCCCTGCGCACGCGCACCCGCCGCAAGTAGACGCCGGACCGATCGCCAGTACACCAGCGTTACCAGTCGCCGGGCCGGGGAACTCTTCCCTTGCCCGGCGCGTTTTTTGTCCCCCCAGCTAAAGATCAGCCCCAAAGCGGCTACACCTGTCGCCCCGTTACGCTCTGGCTTGCCCTACCCTGATGGGTGAGCGCCATCGGGCCGGAAAGGAGGCTCCCCATGCCGGAATGGACGACGATGAGAACGCTGGTCACCGGCGATCTGGTCACCGAAGAGGATATGGCCGCCCTGCGCGGCAACCTGCACTACCTGCTCGACCCCAACAAGACCCGCCTGATCCACAACAGCGGCAGCGGCTATACCACAACCAGCACCAGCTTTGTGGACATCGACAGCACCAACCTGAGCATCACGCTGCAGACGCACGGCGGGCCGGTGCTGGTCATGTTCGCCGCCAACGCTTACGCCAGCAACACCAGCTACCGCGCCCGCTTTGATCTCAGCGTGAATGGGACGCGCTACACCGGGATGCCGCTGGGCCTGCTGCAGGCTTCCAACCTGGGCAATGACGTGACCGCGGCGACGCCGGTCGCCTTTGCTGTGCTGGTCACCGGCCTGGCCGCCGGAACGCACACCTTCCGCCCGCAGTGGTGCGTGACCAGCGGCAGCACAGTATCACTGGTCTCGTATACGGCTTACAACGCGATCACGCTGGCTGCCATTGAGCTGTAAGGAGCGCCCCAAATGCCGGACATCACCATCGAGAAAGCAAGCATCAACCCGGAACGGCTGGATGCCGAGTTGCGGGCGGCACTGGGGGAAGCCTGCCTGGGGCTGAGTTTCAGCGATGGCCGGGTGCACGTGCATCTGGCCGCCGCGCCCACGCCGCAGCAGGCCGCGCTGGCCGCCGCCACTGTGCGCGATCACGACCCCGCCCGCCTGACCGGCGCCCAGCAGGCCGCCCGCGAACGGGAGACATGGCTCCTGTTCCGGCTGGATGATGAGGCGCTGGCCGCTGAATTTGCCGCGCTGGATGAAGCCGCCTTCCGCCGGGAAGTCGCCCGCGCCCTGGCCGCCCTGCGAACTCTTTTGCGCGGCGGTTAGGCGATGACTCTCCTTGCCCTGCTGGCGGGGAAAGACACGGGGGCATCCTAGGCCCGCGTTGAGACAGCGGCGAGGACTTCCCTCAGCGCAGCGACCACGCGCTCGACCTGCGCTTCGGTCATCTCCGGGTAGATTGGCAGGCTGAGGATCGTCCGCGCCGCCGCTTCGGCATGCGGAAAGTCGCCGCGCCGCGCGCCCAGAAACTCCAGCGCGGGCTGCAGGTGCAGCGGCAGCGGATAGTGGATGCCCGCGCCAATGCCACGCTCGTGCAGCGCGGCCAGAATGCGGTCGCGGCGGGCAGCCTCGACCCGGATGCAGTAGATGTGGTAGACAGGCTCTGCGCCGGGCAGTGTCGCTGGCGGGATCACCCCCGGCAGATCGCGCAGGGCGGCGGTATAGGCGGCGGCTATACGGCGACGGGCGGCGTTCCAGGCATCGAGGTAGGGCAACTTGGCCCCCAGGATCGCCGCCTGGAGCGCATCCAGCCGTTCACCGTAGCCGATCACGGCGTGCTCGTACTTGCTGGCGCGCCCGTGATCGCGCAACCGGGCGATCTCGTCCGCCAGCGCGTCATCGTCGGTGCACACAGCGCCGGCGTCGCCATAGGCGCCCAGGTTCTTGCCGGGGTAAAAGCTGAAAGCGGCGGCCACCCCCCACTGCCCGGCCCGCTTTCCGCGGTACGTCGCGCCGTGCGCCTGCGCCGCATCCTCAATCACAGCCAGGTTGTGCCGGCGGGCGATATCCAGGATCGCATCCATACGAGCCATCTGGCCGTAGAGGTGGACGGGCATGATGGCCCTGGTGCGCGGCGTGATTGCCGCCTCGATCTGATCCGGGTCCAGGTTGTATGTCGCCGGGTCAATGTCGACAAAGACCGGCCAGGCGCCCAGCGCGATCAGCGGCTCGACGGTAGCGATGAACGTGTGCGGCGTGGTGATCACCTCGTCGCCGGGTCTGATCCCCAGCGCCCTGAGGATCAGGAAGATGGCCGCCGTGCCGCTGGCGACGCCCACTGCGCGGCGGGTGCCCTGGTAAGCGGCAAAAGCTTCCTCAAAGGCCCGCACCTCCGGCCCGCCGATGAAACCGGTATGACCCAGCACACGGGCGATGGCCGCGTCGATGGCCTGCCGGTGGGCGGCATACTGGGCCTTGAGGTCGACCAGAGGTATCTCTTCCACGCCTTGCACTCCTTTTACACGCTGCCGGCCTCCGCCGGGCGACGCTTCCCCATTATACCGTCCCTCCGACCAGTACAAGGGTCGCGCTTCTGCCGGGCGGCGAAAAAGCGTATGATGAGGGCAGCGCAGACCTGATCGGCCCTGCGCCGTTCATCGCCCAGGCCGACAGAGACTTCTTGTGAGGAAGGCCTATGCACTGGTTGGCCCGGATTTCCACACGATCATCGCCGATCCATACCTGCCTGCGGTTATTGTTGCTGTTCATTCTGGTGATGGGGGGCGCCGCCGGGAGCCTGCAGGCGCAGGGCAACCTGCTGACCTACGGCACGAGCGTCGTCGGCACGCTCACCGCGGAAGCCCCGCTCGGCTTCTATATGTTTAATGGCACAGTGGGCGACCACGTGACCGCTTATGTCATCGGCATCACGCCCGGCATGACCCCGGCGCTGAGCCTGATGGGCATCAACCAGCGCCAGCTGGCCGTCAGTCAGGGCGATCCGCTGCTGGGAGCCAGCGGCGCGGCGCGGATCAGCTATCGTCTACCGGATACCGGCCTGTACACCCTGATGATCACGAACCCCGGCGGGACCGCCGGCGAATTCCTGTTGCATCTGGGGGCGCGCCCGGCGGCGGCCAGCCTGGACCTGATGCCGGGTGTTCCGGCGGCGATCAACATCCCGCCCGGCGCTGCGCCGATCCAGTACAGCTTTGACGCCGACCCGACCGGCCCGCTGACCCTGCAGATTCTGAGCACAACGCCCGGCTTTGCCTTCAGCGCCCAGGTCTACAACCCGCTGGGCCAGCTCATCGGCCTGCTGGGCGGCCCCGGTCTGCAGGGGACAGACCTGACCATCGGCCCGGATAGCGGCCTGTACGAGATCGTCCTTTCCGGCTGGGCACCGGAGACATCCGGTGCGCTGACGCTGCTGCTGACTTCAGGCGGCGGGCCGGCCCCGGTTGGCGTGCCCCCTACCCCGGCGCCGCCTACCGAAACGCCGCAGGCGCTGGTCTGCCTGGTGCGCACAGCGGGCAGCACCAACGTCAACATCCGCAGCGGCCCGGCGACCGTCTTCCCCGTCATCGGGATGCTCAACCCCGCCAGCAGCCTGGAGGTCATCGGCCAGAGCCTGGATGGCAGCTGGTATGTGGTCAACTTCGCCGGGCAACGCGGCTGGGTTTCCGGCGCGGTCACCCGGCTGGAAGGGCCATGCGGCAGCTTGCTCTTCTTCGAAAGCCCGCCCACGCCCACCCCGCTGCCCGCTACCGCTACGCCCACCCCGCCGCCCGGCGCGATCATCAACTTCACGGTGAATGGCACCGGCGCGATCACGGTTGGCCCCGGCGGCTGCGGGACGGTCTCCTGGTACACGGAGAACGTCCGCGAGGTCTACTACCAGGGTGTTGGCGTCGCCGGGGTCGGCTCCCGTGATGAATGCCCGGCGACCACGACGACATACACCCTGCGGGTGGTTCTGCAGGATGGCAGTGTCACTGAGCGCTACGTGACCATTAACAGGATAGCTCTCATCATCACCCTGCCGCCGATCATCACGCTGCCGCCAGTCATCACCCTGCCCGGCCCGTAAGGCGCCCTGCGCAGGCCCGGGGCGGCCCTCATCAGCCGGGGCCGCCCCTTTTTGTGTGTGGCGCTGGCGCTTCCTGGAAAGGGCAACGCTCCACTAGTAGGGGCGGCAATACGTCAGCGTCGGCACTGCCGCGCCATCGGTGAAGGTCAGGGTGGTGATAGAAGCGGTCTCCGGGAAGGGGTCGATCAGGAACTGCGTTTCCAGCGTAAAGGGCAGGCCACGCACCCACAGGTGCATCCACAGCAGCAATTCCCCGTGGGAGACGGCGACGACTTCGCCCTGGGGGAAGCGGCGGCGCACCCGGCGGATGAAGCGCTGCGCCCGGTTGAAGATGTCTTCCGGCTGTTCGTAGTGGGGTGGGATATTCGTGAACATGTCCCAGCCGCTGGCTTCCAGCTCAGCCAGCGGGCGGCCCTCATGAGGGGTATGCGTCTCATCCAGCAGGCGCGAAAGTCGCACGCGCAGATCGGGATGCCGACTGGCGATGATCCGGGCCGTCTGGACAGCGCGCAGGCGCGGGCTGCTGAAGACGGCCGCCAGCGGGCGCTCCTGCAGGATTCTGGCGGCGGCTTCCGCCTGCGCCCGGCCCGCGGCGCTGAGCGGGAAGCGGGGCAACCGCCCGTAAAGCACCCCCGCCGGGTTATGCACCTGACCATGCCGGACAAAGTGGATGACAGTCATACGCCCTCTGGTGTTGCCGCAGAACGGCGGTCAGTACGGTCGCCGGTAGCTTAGCGCTGGCAGGCTCGCGCCATTGGCGAAGGCCAGCGTGGTGATTGACGCGGTGGCGGGATAGGCGGCCCGATTCTTGGTGTCATCGGTGAAGGGCACGCCGGCCACCCAGAACTGGACGGCCAGCACAAGGTCGCCGTGGGTGACTACCGCCACTTCCTGATCGGGGTAAGCCGCCCGCAGCCGCCCGATCAGGCGCAGGACGCGCCTGAGGATATCTTCCGGCGTCTCATAGCCGGGCGGCACATTGGTGTAGAGCCGCCAGCCCTCAGCTTCCAGTTCGGCGGCAGGGCGACCCTGATGCGGGTTGCGCACCTCATCCACCAGCCTGGAAAGACGCACCGGCAGCCCATGCGGTCGGGCGATGATGGCGGCCGTCTGGCGGGCGCGCAGGCGCGGGCTGCTGATTACGGCGGCCAGCGGGCGTTCCTGCAGATACGCCGCGGCTGCGGCAGCCTGCTCAAGACCCCGCTGGCTCAGCCGGTAACGCGGCAACCGCCCGTAAAGGATGTGCTGCGGGTTATGCACCTCGCCGTGGCGAACAAAATAGATGGTGGTCATCAAACCTGTCGGGGTCAACAGCCGGTGGGGCAAAACGCAACCGCCAGCAGGACGCATACCAGACCGTCGGGACCCGCCCGGAATAGCGCCCCCCCCGCCTGGCCGCGCTTATTCTACCCGGCTAGGCAGCGTTTTCAAAGGCAGCGACAATCCGCTCCGCTTCCTGGTATTCGGGGCTGCCAGGGGTGGCCTTCTCCAGGATGGCGGTCGCCTGGATGTACTGCTCAACCGTGATGGTCTGGCCGGCGCGCTGCAGGCGGTTGTGCTGTTCGATGGAAAGCCACAGGCGCTCTTCGGCGGTCAGGGCGCCCAGCTCGCGCTCGACCTCAATGACCTGCTCTTCCCGCAAGGCCCCCTGCTGCTCCAGCAGCGCCTTGAGCCGTTCAAAGGCCTCGGTCATGCGGATTCCTCCACAGAAAAGCTGCGCGTTCTCCCCTCCGGGTCAGGTAACAGAGGTCGCGCTGTACAGCGGCTGAAGCCGAGCCGGAACACCCTCACCAGGCACGATTCAGCCTAGCGCACAATGCGCGGCCTGACAACAGACCTTTATTCCTACTCCCTCCCCGCGCAACCCGCCCCGCACCCGCCGCGTATAGACAGGTAGCATCGCCCGCTGCAGTTATGCCATTGGGGGGAGAACCATGCTTCAGGATACCAGGTATCGTGGACGAATCGTCGCCGGGGCCGCGCTGATTCTGCTGGGTCTGGCCCAGATCATCACCAACAGCGTTGACGCATCGTGGGAAGTGTGGATGTGGGTCGTTGCGCTGGCTATATCGGCCATCGGCTTCACCTGGCTGTATCTGGCCGAGCGCCAGGTATGGCAGGCCATCGTGGCTTACGTCTCCGCCGCGGTGCTGGTCGTCGTAGTCATCGCCGCCGTGCTGAAGTTGAGCGGCGTCTGGGTGCCGGTGATTGTCCTGCTGCTAATCGCGGCGCCGTTCGCCTACGCCGCCTACCAAACCCGTCAGTGGGGGCTGGCTATCCCGGCCTATGTGCTGGTGGCGATCATCCCGGTGCTGTTCCTGGGGGAGGCAGGCAATGAGTCCCAGCTTGTCCCGGCTTATGTCCTGGGCGTGATTGGTCTGCCGTTCATCGTTGCCTTTTTCTACACGCGCCAGTGGCCATTCCTGATCCCCGGCGGGATCATGGTGCTGATGGCGCTAGCGTTCCTGTTCAGCGCGGTAGAAACGCTTGGCCCGGTCATCAGCGTTGCCGTAGCGGTGATCATGATCGTAGCGGGGGCCTATATGCTCCTGGCCGGGCGCGGAGAGGAAAAGCCCAAGCGCGAAGGCTAGGCAGCGCACCTTTGCCAGCGCCGAGGTAATTCGGAGTGCTCACCGGGGGCGGCCATCTCTGACCACCCCCGGCTCCTGTTTCTCATCGAATTCTTATAAAACTGACTGGATTTATCGACAAATATGTGCTATGGTAGGCATGGTTGAGCGTGAAAACGCTTGATCGGCAGAGTCCACCATCCCAACCCCATCACTGCCCGTGGACTCGCCTGCACAGACGACGCTACTGACATTGACCCTCAATGTTCAATCCCCCCCCTGTAGCATCGTCTGTGCAGGCGAGTTCACCGTTGAAGTGCCACTGCAGCCCGAACCGCCCGGCATCGCCATCGTCACCCTGCATGCTCGCTCATCGCCGTCTGATCGCTGATCATCGCTGCACCATCCCTGCCGGCGGTGCCACCTCACCTTTGCCAGGACAGGCTCCTCATGCCAGCTTCGACGTCCCCCGGAGTCTGTCCTGGCGAAGGCAGGTCTTCGAACAACTGCCCTGCGCAAACATACGGCGGCTCCTGAGTGTTCAGGGGCCGCCGTACTGCGTTATCGCCGGGCGAGGGGCTGCGCTGCAAAGCCCACAAACGCCATCCCGCAGACTTCTGCAGGGCAATCTTCCTACACAAACAGCCGGAACTCACCCGGCCAGCTGCGCGTAGGTCTCCCCTGTCCAGGCGCGGATGGCGTCCCAGTTGCGGAAGTCACCCTCCGGCGGTTTCATCATGCGCATCATCATCTTCTCCAGCAGACCCAGCCGCGCCGTCTGCATCCTCCCGGCAAAGAAGCCTTCCGCCTGCGGGGTGAAGATAGCCCGCACCGGGTCGAGATAGGCATGCACAGTCTGGCGGTTTTCCGGCGTATCCTCATGCAGGGTCAGGCACACCGTGAAGAAGGCGGTCGGGCGCTGGCTCAGGGCGTCTTTGTGCGCCTCCACAAAGGAGACCGCTTCCTTCAGCCACTGGCCGACACGGATGGCGCTACCGACAAAGGCCACGTCATAGCCGTCCAGGCCGCGCACGTTCTTGATCGGCACCACATCCACTTCAGCGCCTGCTTCCCGCAACACCTTGCCCATAAATTCGGCCACCTCAGCCGTGGCGCCGGTCTTGCTGGCGTAGGCGACCAGGACTCGCTTGCTCATCGCGTCGATATGCTCCTCTGTGATGATCGATTTGAAAGGGTACCCCTCTATACTATTACATACGTTAGACAGGCTGGTAGGTTGCGCCGCATGGTAGTCTGCGCAGCTGAATCAGCCAGCCAGCCAGCGGGGATCGTACGCCGCCAGCAGGCGGCTGTATAGCCCACCCGCCGCCCGCAGTTCGTCATGCGTCCCGATCTCGATCACACGCCCCTCATCCAGAACGACGATCCGGTCGGCGCGGACGACCGTATGCAGGCGATGGGCGATGATCAGCGCCGTACGCCCGCGCAGCAGCCGCCTGATCGCCTCCTCCACCGCCGCTTCGCTCTCGGCGTCCAGGTGAGCGGTTGGTTCGTCCAGGATCAGCAGCGGCGCATCGCGCAGGAAGGCGCGGGCCAGGGCGATACGCTGGGCCTGCCCGCCAGAAAGGCGCGCCCCGCGTTCCCCGACCACGGTCGCGTAGCCATCCGGCAGGGCGCGGATGAAGCCGTCCGCCCCGGCCTGCCGGGCGGCGTAGGCGACCTCGTCCGGTGTGGCGTGGGGGCGACCCAGGCGGATGTTGTCCAGGATGCTGGCGTTGAACAGGTACGGTCGCTGGGGGACCCAGGCCAACCGCGTCCGCCAGACATCTGCGGGGATGGTCGCCAGCGGGACACCGTCAACCGTGATCGTCCCGGAATCGGGGGCGATGAAGCGCAACAGCAGCGCGGCAATCGTGCTCTTGCCCGCCCCGGAAGGTCCAACCAGGGCCACCTGCTGACCCGGCTCCACAGCAAAGGCGACGCCATCCAGCGCAGCGCGGCGCCCACGATCGTAGGTGTAGCGCACATCAGTGAAAACGATGTGCATCCGCTGCGGCGCAGGGGATGCGGATATTGCTGGCGGCTCTACCGTCTCCGGCAGAGGCGTCTCCAGAATGGCGAAAATCCGCGCCGCTGCCGTCACGCCGCTGATCCCGGCGTGGAAGCGCACGCCCAGCGTCCGCAGCGGCAGGTAGTATTCCGGCGTCAGCACCAGCACAAACAGCGCCTGCTCAAAATCCAGCAGGCCATACAGCAGCCGCACGCCGATCTCCACCGCTACGATCGCCGTGCTGAGCGTGGCGATCAGTTCCAGGGCCAGCGCGGAAAGGAAGGCCACGCGCAACACGCCCAGCGTTGTCGCCCGCCAGCGGTCGCTGATGCGGGCGATGACCTCGACCTGGCGGCGGCTGCGCCCGAATAGCTTAAGCGTGGTCAGGCCCTGCAGCGCGTCCAGAAAGTGGGCGCTCATGCGGCTGAGCGTCTGCCACTGGCGGCGGGTGACTCCCCGCGCCAGCGCCCCGATCAACACCATAAAGAACGGGATTAGCGGCGCGGTGAGCAGCAACACCAACCCCGAAAGCGGCTCCAGCGGCAGGATAAAAGCGAGGAAGGTCAGCGGGACCAGCGCGGCCAGGGCCAGCGCTGGCAGATAATCGCGGAAGTAAGCGTCCAGTTCCTCCACGCCCTGCAGGGCGACGGCGACCAACTCGCCGCTGCGTTCGCCGCCTGTATACGCCGGGCCAAGCGCCAGCAGCTGGCCGTAGAGCGCCGAGCGCAGGGCCTGTTTGATCCGCCCGGCCAGGGCGTCAGCAGCAGATGCGCTCAGCCAGGCGGTCCCCGCCCGCGCCAGCGCCAGCCCCGCCAGCGCCAGCAATAGCGGCGTCACCTCGACCAGGGTCCGCCCACCCAGGAAGACGCCGGCAATGGCCCGACTGAGCACGCGCGCCTGCAACACCAGCAGCGTCCCACCCAGCACGCCGAGGCCAACCGTCAACGCCAGCCGGGAATGCTCCCCGCGCAGCAAGCTGAGCAACCGCCTGTCGAGATTCATCCGCGCCCCTCGCCCTTTCTGCGCCCGTTATACCGAAATCAGGGCAGGCGCCGCCAGCAGTTGCCAGCAGGTCGGGCGAGATATGCTAGAATCTATGCTAAGGAGGAAGATAGCCACAGGGAAACCCGGCAGCGGCCAGTTGCCGCCGGGTATATCAGAGAGACGAGACTCCCTTATGCTCATCTCCACCATTCGGACGCTTTACGCCTACAACGCCTGGGCCAACGCCCGTGTCCTGGCTGCCGCCAGCCAGCTCACGGGCGAACAGTTCACCACCCCGGTACCCGTACCCGGCGCGAGCTTCCGTTCCGTCCGCGATACGCTGGTGCACACCCTCGGCGCACAACGGCACTGGCTGGCGCGCTTCCGCCAGTGGGAGCCGCCGGAGTTCCTGACCGCGGAAACATGCCCTGACCTGACCGCATTGCAGGGACACTGGGACGCCGTTGAGACGGACACACAGACCTTTGTCGCGGCGCTGGACAACGACCTGCTGGGTACGGTCATCACCTACACCACTCGCTGGGGCCGCACGTACAGCTACCCCCTGTGGCAGATGATGATCCACCAGGTCAACCACGCTACCCACCACCGCAGCGAATCCGCCATGCTGCTAGCGCACTGGGGCCAGTCGCCGGGCGAGCTGGGTTTCATCACCTATATCGACGAGCAAACCGCCGGGGCCTGAGCAAAACCGGCAGCGCTACCGCCAGGAGAAGCATCCCCAGCAACCCGCCCGCCAGCAGCCAGACGCTGCGCCAGTCCAGCGGCAGGGCCGCGCTCCCTTCCGGCAGGATCGGGACGGCAGGGTCCACATAGCGCATGATCTGCTCCCAGGCCGGGGTTGGCGTGCCCGCCCGCCGGAAGAGCGCCCGGCATTCAGCGTCCAGCGCGGCCATCTCATCGCGGGCGGCGTTGGCATGGCTGGCCACGGCTAACTCGGCCATGGCGGTACGGGCCAGCCGTGAGAGCAGCAACACCAGCAGCGGCTCCGGCAGCCAGCGGTAGACCTGAATGGCCGCCGGTACCAGCGGAAAACCGAGCGCCCGTAACGCCTGGAAACCCTCGCGGGCGGCCCGCACCGCCAGCGTGATAGCATCGCGGGTGTGACCGGCGCGGTAGATATCCCCGCCAGCAGCGTAAACCGCCCCGGCCAGCGGCAGCACCAGCGCGGCATGCGCTTTGAGCCAGGCGTCAATGACCGGGCTGATCGCCACATCAATCCCGCCATCAGCGAAGGCGTCGACGACCTCGCGCAGGCGCGGCGTGACCTGCCCATTCAGTTCCCCGATCACCAGCCGGATCCGTTGCGCCCCGCCGGTATGGCGCACGATGTACCCTTCCCGCATCCCGCCTACAGTGGTGAAGCCGAACAACACGCGTTCGCGGCCCACTGCTGCTGTATAGGCGTCCGGACCGGCAGCGTTATTCCCCAGGAACAACACCATCGGCGTTGCCCTGTTAGCGGCCAGGACCGGCAGCACATCAGCCACCTGGTTCTTGCGCATACACACCACAATCAGATCATAGGCGTCGGTGGGCGCCAGCGCATCCACCAGCGGCACCATCGTCGTGCTGCGGATGCCGGTGCGTGCGTCTTCCAGGACGACGCCATGTTCGCGCAAGTCAGCCAGCCGCCTGCCGCGCGCCAGCAGACTCACCTCATGCCCGGCGGCGTACAGCCGCGCCGCGATCACGCTGCCCTGCACCCCCGCCCCGTAGATCAGAATTTTCATGGGTTCTCTCCTCCCCTCTTACCGCCATTGTACGCCCCTTCCCGCTGACTGGACAAAGCCGCTCGCGTTCCCTACAATACCCGGCAAATGCGCCGCCCGTCCAGAGCGCACGCGAGAGGGTGACCCCGCCATGACCCGTCTCAAGCCGATTCTACGCCGCCTGCCGCCCTACCTGTGGCTGGCCAACCGCTACCGGGGCCTGCGCCGCCTGCTGGCGTACCCGGAGACAGCCCGCGTCGGCGTAACCAATTACGACGACTACTGGGACGCTAAGGCGGGGAGCGGCCTTGGCAAGCTCTCACCCTTTCGCCGGGCGCGGGCGGAGGCGCTGGCCCGCGTCATCCCGCCCGGCAGCAGGGTGCTCGACCTGGGCGTGGGCGACGGTGCGATCCTCAAATACCTGGTCGAACGGCTGGGCATCGAGGCGCATGGCGTTGATGTTTCCCCCAAGGCGGTCGAGTACTGCCGGTCGATCGGGCTGGATGTGACGCTGGCCGACATCACGCAGCCGGTCAGCGCGTTCATTGACGCCAGCTACGACTGCATCCTGATGAGCGAGATCATCGAGCATATTCCCGACCCGGAGGTGCTGCTCAACGACCTGCGCCATCACGCCAGCAAGCTGATCGTCAGCGTGCCGAACACCGGCTATCACCAGCACCGCCTGCGCCTGCTGCTGGGCCGTTTCCCGCTGCAGTGGGTGGTCACGCCCGGCGAGCATCTGCGTTTCTGGACGGTGGCTGACTTCCGCTGGTGGGCGGCACAGCTTGGCTTCCGCATCACGCATGAGATCGCCTACCAGGGTACACCCTGGCTGCGCAAGGTTTGGCCCAACCTGTTCGGGGAAGCGATGATCTACGTACTGGAACATGCCCGCCAGGAGCCGCCCGCGCCATGACCGCCACGCCGAAGTATCACCGGGACACCCTCTACGACCCGGCAACCGCCCACCCCGATGAAGCGCATAGCATCCTGATGCGCCTGATCCCGCGCGGGAGCCGCGTGCTGGAGCTGGGCTGTGCCTCCGGCTACCTGTCCGGATACATGGAAGCGGCGCTGGGTTGCCGTGTGACCGGCCTGGAGATCGACCCGGCGGCGGTAGCCATTGCTGCCGGGCGGTGCAGCGAGGTACATGCCGCCGATCTGGACGCGCCGGGGGCGCTGGCGGTAGCGGAGGCCAGCGGGCCGTATGACGTACTGCTAGCAGCGGCGGTGCTGGAGCATCTCAGGCGACCGGAGCGGGTACTGGCGGAAGCGCGGACGCTGCTGAAGCCGGGCGCACGCGTGATCGTCTCGCTCCCCAACATCGCTCACTGGCGCTACCGCCTGCTGTTGTTGCTGGGCCGCTTTGACTACACCGACTACGGGGTGATGGATCGCACCCACTGCCGCCTGTACACGGTTCGCACCGGACGGGCGCTGCTGGAAGAGCAGGGCTATCCGGTGGAGGCGCTGTACATCGCCGGCAGCGGGTTGCAGGCCCTGCTTAATGCCCTGGCGCGGCGGCGCGGACGCCCCCTGCCCGCGCCCGTATTGCCCGGCCTGCTCGCCACCGAGCTGATCTACCTCGCCCGCAAGCCCGGCTGAGCCTCCCGCCGATCCAGCAGGCGGCGAGTCAATTGGGCGGCGGCGATCAGGGGCGCAGCACGCAACCGGCCAAAATGCTTGCGGGCATAGACCCCCAGATCCGCGTAATACATCTGCCGGGCGCGGCGGCTGATATGACGGGTGGTAGCCCGTTCCGCGTGGGTAATGATCGCCCCGGCCAGATACTGCACCGTGTAGCCCGCCACCTTCAGCCGCCAGCACAGGTCATCGTCGCTAAAGTACATCGGCATGGCCTCATCGAAAAGACCGACCGTCTCCAGCGCAGCGCGGCGTAACAGCATGCATGAGCCGGGAGCCACGTCGACCTCCCGGTCGCTCAGACGATCCCAGTCCGCATACCACATCCGGGCGCGGCGCGCCTCCCGCCAGGCGGGCAGTAGCGCCCCGGCGAAGGTCGCCCCCAGCCACAGGTCAGTATAGGTATTGAAGCGGGAGCAGATCGGCAGCGTCGTGCGCCCGTCCGTCCAGATCTGGTGGGCTGTCGCCAGCCCACAGGCAGGATCAGCCTCCAGGTGGGCTGCCAGCGCCTGCAACGCGCCGGGATGTAGCTCAGTATCCGGGTTCAGCACCAGGATCGCATCGCCCTGCGCGGCACGGATGGCCAGATTGTTACCGGTGCTGTAAAACGTATTGCGGCCCGGCAGGATCAGGCGGACTGCCGGGTAGCGCGTCTGCACCAGGGCCACCGAGTCGTCCGCGCTGCCGTTGTCAACCACAATGACCTCCGGCTCCAGGTCAGCGGCGCAGCGGGTGATGGAATCCAGGCAGCGCGCCAGCAGGGGAGCGGTGTTATAGCTGACAATGGCGATAGAGAGTCTCACGGGCGCTCCGGTCGCGGCAGCGGTAGACCATTTGCCGCTCGCACACCGCTGGATTATACCTCGCATGATCCCTATAATCGGGTCTGATCGCTACGCTGACTATCCGGAGATCGCATGACTGTGCTGGCTCTCTTCCGCCGATCCTGGACCTGGATACTGATCGTCCTGTTAGCCCAGCTTACCCTGCACCTGACCTTCCTCAGTCCATCGACCCATTCCGGCCAGATTGCCATTCCCTGGATGCTGAACGAGGGTCGCGCCCTGTTCGATACCGTCGTGGAACAACACGCGCCGGGAGGATCGCTGCTGGTGGCCCTGGCTCAGCGGGTGCTACCATTTCCGCCATTGCTAACCGTCCGCCTGCTGGACGTACTGCTGGTGATACTGACCGGCCTGCTGGTCTATCACGTCGCCAGTAAACTGGCCGGGCAAGCGGCGGCGTGGACCGCGCTGCTATTCTGGGTCTGGTGGGAGCCGGTATACAACAACATCCTGTTCTATTACGACGCCATTGTCGGTGCGATGATCTTGCTGGCGGTGAGTCTGTGGCTGGCTCTGGCCAGACGGCAACCCTGGTGGCTGGCGCCTTTGGGAACAGGACTAATCCTGGGGGGCGCCACTCTGTTCAAACAACACGCCTGGCTGGGTGTGATCCTGTTTGGGCTGTGGCTGTTACTCCAGCGTGAGGAACGCGCCCGTCTAGCAACCTACCTGCCGGGCGCATTGCTTCCGCCGGGGATACTGGTACTCTGTATGGCCACACAGGGCCATCTGCAAAGCTACATGTACTGGAACTGGGTATTCAACCTGTCCGGTCTGATGCCCGGCGAGCCGTATTCCGGCGATTTCCTGCGCAAGCTGCTGCTCAGTGGGTTGTTGGCAGGAGGATATCTGCCATTGGCGCTGCGCCAAGCTAAACCCAGCCGCTGCAACTGGCTGCTAGTAGCACTCATGGGCGTAGCAGGAGCCGGGACGCTGATCCCGCGTGGGGGTGAATATCACGTCATGGGTCTGCTCCCGATGCTGGCGGTGATGTCCGGCGTTACTCTGACGGCAGTCTGGCAGGCTTTGGGAGAGCACTGGTGGATAGCGCCACACCACCTGTTGGAACATACTCCTACTGGAACGCTGGTATTAACCGGGCTGCTAGCTGTCGCCTTCGCTGGCTGGGGCCTGACCGGCATCGCACCTTACTTCGGTTCTCCCTCCGGCCCCGGCGGGACGCCCGCCTACGACGAGTTCAATCCCATAGCGGAAGCGCTGCGTGCTGTCCGTGCACCGGGCGATACGCTGTTCATCCTGCCCGAAACTGACAGCACGCCGCAGATTCATGCCCTGGCGGAGATGCTCCCGCCGGGATTCTGGGTAAAGGGGTGGGCGTGGTACCTGGCAGCGCCCGGCGTGGTAGAGCGTCTGCTGTCCGAATGGGCAACGACACCACCGGACTATATCGTCTACTTCCCTAATCTGGTCACAGTGGGTGAGCCGGACATCAGGCCGCTGGTGACCTTTATGCACGCTCACTACACGCCCATCCTGGAAATACCGGATATCCTCTATCATGGCCCGGTGGTGATCTACCGGCGACGCTGACGCACAGCAGCACCGCGATCTCGAAGCCAGACAGCGCCGCCGATCTATACCCCTCTTCGCCCTCTGCACCCCGCGCTTATCAGCCTCTGACGGATGCGGTACAATACCGGCAGACAGCGTATTGTGGCACAGGGATTGCCTACTCAGGACGGAAGGGACTTATGGCACTGCGAATCTTCAACGTTCTTGGCCGGGAAAAGCAGGATTTTGTGCCCGTGGAGCCGGGCAAAGTCAACATGTACGTGTGCGGTCCAACCGTCCAGGACTACGCGCATGTGGGTCATGCCAAGACCTACATCAACTTCGACATGGTGGTGCGCTGGCTGCGCTACAGCGGCTGGGACGTGCTCTACGTTCAGAACATCACCGATGTCGGTCACCTGCTGGATAGCGGCGAGGATCGCATCCTCAAGAAGGCCCGCCAGCTGGCTGCCCGGCCCATGCAGATCGTGGAGTACTACACCCGCGAATACTTCGCGGATATGGATGCCCTGGGCGTCACGCGCCCGGACATCAGCCCGCGGGCCAGCGGGCACATTCCGGAGCAGATCGCCATGATCCAGCGCCTGATCGACAAGGGCCATGCCTATGTCGTGAATGGCAATGTCTACTTTGACGTACGGTCGTACCCGGAATACGGCAAGCTTTCCAACCGCCGCCTGGAAGAACAGGAAGCGGGCGCCCGCGAGGAAGTGCGCGACGAGAAACGCCACCCGGAAGACTTTGCCCTGTGGAAGCGGGCCGAACCGGAGCACATCCTGCGCTGGGATAGCCCGTGGGGGGTGGGCTTCCCCGGCTGGCATATCGAGTGCTCGGCCATGGCAGGCAAGTACCTGGGCACCACCTTTGACATTCACGGCGGCGGCGTTGACAACATCTTCCCGCACAACGAGTGCGAGATCGCTCAGAGCGAATGCGCCCATGACGCGCCCTTCGCCCGCTACTGGATGCTGACCGGCAGCCTGCAGGTCCCGGATGAGGACGGCGTCCCGGTCAAGATGTCCAAGAGCCTGGGCAACTTCTACACGATCAAGGACGCGCTGAAGAAGTGGCGGCCCGAAGCAATCCGCCTGTTCATGTTCACCTCGCATTACTCCAACCCGATCGTCTTCAGCGAGGAAGCGCTGGATGGCGCGGTCAAGGGCTGGGAACGGCTGTATGGCGCGGCGCGGCTCACCCGTGCCATGCTGGCCACCGCGCCGGAAGGCGACGCCGGGAACGCAATCCTGGCCGAAGTGGCGCGGGCGCGGGCTGATTTTGCCGCCGCCCTGGACGACGACTTCAATGCTCCGCTGGCCCTCAGCGCCCTGCAGACCTTCACCCGCGAGGTTTACACTCTGCTGAACAGCGGGACGACAGTCGGACGCGGCGTGCTGGAACAGATCGACGCCGTCTACCGCGATCTGGGCGGCAGGGTGCTGGGCATCATCCCGGAGCAGGATGCGACCGCCAGCGCCAGCGCCGAGCGCGAGGCCGGGCTGATCAACCTGCTGGTGGCGCTGCGCACCGAAGCCCGCGCTCG
>JAIOAT010000027.1:37772-45468 GCA_019873685.1 Chloroflexota bacterium
AGCCGCCGCGGGGCGGTCGTGACCCTGCCTTGTGGCCGGGGTTATTGCTGAGGGACGGCAATTGCAGGGCGGGAGGTAAAACGGGTATGTCGGAATTTCTGTACGGTCGCTGGCCGGTGCTGGAATCGTTGCGGGCCAACCGCCGCCACTTTGAGCAGCTCTTGCTGCTGGAAACCGTGGAGGAAAAGGGGCCAATCCTGGACATCATCAGCGCGGCGGAAACGCGCGGGGTGGGCATCCGCCGCGTACCGCGCCGTGTCATCGACGACCTGGCCAAAGGGGCCAACCACCAGGGCGTGGTGCTGCGCTGCGGGCCGTACCCTTATGCCTCGCTGCGCGATTTGCTGGACACCTCGGTACTGCGCCACGAGCGCAACTTCTTCCTGGCGCTGGACCTGCTGCAGGATCCGCAGAATGTGGGCAGCCTGCTGCGCATCGCTGACGCGGTTGGCCTGCACGGCGTCATCCTGCAGGAACGGCGCGGCGTTGGTGTCACTGAAGCAGTGGTATCGGCTTCTTCCGGCGCGGTGGAGCATCTGCTGGTCGCCCAGGTGAGCAACCTGGTTTCCGCTCTCAAGGAACTCAAAGATAACGACGTCTGGATTGTCGGGCTGGACATCGGGCCGAACATCCAGCCGCTGGATCGAGTCGACCTGAACATCAACCTGTGCTTTGTGCTGGGCGGGGAAGGCGATGGCATGCGCCGGCTGGTGCGCGACACCTGCGACCTGCTGGTGACGCTGCCCATGCGCGGCCATGTGGAAAGCCTGAATGTGGCGACGGCGGGATCGATCGCGTTGTACGCCGCCTGGCAGGCGCGCGGATGGCAGGGTTGGGCGCTGGCGGAGAAGAAGTAGGACGCCGAAAAACAGAGTGTTCTGAAGAGCGGCTTTCGCACCGGCTGGCGTTTGGTCGTGGTCACCCGCGCCTTTCGCAGCGCATTGCTATGGTGCAGCCGCAAAGGCGGCCACCCTCAAGCAGGTGGGACACGCTATGTCTGTACGACAGACCAGGTACAGCCTCCCGCAGGCGTGCAGATTCGCTATGCCTCATTATACTCATGGCTGTGCATAAGAACGCGCTCCGGGCAATCACACCAGAAAGTGAAGGCAAGCTCACTATATGCGTACCTGCATTGGGTACAACTTCAATGCTGAGGATGTGCAGGACGGTGATTGGTCTGCACTGTACGAAAGGAGACGCCGCGATTCCTGTTTTTGCGCCGTACTGGAGGATGACACACATTATTATGCTTTGCGTGATCATCTGGGGGTTGCGCAGCTGTATTACCGCTGGAGTGGCGAACGATTCCGCTTCTCACAGCAATTCTCCGATCTGGTTCAGCCAGGGGATGCTCTTGACCCGGACGGTGTAAGGGCACTCCTGGGGCTTGGCACTATTCGACTGGTCCCCCTGATCAGGGACATTCAGATCGTCCCCCCCGGCAGTGTAATTGCGCTGGACAAAGCCACCGGCCAAGTAGCCATCCGCTATCAGTACCGGGTCAGGCCACAGCACCTGCCCCTGTCAGTGCACATGGACAGCCTGGTTGATGAGCTTGATCGCCTCTTCAGACGGGCCATGGAACGCATTGTCAGGGAAGATCGCGTGGGCCTGTATTTGAGTGGCGGGATCGATTCCGAGTTGCTGGGGATATACCTCAAGCAAATGGGAGTCAGTATCAATGCCTATACTTCGGCTACCTGGGGGCCAACCAGTTCTGATCTCCCCTACGCCCGGCGAACAGCGGAGATCCTGAATGTACGCCAGCATCACATTCACAATCTGGAAACCGCCGAATATCCCTGTCTTTTTGACCGCCTGGACGAGCTTTACGGGCAGCCCCATGGCACAAGAACGGCGCTGGGTGTTGCAGGACTATGGTTTCACACGCCGATTGGGGAAGAACGGCAGTTGTTCTCCGGTGAGAACAACGACTCGCTGAATGGCGCGCTGGCCGCCCAGTACCTGACCTGGTTCGCCAGCTACCTGCCGCTCGCCCTGCGGAAACGCAGGCTCCCTTATAAGGATGCAGGAAAAAGCTTCGTGTATTTCACCAGCCAGGGATATTATGACGACATCAGCCTCCTGACTACTGTCTCGCAGTACCAGGCGATGAGCCGCCTCCAGAAGCTTATCCTGGCAGCGATGTATGTTTCCTGCATCTCCGACAGCGAGGTCGTGGCGTTACCCGCAATGCGTGCCGGCATCATCGCCAGCGATCCCTACTGCGATATGGATCTGGTTGAGTTCGTCATGGGCGTACCGTTGATCCAGCACATTCAGGTGGTCAGGAAGAAGCCTCCCGTGGTACTGGCCAAGAAGGCCTTTCAACGGTTGTTGCTGCGCTACGTTCCAACCGCAGAACGCGGTTACCGCAAGAAGGCGTTCACGGTATCGTTGGAACGGGATGAACAATCCAGAATGCTCTATGAGACCAGGCTTCCGGTAAAGGTTGAAGGAATTCCCCTGCATGGGGACGAGGCACGGTTTGCCGGGGGCACCCTGCTCCAATGGTGCCAGAAACGAGGCATTCCCTGTGCTTTTGAGATGGCTGCCTCCCGCGCTGCTGCCCCGCTGGCAACCTAGACGCCGGGCGTGAGGAATTCCCCCCCACGCCCGGCCCACGCCCGGCGCAGATCATCACCAGAGTCTAGCGCTGCCTGCCGCGGCGAGTGGTGGCCGGTGCGGGCGGTTTTTCCTCCGCGCTATCCCCGGCGCCGGTGGCCGTGGTCGTCTCCGGCTTGAAGAGGTCTTCCCCCGTCTCGCCGCGAGCCATCCGGCTCAGGTTGTCTTCGATGACATCCTGGGCCTGCAGTACGCCCTGGCTCCAATTGTCGCGTTCGTCGGCCAGGACCTGCTCCACATCGTCCACAAACTTCTCAATATCAGCGGGCGTGGCGGTGTTCTCTTTGATCCGGTAGTCGGCAGCCAGTTCCTCAATCTTGGCCAGGGTAGCCGCATAAACCCGGAAGTTCTGCTCGTGGGCCATCAGGGCCAGCCAGGTGACAATGGCCGTTACCAGAGCAGCAGTGACCGCCGCGAACTCGCTCAGGTTAAAGGCAGTCAGCAGTGCGCCCAGCCCACCGAACAGCAGGATCCACACGCGGTAGTAGCGCGAGCGTCCGTAGTCGCGCTTGATGCGGTCGCGGTACCAGTTGAGTTGCGGGATCAGCCGCAGACGGAAGTACTGCTCCACATCCAGCGGGGCGTAACCGTCGTCCTGGTCGGGCAGGTAGACATGATTGGGCTTGACCAGCCCGCTCTCCGGGTTGAAGTCCTCGCTGAGCATCGGGGCGGTGACTCCCAATTCGGAGAGCGTCTCGCGGGCCTTTTTGACCACCGTGTTAAGCCCTTCCAGGTCGGCGGTCGTCAGGTCCTCATAGTAGTTGCGCACGCGCAGCGTGTAGATCGCGCGGCGGATCTGCTCCGCCGCCAGGCGGAAACCGATCCAGTTGCGCCGCGATTCAAAGCGCGCGGCAAAATCCAGCAGGCCAGCGCTGACCAGCGGCAGGGCGATCAGCACCATGATCAGGAGCGTGCGCATCCAGGGCAGGACCGTCCAGCCGCCCACCGCAGCGGCGATCTCCGCCGCGCCATTGCTGATAATCCAGAAGAACCCACCCGCCGCAAACAACACCAGCCCGAAGATCACCGCAATGACGCTTCTGACCCGCCGGGTGCGCTGGTCGGGGGATGTCTGGCTCTGGGCCGGAGACGCTGCCTGCTGGCGACCAGTCAGCAGGCGCATCATGTCGTCCACGCGGCGGCGGGTCCCCTCAGCCACCGGCTCAATGTTGCGCGTCCCCAGGATCAGGCGCAGGCCGACGATGAATAGCGCCAGACCGGCTACGAGAAAGAGCAGCCGCCAGTAACGCGAACTGTCTTCCACCACGCTCATCACCGACAGGATAGTAGTCAGCAACGAGGTGACGATGATGTAAAGGCGGATGCGCTGGTAGCGCGCCTTCAGCATGCCAGATTGCCGGTCATAGCTGTTAAAGCGGTGCCAGGCATAGGCCAGAGCGGTCTCATAGCCCTTGTCGTATTCAGTCGAGGATGTTCCTGCCCCGCCCGTTACGATCGAATCAGACATAGCTTTCCCCTCTTTCTGGCCGGACGTCAGTCACGACCACTGCCTGATGACAGCTATTCCTCCCGGAGCACGTAGCCGACCCCGCGCACGGTATGAATCAGGCGCGGTTCGCCGGGGCCTTCGGTCTTCTGCCGCAGGTAACGCACGTACACCTCGATGATGTTGCTCTCCCCACCAAAGTCGTAACGCCAGACCCGGTCGAAGATCAGGTCGCGGGTCAGCACCTGGCGCGGGTGGCGCATGAAGAGTTCCAGCAATTCGTATTCCTTGGCCGTCAGGTCGATCACGCGCTCGCCACGCTGCGCCCGCCGCGTGCCGGTATCCAGAGTCAGATCGGCAAAGCGCAATACTTCCGGCGTAGAGCTGGGCTGCGAACGGCGGAAGAGCGCACGGATACGGGCCAGCAGCTCGTCGAAAGCGAACGGCTTGACCAGGTAGTCGTCCGCCCCGGCGTCGAGGCCAGCCACGCGGTCGGATACACCGTCTCGCGCGGTGAGCATCAGGACAGGGACATCGCTGGCAGCGCGCAGGCGGCGGCAGACCTCGATGCCGTCCAGACCGGGCAGCATCAGGTCGAGGATGACCAGATCCGGCGCGACATCACGGGCTTTCTGCAGGCCGCCAGGGCCATCCATCGCCACATCAACGGTATAGCCTTCGTAGATCAGGCCGCGCCGCACCGTCTGAACGATCTGCTCGTCGTCTTCCACAATCAGAATACGTTCTCCGGCCATTTAGCGGACTCCTCCCCACTGCAGGTTCCAGATGTTGCCCGGCGTGCTGACGGCGACTCGTTCGCCCGTTTCCAGGTTGAGGATCACCAGCCGCCCGGACAGCCCGAATTCATCGTAGCTGGCGTTACGCAGGCCAGCGGCAAAGCTGCCTCCCGGCGCCAGAAGAGGCGCTTCAATCAGGCCACCCTGACCCTGAGGGATAGGCAGCGCGTCAGGCAAAATCGGCACCAGGAATGGCTGGGCCACCCCCGGCCCCATGACATCCCCGCCGGGAGCGCGCAGGATCATGGCTGCCGCGCTGGCCAGCGGACGGGCATCAAAGATGTGCCAGGTATTGTTGAGGATGGTGGTGTAGGCGCTCAGGTCTGCCGGGTTGACCACATACAGGCCCGGTTCTGTGTAGGTGTATCCGTAGTCCCAGGCCAGTACGCGCCCATCCGGCAGCCAGGTCCCGCGCCCGGCAGCTGTGGGCAGCGGGCGCGCCTCTCCACCGGTGATCGGCAGCAGGGCCAGGCTGCGCCCCTCGTAGTAGCCCACATCGATCAGCAGCATCGTACCGTCCGGACTCCAGCGCGGGTTCATATAGACGCGGATGTCGGGAGGTGGCGTATTCTCGGAAAAGACATCGGTGATCAGCTCGGTGCGCGCGCCGCCCGCCGACGGGATCAGCCAGATGCCATCGCGCACAAAGGCGATCAGACGACCATCCGGGCTCCAGGCTGGCTGGCCCCCCGCCCCTACCCGCTCGCCGATCGGGGAAAGCTCGCGGGCAGCGGAGCCATCAACAGCAGCGGCCAGCAGGCGGCCGCTGGAGGAATAGGCAATCTGACCGCCATCCGGCGCAACCGCAAAGTCAATCACGCTGCGCGGCTCGCGGGTGATCGCCGTTGCCGGGCTGCCGTCCCCTGGCAGTCGCCACACCTGGGCCACACCGGCTTCATCGCGGCTGAGAAAGTAGAGGTCAGCGGGCAGGGTCAGCCCGGCGACCTCCACCGGAGCAGGCGGCCCCCAGGCGTAGGCCTTGACACCCTGCATGATCGGCTGGCGGGAATTGGTGCGGGGTTCCACAATCGTCAACGCGCCGTCGACCGTTTCGGCCAGGGCGGTGCCATCAGGCAACCAGCGCATGGCTGCCGTCAGTTCGCGGCTGCTTTCCACGGGCACAAAATCGCCGCCTGTCAGGCTGACCGTCCCAAAGCGCCGGGCGGCAAAACGCTGGCCACTGGCTTCGTGCACCAGAAAGACCAGCCGCGCGCCATCGACCACCGCCGGGCGGCTGACAATCGTCTCCGCGCCGACCAGCGTCGTCTGCGCCCCGCTGGTCACATCCAGCGTGATCAGCCCGCCGGTAGGTGGAGCCAGAGCCAGCACGCCCTCCCGCACCCAGGCCAGCCCCGCTGAGGCCGGGATTTGGCCGATGTAAGCCATACCGTCCACCTGGCGCCGGTATACCCACCAGGAGTCGGCCTCAGCTTCCGCCGCCAGGTATCCGCCGCCCGGCGACCAGATCAGGTTCAAGAAGGGACCGCCGGAAAGATTAATAAAGGCCGGCCCGCCGTCTTCCCCCAAGCCAGCCAGATAGACGCGCAACCCGGCGGCGGTAGTGTAGGCGATAGCCGTGCCGTCAGGCGACCAGGCCAGAGTCTGGCCACGCCCAACGATCGGCGGCTGTCCGGCCTCCTCAAATTCCAGCACCTGCCCGCTCAGACCATCGATAGAGGTGATAGCCAGGAAGGGGCCGGTCCCGCCAGCATCCGGTGCAGCAGTACGATAGGCCACCCACGCCCCATCCGGCGCGACGCCGAAATCGATCACCTTCTGGTCAGGTGAGGTCACGGCAGTGGCAAAGCGAGCGCCGGCTTCCAGCCGCATCACCTGCCCGCCTTCAAGCAGAACAAACAGATCGGCGCTCAGGGAAGGTCCCTGAGCAGCCACCAGCTGGAACGGCATGAGCGCCAGCAGCGCGCCCACCAGTAGCATAATCCCCCGGTTCACGTGACGCCGCATCACAACTCTACTCTCTTTAGCCCTGTGACAGGATTCCGGTTTGCTTCAGTATAGCGCAGATTCAGCGCGCTGCCTGAACAGATGTGGCCGATTCATCCACACCTGTTACTCGCTTTGCCGGGCCAAAATAATGGCCCTGCTCCGAAAGGGAACAGGGCCATTGAGGATGGAAAACAGCGTACAACTAGAAAAGCAGAAGCAGACCGCCCCCACCCGTCTGTGGGACGTAACCCATACCAGCGACGATGTTGCTGAAGATGTTGCCGATCGCCGGCCCAAGCAGAGCCAGAATGACGATGACAACAATAGCGACCAGGACCAGAATCAGCGCGTACTCAACAAGACCCTGGCCCTCCTCACGGAATCTGGTGAGAAGATTGTGCAGCCATTTGATCATTGGACAAGTTCTCCTGCTGATAAAAGCGGATATAAACAGCATAGCATGGTTTCATTTTCTGTACCAGCGCCCTTGTAGTACTATCACAGACAAACCGGCAATCAGCAACGCTATGAGGCAGGCAGCCTGTGCCCGGCAGCAGGGATTGCCGGACAGTCTGACCATTCGGGGAGGTGCGCGTATGGCGATCGGCAACCGCGATGGAGCCTACTATATGCCCGGCGGCGAACCCTTCTTCTTCCGGGGCGGCCCGGTGGGCTGCCTGTGCGTGCATGGCCTCAACGCCACACCGCAGGAGATGCTATGGCTGGGCAAGCACCTGGCAGCCAGAGGCTACACCGTCTACGGGCCACGCCTGACCGGGCATGGCACCTCCATTCAGGATATGCGCCACACCACCTGGCACGACTGGTATGGCGTCGTACTGGATGGCTACCACCTGCTGCGCCAGCAGTGCGAGCG
>JAIOAT010000028.1:0-26259 GCA_019873685.1 Chloroflexota bacterium
CGATGTTCTGCAGGATATGTTCGAGGTAGACGCGGGGGTTTTTCATAGCGGCACAGCCTCATGCAAAATCCGGTCGCGCAAGCGCGGATTCAGCCACTTTTCTGAGACCACATCTACCTTGCGCCCCAACAGCTCCTGCAGCGCCAGTTCAAAGCCCACCCCACCCCAGGCGGAAATGCGGGTGTAGTCCCATTCGACCAGCAGGTCAATGTCACTCTCTGGCCCAGCGTCTCCACGCGCCACGCTGCCGAAGACGCGCACAGCGGGGCTATACAGGGTGCGGCTAGACGCTTCGAAAGAGATCATGTCGAGTATCATCTGGCCATCCAGGGTGACGATTTCCAGTTCACCTTTGCTGTGCGCCATGGCTACTATGCCCACATCCCCCTACTCTTAAACCCTGTTCATTCATTCATTATCGCCAGTCCCCACTGGCTATGTGGTGGCCAGTTGCGGAGATGCTTTGTCACTGTGGATTCTCCCCGTACCACGGCTCAAATTATCTGCTTATCTCATAACGTGAACACGGAGTCGCCTTTCTCGATTTCTACAGATGCCAACAGGTGGTAATCGGATTGTCTCCACTGCCCCCATCTGTCTTTCTGTCCAGATTTCACGTGCCAAGCCGCCGGTCGATGATCGCGACCGCCCCACTCTGTTGCCAGCAAAGTAAGAAAGCATAGAACAGGCCAACCATGCTTACAAGTTTCTTGACGAATCGAGATTCCTTTGTATACTTAAGGCCGTTAATCAAATAGATGTTATTTCTGAACTATTTTTATGGTTAAATATGTGTCTTGAGGATCGTATTTATCTGCATACTCCCCCACAGAAAAGCAACGCTAGGTCCCCACCGATTAAGTGAGTGCTGCGGCCCAGACGCTTGATACCTGCTCAAGACGTCCGGGCCAGCGTTTGCTATTCCAGAGATTTTCCAGAAATTTCCCAACCACAACTGTGCGGTTGACACCGCCAGAGGTATGAGAGATGCAAGAATATGTAAATACAATGCTAAGCGAAAGGGCAAGAAATATGGCAAAGAGATACGAGCGTAGTTTCGGCAAGCTCCCGGAATTGCTGATGCATGACACGAAAATCAGTCTTGGTGCCAAAGTCCTGTATGCTCACATGCACTGGCGCTATGGCTCCAACAAGAAGAACTTCGAGAGTCAGGAGAAGATGGCTCAATATCTCGGTGTCAGTCGGCAAACGATACGATCTTGGCTCACGGAGCTTGAGGGAGCGGGCTGGATCGTTATCCTCCCTCCCGGGAAACCCGAAGGAGGTCATTATAAAACCAATACCTACCATGTGTTCGATCATCCGGAAGATTGTCGCAGGTGGCGGGAGACCCGTGGCAACTCGGCTTTACACTACATGTCAAGTTAGATTTACGTCAACCTGTTAACCCAGGTTTGCACTATCTAGATTCATTATCTATTGCTTTGAGTAGGAAGCCAACACAAAATAGTCGTTCTGAAGGACCACAGACTGGGTGGGGCACAATGCCCCACCCAGTCCAATTATAGTGGCAGATAGAAATATCATTCGCGTAGTCATTTACGCAAGAAAAACACCACCCAGCCAAAGCCCTACCACACAACGCACTAACTACAACAGCCAAGCCACCGGCACGCAAATCAGCGCCCCGGTATTGACCGCGCTGCTTGAGAAATCGAGTGTTGGCGGCCTGAAAAAGTCAGAGGTCAACATCAAACTCAGGCCGCTGGCCCCGTATCCCATCGACGTAGCCTACGATCTGGCAACAGCGGGCAGCGACTGCCTGTTTGTGACCAAGACCGGGCTGCCGTACAGCAGCGGCTACGCCTACTTCCAGCGTCCCAACGGCGAGTTGGTCGAACTAGGCAAGTCCTTTTCGGGCATTACCGAAACGATTGCCAAGGACCGGAAGCTGGCTGAAGAGATCATGGACGCGCTGGATAACTGGACGCCGCGAGAGACCGAAAAAGAAGCGGTTGGCAGGGCTGATGATGACGGCGCTGACGAAGCGGGATTCTCGGAGGAATAAGAGCGAAAGGAGACTTCCTATCCCACACCTGTAATTTGTAATTTCCCCGGGGAAATTGAAACGGAGAACTTAAATGGCTAAACTAAAACTCATCGCTAGGACCCAAGAGGAATACCGGGAAATCTTTCTGGCCATGGTCAGGATTCTCAGGTTGGCTGGCACACATGGCGAGAACTTTCGGGCTATTCGAGCGCTATTGCCCGATATGGCTCTGTATAAAATCGGGTTTGTGTTGCGAATGTCCAGCGCCTTGCACTTAATTGTAGGCTATGGTCGAACCCAAGGACGGCGATATGTTCTCACCGCGCTGGGCAATGCTGTGGCCAGTGCTCTGGAAGAGGGCCGGAAAGCGCGGGGAGAGGCCGATATCGAAGGCCTGCGCGAGGCATTCGAGAGGGTTCTGGAAACCTACAACTAACCATTCCGGCCAGATAACGCCCTTACTGGACAGGCGTTCCTGCGGTAGAATATCAGCATAGCAAGGATGGGGCTCGGCTTGCGCAAGGAGGTATATAGCGCAGGCGGGGACCCACCCTTTGCTTAGCGCGACACCCCAGCAGGGCTGGGTTGCGTCCTTGCTCTGCGACAGCAAACAGCGCAGCCACGGCGTCACAGTTGGGGCGAAGGGTCTTTCGGAAAGAACACAGGGAGCCCGGTTTGGGGCTCCGGAGACCCGCCAGGCAGAGCTGAGGAACTCCCTCACACCCTCACCGCCGCTAGCCGCATGACAACCGTGCTGGCCCTTTCTGGCTGAAAAGGGTGAAGAGCCTGCCAGAGATGCGGCGGGCGCTGCGCCGGGGAAGCCCTGCAGCAGGCGGGCCAAACTCCTCTCCTTTTTCAGCCCCCACAGAAACACAGATATAGAACATCCATGATAGCAGCCAAATCATCTCTCCGGACTCCGGGAAAAGGCACGAGTCTACAGAGGGGAGAACAGCGCAGCCGGTTAACTCTGTGGACGGCTATTGGCTGAACGCTGACTCACCCGGCCATGCTCTCCTCGGGATCACCTGTTGTGCGAATTGCGGCCTAGAAAGGGAATGGATCCGGCAGATGGAAGGGGTTTAGTCCCCCCGTATTGCTCAAAGACGTCCGTATTGCGCTGCTTGTGCCAACTAGCAATAGGAGAGTTTGCCCCCAAGAGGAGACTGTCGTCTTCCTGCTCAGTGCTGCTGTGATCGACGCCTGGGCGAGAAGCTGCCGGGGACAACCCGGTGAGGCATGACCCTGTGCTTTCTGCCGCTTGGTAGCCCTCTTCTTATCTATTGGTAGCAGCTGGGGGTTCAGGTGAGCGCCCTGCCCCCGGTGCCAGCATTCTCATCGGTGTGTGGACATAGGGAACTGGCTATGAAGGGGTGTCTACCCGCCCGTGGCGCGGCCGGTGTCTCAACCGCTGCGCTCTTCTAGCGCGGACGGCACTGCGGCCACGACCGGTCCGCTAGCGGTCCAGATCCTCTCTCGGTACATGCTTCAGCCCTTTGTGGCCTGGCCTGTATGTCGACATCCCCTGTTGTTGCGGTCCAGAGCGTCGCTATGCGCCCCTTGCGGCCACGCCACGCCGGGCCCCCGAATTCCCGTTGCCGCGATATCACGGCTAGCCCTTTTCAGGGCGCACAGCTCCGGCGTGAGACCGTTACAATACCTCCCGTTTTGCTGTTAAACGGCCGTGCTGCCGAACATATCACCCGGTGTATATACCTGGCCTGGCGGCACTGGTTAGCGATCCTGACCGCCCTACCCTGCTGGCCTCAGCATGAGTCACATTGGCCCAGGCGCGGACTGGGCCGGAGAGGTCGTCGCCGCACACATTCGGTCATAGCGCCGGTGCGAAGGGCTGGCCCACGCTTCATCCTCTTTAGGGCCTTGAGGTCTTCTGTCAACGCTGACCTTTGACATCTCAGGAAGCACAACGGTGGTTGGCCTGATGGCGATATGGCGATGGGCTGGGCTAGCCCGACATGGGAGGGACCGATGCTGGCACCCTTCTGCTGCCAGGTTGGATAGCTTGCTGGCCAGGCGAGGATCCTTCAACCGGCAGATTGCTGTTACTTTCTGGCCTGGCTTCTCAGATCAGTTTGCATCTGGATATGGAGTGAGGTTCTCCGATTGTCAGGTGGTCAGACTCAGCGTGATCTTGTCTTCGCTATACGAAGGCGCTACCCCTCATCGCCGTCTTCATCCTCAACCGCTGTGTATTCCCACAGATACTGCTGAAAGCGATACCGCTGCTTTTCGTCGACAAACTCAGGCGGCTGTTCCCCGCTCTCCAGATGCCACACGAGCACCGCTGCCGGGTTGCGGATGTTCTCGTCGCTCTTCAGCACAGCCCACCAGTGAGCCACCAGTTCCAGACTGATAGCTTTCTTGGAGAGCATCTCTCTGGCTTTGCTCTCCCAGATGCCACACTTCTCGACCAGAAAAGCATAGACGGCACTTGCTTCGAAGCTACTGTCAACACCACCACCAGCACTCTGGGCAGTGGTGGTCACCGCCGCTCCTGTTGGTGGTGGTGTTGTCTTTGCTGTTGTCTCTGTGGTTATCTCTGTTGTTGTCTCTGTTATAGTTCGGTGTCCTTTACGCTGATGGATTGGTGGCTTTGCTGCCGATGGATTGGTGGCTTTCCCACCAATCGATTGGTGGCTTTCCCGCCATTGGATTGGGTCTTGATAAGAGGCCATCACTTCGTTCCAGCGCCGCATGAAGGCGGGCCAGTTGATGCGCATGTGGGTGGTCGGCGCACCGGAGAACTTGAACCGTTCGGTGATCAACAGATCCATGTCAACCAGCAGCTTGGTGGCTCGCTTGACCTGCTCCAGGGTGATGCGGCACTCATCCCACCATTCATAGCGAGCCTTGGCCAGCCAGCGGTGGCCATCGCGCTCAATGCGCAATTTGCTCTGGCCATACTTGTCCGGCAGGTACCAGAAGACGATCTGCGACAGCATCAGACCGGCAATCAAGTCGCCGGTCATGTCGACATAGATTTTCTTGAAGTCGATGGTGTCCCGGCTGGTGGCTTCCCACATCAGGAAGTCTTGTGGGACTTCAGGATCGCGGTTTTCCATGGCAAGCTCCTTTGTGAAATGGAGGCTGCCACGGTAGCCTGTTGCCTGAGGGGAATTCTGTGGTATCCTCAAAGCAGGAACAGGGGGTGGCCCATAAATGTGGCAACCTCACCAAACACTCGTCCGCGGCGGCCAAGCAGCGACGAGTGTTTTGCTTAAGGCAAGTGTAGCCCCAATCGGCCACTTTGGGAAATGACCTGGCAGCCTTTTGGGGCTGTATTTGCCGATAATCCTGCACGCTTTGCCTTACCCTTCCCGTGGATGTCCTGACCGGTCTTTTCAGGACATTCGGCCCTTGTCCAACGTCCGGTTAGATGGCCTTTCCCCTACCCCAAAAAGTGTCCGGAAATTAGGAATCTGGGGCTTTTTTCAGCCACCTTTCATGCCTTTTGCGGTGGGCATCGTTGACATATTTGGGCGGCCTGCCGATGCCTTTCCAGACCACTTCGCGACCGCAACCGCACTCGCATAGAAACACCTCGGTTTCAGGTTGCCAGCCACTGTCCTTGTAGTGCGGCACGCCATTCTTTAGCCCGGAGTCGGTCTGGTGCCATGGCCGTTGCCGGACTTCACCGGCATCATCTCCAGGGTCAGGTTCATACTCTGCGGCATAGCCGCTTGCGTAAAATTTGCGCCGCTGCGCATGGCCTCCTGGACCTGTTCAACGATATGGCTGTCGTCCTCATAGGCCCAGACTTCCCGCTGCATCTCGCGGGCTACGGCCTGGCGCAGGACCACCAGCGGCAACTCATCCTGGTTCTTGCGTTGCAGCCTGGCGGCGATGGCCTGACGGAAGAACGGCAGAAAGTCCGGATGGCGCTCAATGTTCCGCTGGGCGGCCTCCCAGCTGGCCAGTTCTTTGAGATAGCGTGTGGTGACATCCTGGCGACGGCGGATGAGCTCAGCCAGCTTGCCCTCAGCATAGATGCCCAGGCCGATGGTGACTGCTGGCGGCAGGATGCTCTCCAGCGCCCCGATGCCGCTCTGGACATTGGCCACTACCACGAAGATGGCCGTCATCACCGCCAGCCAGAACGGGATGGACAGGACGCTTTGCAGCATATAAGCCACGATATGTTGATTGGGGCGTCGCTGGGGTTTGGAGGCCGACCACATCACCGCAAATAGGATCATCGCTGTTTCGGCCAGGACGATGAAGCCGATCTGATGCAAATTGCCATAAAGCGTCGCATCCCACAACGTCCCGGCATATGCCGATTTATCGACGGTCTGGTAGCTGGCATAGGCCATCTGCCCGGTATGGATCAGGATATGCGCGCTGGAGACTGCCCAGGCCGACAGGCCGACAAGCAGGGCGAAGATGTCCAGCACGGAGAAGAGCGGCTCGTAGTTGCGCTGGAAATCCTTGCGCTGCGGTTTGACCCCCGCTTTGGCCTTGACGCGCTCTATCGCTTCATCCCGGCATGCGTCGTATTCGCGGTTGGTAAGCCCTCTGATCTTGGTCAATGTAGGTTCCGCCATGATAATCTCACTCCTGTACTTTTGGGGAAACGGTTGACTTCGTCCGTGGCAAGTCCTTATGCTGAAAGCAGGATGCCCGGCGGGGGCATGCAGGAAAGAACACTTTCGGCTACAATGGCCCGTAGGCCGGTCCCTGCTGGCGTAGCGGACAGAGGCCTCCCGTGGCCTCGCCGCCTGTTCTGTCCAAATCGAGTGTATCACGGTTGTTGGGAGCACACAACCGGGATAAAACGGCAAGGTCGTTATATAACGGTATATCCCGGTACATAGCGGGCGCTGGAAAGATGACAGGGTATGAGAACCAAGGAACTGGCTGACTGGCTGGGCTTGGCCGATAGCACCATTCGCGTCTGGACGCGGGATGAGTTCAAACCTTATCTGTCCGCCACCGCTCGCGGCGGCGAAGGGCGGACGCGCCACTTCACTGATCTCGACGCGCGGATCATCGCCCTGATTGCCCAGCTTAAGGAGGAGGGCAACTCTTCCGAAGATATCCATCGCGTTTTGCAGCAGTTGCAAAAACAGGATTGGCAGGATCTGCCACCCATGCCTGCCGCTCCGCCGGAGGCCGGGCCGATTGCGATGATGCCGCGCGAGGCTGCGGAGACTGCCGTCTCGACCCAGCGGGCGGCTTTGATGCGTGAAATCGCCCTGTTGCAGGATCGGATTGAGACGCTCTCCGAACAGTTGGCGACGGAACGGGAGAAACGCGACCAGGTGCAGAAGGAACTGCTGGAGGCCAGAGAGCGCCTGGGCGAGTTGCGTGGCCAACTCACGGAAGCCGGATCAAAACAGGAACTGCTGGAGCAGGAGCGGAACCGCGAGCGACGCCTGCTCACCTCAATCCTGGTGGTGATTGGCGTGGTTGCCCTGGCGCTGTTGATCGTTGTCGTGGTGCTGGCCACCACCGGCGGAGTAGGGTAGGGGGGGACTCCGGCCAGCATCGCAAGTGTGTATCCCCTAGCCGGTGGTTAGCCGCCTGATCCGTAGTCCCCCTCACTTCGCTTTTTCCCCGGATGGCCATTTTCCGAAAAAGATCAGCATTATATGTCCATCGGCAAGCAGCCGCCCGGCTGCTGAGGGATGCAGCCACCGCCGAATGCAATCCTGCTGGTCTGCGATCGGCACAGCGAACTGCCCGGCCTTCCGGCAATTGCGCCAGTTTGCGCTCCGCACTATGCTGATTTCCGGGGTCATGCGCAAGGGGGAAGCGTTATGCCAGAGCAGCGGCTAACCGTTTTCATCAGCAGCACCAGCAAGGATCTGCCGGAATACCGTCGAGCGGTCGAGGATGCCATCCTCAGGCTGGGTATGTATCCGGACGGCATGGAACACTGGTCGGCAGAAGATAAGACCGCCGTCGACCAGTGTCGCCAGAAAGTTGACGGGGCCGACATCTTTGTCGGCTTTTACGCCTATCGCTACGGCTGGCAGCCGGAGCCGGATAGCCCGGCTATCACCGAGATGGAATACAACTGGGCCAGCGGCAAGCCCCGCCTGTGCTTCATCATGTCGGACAGCCATCCCTGGCCGGAAGACCGCAAAGAACCGGATTACGCCAAGCAGGAGCGTCTGCGCAAGTTCAAAGAGCGGATCCGCGAACGCATTGTGGGCTTCTTCACCACACCGGAAGACCTCAAGGCTCAGGTCCTGGCGGCGCTGATCAAGACGGTGCAGGAGCGTGAGGCGGAGCGCACGCGGCAGGCCATCGCTGCCGGTGAACGCTGGGAAGAGGGGGCGGTCATTGGCGACCAGGAGCACCATTACACCCTGCTGCGCCGGCTGGGCGAGGGCGGCAATGGCACAGTGTGGCTGGCTGAGGAGAGCCTTCCCGACGGGAGCGCGCGGCCGGTGGCGATCAAGGCCCTCAAGCCGGAGATCTCGGCAGATCCGGAGCGGGTGGCGCGTTTCCAGAAAGAGATCGGCATCGTCATGCGGATGGAGCATGACCACATCGTCCGCGTGTACACCTGGGGGCGTCACGCCGGGCAGCTCTACGCGGTCATGCAGTATATGCCCCAGACCCTGCGTGAGCGGATCGGCAACGACCCCAGGCAAGGTATAGCGGGACATCCCGTTCCGTTTGAGCAGGCGCTGGACTGGCTGGAGCAGCTGGCCAGGGCGCTCGACTACGCGCACGGCCAGCACGAGATTGTGCACCGGGATGTTAAACCGGAGAACGTGATGCTGGGGCCGGTGGAAGATACCGAGCGGCTGTATCTGGGCGATTTCGGGCTGGTCTTCAGCCTTGACGGCGATGCCCGCCAGAGCGGCGAAGGCCGGCCAGTTGGCTCCGGGCGCTACATGGCCCCGGAACAGTGGCGCGGCGAACCCCTGAGCTTCCAGACCGATGTGTATGCGCTGGGCATCCTGGCTTACGAACTGCTGGCCGGTCATCGCCCGTTTCAATACGCAGAACGCTATGACGATGCCGAGGACAAAGACAGCCGGCTCAAAGCCGCGCACTGCGGGGATGAACTTCCCCCGGATCCGCATATCCCGGAAGAGGTGCTGCGTATCCTGAGCCGGGCAGCAGCCAAACAGGCTGAAGATCGGTACAGGACAGCCGGCGAGTTTGTAGAAGCGCTGCGCAACTGGCAAATTGACCCCGAAAATCTGCTCAAACTCGTGCCGACATACCTTGAATGGCTAACCGGAAACATCTTCAGACAGATAGAACTCAAGTTTGTTCCGCTGGCTGGTGATGTGCAATCACTGAAGCCGGAGCGCCGTTATCGTCGTCACCCTGGCCTCAACGAGGAGGACCTGTGGGAGCGATCTACCACAACAATCCATGCGGACTATGTCCCGCCTACCAGACCAGGACACGAATCGCCAGAAACTGCAGCAGCGAGCGCTGGTGAACAGAAACAGTTTGTCAAGGATGTGCGTCAACGGCTGCTCACTGTAGAACGCGCGGTACTCGCTGGCGACCCCGGCAGCGGCAAGACCTGGATGCTGTGGCGACTGGCATTGGACTATGCTGAACAGTGGCGAACTGCCAGCAATGAAGAGCGCAAACACTTGCGCATCCCGGTGCTTGTGTATCTCAACGAGTTTGATGGTGGAGAACAGAAGAAGATACCTCAGCAATTCTCCAGCTTTGTACAGGACTCGATGGATGACATCAATCCTGAGACCGGCGAGCGGATTCACCTACTTGGCCCGTATGCTGAGCAACTGCGCCGCGAGAAGCGACTCGTCTTGCTGTGTGACGCCCTTAACGAAATGCCGCGGGAAGGGCCTGCCCTGGAGGGTAATGCGGGAGGCAGACGTAGCCTGCTGGCAGAGTTGAAGGAGTATCTGCGCGGGACATCGCATTTCGTTGTCTCCTGCCGCTCGCTGGACTATCGTAACGACCTCAATGATCTGGGGAAGGATAACAGCGGTCTGGAACAAATCATCCTGCGCGAACTGGAGCCGCCAGCGATTCAGGAGTTTGTGACCAAGTGGTTCACCTGGAGGGGGACAGGGGCTGAGACCGGCGCAGAGCTGTGGGCTGAAATGGGCGGCTCGGAGGAACTGCTGGCGTTCTGGCAGGCGGTGCTTGAGCACAACGAACCAGAACGGTTCTGGGACGCCCGCTCTGGTGTGCCTGGGTACACAAGTTTCGCGAGCGACAACGCTTGGCTCAGGATGCAGGCGGATAGCCGCCGCCTGATGGCGTTGTGCCGCAACCCCTTCACTGCTGACCTGGTATGCCGGACATATGCGTCACCCGGTGGCATGAAAGCACTGCGAGGCAACCGTTACACCCTGTTCAAGTATGTCACGCAGGATATGTTTCGCCATGAACGGGAGCGGGTCGCCCGCGTGGGCGGGGTGTTTCCCGATGATGGTGCGCTTGAACAGGCTTTGGTTGCGGTAGCCAGCGCACTACAGAACGGCGGCGTGACCGTGATCAGCAAGGCAGACGCGCTGAGGGTGATCCCCGGGACGGCAGCGCAGGAATTACTGACGGCTGCGGTTGGTACAGGGATCTTAACCCCACTTGGAGAAGGTACTTTCAAATTCGCCCACCAGTTGTTCCAGGAATACTACGCCGTCCAGATTCTGCTGGAGGCGATGGGCGACCCCAGCCAGCCCGACGAAGCCAGGGTGGCGGAGTTTTTCGACGCTGAGTGGTGGGATGCCAAACAGTGGCGGGAGACGCTGGTCATCCTGGGTGAATTCCTGGGCGGCGCGCATGGCGCTAACCAGGCGGCCCGCTGGTTGGCCGGGCACAGCCCGGAAGTGGCCCTGGATATCATCCGGCGGCATGGGGCCGGGCTGACGCTGGATGACATCGAGCCGGAAACGCGGGAGAAGCTGATCGCCGGGGCCAAGAAGCGGACGGGCGAGCGCCATCCCTACGGGCGGGCGGCGGCCTACCGGGTGCTGGGGCGGCTGAAGGCCGACGACCGGCCGGGGATCGACCTGCCGCGTGGCGGGCCAGGTGAGGACGACGACTACTGGGTGAAAATCCCTGCCGGGCCGTTCCTGATCGGTGTTGAGAAGTTGGAGATGCTGTTGCCTTATGATTACTGGATCGCCCGCTACCCGGTCACCTACGCCCAGTACGAGAAGTTTGTCAATGATCCGGAGGGAGGCTACGCGGTCGGCCGCTACTGGACGAAGGCTGGCCGGAAATGGCGTGAGGATAAGCGCCAACCATGGCTCTGGGGCGATCCGGACTGGCACATCAGCAATCATCCGGTCGTAGGAGTGACTTGGTATGAAGCAGTAGCCTTCTGCCGGTGGCTGAGCAAGAAGCTGGGCTGCGAGGTGCGGCTGCCGACGGAGGCGGAATGGGAAAAGGCGGCGCGGGGGATAGACGGGCGGGTGTATCCGTGGGGGGACGAGTACATCAGCGGGTACGCGAACATCAATGAGATCGCGCTGGATGTTGGCCCATTCTATCTGAGGCGAACCAGCGCAGTGGGGATCTATCATATACCGAACACGCCGTACGGTTTGCAGGACACCAGCGGCAATGTCTGGGAATGGTGCGCGACCAAGTGGGGCTGGAACTACGAGGATGGCCTCAAAGCGATGGATAACGATCCGGAGGGTAGTGAGGTGCGGGTGCTGCGGGGCGGGTCGTGGAGCTACATCCGCGGCAACGCGCGCTGCGCCTTCCGGCACTGGGACGACCCCGTCAACTGGGACGACGGCAGGGGGTTCCGGGTGTGCGCTTCTGCCCCTACTTGAATCTCTGGACTCTGAAGCTCTGGACTCTGATGGGGGGTGGGTGTGGGAGGGGGTAACCCCCTCCCACCGATTTTTGCCGCTTGCCCTGGTGGGGCGGTTTGCCCTATGATGGGGGTGCTGGCAGGGTTCTGCCAGTCAGGCCGCCTGGCGCGAAGCGGGTGCTGCGGGGCGGGTCGTGGAACAACAACCACAACAACGCGCGCTGCGCCAACCGGAACAGGAACAACCCCGACAACAGGAACAACAACAGGGGGTTCCGGGTGTGCGCTTCTGCCCATGCGCTTCTGCCCCTTCTCTGGCTGCTGCAGGTGAGCAGCAGCGGGCAGCCGCCCGACCACGGGCGTGCTTGCTTCCAGCAATGCCTGGCGACCACGGTCTCCAGGCCGAGGCGAAGGAGAAGCGTAGCGCAGGCTGGTCTGGTCCGCGCCGCAATGGCGGCCGGGCGCATACCGAAGACAGGGCGTGGCCTGGGCTGGTCGTGAGGCGCAGCCCCGTCACGCCCGCTTCTTGTCCTGTATAGTCTGCTGCAGCCAGCCGCCCAGCAGCCGCCCGATTTCGGCTACCATCAGGCTGACATGGCGGTATTGACCGTTGTTCAGCCAGTGCCAGCGGTGGGCCAGGCGCAGGTACAGGCGTAAGGCGTTGAGGCGGGCATCGGCCTGTTGCAGATAGTGCAGGCGCTCTCGCCCGGTGTGTGCATTGGCCAGAAACAGCATCTCCTGGAAGTCCAGGGCGGCGTCCTGCAGGCGTTTGGTGACCACAAAACGCTGGGGTCTGGGAAACTTGTCGGCGTGCGGCAGCAGCCAGTCCAGCAGGTCGAAAGTGCGGGTGAGGATAACCATGTCAGTGGACATCCGGGGCAGCCTCCTTGAGTGAACTGTATGCGCAGATAATCGCCTGGCCGAACCTGCTGGAAGCGTACCGCAAAGCGGCGCGGGGCAAACGCGGCAAAACGGCGGCGGCTACGTTTGAGCATCAGGTGGCTGACCGCCTGCTGGCGCTGCAGGAGGAACTTGCCGCGTTCACCTACACGCCCGGCCCCTATACCAACTTCCTGATCTACGAACCCAAACGGCGCAAGATCAGCGCGGCCCCCTTCCGCGACCGGGTGGTCCACCATGCCCTGTGCAACATTATCGAACCGCTGTTTGAAGCGCGCTTTCACCCGGACAGCTACGCCAACCGGGTCGGCAAGGGCACGCACCGCGCCATCGACCGCCTGCAATCGCTGGCCCGGCGTTATCGCTACGTGCTGCGCTGTGATGTGGTGCAGCACTTCCCCAGCCTGGATCACGCCATCCTGCGCGGCGAGCTGGCGCAGGTGATTCGGGATGAGGAGGTGCTGTGGCTGGTTGACCGCATCCTCAGAAGCGGCGAAGGGGTGCTGGCCGCAGAATACGACATGGTCTGGTTTCCCGGGGATGACCTGCTGGCGGCGGGCCGTCCGCGCGGGTTGCCCATCGGCAACCTGACCAGCCAGTTCTGGTCCAACTGCTATCTGAACCCTTTTGACTGGTTTGTCAGGCGAGAGCTGGGCTGCCGGGCCTACCTGCGCTATGTTGATGACTTCGCCCTGTTCAGCGACGACCGGCAGGAATTGTGGGCATGGAAGCAGGCGCTGATCGCGCGGCTGGCCGGGCTGCGCCTGACCATTCACACCACTGCCGCCCAGGTATTGCCGGTTGGCTGCGGCATCCCCTGGCTGGGATTTGTGGTCTATCCCGATCACCGGCGGGTCAAGGCGCGGAACGTAGTTCGCTTCTCACGCCGCTTGCGGGCGCGCTGGGGGGATTACATCGCCGGGCGGATCACGTTTGCGGAATTGACTGCCAGCGTGCAGGGGTGGATCAACCACGTGCGCCATGCGGATAGCTGGGGACTGCGGGGGCACGTACTGGGGGGTAGGGGGTACAATTAGGATACAGTATCAGCGCAGGAGCCGGTAACCCATGACCGTACAGGCCAACATCGCCATCCCGATCGATCAGATTGCCGCTTTCTGCCAGCGGTGGCAGGTGGTGGAGTTCGCCCTGTTCGGGTCGGTGTTGCGGGAAGACTTCGGGCCGGAAAGCGACATTGATGTGTTGGTGCAGTTCCGCGAGGGAGTGCGCTACACATTGTTTGACCTGGTTGCTATGACCGACGAGTTGGAGGCAATCTTCGGGCGCAAGGTGGATCTGGTCGACCGGCGCGCCGTGGAGAGCAGCCCGAACTACATCCGACGCAGGCACATCCTCACCTCAGCGGAGGTGGTCTATGCGGCGTGATGACGCCCTGCTGTTGGACATGCTGGTCGCGGCACGCAAGATCGTCCGTTTCCTTCAAGGGTTGACGGAACGCGATTTCCAGGCGAATGAGCTGGTTCAAAGTGCGGTGATCCGCGAGTTACAGGTGATCGGCGAGGCGGCCAGGCTGATCAGCCCGGAGACCCGAGCCAAGCACAACGATATTGACTGGCACGCCATCACCGGGATGCGCCACCGGCTCGTCCATGAGTATTTCGATATCCGGCTCGATGTGGTCTGGGAAACTGCTGTGGAGCACATCCCGCCCCTGGTTGCCGCGCTGGAACGCATTATTCCTCCAGAGATGTAGTCAGCGTTCGTAACGTCACCCCCGGGTGAGTTTCTTGATAACCTCCTCAGAGTGGGTGGAGTACAGGTGGCCTATCGTAACAAGGACAACCATGGCCATCGTGAAGCTGACTGCGGGTTCCGGGTGTGCTGCGTTATGCTCTACTCTCTGTGAAGAAAGTAGTCTGCGGCGAAGAGGACGCCATAGTAGCTTGTGTCAGACTTTTCCCTGGGGAGGGCTAATTAGTGGGTTGCCAGAACGGTTCTGCTCAATCCAAGGGCCTAACCAGGGCCATTCTTAGGATAACCTCAAAAGGGCTTCAAGGAATTCCAGCACTGGTCCGCGTCGCAGTAAGGTGTGATAGGTCTGGTTATCGTAATCCCTTAAGCAGTGATAACAGCTCGTCTCTGGACTGCAGTCCGGGCAGCTCACTACATGGCTTGCTTCGCGTAATACCAACCCAAAGTTGTCGCGTATTTGTTGGACATATCCTGCCCCGCCAGGCACATTATCATATAAGACGATTGTTTGCCCCCATTCCCGGTTAGTCGTCTCTGAGTACAACTGTGGATATAACACACCATCAATGTCACGTCTTTCGATTTGCAGAGCATGGCTTGCTCCCTGAATTAGGGCATACATGAGTGAAAGCCAGAATGATGTGTCACGTGGTTGAGGAACCAAGCCTGCACCTCCTGTAAATCGAAGATGCAAAGTATCGGTTTTTCGGATGTGTCCTAATGAAACAGTCATCGGATGAGCATCCTGCCTATCTTCCGCCAGTCCCCCGATCAGCGGAATACTAAAGCCCTGGCCAAATTTGCCCTCATTGACGTATAGTAGCTCACCCTCTCGATCATAGTAGCAGTACACATGACTGCCTAACAGCTTTTCGCTCAGTGTCCGTGCCCGTCCTGGAATCAAGGCAGAGCGCATCAGATTCGGCTCAGTACGGACATATTGTTTTGCTGGCTTGCCGCTCTTTTTCGGATCAGCACGAAAGCCGTCAGGAATCACGAAACGTTGTACTTCACGCCTCCGTTTAGAAATGCTTTGGCCGCAGACAGGGCATTTGCTGGTATCGCCCAGTGGGATACCAGCTTCAGGACTGATTTGCAGATAATTACAGTTTTCGCAGATACAGTATTCGCGGTCGCGCACTGTATCTCGAAAGAAAACCACGCTCTTGCTATACCAAATGCGTTTATCAGCGACCACTTCTGAGCCTGGCGCATATTCACGTATCGCTTCCCGCAGATCGCGTTGCAAGCGTAGATGCTCTGCTTGGCTGTCAGCTGGCAACATCAGTTCGACTGTGTAAAGTGGGAAGGAATAGCTGGGTAGCACCCCCCGATCACTCAGATAGTTGATTAGCGCTTCTTTTCGTAGGCGATCCCAGAGTTTTTCGTACCGCTCTTCACGTTTGCGGGCTTCTCGACGCGATGAACGATCTGAAAGGGCTCTCTCGATTTCTTGTCGATAGTACTCCGCAGCGATCCGGTAGTGTTCATTACAGACGGTCTCCAGCTCTTGGCGATAAGCTGAAATCCAGCGGGGGATAACGGTCAAATCGCTAATCCGTACAGCTTGACTAAATTCGGCTAGTGTCTGGGAAATCTCTTGATTGTGTTGGTTAAGCCACTGGTCTAGGGCGTGATAGTGAGGGTCAGTTCTTTGCGGGTATTCATCATATTGGTCAAAGAATGCTCCTGCGCTATCGAGGTCACTGTGGCCTGTCCTTGCGCGGTCGCGCAGGAACATGCTGAGCAAAATCGCATTGATATGTCGCTGGCGGATAACTTCATTGTCAAGAGCGAGATATGGAACCCGCACTTGCCCACGGATGATCTCAGCAGGGGTTCTGAAATAGGCCTGGTCGTGCGGACGGTCTCCAGCCCATGTCAGTATGAAAGCCGTCCCGCTGGTACGTCGTCCTGCTCGCCCTGAACGTTGGCGATAATTCGCGACAGTTGGCGGCACATTACTCATCACTACTGCCTGCAGATCACCCAGATCAATTCCCATTTCAAAAGTGGTGGAGCAACTCAAAACATTAATCTCTCCGTCGCGAAATTTTTCCTGGTATTCCCGTCCTTTTTCTGAATCAAGCTGCGCTGTGTGCTCTTCAACTCGCATTGGAATCAATTCACGGTCAAAAGCCCAGAAGAAGAAATTGTCGCGCAGACTGGTTGGGTCGGACAACAACTGCAATTTGCCCCCACAGTTGGGCTGTGGGCAAGGCAGCCAATCTCCTCGGTACTGCAAGCGTTGGCATCGCGTGCAACGATACCAGGCGCAGTCCGGTCGGAAGAAGAGGTGGTCGTGGCATAGTTGGTAACCCTCACTTGGGCTGCCGTCGAGCAGTTGTTTCTCTATCAACCATTTCCAGATGACATCCAGGGTATTGCGGACCGCGTCATCAGTTGCCACCAGGCTATTAGCCTCGAGAACAAGCTGAACATAGTGGCGGCGGTATTGCCGAGATGTTGCACCTATCCAGGGTTGTTCATGCGGTTTCGGTTTTCCCTCACGGATTAGGCGTGGGCTAAATTCATGGCCTCCAAAAGCGGGGTCATTGTGCCTGATCCCTTTGGGTAGAACGATGATCTTCTTGCTACGCAGATCATCCAGCAAATACTCGACTAGTGTTTGCGTCTGTTTTGTGGAAAGCCCGATCTCGTGGGCAAGTGACCCAAAATCTGGGTCGTGTCCCATCTCAAAGTAAGCAACGCCAACCAAGCCCAGCGCTTCTAGTGACTGGCGCTCTTTGCAGCGGGTCGTGAACTCCGCAACAATTTGGGCCTGGACTTTTTCCTTCAGTCGAATCCATTGGTCGCGACTCATATGCTGCGTAGAGTGCCGCCATTCTTCTGTTTCCGGATCATTGTGAAAAATCTGATACTCCCAAGCCAGATCGGTGCTGCGGCGGCTTACCGCTTCTAGGTCCGGCCACCAGCGACGCTCTTTGAATAGTAGGGTGACCGCTTGAGGGATAACATGGCGGTAGTTCTGCTGATTAATCACATCTTGTAGGTAAGCTGCAAATCGCGCTGCACGCTGACGACTGTCGTAGAAGGTCAGTAGTTTGCGCCCTTGTCCCGGTTTCTTTCGGATTTCCTCTTTTGAGGCTGGGGGAAGCGCACGGTAAAGCTCATAAGCTAGAAGCGAGAGAGGTGTCGCTCCACTCACGGCTATTGAGGTGGCGATCTCGGTGTCGGCATAGGCCTTTGAACGGCAGCGTGGACACTCATTGAGAGCCTTCACCGGTTCGTACCGTACCCCGCGTTTTTCTACCTGGCGTGCCTGTATTTCATACAATTGAACTTGCACTCGATCTTTGCATGCACAATTCCTGTCACTGCCGCACCTGAGACATATTTCTTTCTTTGGGAACTCAAAAGCAGGGCCTTCCTCGATAGTTCCCTCTTCTTCTGTCCCCTGTGTTCCTCCCAGGGCGAGATTTTCTTCAATTGGCTTCCACACAAAGTATAGAGTTCTGGCATCGCCAAATATATCTTGAGCCTCAGGTACAAGTTTGTGGTTCTGGTTCTCCTGCGCCCGAATAAACACTTGGCCGCACTCACGACACACATAAAGGGGATATACCAGGCAATCACAGGCATCGCATCGTTCGTGACGTTCTGTTAACAACCGCGACCATTTTGCTCTTTCAGAAGATTCCTTGGCAGGGCAGTATGGGTTGAGGCATACCCAGGCGCCCTGTGGCGAACGCGCAAAAAAGTGATAGCGGGCTGGTAGTAGGGAAGGCTTGTCAGGCGCAGATCGAGCAATTGAGCCTAACTCGATCACGTGATATAGCGCTTGCAGGCGCAGCTTTTCGTTTAAATCTGCAAAGAGGTATTGCGCTGCTTCTTCGACTTCTACAGGATCATTAAGTTTTTGTCGCATCCAATCGCGCAGGCGTGTGAGGGTGGCATTGTTCTTTAGGGCGTCATACAGTAGTGCTGCGGGGCTACTGTATAGTTTTGCCTGCTGGATCACAGACTCTTGCGCTAGACCAAGAGCACACAACTTGCGAGCTATATCTTCTGAGCTAGCCTCCTCAGTTTGTATGGCCTGGAGTAGATCTGCCAGTTGTTTGTCTGCGTAAACTGCCAGATCAACATCGTGCAAGGATTCCTGCTCGGGCACAAAATCCCGCATAATTTCGCCAAAAATGATATCTTCCTGAGTGAAACTTTCTCCGAAAAGATTCTGCGCAAAGGCAATTGCTGCCTCAGCGTCGTTGTCGGTGAGTGTAGCACTGGTGGCAACACACTGAACCTCACCAGGTTTCTTGCCAAGGCGGTGCTTCAGACGACGTAATAACATTGCGATCTCAATTCCCTGCGCGCCTGTGTAAGTGTGTGCCTCGTCAAGTACCACAAACCGCCAGTTTCCCGTCTCAAATATCAAAGAATCATGTGGGCGCAGGAGCAAGTATTCCAGCATGGCATAGTTAGTGATGAGTATCTGTGGCAACTTGCGCCCGGTGCGAATCTCATCTCGGCAAATGACCTCATTGGGCAGCGGGTCGCGCATATGCTGACGTGCTTCTCGTTCTGTTTGTCGCAGCTCACTGGTGTAGCGCCCAAACGTGATTTCTGTGTCCTTCAGCAATCGGCGCAAGCGATCCAGTTGATCGTTTACCAACGCATTCATTGGGTAGATCAGCAGCGCGCGCACCCCTGGGGTTGGATCGCGTAGCAGATCATTGAGGATCGGAATCAGAAAACTCTCTGTCTTGCCACTTCCTGTGCCTGAAGAGATCACAACACTACGACTGTCTGAACACAATCTACGGATCGCACGTTCTTGGTGTACAAACAAGGGCGCATCTAGAGGAATAGGTTCATTTCGTTGAAAGCAAGGAAGCGTCAAAAGAGCGGGTGTTAGTACCCCTTCATTGGCTAGTTCGCGTAGGGAACGTCCGGTTTGGTAAGGTGGTGTTAACTCAAGAAAAGGGCCATAGAACAAGGCGCGGGGGCGATTTAAGCGATCTTTTAGTGCGGAAGCTAACTCGGGTTCCTGACCATCGCGGTTTACGTCGAAAGTTGTGACAAGGTAGCGAAGGAGCACATCGCGCAGTTGCTGCGAAAGTTGGATTGGATCCATGTCTTTTCTCTTTCACCCCTGTGGCATCATGAACAGGCATGTAGGCGGAATAACTCTACCCAGGTTATCGCCCATTCCAGAAGGAGCGGGCAGGTCTGCTGTGCTAGAGACACGATTTCACGAAGGTCGTGATCCGTAAAACCCGAAGTGTTTTGCAGAACCTTGTAGTCAGTTGCTGAAGCATAGGAACGCAGCAGCAAAGCAAGCAATAGTATGTTACGGTTTAACAACCAGAGTGAGGAATTACTGAAGTGCACCGTTCTTATGCCATCTAGGAGTCGACCAGTGGCTGCCAATGTTGGCCTTTGACCGATTTCCTCCAGCTTTCTTTCCAAGTAATCAAAGCCTCTCTGCCAGTTCGAATTCCCTATCAGTTTTTGCAGCGCCGCCTGGTGTTCGGCGCGCTGCCATTGTTGATTTGCTCGCTGATGCTCTCTTGCGCTGACTGGGCTATGCTGAGAGTCTGACGAGAACCACTCGACAGCCTGTTTGGGCAGAAACGTATAAGTAAGCGTCCGATTCAGGGGCAGGACTGATACATGCAAGCAGTAGTCATACACAATGTCTCGGAAACGATCTTTCGGATCGTGGTAGCCCCGGCCATGGAGATGTGCTGCCAAAATACTGGGGCTAAGTTTGAGGTAGGACCCGGAACGACTGCCCACGATTCTTCCACATAGCGCACATTGATATGCGGGCCACAGATCCAATTCATTCAAATGTGAGAATGGTCCTGAAACCTCATGTTCAGGGATTCCAATTTTGAGGGCGGAATAATAATCGGTGGCAGACAAAGGTTCCCAAGTAACATAAGCCCGAACGTCATTGTCGGGAGAAAGTTTAAGAGCTGTAAACCCTATGCCTGCGCGTCCTTTGTGCGATGCAAGCTCAGGATAAACGTGGAGGCGTACATGGTGCTCGCGGGTGACTAGTTCTACTGGTTGACTCAAGACGGCCCACGCTGGTAATAATCCGTTCTTCTCGATCCACTCATCTGGGCAATTAACTTCGGCGAGTCGGTGAATAAGGGCTTTGTAGGAAGGGTCTATGCCTGTATGCGCCGACAATGACTGATACCTGGCTCCAGGCAAAACAAGAAGATTGAACAGATCGTTAGTTTCAAATCTAATCTCTGTTGGCTTACCAGGTGCCATAACCTCCAAGTTAGCGACCGCCGGATCTATATCCACCGGTTCTCCGCTACTCAGGATCACGATGCGATAACTTCGTGGGGGGAGATCACAATCAAAGGAAAGTGCGTTTTCGAGCAACTGAAATTCGGAGATAACCAATGGCTCTTCAATTGGGGCATGGGGATCAAGTAACTGAATCCTGAAGTTGCCTTCACGAACGTGCCCCACCTGACATTTGAGTGACAATCGCTTCTGGTTGACATCATAGCTTACATGCTGAAGCTGCAGGTCAGGTTTGCGTACATACTCAAACAGCTTCCACTCAAAGCCCTGAGCTGCAATATTGACAGGTACATGGGTCCGAGGGCTTTGTTTGATCATGTCGATGAGCTGATCTCGCCCTAACACCTGGTCCCACTGTCCCTGTGAGTTCAACCAGAATTCGCGTTGATAAGTATCAGCAATGCGCCATTCAAGGCGTTGATTCGCTTCTCCTCGTACGTGAATCTGTGCTTGCTCTTGCTGTTTTGGACGTAATGTTTCGTCAGCAGCAATGCCATCAACCCAGGCATAAGTGCGCTTAATTGGCCAGGCTAGGACAATCGATTGGCGATTGATGTCTAGGTATAGAACACATTCAGGTTCTCTGAGGTCGTGCCACGTTATCACCAAGTCTTTGTCGTTGCTCTTGTCTTGTTGAACAGAACCGCGCTCAACATCAATTTGCCCTGCAGTTACACCTGTTATGCGTAGCTGGGGAGGGCTCGGCGGCAGATAATGACAATCGGGGTTGGGAGGATCGAGCGTAATTCCAGGCAGGTAAACGAACTGCAACGGCTCTTCTAAAAAGGGTTTCAAGCCATGTCGTAGATTAACCGAGTAACGACCAGCCTCGTTAGGGAATAGGCTATCCAGAGTCACTGTAAAACCGCCACCAGGGAGCCTTGCCATGACTCCACACGCCTGCAACTCTGCCAAAGTGTGAACCTTCTGGGAGTGGTATGAGCCACTAATGGAGAGCCTTATTTGGTCTAGACGCTCGATTCTTAAGAATGGGATTTCAAGTGTAATTGGCTGGGCAGTAAATACTGGTGGAATACGCGATGAGAGGCCCGAAACAAGTGAGCCCTTAAGCACGGGGAGCCCGATCTCGACCTGTCCCTTGTCAAGGTGCAGTATTTCCTGAGTGCCCAGTTTGACAACCAGCGGACGCTGAACCCGGTACAATCCCGCCTTACTGTGTTGACAATACTGGCGGAGGATGCTAGGCACATTACACGACTCAATGGGCTCAAGCCGACGATCATCTGCAATTATCTCAACTCCTTCAGCCATGCTGATTAGCCACTCACCATCAACGATTCGGTCACTATTACTTTGGAGAATCCCTAGATCTTGCCGATCTAATTGAAAGAACAATACGGGTTCCTCTGGCAGGGGCGGAACGTCAGTTGAATAAAGCACGTCGGGGGACTCATCGTCATGTTCCTCAGATAGGACATAGATGTGGCCGCTGGCTTGCTCATTGGGTATAGGCAAAATAACCTTATCGATCAGCCATCTCCCGTCGTAATTCCTGAGGGGATATAGCACTTGATGTACTTCACTGTGCGACAAGCTGGCAGTAGCAGTTTTGGTCCATATACAGATATCGGGACGGTTACGGCCTGGTCCAATTAGAATATTGGTGATGCGTAATTGCAGCGCTGCACTTTGGGGAGACCATACCCATGTAAGTTTTGGCTGGCGAGCTCGCGGAATATGTTCTCTTTCGACCTTTTCAGCGAGAGCTTTTTCAATCTCATTCCATAAAGCACGTTGAATAGGGTTGAACAAAAAGTCTGCTACGTTGTCTTCACCCTCCAGATATAGTTTCGCAGCATCAGCCATGTGGATGATGAGAGCTGCAGCAGCCTCCTGCGTTTCTTCTCCCTGAATAAAACGGCGTAATGACGGTGGCAACCGATTTGTATTCGGATCGTCACGTAGAATGGCCGGCAGATGTTCTAAATCGTATTCACATAGTGCCTCAAGATTTCCTGCCAGCCATTTTGCGAAATCATCTTGCAGGTAGAACGGAATCATTGCATGGTAGACTACTGGGCGTACCACACTTCCTTCTCGACCGGGAATAAGCGGGAAAGTAAAACCATACTGCTGTTCCAGAAACATACGGCAAGTCTCAAAGTGTTCACGACACTGATTTTGAAAATTAATTTCAGCCTGTGGAAGTCCCCATACCAGTTGTGCATAAGGCATCCAGAAGTTGCGAGTTTCGTCTCGAGAATAACGCGCACAGAAAACCATTGAGGTTACGAACAACGCTGGCCACACTTTAGAGATGTTTAAGCTATGGTTGATGACGAAATTACAACGTATCACGTCACTTATTTGTCCAAATGCCGCTTCACTGATGGGTAGTTCGCCAATCAAATCAATGTTTTTCAGAGCCTGCATTAGTAGAGCATCCAGTCGCCGTGCAGTGAGCCCCGTCATTGTGTCTAGCTCACCGGTTTCTGCTTTGTGGAGAAATTTATTCAACTCTTCCGGCGCAATTTGCGGATGCTGACTGAAATCGAATTTCTGAATAGGTTGGGGCTGATGTAGACCAGATGATCGAGGATATGAGGCTTTGTCCACCTTGCTCAATGCCTGGCCAGCAGCGCGTATCTCGTTATTGTCTTTTGAGTCTGTTGTTTTGGTGTAGTGACCGCTTGCTGTATCTGCTGGTGATCTGAGATTCTTGTGGTGCGCCTTGTCAGAGGATGGGGGATGAGTCTCGTCATCTGGCGTCATGATTCTTCTATCAGCTTCCACGGGTTCTGTATCTGTTGACGTTGGTATGGTTACCGGAACCTGTGCGGTCCTGTTTTCAAGTGCAAGGGGGGTGTCGGGAACAGCTTCGCGTAAGATGGACGGGCTGTCGTCCACCCCCTCGGGGAGGTCGATTATTAACGCCCGCACATCTGGCTGGGCGTGGGATGGCAAATTCTGGTTGCCTGCTAGCACGGCGGCTTCGTTCGTGAATGGCTCCTGTATTTGTTCAGAGCATTCATTAGAGGGTCTTGTAGGCTTGCGTAATGGCTCAGTCGGAGTACGTCTGTGTTTTCCTGTTTTGTGACGGCGTATCCATGTAAACAGGTGTTTGAGCGCTGCGATTATTATATTGGAGAGCATCTCCTTCATTGCCGCTACCCCTGAGAAGCTGCTTGATATTTATATTCATTCTAGTACATGTAGGCCTATCATCGAGCACGGAATCCCTTTGCTGAGGACATTTTGGAATAGTTCTGTAGACAGGCGCAGGCAGATGGGGCACTTGTGATAGCCAGCTGTACAATTAGGTTTCTCTCTGAACAGAGCGGATGGGCAATAGCAGCAGGAAGGAGAGAAATCCATTACTGCCGAAGGGAAACTAGCTCGCCAACGATTGAGCGTTTTGGCGTTGACCCGGAGTATCCGGCGCGGGGCTGAACAGGTAGCCCAGCTAGAGGAAGCCAATCCGTGTTTCCGCAAACGTCATATGGAGAGTAGTCGCCCCGGTAAGTTATTGTATGCCGGCACCTTCTAGGCCGGGCGGCTCACAGGACGAAGTCTATCTGACGCTCAATGACATCAGGCATCGGCGCGCACCCATCGCTTCACTACAGACTAACGGCTTCGTGGAGCGTTTCACCCGCACGGTCAAAGAGGAGTTCTTCGCCGTCGCCTTGAAACGCAAGCTCTCCACCACCATTGATGAGTTCCAAAAGGACTTTGAGGAGTGGCTTATCCACTACAACACTGAACGCCCCCATCTTGGCTTTGGCTACCGCAACATGGGCGCATGTCCCGTCCAGACGGTCGAATGTTTCAGTCAGGCTGCCCTTGAAGAAGGTTAACTGTACAGCTGAAAGCCTCCAGGTGTAAGTTGTTTAGGTTAGAAAACTCCAATAGAATAGGTCTTAATCTTTTTTCTCTCGAGTAGAAGATAAGCCATGAGTACTAATCCCAATGCCCCGCATTTTGTTCTCGCAGCAGTCAAGCGACTCTACGCTGTATTGCCTGACCTGGTGGGTGAAACGGCCTGGAACGAAATCCAAGATCAAGTCGATGCGTACATTGCTGCTTTGGAGACCAAGCCCAACGAATACCTCGTTTCAACACAGCTTGTTGGACTGCTTGCGCAATATGAGTCCGCTCGCCAACGCCTCGCCGCAGAAATCAAAGTACAAGAAGTTATCAGCCGGAACATCGCTGCCCAAATGCAAGTTATCGCCCAGGCGCTGGGCTTTGACCCGACGACCACCGACGGTTTGAGTGCGGCAGCCTACGCTCACCTGGAGTGGGAGGTTGATCCGGCAACCATCCCTGCACCGGGGGAGGACGCTAACCGCTCGATAACGATGACGGAAGGCGGTGTTGGCGGCGCGAAGAGCGTGAAGTTCAAGAATATGCGCCTTGACCTGGGCGACTTTTCAAAGATTGCCGCCGGGTTTGTAACGACCGGTTTCGACATCCTGGACAAGCCGCATCCCTTGCTGATCGCTGCCGGCGTGCTGCTGACCATCCATGCCCTCCACGACACAATGAAGATCGATCTCTCTGAGCAGGAAGCCAGTGTCTTCTGGGGCATGATCCATTCCGGCAAGCTGAAACCCACTAAAACCGAGATCATGAACGCTACCAACGCCGAGCGCGAAAAATATGGCCTGGAGCCGTTGAAGGAAGCACAGGTGCGCCACTCACTGGTCAAATTGGCCCAGATCAAGAGCATCGAGCAAACCGGCGACAGTACATACCGGATTATCGAAAACTACACGATTAAGGATTAGCCATGTCGAACTCATTTGCACAAAAAGTACCGCTTACCTGCTCGCAGACCAACCAACCCTTCGAGTTCGAGGTCTGGCTGATCATTGACCGCGACGAACGCCCGGACCTGATCGAGAAGGTGAAAGCGGGCACGCTGTACACCGTTACCAGTCCCTACACGGGCGACGAGCTGGGCGAAGTGGATGCACCGCTGCTTATCTTCCAGCCGAACCATATGCCACCGCTGTTCTTCTTGCCGGCAAGGCAAACCACGCAGGAACAAGACCGGCAGCAGGCAATGGGTTTGGTACAGCAGCTACAACAGAATCTTGGTGCGGCCTGGCAGGACGCGTGGCTGCAAGACGGTTTGCCTGCTATGCCCCGCGCCTTGGCGGCTGAAGCGCTCGACGACTTCGAGCAAGCCCGGCAGAAGCTGCAACAGATGGCACAGCAAAACCGGCAGCAGCCGGCCGTCGGCCTACCCGGCGATCTGCAATCCATTTTGCGAGAGCTGAGCCAGCCACCCCGTGATGTGCGCGACATGCTGCACCGCGTGGAACTGTGCCGACAGGCGCTCGCCATGCTGCCCAAGGCGGGCAACGAACAGCTATGGGCGGTATTACAGATCGAACTGGCCAATAGCCTGGCTCAAAATCCCTTGGGAAATCGAGCCGCGAACATCGAGCAGGCCATCGCCGCCTACGAGCAGGCGCTGACCGTCATGACGCAGGACGCCATGCCCGTCGAATGGGCGACTACCATGATGAACCTGGGGACCGCCTACTCTGAACGCATCCGGGGGGACAAAGCCGCCAATATCGAGCAGGCCATCGCCGCCTACGAGCAGGCGCTGACCGTCATGACGCAGGACGCCATG
>JAIOAT010000028.1:26332-44683 GCA_019873685.1 Chloroflexota bacterium
CCAATATCGAGCAGGCCATCGCCGCCTACGAGCAGGCGCTGACCGTCAGGACGCAGGACGCCATGCCCGTCGAATGGGCGCAAACGATGAATAACCTGGGGAACGCCTACAAAAACCGCATCCGGGGGGACAAAGCCGCGAACATCGAGCAGGCCATCGCCGCCTACGAGCAGGCGCTGACCGTCATGACGCAGGACGCCAGGCCTGTCGAATGGGCGATCACCATGATGAACCTGGGGACCGCCTACTCTGAACGCATCCGGGGGGACAAAGCCGCCAATATCGAGCAGGCCATCGCCGCCTACGAGCAGGCGCTGACCGTCATGACGCAGGACGCCATGCCCGTCGAATGGGCGGAAACGATGAATAACCTGGGGACCGCCTACAGAAACCGCATCCGGGGGGACAAAGCCGCCAATATCGAGCAGGCCATCGCCGCCTACGAGCAGGCGCTGACCGTCAGGACGCAGGACGCCATGCCCGTCGAATGGGCGCAAACGATGAATAACCTGGGGAACGCCTACAGAAACCGCATCCGGGGGGACAAAGCCGCCAATATTGAGCAGGCTATCGCCGCCTACGAGCAGGCGCTGACCGTCATGACGCGCCAGGCGTTTCCCATTGAACACCGCAGCACGCTCAAGAATCTTGTGCAGTTATACTTCGACGAAGGGCGTTGGCGTGAAGCCTATCAAACCGGGCAAGGTGCCATCGCCGTTGGCGCGGATATCTTCGTGGCTGCGTACAGCGATGCCGGGCGGCTGGATGCGCTCAAAGAAACCGGGCAGTTATATGTTCGTGTGGCGTACTGCGCGCTGCGCCTGGGTAACAACGGTGAGGCGCTCACCCGGCTCGAAGCGGGTAAGGCGCGGCTGCTAGCGGAAGCGCAGTCGCTGGGCGATGCCAACCTGGTACAGCTGAACGATGATGAGCGGTCACGGCTGCAGGCCCTGCGTGATACGATCAGGTCGCTGGAATACGAAGCGCGCCTGCCCGCTGATGCCCCCGTCCGCCGCGATCATCTGGCCATTAGCGCCGATCTGGGTGCGGTGCGCGCCGCGCTGCGCAGCCTGATCGATGAGCTGCGCGCCAAATACCCCGACTTCATGCCGGAAGGCTTGCCACTGGATGACCTGCTGGCGCTGATTCCGGCGGATGGGGCGCTGGTCGCGCCGTTGTTCACGTCGCAGGGCAGCGCGGTGTTTGTTGTGCCGGGCGGTGTGCAGGAAGTCACGGCGGAGCACGTGATCCGGCTGGATGACTTCACACTGGCTGATCTGGTTGCGATCACGCGTGCGTCTGATGATGGTCCGGGCTGGCTGCGCTATTACATCGACTATCGTTTCGGCGGGGCAGGCGCGCAGGCGCTGTTCGACGGCATCGAAGACGTGACGCGCCGCCTGTGGGATGCGTTCGTTGGGGCGGTCCACGAGCGGTTGCAGGCGTTGGGTGTGCGTCGCGTGCTGGTTATGCCGCAGGGCGATACCATCCTGCTGCCGCTTCATGCTGCGTGGCGCGAGGTCGATGGGGCGCGGCACTACTTCATGGACGGCTACGAGATCACCTACGCACCATCCATGGCCACACTGGCGCGTGCCAGGCACAAATCCGTGCCGGGTGCGGGCGCGCTCATTGCCGGCGTGAGCCAGTACACACGCATGAACAGCTTACCTAACACACGCGCCGAAGCGGAAGGTATCGCAGCGCTGTTCGGCGTCACGCCGCTGCTGGATCGGGCGGCATCGGTCGAGGCGGTCAAGGCAGGGGTGGTAGGCAAAGCGTACGTTCACCTGTCGTGTCATGGCGGCTTCGGTTGGGGCGGCGATGCGTTTGCGTCGGCGCTGGTCCTGGGCGATGACGAAGCTCTACCTCTGCCGGAGATTATGGCTCACCTGAAGCTGGATGCGGCGCGGCTGGTGGTGCTCTCCGCGTGCGAGACAGGCATCGTGGACATCGCCAATGTGCCCGATGAGTTCGTCGGGCTTCCGGCGGGTTTCATGCAGGCGGGCGCGCAGGCGGTGATCAGCAGCCTGTGGACGGTTGAGGATCGCAGCACGGCGCTGCTCATGGAGCGCATGTACCACAACCTGCGCGACGAAGCTCATCCGATGGAACCGGCGCAGGCACTGCGCGAGGCACAGTTCTGGCTGCGGAATGCGACGGCTCAGGAAATCGGCGACTACTACCAGTCTTATCTCGTGCCACGCATGAGCCAGCCTGAAGCGGCCAGCGCCTTCGTGGAGATCATGCAGCGGGCACACCCGACCGAAAAGCCCTATGCGCACCCCTTCTACTGGGCGGCATTTACGGTTAATGGGGGGTGAGGTCAGGTCGCCAAAGCTGCAAAGGCAGACGCTTCTGTCTTGACCGCTTTTTTATCTTTTCTTGATCATCGACCGTTCGCCCAAACGGGTTGCGGGTTCGACCACATTGCTTTGGCGGAAGCTATGAAAAGTGGAGGTGTAGGTGTGATTTTGAGGAAAAAACAGAAGCTCGCACTGGTTTCGTAGCCAGTGCGGGAGCGACGGGCGTCGACTGCTCGTTGGTTGCGTGATTGTTACGGGAAGATTCAAGCCATTTCTCCGAATTTCACCCCGACGCATAGCCGCGTAGAGTCTACCTCTTTGCCAGTCGGCCTAAGCAATGCATGGAGACTGGCAAATGATACTCTCAATTCGCCCACTTACCCAAGAACAACGGCAAGCGGCACGTCAGGCTGCTCGCCAAGCCGTTGTGCGATCCAGCGGCCCGCGACCTGTGCGCGAACAATTCGCCCATCACTCCATCAACAAATATCCTCCGACTGTCACCCGACTCATCAGCGTTCTGTGCATTGTACTGCTGCTGGCTGCGTTCACACCTTCGGCTATTCGTCTCTACGTGATTGGCTCGCAAACCTTAGGTCAGGCTGTATCCAGCAGTGTAGCTATGACTGCAGTAGGCTTTGCTACGGTACTATCCGCCGGAGTCGGCCAGGTAGTGTTCTCGCTGGCGCTGGCCACGTTGGGCACATCCCGGTCATCCCGCAGACTCCTGTACGCTTCGATGGCGGTTTCCACGATTTTGGCTTTAACAGGGAACATCCAGATCGCGTTTCCGGGACATACCCAAAGTCCCTTCACTTGGCTTGAGGCAGTAGCTCCCCCACAGCTGGTTCTCAGCACAGCCTATGTGCTAAAAAAGGAACAAGTGCTTGAGACGATCGAGCAGCGACACGCTGATGAGCGCGCATTCCAGGTGACACTCGCGGCTTGGCAAGCCGCGACCGCCGACTCCGAACAACACCCGAGGCATACGCGAATGCGCTGCGGGACACCTTGTTGAAGGCCAACTCGCGCCGCAAGGAGGCATTAGGTGAAATGACCGTCGATGACTGGCGAACGGTCGTTCGGCGGGAAATGCAAGCGGATTTGTGGTACGAACGGCCAGAACCTGATGAGGAAACACCTATGCGGGCGATTATGCCTGCTGACCTCAATAGGCGTAACGGGAACGGCATACTCCCAAAAGTGAGCGCCGCCATCGGGAGCGGCATTGTGTAGTGTGTGGAACCGTAGTGCCAGAACCATCACCCTTAGGTGGGCGGCGGCGCGTGTACTGCTCGAACGTCTGCCGCCAACGGGCCAAACGTCAACGTGACAAGCAAGTACATGTGTAACGCCAGGGGACCCCGGATGCGGTCTGTACAGTGAATCTTCTTCGCGGATAAAGTGAGGCATAATCAGAAGCGAAGGAGAGTATGGCATGAAAACCACCAGTGAACGCAAGCTGGCCGAGAACCGGCTGAAGATGTTGACCTTTGCCGAGACACTGAGGAATGTGAGTGAAGCCTGCCGCAAGCTGGGCATCAGCCGCAGCCAGTTCTATGAGTACAAGAAGCGCTTTGAGCAGTATGGCCTGAACGGCCTGCGCACCTGCCGCCGATCCACAAGACCTACCCTCAAACGACGTTGCCGGAAGTGGTGAAACAAATCCTGGCCTTGTCGTATGAACAGCCGGGTTGGGGCTGTCAGAAGATCAGCGCCAAATCGTGCTGGCAGGCGCGCCGTTCCAGTTCGAGCAACCACGCGTAGGGATTGCCCCAGGTTAGGTTATGCTTGTTCAATAGTTCTTGGATCGTCAGCGCACTGACACTCGCCCCCTCCAGTTACAGCCGGTAGAGCCAGTTGCAGCCCCGCGCCGGATTGGCTAGGCTGAGTTCCAGGGTCCGCTCGACGACCTAGGGGGACGTTGTTTGCGGATAAGTCTTGTGGATGGGCGGCAGGCCTTTGAGACCCTCGATACCATGCGTCTGAAAGCGCCGCTTGTACTCGTAGAACTGCGCTCGCGAGCCTCTACGCTGGCGGCACGCTTCGCGCACGTTCACCAGCTGCTCGGCCAATTCCAACACACTCAACCATTGGCATGCCAGTTTGTCTTCGGCGGTCATGGTAGCTTCTCTTTTTGTAGCGTTCTATACCTCTTGTTCGGAGAGATGGTTTAGAATACAGTTCTGGTCACTCGCATCCTATCCTTGTGCTTTGCGAAACACTACCGGCGGTGAGTGCTGGTGATGCAAATGTGTGGTCACTGCCCTGGCCGGCCGGCAGCTGTCTGCCATGCGTCCGGCTTCAGGATGTCAGCGGGTGTCCTTTGGCCGTCTAGCGCTATTCTCCAAACATGCGGGATACTTGTCAGTATCCCGCATCTTGTGCTATCCTTCCCCTAGCCCCTTCGCGTGGCCGCCCGGCTGGCCGGCCCCAGCGGCCGCCTTTTTTATGCGGGATATATCGATGGAACAGCATCTGGACGCCTTTTTCGCCTGGCTGGGCGATGTCTCCCCGCACACCCGGCGCACCTACTCGAACGACCTGAGCCACTTCAGCCGCTGGTTTGCCTCCCGCCACGGCCAGCCGCCCCGGCTGGATGACCTGACCCCGATCACGGTGGTGCTCTACAAGGCCGCCCTGGTCGAGCGGCTGCGGCTGAAGCCGGCCACCGTCCGCCGGCGGCTGGCCACCCTGCAGCGCTTCTGCCGCTGGGCCGCCGAGCAGGGCTACATCAAGGAACTGCCGACCAGAGGAGTGAAGATCCCGCCGGTGCCGCCGAGCGGGCCGCGCAGCCTGGACCCGTCAGTGGTGCGGGCGCTGCTGCGCGAGGCGCGGCGGGACCCCCACCGGCTGGCCCGGCGCAACTACGCCATCCTGCGGGTGCTGGCCGACACCGGCATCCGGGTCGGCTCGCTGGTGGCCCTGCGGCTGGAGGACATCCGCTGGACAGAGAAGCGGCAGAAAGCCACCCTGCGCGTGCTGTACGGCAAGGGCAAGCGCTCCAACACCATCCCCCTGCCCCATATCACCCGGGCCGCCCTGGAGGCCTACCTGGAGGTGCGACCGGACACGGGGGATGACCACCTGTTTCTGTCGACGCGGGGGACGGCGCTGGACACCGACACAGTGCGCCATGTGCTGGACAAGTACGCCCGCAAGGCGGGTCTGGACCCGCGGGAGGTCTCGCCGCATCTGCTGCGCCACACGCTGGCCCGGATGCTGCTGGCGGGTGGCTCGCCGCTGACCGAGGTGCAGGCCATCCTGGGGCACGCCCACATCGCCTCGACGGCCATCTACACCCAGCCCAGCGAGGAGGAGAAAGCCGCCGCCCTGGAGCGCGCTGCGGAGGAGTTTTAGGGGGTGAGTCAGAAGATATAGAGCCAGAAGGCTTCTCTAACGAAAGAGTGTGCCAAGACCCACCAATCGGAGACGAAGAATAGCGTTGCTTCAGGCCCTGATGAAATGTCTTGAAAAGTCTCAACATTGCAAGCGCAGTAGCTGGACACAGGATGTTTTCCCACCTACAATCTGTTTTACAGAAAAACGATGCTGCTGCTGAAGCATGGAGCGATTGCGGATGATCACGGTAACTGTCGGCAAGCGGGGGCAGATAACACTGCCCAGGGCTATTCGAAAGCGGGCGGGCATTCAGGATGGTGACCGCATTGCAGTGTCGCTGGAAGGTGACCGCATCGTGATGCACCTGTTGGGCAAGACACTCCTGGAGTTGCGCGGCAGCATCCCGGTTACTGGGGCGCAGGATTTCGATGCTATCCGCCAACGGGTGCTCCGGAGCCGGGCAGAAAGGGCCGCCGATGAGGGGTGAGACGATCTTCGTCGATACCAACCTGTTTCTGCGCTATCTGACCAATGATGTCCCTGCCCAGGCGGACGCCGTGGAAATGCTGCTGCACCGCGCGGCAGCAGGTGAACTGCAACTGGTGACCAGCAGCCTGGTTGTGGCCGAGATCGTCTGGACGCTGGAGTCGTTCTACCGGTTGCCCCGTGGCCAGGTCCGCGATCATGTTCTGGCTATCCTCAACACGCCCGGCCTGGCGGTAGACGAAGCTGACATCCTTGTTCAGGCGGCGCTGTGGTTTGAAGAAAAGAACATCGACTTCATTGACGCCTATAACGCCGCCTGGATGCTGGCCCATGATCTACACCATGTAGCGACTTTTGACCGTAAGCATTTCGCCCGTCTGGAGGGCCTGAGCGTATTTGTGCCCGGCCAGGAGTCACAATGATTTCTATACCAGCAGCCTTAGGCATGTACCCCCGGTCTGTCACAACCCAACGGCTCAGGCGGTGCTAGGCTGGGTCGCTATTCGCTTCATCCTATTTGCAGGCACCCGGGCAACAAACAGCCAACTGTTGATCAACCCGTGCAGATTACCGGGTAAACGGTTTACCTGCCGGATATCCCGGATTTTCCGCGGAACACACTATGCTGGAAGAGATTAGGCCATGGCCTCACTTGAGCAGTTAAAACCCGGCATGCAGGTGGAAGGGATTGTCCCCGGACAGATCGTGTCGATTGTGAGCGTTGAGCGTCGCGGCGAAAATGCGGTCGAGGTGGTCTACAAACTACCGGACGGAAAGCCCGAGGCCCAGTTGCTTTTCCGCCACAATGAGACAGATCTGCGTATCGTCCAGCCCGGCAGGGGATGGGCCTTCACAGGCGATCCGGCGGCATTCCGCCTGGTTTCTGAAGCGTACCGTATTCGCCTGGCGCACCTGTTCGACCCCCGCCTGGCGGTGCATACTTCGCTTATCGAGCCGCTGCCCCACCAGATTACCGCTGTGTATGGGGAGATGCTCCCGCGGCATCCGTTACGTTATTTGCTGGCGGATGACCCTGGCGCAGGCAAGACCATCATGGCCGGCCTGTTGCTCAAGGAGTTGTTCGCGCGGGGGGATGTACGCCGCTGCCTGATCTGTGTGCCGGGCAGCCTGGCCATCCAGTGGCAGGATGAGCTGTGGTTCAAATTCCAGCTACCCTTCGAAATCCTGACCCGCGACATGATCGACAGCTCAAGGACGGGCAACCCCTTCAATGAGCATGATCTGCTGATTATCCGCCTGGATCAGGTCAGCCGGAACGAAGCGCTTCAGGCGAAGCTGAGGGTGACCGACTGGGATATCGTGGTGTGCGACGAAGCGCACAAGATGTCCGCAACCTACTTTGGCAACGACCGCAAGGAGACCAAACGCTACAAACTGGGTCGCCTGCTGAGCACCATCACCCGTCATTTTCTGCTCATGACGGCCACGCCCCATAACGGCAAGGAAGAAGACTTCCAGCTATTCATGGCCCTGCTGGATCAGGACCGTTTTGAGGGGCGCTTCCGTGAAGGCGTCAATGTCAAGATCGACGTCTCCGACCTGATGCGCCGTATGGTCAAGGAGAAGCTGGTCAGATTTGATGGCCGCCCCCTTTTCCCGGAGCGGCGAGCTTACACCGTAGACTACCCGCTGTCACCGGAGGAAGGCGAGTTGTACGAGGCCGTTACCGCCTACGTACGCGAGGAGTTCAACCGGGCTAGTACCCTGGAAAGCGGCAGCCGTCGGGGGACGGTTGGCTTCGCCCTGACGATCCTGCAACGTCGACTGGCTTCCTCGCCGGAGGCGATCTACCGCTCGCTGGAGCGGCGGCGTAAACGGCTGGAGAAGCGTATCCGGGAGGCATACCAGCACAGCGACCAGGCCTTCGCGGACGATCTGGGGTTGCCTGTCCGCGATGATGAGGACTGGGAGGCGCTGGAAGATGCCGACGAACAGGAGCTGGCTGAGCTGGAGGAACAGTTCTTTGACAGCGCCACAGCTGCCCGGACGATTGCTGAGCTGGAGGCAGAAGTCGCCACCCTCAAGCGTCTGGAGCGCCTGGCCCATGACCTGTGGTGTAGCCGCAAAGACCGCAAGTGGGAAGAACTCTCCCGACTGCTTCAGGATAATCCCTACATGATCGGCCCGGACGGCCAGCGCCGTAAACTGGTCATCTTCACCGAGCATCGCGATACGCTTCACTACCTTCATGGGCGTCTGAGTACATTATTCGGCCAGGAGAATGCCGTGGTGACCATCCACGGCGGCCTGCGCCGGGAGGAGCGTCGGGCCATCCAGGAAATCTTCCTCAACCATCCGGAGGTCTATGTCTTGCTGGCGACCGATGCCGCTGGCGAAGGCATCAACCTGCAGCGGGCACACCTGATGGTCAATTACGATCTGCCGTGGAATCCCAATCGTCTGGAGCAGCGCTTCGGGCGTATTCACCGCATCGGCCAGACCGAAGTCTGCCACCTGTGGAACCTGGTCGCCGGGGAAACGCGCGAGGGCCACGTTTACCACCGCCTGCTGGAAAAGTTGCAGGCCGAGCGCGGGGCGCTCAACGGCCAGGTCTTTGACGTGCTGGGCCGCCTGTTCGAGGGTACACCGCTGCGCAAGCTGCTGATCGAGGCCATCATTGATGGCGACCGACCGGAAGTCCGCGAACGGCTCAACCGCATCATCGATGGCGCGGTTGACCAGGACCGGGTACGGGCGCTGCTGGAGCAGCACTCGCTGGCGGTGCATACACTCGACACCTCCGATATCCTGCGCATTCGAGGCGAGATGGAGCGCGCAGCAGCCCGCCGCCTGCAACCCCACTACATCCGCTCCTTCTTCATGGAAGCGTTCCAGCGGCTGGGCGGGACGATTCGCGACCGCGAGCCAGGCCGTTACCAGATCACCTATGTCCCGGCGCTGATCCGCAACCATGCCAGGGCGCTGCAAACGCCCATCCCTGTGCTGGATAAGTACGAACGGGTTTGCTTCGACAAGCACCTGATCAACGTCCCCGGCCAGCCTTATGCTGACTTCCTCTGCCCCGGCCACCCGCTGCTGGATACGGTGATCGACCTGATCCTGGAGCGCAACCGCAGCGTGCTCAGGCAGGGTACGATCCTGGTCGATGACACCGACCCCGGCGACCAGCCGCGCGTCCTCTTCTACCTGGAACAGGACGTGCAGGACGGCCTCAGCGCCCGCCATAACCATCCGCCTTTCTCCAGAGAAGTGCACTTTGTGGAGATCGACAGCGCGGGAAACCTGCGCCAGGCGGGTTATGCGCCCTACCTGAACTACCGCCCCCCGACGGAGGAGGAAAGAGCGCGTCTGCAGCCCGTGCTGGAAGCCGAATGGCTGGACGGCGAGCAACTGGAAGAGCGGGTGCGGGCCTACGCCATCACTGAACTGGTGCCGCGCCATATGCAGGCCCTGCGCGAGCGCCACGAGACGCTCGTTGACAGGACGCTGGCCGCCGTCCAGGACCGGCTCTCCAGAGAGATCCACTACTGGGACCGGCGGGCGGTAGCGCTGCGTCGCCAGCAACGGGCCGGTAAGCGCATCGACCAGCTGAACATCGACCTGGCCCGTCGCCGGGTAGAAGAACTGATTGAGCGGCTGAAACAGCGCAAGGAGGAACTGGCCCTGCAACGGCAACTGATGTCCCGTCCGCCGGTCATCGTGGGCGCGGCGCTGATCGTGCCGATCGGGCTGCTGTTGACGGCGGCAAGCCCGGACCTGCTCGACGCCCGGATCACGGAGAAGGCCGCCATGCAGGCCGTGATGGAGACCGAGATCGCGCTGGGCAATCACCCGGAAGACGTTAGCGCCCATCAGCCCTATGATATTGAGAGCCGCACGCCCGGCCCGGACGGCACGCTGCGCTTCATCGAGGTCAAAGGCCGCCGCAGCGGGGCCGAGACAGTAACCCTGACCCGCAATGAAATCCTGCTCTCGCTCAACAACCCGGAGAAGTACATCCTGGCGCTGGTGGAAGTCGGGGCGGATGGGCGCGCCCGGCAGGTGCGCTATGTCCGCGATTTCGAGCGCAGCGAGCCGCCCCTCAGTGTCACCAGTGTTAGCTATAATTTGAATCACCTGCTGGCGGTGAGTGAGGAGCCGCGCTGATGAGCACCCGTTACGAAGACGTATACCGCCTGGCGCTGCAACTATCACCGGAGGAGCGCCGTCGCCTGGCCGCTGACCTGGCTGACTCGCCTTCCGGCCTGACGGCTGAGGCCATCCTGAGCACGATCCGCGCCCATGCGGAGCCGCTACGCAGGCTGGGCGTCCGACGCATTGGCCTCTTTGGCTCCCACGCACGCGGCGAGGCCCGGCTGGACAGCGATATCGACCTGCTGGTGGAGATGGCTGTACAGCGTTATTCGCTGTTTGATGTGCTGCGGATCAGCGTATACCTGGAGAAGGTCTTTGATCGCAAGGTGGATGTGGTGACCGCTGATTCGATCCGGCCTGCTGCCAGGGCCAACATCCTCCGCGAGGTGATCTATGCCGAGATCGCCTGAGGACTACCTGCGGGATATCCTGCACGCCGCCCGGACTATCATCGCGCGGACGCGGGGGCTTACGGAAGACCAGTTCTTCGCCAATCCTGTGCTGGTTGAATCGGTGCTGTACAACCTGATCGCCATCGGCGAGGCCAGCAACCATCTGCCGCCGGGTGTCCGCGCCCGCCGCCCGGATGTGGAATGGGACGTGATTATCGCCATGCGCAACCGGATTGTGCACGGCTACTGGGACGTGAACCCGACCGTGATCTGGGAGACGGTGCACATCAACATCCCCCAGCTCGAGGCCCAGATTGAAACCCTCTTGATTGACCTGGAGGAAGACAGAAACTGATGCCCCACCCCACCCGCAAAAAGCTGATTGAAGTCGCCCTGCCGCTGGAAGCCATCAACGAGGCCAGCGCCCGCGAAAAGAGCATCCGCCACGGTCACCCCAGTACCCTGCACCTGTGGTGGGCGCGCCGCCCACTGGCCGCCGCCCGCGCCGTGCTCTTCGCCTCCCTGGTGGACGACCCCGGCGACCCCGAGCTGACGGAAGGCGCGGCCCCGCCCCCGCCGGAATATATCGCCGCCTGCCGGGCGCTGCCGCGCGGCAAGAACGCCGCCAACAGGGATACGCCCCGCATGCGGCTCTTTGACTTCATCGAGACGCTGGTACAGTGGGAGAGCACGACCGACGAACGCACGCTGGAAATTGCCCGCCAATTGATCCGGCTGAGCACCGGGGGCAACCCGCCGCCGCTGCTCGACCCCTTCGCCGGGGGCGGCAGCATCCCGCTGGAGGCGCAGCGGCTGGGGCTGGAAGCCCACGCCAGCGACCTGAACCCGGTCGCCGTGATGATCAACAAGGCCCTGATCGAAATCCCGCCGTTGTTCGCCGGGAAGCCGCCGGTGAATCCCCGCGATCGGGGCGGGATGAGGCAGGGCATGAGCTGGCAGGGCGCGCAGGGGCTGGCCGCCGACGTGCGTTACTACGGCGAGTGGATGCGCGACCGGGCCTGGGAGCGCATCGGGTCGCTTTATCCACTGGGGCCGAACGGTGAGACGGTCATCGCCTGGCTGTGGGCGCGGACGGTGCGGTGCCCCAACCCGGCCTGTGGTGCGCAAATGCCGCTGGTGCGCAGCTTTGACCTGAGTAAGAAGAAGGGCAAAGAAACCCGGGTAGAGCCGATCATTGACCGCATTGCCCGGCGCGTGACCTTCACCGTGAAGTCGGGCGGCGGCAAGGCGCCGGAGGGTACGGTGGAGCGCAGCGGCGCCAGGTGTATTGTCTGTGGGACGCCCGTGCCGTTTAAGCACATCCGCGCCGAAGGCAGGGCCGGGCGGATGGGCGCCCAACTGATGGCGATCGTCACCGAAGGTGAGCGGGGACGCAACTACTACGCGCCGGATGAGAATCACGTGCATATTGCGGAACAGGCGCAACCAACGTGGCGACCTGATCATCCTTTGCCACACAATCCTCGTGATTTCAAGACGCCCAACTACGGCATGACAACGTTCGCCGACCTCTTCACGCCGCGCCAGCTGGTGGCGCTGACGACGTTCAGCGACCTGGTAGGCGAGGCGCGCGAGGTCATCCGCCAGGACGCGATCGCCGCCGGGTTGCCGGATGACGGCGTCCCGCTACGCGAGGGCGGTACGGGCGCGCGGGCCTACGCCGAGGCGGTGAGTGTGTATCTGGCGTTTGCGGTCAGTCGGTTCGCAAACCGAAGTGCAACAATCTGTGTCTGGAATACACAAGGTGAGAAGATCGAACAGGTCTTTGCACGGCAGGCAATTCCAATGAACTGGGATTATCCCGAAGCCAATCCGTTCTCTGAGTCAACGGGAAACTGGCTCGGCAATATGGATTGGATCGGCGAGGTATTAGAAGCTCTGCTGCCTGCAATCACGAAAGGTTTTGCCGTCAACAGGGATGCCACACACCCCAATGGTCTTGCTCAGATTATGGTCTCAACCGATCCACCATATTACGACAACATCGGATATGCTGATCTGTCCGATTTCTTCTATATATGGATGCGGCAAGGAATACAGGAGGTATACCCTGAGATCTTTGCCACTTTGCTGACACCAAAAGTGTCTGAGCTTGTTGCAACGCCATATCGATTTGGGAATGATGCTACCACTGCAGAGAGACATTTTGAGCAGGGTCTACAAAGAGCCTTTCGTATAATACGCGAGGTAATGTTGCCGGATTATCCTTTAACCGTGTATTACGCCTTTAAGCAACAGGAGGTCGTAGGGAAGGAAGCATCTAGTACTGGTTGGGAGACCATGCTCGAAGGCTTGATTGGTGCGGGTTATCTGGTTAATGGTACATGGCCAATGCGAACAGAACGCCCTACCGGGGTCAAGAAAAGTATCAACGCTCTGGCCTCGTCCATCGTCCTGGTCTGCCGCCCGCGCCCGGAAGACGCGCCCACCGTCACCCGCCGGGAGTTCCTGGCCGCCCTGCGCCGCGAACTGCCCCCTGCCCTGCAGGCGCTGCAGACCGGCAACATCGCCCCGGTCGACCTGGCCCAGGCGGCCATCGGTCCCGGCATGGCCGTCTACAGCCGCTACCGCCGCGTCCTGGAAGCCAACGGTGAACCGCTCACCGTCCGGGCCGCCCTGCAGATCATCAACGCCGAACTGGACGCCTACCTGGCAGAAGCGGAAGGCGGCGCGGATACGGATACACGCTTCGCCGTGGCCTGGTTCGAACAGCATGGCTTCGGGGAAGGCAAATTTGGCGAGGCGGATGTGCTGGCCCGCGCCAAGAACACCAGCGTGGACGGCCTGGTGCAGGCGGGAATCGTGGAGGCGCGGGGCGGCAGGGTGCGCCTGAAGGAACCCCACGAGCTGGACCCCGGCTGGGACCCGACCGCCGACAAACGCCCCACCGTCTGGGAAGCGACGCACCACCTGCTGCAGGAGCTGGATGTACATGGCGAGCAGGGCGCGGCGGCGCTGCTGCTCAAGATGGGTAGCGACCTGGCGGCGGATGCCCGCCAGCTGGCCTACCGGCTGTACAACATCTGCGAGCGCAAGGGCTGGGCGAAACTGGCGCAGGACTACAACGCGCTGGTGATCCAGTGGCCGGGTGTGGCGGAGCAGGCGGCGCGGTTCCGCGAGCAACGCACCACCGGCGGCGTGCAGATGGATTTGTTTGGCGATCTGTAAGGAGCAGCAATGGTGACGGTGGAGACCCTTGGTATTCTGGCGACGGCCATCGGCGTGGCTATCGGCGTCTGGCAGCTTGTCCTGTCGCGGCGTATCGCTTCCGGTGAATTTCTGCTGCGGCTGGATGACATGTTCCGGCATCATCAGGATGTGCACATCGCCCTGCGGCCCGGCGGGAAATGGTATGGGGTGGAAGACCTGTCCCTGTCTGCGGCGGAATCCGCTGCGATTGACGCTTACATGGGGCTTTTCGAACGGATTTACGTGCTGGTCGACAAAGGGATAATCGACGCCGAGACCGTCAAACGTCTCTACGGGTATCGGATCAAGAACATCGTTGCCAACAGGACCATTCGCCAGACCCGACTCGTCGACGAGAAGGACGACTGGAAAGACTTCATCGCTCTCTGCAACGTACTCGGTATCACTCTTGAGGGGGAATAAACTATATGGCTGTCAGTAACCGCGATCGTGTTGGGCGTGTGCTGGAAATCCTGCGGGAAGGGCTGGGGCCGGTCGTCCTGCGTGAGTACAAGATGGTTCATGGCGGCAAGGGCTACATCCGGCAGATCGACGAGACTCTGCGTACCGCCGCCTACGAACTGCCGCGCACTGTCGTGCTGGACGCCAGTAACATCGACGCTGTGCTGCTGAGCGAGATCGATGTGCACGGCTGGCTGAACCTGATGTGGCGGCAGTGGAAGGAAGTCTTTGAGCGCACGCTGGGCTATGTCGAGCGCTCCTATGTCAGCGAGTTGATCGCCGCCCGCAATGACTGGGCGCATCAGAAAGCCTTCACCAATGATGAAGCCTACCGCGTGGCCGATACCGCCGAGCGCCTGTTGCGCAGCGTGGGTATGCCAGAGGCGGCGGAGCGGGTCAACGCGATTGCCACTGAATTGCTGCGTCTGCGCTTTGAGCAGGCCCAGGAGAAAGCCAAAAAGGATACCGGCCCGCTGAACGGCAAGAAAGAGGATACGACCAAGCCCGGCCTGCGTCCCTGGCGGGAAGTGATCATGCCCCATGCGGACGTGGCGACTGGCCGCTATCTGCAGGCGACGTTTGTGGCCGATCTCTCCCAGGTGCTGGAAGGTCGGGCCGAGCCGGAATACCAGGACCCGCTGGAGTTCTTCCGCCGCACTTACCTGACGGAAGGGCTGCTCAAGCTGCTGGCTAACGGTTTGCGCCGCCTGACATCGCTGGGCGGGGACCCGGTTGTGCAGCTCAAGACGGCATTCGGGGGCGGCAAGACGCACAGCATGCTGGCCCTGTATCACATTGCCGGTAGCGGGATCCGGCGGCTGGCCGACTTCCCCGGCGGGGAACGCATCCGCGAGGCACTGGGCCAGGATATCGATCTGCCAGAGGCGCGCCGGGCGGTGCTGGTCGGCACGGCGCTCAGCGCTACTAACCCCTGGTCGCGCGGCGGTGTCACGATCCGTACGCTATGGGGGGAGCTGGCCTGGCAGCTTGGCGGGGAGGAAGCTTACCGGCAGGTGGCGCTGGCCGATCAGCGCGGGGTCAGCCCTGGCTCGAACACCCTGCGCGATCTGCTCAACCACTACGGGCCGTGCCTGATCATCATCGATGAGTTTGTGGCCTATGCCCGCAATGTTTACGGCAAGGATGGGCTGCCCTGCGGCACGTTTGACAGCCTGATGACTTTCGTCCAGGAGTTAACCGAGGCGGTGCGTCGCTCCGATGATTCGCTGCTGCTGGTCTCCATCCCGGAAAGCGATATCGAGAAGGGCGGCACCAGCGGACACGTGGCGGCGGATCACCTGGAGAAGGTGATCGGGCGTATGGAGTCGGTCTGGTCGCCGGTCACGGCCACAGAAAGCTTTGAGATCGTGCGCCGGCGGCTATTCAGTGACCTGCCGCCGGAAGGCTATGCAGCGCGGGACGCGGTCGTGAGTGAGTTCGGGCAGCTCTACCGCAGCCACAAGGGTGACTTCCCCGCCGAGGCGCAGGATAGCGACTACCTGGCGCGGATGAAAGCGGCCTACCCTATCCACCCCGAACTGTTCGAGCGGCTGTACCAGGACTGGTCGACGCTGGAGAAGTTCCAGCGGACGCGCGGTGTGCTACGCCTGATGGCAGCCGTCATCCACCGCCTGTGGCAGGATGATGACCGGTCGCTGCTGATCATGCCGGGCACGATCCCGCTCTATGCGCCGGAGGTCAAGTCCGAGCTGTTGCGGTACCTGCCGGAAGGCTGGACGCCGATTGTCGACGCCGACGTGGACGGCATCGACTCGCGGCCACTGATGCAGGACAACGAGGTCCCTACTCTGGGCAAATACCGGGCCAGCCGGCGGGTGGCGCGGGCGATCTTCGTGGGTAGCGCGCCGTCGGTTGCCGCGCAACGGGTACGCGGGCTGGAGGAGGTGCGGATCCGCCTGGCGACTGTCCAGCCTGGCGAACCGCCGGCGGTGTTCGGGGATGCGCTCAAACGCCTGACCAATCGCCTGATGTACCTCTACAACGACAGCACCCGCTACTGGTACGACACCCGCCCGACGGTCAATCGGCTGGCTCGCGACCGGGCACAACACTATCAGGACGAGGAAGTGATCCAGGCAATCCACGAGTGCTTGCGGGCGGTGCGTCGCCAGCCGCACGAGTTCACTGCGGCGCACGTTGCTCCCGGCGATTCCGCGGACGTGGCCGACGAGCAGCGGGTGCGTGTCGTGGTACTACCGGTGGACTGTCCGCACAGACGCAACACGGTGAATACACCGGCAATGCAGGAGGTTGTGGAGATTTTCGAGAAGCGGGGCAACGCACCGCGCCTGTACCGCAATATGCTGGCCTTCATCGCCCCGGATGCAGAGGACGCTGAGATGCTTAAGGCCAGCGTGCGCGAGTTTCTGGCCTGGCAGTCCATCCACAATGAAAAGGAGCGACTCAATCTGGATGCTCAGCAGCTCAAGCAGGTGGAGTCCAACCTCAAGCGTGCAGAGGCTACGGTGCAGTTGCGGGTCCGGTCGGCTTACAGCTGGTTGATCGTCCCCACACAGCAGGATCCAAACGGCCCGGTACAATTCCAAGCTACCCGCATCAATGGCGAGGACAGCTTCTATACGCGGGCCTTCCGCCGTATGCAGCAGGACGAGGATGTCATTACCACCTGGGCACCGACGCTACTGAGCGTGATTCTCCGCGACTTCAACCTGTGGCAGGGCAACAACCACCTGAGCCTCAAACGTTTGTGGGAGACCCTGGCCAGTTACTGCTATATGCCGCGCCTGTTAGATCGGGAAGTGTTGGTGGACGCGGTAGCGGCTGGCGTGCGTCAGCTGGTGGATACCCCGTTTGGCTATGCCGACCGCTATGATGAGCACACAGGGCGCTATGAGCGATTGCTGTTTGGCAGCAGTGACACGATCTATTTCAACGACAGCGCTGTGCTGGTGAAGCCGGAAGCCGCCAGAAAACAACTCGAGGAGGATAATAAGCCGCCAATCGTTCCTGTTATAGATGATGGCGGGGGCGGCCCCGGCCCCGAACCGCCGATTGTCCCGCCGCCCAAGCAGCTTCAAACTCGCTATCATGGCAGCGTACGCCTGGATGCTCAGCGCCTGGTTGACCAGGCAGACCAGATCGTGGATGAGATTCTGCAGCATCTCACCAGTCTCACCGGGTGCGAGGTGCAGGTATCGCTGGAAATCCACGCTCGGCGGCGAGAAGGCTTTGATGAGACCACCATGCGTACTGTTACCGAGAACAGCAGGACGCTCAAGTTCGACAACTACGGTTTTGAGCGCGACTGATCATCCTGGGCGCGACAATGGAAGGCGGGCCCTTTGCTGGCCCGCCTTCCGATTATATGGCGAACCGGGCATCATTCCTTTTCGCAATCTCACAGCCTCCCTCTGGCCGTCCGGAGTGACGATTTCCAGGCGGCATCCATTTACTCAGGCAGCCGATACCGCCCTGACCGTCAGCGGCAGGGTGAGCCGATCCCGGTCGTGCTTGCTGAAGTTCATTACCGAGAAGCCCACCACCCGCCCTTCCGCGGTGCGGCGCTCGAAGACATCTTCCTCGACTTCTTCGAGTGTGGCGGGAGCATTCTCAAAGACGACTTCGAGGTAATCCCCTTCGCGGTCATACCACACTTTCAGGCCTGCCATAGGATGGTTCCTCTCTTGTGACGGCTGCTGAAGAACGCCGTCAGCACAAATACATCTGCCGTTTCTATTCTAACCGCAGGAAGGCTGAGCGGTTTCCAGAACGGTTCTGGCTGGACTGGATGCCGTCGGGGAAAGGTGCGCCCTGCCCGTTCAGGCGCGATCTGACCCGGAGGGTTCGACGCCATACGCCCGGCACGTATAATGGTAGCGGGAGGGGCCACATCCTCTTTTGGGCCGTGCTATGGCGCGTGCACAGCTTTTCATCTTTCAGCGCCAATCTCGTTGCTCAGGGAGTACGACGATGCGTAAGCTGATAGTCTTGGCCGTGATCACCTTGCTGATCGCTACGGGCCTGGCCAGCCCGGCATGGGAGGAACGGGCGATGGC
>JAIOAT010000029.1 GCA_019873685.1 Chloroflexota bacterium
GGACGTCTGACCGTCTGGGATCACCCGTTCACCGTCACCTGGCAGGAACAGCAAAGCCTGCAGCACAATGTCGTGGCGACACTGCAGGGCATGGAAAGCGGCGCAGGCGTGATCATCGTTGGCGCGCACTACGACAGCACAGCGAATGATGTCGACCCGGTGATTTCCGCCCCCGGCGCGGACGACAACGGAACCGGCGTCGCCGCCCTGCTGGAGATCGCCCGCCTGCTGGCGCAAAAGCCCCAGCGGGCGACGATCATGTTTGTGGCCTTCTCCGCGGAAGAAATTGGACGCCTCGGCAGCATCCGTTTCATCGACGACTACCTTAAACCCTATAACATCGATGTACGCGCTGTCGTCACGCTGGACACCATCGGCAACATCAACGGCCCCAACAACGAGGTTAACGACCGGCAGATTCGCGTCTTCTCCGATGACGCGGCTGACTCTCCTTCCCGCCAGTTGAGCCGGGTGATGAACCTGATTGCCACGACCTATGTGCCTGATCTGCAGGTGGTGGTCCAGGCTGCCGGCGACCGTGAGGGCCGCTGGGGCGACCACATGAGCTTCACGGCGCGGGGATACCCGGCCATCCGCATTATCGAGGCTATTCAGGATCCATCCCGCCAGAACAATTCGCGGGATACCATCGAATACGTGAACCCGGCCTACCTGACACGCTCCACAAGGGTCGCGCTGGCGACGGTAGCCGTGTTGGCCGACGGTCTGCAACCGCCGCAGAACATCAGCCTGCGCCAGAACGCCAGCGATCCTTCCAGCAACACGCTGGTGTGGTCGCCTGTCCAGGGGGCCAGCGGTTATGTGCTGGCCCTGCGCCAGCCGGGCGCTCTGACTCACAACCAGATTCTGACGGTCAGCGGCAATTCCCTGACCTGGGGAGGTTTCACCCCGGAACGCTTTGAGACCGTAGCTATCGCCGCCATTGACGAGAGTGGGCGCTGGGGGCCGTTCAGCCGCGAATACCGGCTCGCTCAGTGAACCGCCAGCAGAAAGCAATTGAAAGGGACTGAGGACCTGTATGCCTGAGAACGAACGCGAATTGATCCGCTTTGGAACAGTCGGCAGCCCGCAGACCACCCCCACCAGTGGCACCCCCGCCGCCATTGAGCACAGCCGCATCCTTGGGCTGGATCACCTGGAGATCGCCTGGGTGCGCAGCGTCAGCGCCAGCGAGAAAACCTGCGCCGAGATCAGGGCCGCCGCCGAGACATACCGGATCAGCCTGAGCGTACACGCGCCGTACTTCATCAACCTCAACAGCCAGACTGCCGATCTGATGGCTAAATCAGATGAGCGCCTGCTCAAAGCCGCCCGGACGGGTTTCCTGGCCGGCGCGCGGGACATCGTCTTTCATCCCGGCAGCTATCACGAACAACCAGAGGAACAGGTCTATGAGCGCATCAAGCAGAAACTCCTGGAGATCCGGGGCATCCTGGATGAAGAAGGGGTGGAGGTGATCCTGCGCCCGGAGACCACCGGCAAGACGGCCATGTTCGGCTCACTGGACGAGTTGCTGCAGCTCAGCAAGGAAATCCCTGGCGTGTTGCCATGCATCGACTGGGCGCATCTCCACGCCCGCCAGGGCGATGGCTCCTTCAACAGTTACGCCGAATTCGCTGACGCGCTTAAGAAAGTCCAGACCGCCCTGGGTGATGCCGGGCTGAAGCGCCTGCACTGCCACCTGAGCGGAATCGAATACACGTCCAAAGGCGAACAGAGGCACCTACCGCTGAACCAGGCCGACATCCAGTACCGGGAACTGCTGCAGGCGCTGATCGATCTTGGCGCGGAGGGTGTAATCGCCACGGAAGCGCCGGAACCCTTCCATGTCGCCGACTGCCTGACCATCCAGGCCACTTACCGGCACATCCTCAGCGGCGGAGAAATCTCCCGCGATCTGTAAGCAGGGGGCGCACCATCCAGCGCCCCCTGCCCGATTGCGTTTAGCTCAGACGGCGAACACCGCTGCCCGGCGACGGTGAAACCGCGTACAGGTCAGGCTGCAGCCCGGTCTGCGCCTGGTAAGCCGGAGCGACCGCTGCTATGAAATCCGCGACTCTGGCGCGGTCAACCAGCGCCACCGCGCAGCCGCCAAAGCCGCCGCCGCTCATCCGTGCACCATAGCAGCCCGGCTGCGCCTGAGCCAGTTCAACGATCACATCCAGCTCACGGCAACTCACCTCATAGTCGTCGCGCAGGCTGGCATGGCTGGCGTTGAACAGCGCACCGGCGCGGGCCAGATCGCCCGACCGCAGGGCGTCAACAGCCTGCAGGGTGCGGTCATTTTCTGTGACCACATGGCGCACCCGCTTCTGGATCACCGGTTCCAGCCGGGGCAACACCGCGGGCAGATCGGCGACGGTGACATCCCGCAGGGCGCGAACACCCAGCAAACGCGCTGCTTCCTCACACTGGCGGCGGCGCAGACCATACTCCGAATCGACCAGCCCGCGCTTCTTGGCGGTATCCATGACCACCACCGCTGCCGAATCTGGCACGCTGACCAGCTGGGTCTCCAGCGTGCGGCAGTCGATGAGCAGCGCATGCCCGGCGTCGCCAGCAGCAGAGGTCATCTGATCCATCACGCCGCAGGGCATACCGATGAAGCGGTGCTCCACTTCTACGCCCATCAACGCTTTTTCTGCCTGGCTGTACGTGTCCACATGCAGCAGTGCCAGCAACATTTCCAGTACGGCCATTTCCACCGACGCTGACGAGCTGACCCCGGCGCCAATTGGCAGGTCTGAGCCGATAACGAGATCAGCCCCGGTCAGCGTATAGCCCTTCTCAGCCAGCAGCCACATCACGCCGCGCGGGTAACGCGTCCAGTGTGGATGCGCCTCGCCATGCCAGTCCCCCAGCCGGAAGGTGTAGTCACCATCAAAGTCAAGGGAGATCACTCGCACCTGGTCATCAGTGCGGGGCGCGGCAGCCACATAGGTCGCGCGATCAATGGTCATGGGCAGGACAAAACCATCATTGTAATCCGTATGCTCGCCGATCAGGTTGATCCGGCCCGGTGCGCGGGCGATCACCGCGGGAGCGCGCCCAAGCCGGGCCTGAAATGCGTGCAACACGGCGCTTTCATCAGGCATAACGGCAACACCTTTCACGCAGGAATCCGTTCAGCATCTTCCCATAAACATACACCAAAAGCGGCCAGGCTCCCACGAGTTGCGCCGGGCAAAGTCGTCCCCCGGCGGTTCATGCTGTCCATACAACAGGCAGGCGCATACCATCCCTGAAGCAGGTGCGAATCCGGCCAGTTCGCGTTATTGTCATTCCTGTATCGTGCGGTCCGGGCGAGACAATTCCATGAACTTCAAGCAGCGTTCCCACCTTATCAGCACGGCCATCGTCCTGGTCGGCGTGATGATCTCCGGCACCCTGTTCTTCCTCAACTGGACCTTCGGAGATCGTTACAACTGGACGAACTGGCTGATGTCGCTCTCGTACGCGGTCTTCATCGGCAGCGGCCTGGTGGCATTTCTCATTGAGCTTGGGGCGCGCTATACGCTGCCGCGCGGGCGCGTGGTGGGCTTCTTCATGATCATCGCCTGGATTGCCGGTTCTCTGCTCTCCACCACCCTGGAATCCATCAGCTTTCTTTCCCAGCAATTCACCCGCAGCATATCACTGGTATTTGTCGCCGGTGGGCTGCTTGTGCTGGTGATTCCTGGCTTTCTGCTGCTCCTTTTCCCGTGGCCGCCGCGCCTGCGCAGGCTCTCCGACGAAGACTCCCGCGACAGCGACAAAGAATCCTGACCGCCGCGCCTTGGCCGGAGGCAACCTGCTGCTGTACCATACGGCTGTAAGTCGCCTGCCGTCCAAAGTTCAGAAAGCCTGCGTATGTCTGTGCGCCTGCAACGCCTGCTGATTGCCTTGCTGATGGTGTACTTTTGCCTGATCGGCGGCACATTCTACACCGAGCGTTCCGCCGTGCTCCGCCTGGTGCATCAGGTGTTCACCACCCTGGTGCTGGCCGGCTGGCTGGCAACCCTCTGGCGTGAAAGGCGGGCTTGGCCGGGCACACCGCTGGATCGTCCCCTGCTCGCCACCGGGGTTGTCTGGCTGCTGGCTGCTCTCTTCGCCCTGGATCGCCGGGTAAGCCTGGAATACACGTGGCCGATCCTGGTGAATCTGCTGGCGTTCTACCTGTTGACCGACCTCATGCGCCGCGGGCGGCAGCGCTGGATTATGGAAGCACTGTTCACGACCGGCGCGGTGGTGGTTGTCATCAGCGCGATTGAATTCGTTGCCTGGTACTGGGGGCTGCCGCTTTTGCCGGATTTTGTGATCAGCTGGCCGCAGGTCAACGCCGGGCTTTTTCCACCGGTGTGGCATCGGCTTTCGCTGGCCCTCAACGTGTCCACTGTCCTCGGCAACTTCACCGCCAGCCTTATCCCGCTAACCGTGGTCTGGGCAACAACCGCCCGTCAGCGCGACCTGCGGTTTGGGCTGGGGCTGCTTGCACTGGGCCTCACCGCGGTTCTCCTGCTAACGCAATCGCGCAGTGCCCAGCTGGCGCTGGCCACCTCCACCGGTGTCCTCGTTCTCACGTGGCTTCTCAAGCCTGCCGTGCGCCAGCGTGCTCCGGGCTGGCTGCGTGCGCTGCTGAATCCACGCCTGCTGATCGGGGCTGCGGCGCTGGCCGGGACAGTTCTGATCGTCCTGGTGCTCCTCTCTACGCTGCGCGCGCCGTTGCGCTCCGGGGATGAAAACCGGCTCGACCTCTGGCGCAGCGCGCTGGCAATGGCCCGCGATCACCCACTGCTAGGCGTTGGCCCCCACGAGTACGGGCTGGCCCTACGCTATTACGGCGATCCTGACCTCTCGCTGGCGCAGGATCGGCTGGTCGCCGCCCATAACCTCCCCCTGCACATTCTCGCGGAAGGGGGTATCGCCGGTCTGGGGGTCGCCCTGTGGCTGGGGGTAACCTTCGCCCGCGTCTGGTGGAGAACCTGGAAGGCGGCTTCGCCCGGCCACCGGCGCCGTCTGGAAGGCGGGCTGGCCGCGCTGCTGGGCTTTGCTGTGCAAAGCCTGGTTGACACGTTCAACCTGACCTCTTCCTTGTTGCCTGTTATCATCATCGCCGCCTACACCGTGGCCGGGCACATGACACGCGCCCAGGCGGTCACCCAGCCAACGCCAGCGGCTCGCCGACGCTGGCCGGTCTATGCGGCATTGATTGTCCTCAGTATGGCCCAGATCGGCTATCTGCCGGTTCATGCCGGGAATCTGGCCCATGACCGCGCCATGCGCGCTCTGGCAATGAACGACCTCGCGGCGGCCCTGGAGGCCACGCGCACCGCCCATGCCGCTGATCCCGGCCTCAATCTCTACCCATTGCACGAAGCCTACATTCTGGGGCTGCTGGCTTCCAGCGATCCGGAGCAGTACCTGGAACCAGCTATCGCAGCGCATGAAGCTGCCCAGCAGCTCGACCCTTCCTGGGATACCGGCTGGTTTAACCTGGCGGGTCTCTACGCCCAGGCCGGGCGCTACGAAGACGCCGCTGCAGCCGCCCGAACCGCCGCCACCTGGAATCCCGTCGAAGCGGGGTACCACCTCAAGCTAGGCGAATATCTGGAAGCCCTGGGGCATCTGGAGGAAGCCCGCGCCGCTTACTTCGAAGCCTTGCGCCGCCAACCAGCCCTCGCTTCATCCGGCTTCTGGACGGACCCGGCCAGGCCATGGCACCAGGAGGTCCTGCAGGCGGCCCTGGCCCATTTCGCCAATCAGCCGGAGGCAGGTCTCCGGATCGCTGTCCGCGCGGGTGAACTGGAGACGGCTACGGGGATAGCCCACATGATCAACCCGGAACAGGCCTCATTCAGTCTACTGCGGGCGCTTGGGGAATGGGCCGCAGCGGTCAACGACGAATCAGTCGCGCCCTGCCCTGAGTGCTACCTGCTAAAGGCGCGAACCATATCAAATGAATACTATCCGTCAGACTACCCCCTGCTGGCGGAAATCGCCTTCCAGACTGACGGCGCCATCGAACAGCTTGGCCTGACCGCCCAACAACTGGCCCGGACAGGGTTGTTTGTAGCAGCGAATGATCTGGTACGGAGCTGGTACACGCTGGCCCGTATTGAACAACAGCGCGGCGGCGATCCGGCGCTGATCGATAGTATGCTGGAACGCGCTGTGCCATTGTTGACCGTCCGGCAGGAATACTCAATGACTGTCTACGGCAGACCAGCGGCTTTTGACATACTTCCCCAGACCCGCACACCCAGACTGTTCCGCCATGATTATGAACCCTGGCTGTGGCTGGTGGAGCGCTACAGAGAACGGGGCGAGACCGGACGCATCGCCGATATCTACCGGGCGATCCTGGTCGGCGATCCCTATCAGTGGGAGATTCGGGAGCAACTGGAGCAACTGACCGGGAGCGAAACTGCTGGCTAAGCCTGCTTCCACACCCGGGCCAGGAATGCCCCGCCGGGCATGGAGATCAGCACCTGGCGGATGAAGCCGCGATCATCCGGCGCGATGATCCGCAACGCTCGCAAACCGGCTGCGTAGACCGCCATCCCGGCCAATAGCACCCCTACCGCGCCTGCCAGTGACGGCGCACTCAGGCCGCGCAACCCCAGCATCACCCCTGCCATGACGACCCCGGCGATTGCCAGACGCAGGGCGCGCGGGCCAAAGCGCCGGGCGAAATCCCGGCCAGCGTCCCACTGCGCGATCAGTACGACCGTGACCACGCTCTCGGCCACCAGGCTCCCCACCGCCGCGCCTACCAGGCCAATCCGCGGCAAAAGGATCAGCAACAGGGTGATATTCAGCGCCAGCCCCGCCGCCCGGATGCCCAGCAGGCGAGTCTGACGATTCTGGATCATCAGCACCTGGGCGAAGACATTGGCGACCATGGTCACCACACCGTACCAGATCAGCACCTGCAGGATGTCGGTCGTGCGCGTGTAAGCAGGTGAGAAGAGCAACGCCACCAGCGTCGAGGCCAGTGTAGAGATCCCCACCCCGATCGGCACAGTCAGAATCAGGGTCAGAAAGGCGATCTTTTCCACGAGGAAGTTGAAGGCAGCATGCTGCCCGGCGCCATACTGGCGGGACATCAACGGGAAGACTGCGACCAGCACAGTCGTGCTGAGCAACTCCACCATCCCGGCCACGATGATGAACGCCGCCAGCAGGTAGGCCGTACTTTCTTGACCGAGGGCAGCGGTCATGATGATCTTGTCAGCGTGCTGGTAAGCCGTCCCCAGCAGCGAATTGATCATCAGCGGCGCGCCGTTTGCCAGCAGCTCACCCATGATCGCCAGGTCCGGCGGCCAGGCTATCCCCACGCCACAACGCACCAGCGCCACCCAGTAAGCAGCGGCGCGGGCGGCCCCGGCGGCGATGGTAGCCCAGTACAACCCGGTCAGTCCCAGCCCACCCAGCAGTGCGGCAGCCACCAGTCCGATCAACAGGAAGATGTGCGCCACACTGATCGCCGCCGGGATGACCATCTGCTCGCGGGCCAGCAGCTGGTTGTGCACCATGTTGCCCAGCACATCCACAAACAGGCTCAGCCCGGCCAGTGGCAGGAGCGTCCGCAGTGTCTGATCATAACCCAGCAACCACCCGGCCATGATCAGGCCCAGGTAAGCCGCCAGAGCCAGCGCCGGCTGCAACGTGAGCGTCGCGGTGAGCATCCTGCCAGCCAGTTCCGTCCGCCGCGCTACATCCCGCAGGACAATCAGGCCCATCCCGAATTCTGGCAGCGTTGCGGCGATGACCAGCATCCCGCCAATGGTGCCGTAAATGCCATAATCCGCCTGGATCAACAGGCGGGTTAGCACCAGTTGCCACAGAAACAGAGCGCCCTTGGAGACAATGGATGCCACCGCGAGCGCCGCGGCGTTGCGGGCGGCGCTCCGCGCTTCGGCGGTAGTCATCGGTGTGAGATCAGCAGCGGTCATCCGCGAGTCTTTCGCCGGGAGAACCAGGGAAAACGCAGCGCCCGGATTGTACACAGGAAGGCCCGGCCAGCAAACCCCGCTGGCAGGCCGTGCGACGCCCCGCTACAATAGCCCGTGTCTTGATGAGTTTCTGTGCGGTGGGAAACAACACGCACTCCGGAAGGGATAAAACGGTCATGGCGACGCCCATGCTCATTCAGGATATTGCCCGCTACGAAGGGCAGCAGGTTACAGTCAAAGGCTGGCTGTACAACAAGACACACAAAGGCAAGCTGGTCTTCATGCAGGTGCGCGACGGCTCCGGCATCGCCCAGTGTGTCGTATTCCTCAACGATGTGCCGCCGGAGCAATTCGAAACAGCCAAGACACTGCCGCAGGAATCATCCCTGATCGTGACCGGCAGTGTCCGCAAGGATAGCCGTGCGCCGGGCCTGCCCGGCGGCTATGAGATCAGCGTTTCATCCCTGGAAGTCATCCAGGCGGCGGAGGAATACCCGATCACGCCCAAAGAGCATGGCGTGGAATTCCTGATGGACAACCGCCACCTGTGGCTGCGCTCATCGCGCCAGTGGGCAATCATGCGTGTACGCGCCACGATCATCCGCGCCATCCGCGACTGGCTGGACGATCACGGCTACCTGCTGGTCGACACCCCCATCCTGACTCCTACCGCCGGTGAGAACACGACCAGCCTCTTTTCGGTGGACTATTTCGGGGAACCGGCTTACCTGGCCCAGACCGGCCAGCTCTACAACGAAGCTAACATGGCCGCCCACGGCAAAGTCTACTGCTTTGGCCCCACCTTCCGCGCCGAAAAGTCCAAGACTCGCCGCCATTTGATGGAGTTCTGGATGGTCGAGCCGGAGATGGCCTTCTTCTCCCTGGACGATCTGATCGCCATGGAACAGGAGTTTGTCACCTATATCGTCCAGACGGTGCTGGCCAAACACGGGCAGGAACTGGCCATTCTGGAGCGCGACACCACCCGCCTGCAAAATGTGACCCCGCCCTTCCCGCGCATCACCTATACCGAAGCGGTCGAGCGCCTGCAGAAGCTGGCCGCAGAAACCACCGATCCCGAACTGCGGGAGAATCTCAAAATCGAATGGGGCGAGGACTTTGGCGCGCCCCACGAAACGGCCATCGCCGAGATGTTCGACAAGCCCGTCTTTGTCACCCACTACCCGGTCGAGGCCAAAGCCTTCTACATGGAGCCTAACCGGGACAACCCACGCGTGGTCAACTGCACTGACCTGCTGGCTCCTGAGGGATACGGTGAGATCACGGGTGGCAGCGAACGCATCTTCGACCCTGATCTGCTCGCTCAGCGCGTCAAGACGATGGGCATCTCGGAGGAAGCGTACCGCTGGTACATCGATCTGCGTCGTTACGGCAGCGTGCCACATGCCGGGTTTGGGCTGGGTGTAGAGCGCGTAGTCGCCTGGATCTGCGGCCTGCCGCACATCCGGGAGACTATCCCCTATCCGCGGATGCTCAACCGCAAGTATCCGTAGACTCGTCCGCGCCCGCCAGGGCTGTCTTCGTCAGAGCCTGTTACGGGCTGGCCGAGAGTTGGAGGGCATCGATGCTCAACAACGACTACTTCACCCTTCCTTCCGCTGGCAGCAGGACGGGCATCTGCGAAACCTGTGGCAGCCCCGCCGAGATGATCCCTTACCAGGACGTCGGCGGTTGCGCTACAACGATCATCGAATTGTGGCGCTGCCAGCATGGTCATACCCGCTACGGGGACGTGATCGGCTACGCCGCCTGTGATGATTTCGAACCGCCGGAGGGCGTTTGAGCGACACAACCGTGCGACTGATCTGCGACTTGTGTGGCCGGGCAGCGGCCCCGCTGAATTGGCGCTGCCCGGCCTGCGGCGGGGCGCTCCACCTGGAAGGTCTGCCCGCCTTTGACCCGGCGGCCATCCGCCAGCATGAGTGGTCGCTGTGGCGCTATGCGGGCATGCTCCCGGCGGTGCGACGCTTTTCGCTGGGCGAGGGCATGACTCCGCTTGTCCCGGCCAATGTCAACGGCGTGCCCTTCCTGGCCAAGCTGGAATACCTGCTGCCAACCGGCTCATACAAAGATCGAGGCGTGGCGGTGATGCTCAACTACCTGCTGGGCCTGGGAGTCACCGCCGTGGTCGAGGATTCGTCCGGCAACGCCGGGGCATCCGTGGCCGCCTATGCCGGGGGCATCGGCATGACGGTGCGCATCTTCGTCCCGGCGACTGCAGCTGAACGCAAGAAGGCACAGATCGCCTGCTATGGTGCGGAGCTGGTGGAAGTCCCCGGTCCACGCGCCGCCGTCACCGCCGCCTGTGAAGCGGCAGCACAACAGGCGACCTACGCCAGCCACGCCTGGCATCCCTGTTTCATCGCCGGGGAGATGACCGTCGCCTGGGAACTATGGGAGCAGATGGGCGGGCGCACGCCGGATGCGGTGGTCTGCCCGGTTGGCCAGGGCGGATTGCTGCTGGGACTGGTGGAAGGCTTCCGGGCGCTGCTGACAGCAGGCGTGATCGCGCATCTGCCGCGCTTTTTCGCCGTGCAGAGCGCCGCCTGCGATCCGGTCGTCCGCGCCTGGGAAGCAGGCGCGGACACTCCTGCGCCGGTTGAAAGCGGCGACACGATCGCCGATGGCATCAAGATCGCCCACCCTGTACGCGGGCAGGCCATCCTGGCCGCCCTGCGCGGCAGCGGCGGCGTAGCCCTGCGCGTCGACGATTCGGCTATCCACGCCGCCCGGCAAGCCCTGGCTGCGCATGGTCTGTTTGTCGAGCCAACCAGCGCCGTCCCGGTGGCGGCGCTCCCGGCGGTACAGGCCCACCTCGGCCCGGCGGCGGAGATTGTCGTCCCGCTAACGGGCAGCGGGCTAAAGGCATCCTGGGCGCAGGCGAAAGGAGACGACAGGTGACGGTGGCGATTCAGGACATTTTCCGGGCGCGGCAACGGTTGCGCCCGTACCTCACGCCGACGCCGCTGGAAGCTGCACACGAGCTGGGCCAGGGTTTCCTGCTCAAACTGGAACAGGTCAACCCAACTCACAGTTTCAAGGTGCGTGGCGCATTGAACGCCATCTTGAGTCTGGATGACAAAGCGCGGGAGCGCGGGATTGTCACCGCATCCAGCGGCAACCACGCCCAGGCGCTCGCCTATGCCGCCCACCTGTTCGGCCTGCACGCCCGAATCGTCATGCCGCGCCACACCCCCCTGCGCAAGGTCAATGGCACCCGGCGTTTCGGCGCGGAGGTGATCCTGCACGGTGACTTCTACGATGACGCCGAACGGCACGCCCGCCAGCTGGAACTGGAAGAAGGTCGGACCTTCATCTCGCCCTACAACGACGCCCGTGTGATCGCTGGAGCCGGGACGTGCGGGCTGGAACTGCTGGAACAGGCCCCTGACCTGGCGCGGGCGATCGTGCCGGTTGGCGGCGGCGGTCTGATCGCCGGAATTGCCACCGCGCTGCACACACTGAACCCCGCCATCGAGGTCATCGGCGTCAACAGCCTGGCCGCCCCGGCGGTGTACAACGCCTTCTACGGTACACGCTACCCGCAGATCGCCGATACGCTGGCTGAGGCGCTCAGCGGCGAGATCGAAGGTACGCTGACCATCGAACTCAGCCGCCAGCACGTCAGCCGCATCGTGCTCGTTGATGAGGCGGAAATCGCCGCCGCCATGCGCTGGCTGCTGCATGAGCAGGGCTGGCTTGCTGAGGGCGGCGCTGCAGTGGGTGTAGCCGCCGTGCTCGGCGGTAAGATTCCCCGGGATAACCGCCCGACAGCCATTGTCCTCACCGGGAGCAACCTCGACCCGGAGACGCTGGAAGGCGTGCTTCATCCTGCCTGATGGGGGAACGTTCAGGTAGGGACAGTCCGTCGTGAAGTCTTCTCGCTAAGGGGATTCAACACGTGACCATCAGGTTCGTGCGGGGCGATATCCTGCTCAGCCGGGCGCCGGCGATCGGGATCGATGTCAACGCGCGCGGCCAGCATGAGGATCATCCGCTGGCCGTTGCCTTTGCCGATCGCTTTCCTGCCGCCTTCTCCGCCTTCAGGAAGCAGGCCCGCGCCGGCAACATTCAGGCCGGCAGCTGGTGGATCTGGCGGGAATCGACTCCCTGGCTGGCCCTGCTGGTCATGCGCCAGAGCAGCGCGGGAGCCACACCGCTGCGCCACGTCGAAGCGATCGCCCAGCGCATCGCCCAGGACTGGCAACAGGAAAGTCTGCGCGGCCTGGCCCTGGCCCGCCCCGGAGACCCGGCGGACTGGCCCGCCTTCCGGGATATCCTGCTGTACTGGCTGGGAAACTGCCCGCTGAACATCGTCATCTACGAGGAACAAACGCCGGGCGTCCGGGCAGCCGAACCGTGGGATGGAGCGCCCTAAGGCGCAGGCGAGAGTCCGAGAGTCTGGCGGGCAGACTGACACAACCGCTGTCCACCAGCCAGTAGCCAGCGATCAAGCACTTCGCTGCTGGCTGCTCCAGCCTGTGCGTCAGCGTAGATGCCCGTCCCCCAGATGTAGTAATCCCGCGATTGCTGTGGCCAATAGTCCCAGGCTGAGACAAAGACGCTCGGTCCCCCGTTGTAGCAGGCAAATGCCAGCCCGACATCACGATCAGGATTGTGACGGCTGGTGAGGCACTCCACCAGCACCCCCAGCCCGCGCCGGGCGTTGGTTTCCGGGTCAAATGGATCTTCGTCCGGGGCGAAGTGCTGCGGCATCACCTGGAGCAGACCCGCCGCCCCGGCGGGGGACAGCGCCCGGGGATCGCCGCAACTCTCGATCTGGACGATGGTGGCAACCAGTTGCGGGTCAAGGCCAGTTTCCGCTGCCCAGCGCAGGATATCTTCCGCCCAGTATTCCACCTCAGGCGTGAAGAGTGGCGCAAGGCCGCTCCCGGCAGGCTGCTCGCTGGCGCCATAGCTGATGATCGTCAGGTAATGTTCCACCAGGTATTTCATCCGGGGGCCGAGCATGGCCAGTAACGCGCACAGCAGCACCAGCGCCGGCAGCGTGCGCACCAGGCAGGAGCGCAGCCCGCCGGAGCGCGGCGACTCAACGCGTTCCTGGCGATCCGGCGATCCGCTGCGGTTCCGGTCAGGCATCAGCAGTCAGTCCATTCTGGCACGGGAACGCATCCTCTCTCCCTGCTCCGGGGATGCCCTCCCAGGAATTCGCTGCCAGTGTATCCTGATTCCCATCCGGATGAAAAACGCGGCTCCCACGCCGGGAGCCGCGTTCTTTCCAGACGGCGATGCTGCACTCAGGCCATCTGAACAACCGAGGTGTGCACATCAAACGTCGGCGGATGTTCCAGGTGCTTTTTGACCGCGCACTGACTGGCCGCCCGGATCACCGCGTCTTTGTACTTCTCCGGGAACTCTGGCGGCAGCTGGATGTCCAGCTCGATGTGGTCGATCATGTGCGTCACCGGGCTGTAGTTCATGCGCTGGATAATGCGCAGGTTCTCGGTAGGCAAGCCGCGCTGCAGGCAGAAACTGAGCACATAGATCCCGGCGCAGGTGCCAATGGAAGCCAGGAACAACCCAAAGGGCGCCGGCGCAGTGCCATCCTGGTTGGTGGTGATAACCATGTCGCCAGAAATCGCGTCCACACGCGCGCCGCCGGGGAAGACAATTTGCATTTCCATGAGGTCCATCCTTATGCGATGCAGGTTGTGATGCCTGTCACGATCGTACAGTTGTTAGATGCACCCCGGAGGCAGATGTTACAGGCAAACGCCCCGGCGCATCCTGGAGATACGCCGGGGCGGGAGATAGCGAGGGACAACCACCGCAACGGGCTACTTGGTCTGGTTGGCAGCCGCCCGCTTGCTGAGCAGGTTCCGGACACGCACCACCACAAACACCACCACCGCCAGCGCCAGTGCCACCAGGGTCAGGTGCTCGTACTGTTTGATGTAGCCGATGATCTGCTCCCAGTTGGCGCCCAGCCACCAGCCGCCAACAGTCAGGATGGTGTTCCAGATCGTCGCGCCAAGCGTGGTGAACACCAGGAACTTCAGCAGAGGCATCCGGTTCATCCCGGCGGGGATCGAGATCAGGCTGCGGATGATCGGGATCAGGCGGCCAAAGAAGATCACCAGCTCGCCATAACGGTCAAAGAACGCCAGTGCGCGATCCAGGTCTTCCTCCGAGATCAGGAAGTAGCGCCCAAAACGCCGCACAAAGCGCCTGATGACCGGCTCGTCCAGCCACACGCCCACATAGTACAGCGCCGTCGCCCCGGCGACCGCTCCCAGCGTCCCGGCCACCATCACCCCCACAAAGGACAGCCGCGCCTCCGCAACCAGGAAACCGGCGAATGGCATCACCAGTTCTGATGGAATCGGCGGAAAGAGGTTTTCAGTCAGCATCACCAGGCTGATTCCGGGATATCCCAGGGCCATGATGATTTCCCGGATGATTACGCTCAATTGGTCAAGAATCTCAGCCATGCACTCGGTTCCCCACTCGTAGCGAACTCTACCTGCCGCGCGACAGTATGGCAGGCCAACTCCGCTCTGCCACTGCATCGGGTACGCTGCGCAGCGGAGGAAGTGTACCACAGGCGGACACCCATGCCTACCCTCCGTGTTCCAGCAGCTGCAAATGGCATCAGCCAGAAGCGGGCAACAAGAGCCAGGAGCTACTCGGGAGCAATGACACCGGATAGCACTGCCAGCAAGGTAGTGCTCTTCCCCCCTCCCCCCTCGCCTGCTGGACGCGTCCGAACGATCAAGCGTCCGGGGCGGCGCTCCTGCTGTATAATCAGGGTAACAGGCTGGCCGATCGGAGACGTGGAGAATACGCGATGACGGCAACGATCAAAGACGTCAGACCATCCCCGCTGGCCGGGACCTGGTATCCCGCAGATGCGCACGCCCTCCGCCAGATGGTTGACGGATTCCTGGCTCAGGCCAAACCCGCCGTGCCGGAGGGTCGCATCATCGGCCTGCTGGCTCCGCACGCGGGTCTGCGCTATTCCGGGCCGGTCGCCGGTTATGCCTTCAAGCTGGTGGGCGATCTCCAGCCAGAAATCGTCGCCATCCTGTGCCCCTACCACCGCCCGCCCTATCAGCTTTATGACATTCCCTTTGCCACCACCGCCCATGCTGGCTATGAGACGCCGCTGGGCGTCGTGCCGGTTGACCGGGAGACGCTGACCACGCTGGCAGAACTTGTGCCGCTGGCTGCCGTCCGGGGGGACCAGGAGCATGCCATCGAGATCGAGTTGCCTTTCCTGCAGCGAGTCCTGCCACACCCATTCACTATCCTGCCGATCATGATCATCCACCAGACGGAAGACCTGATCGAGCAACTGGGCCATGCCCTGGCTCGCGTTCTCAAGGATCGGCGTGCGCTGCTGGTAGCCAGCTCCGACCTGTCGCACTTCTTCCCACAGCAGACAGCCCAGCGGCTCGACCAGGCGACGCTGGCCCATGTGCGCAATTTTGACCCGCACGGCATCCTCCAGGAGGGCGGCCAGCCCGGCGAAGGCGCCTGTGGGCGCGGGGCGATCGCTGCAGTGATGTGGGCCGCCCGTGACCTGGGCGCCGATTCCGCGTCTATCCTGCACTATGCCACTTCAGGCGACACTGCTGGCGATTACCGGCAGGTTGTCGGCTACGGGGCAGGAGTCTTCTTTGCGCGGGCAAACTGAGCACCTGCTGATAGCCACATCGCTTGCCGGGCAGACGGCTAGCAGGCATGCAGAGCCGCCCTGCGCCGGTTATCCCGGTTAAGATCATCGCATGTACGCTGAAGTTGCCGTCAACGTCCCGGTGCACAGCACCTTTCACTACCACATCCCGGTTCAACTTGCCGGTAAAGTTCAGCCGGGGCATCTGGTGCGTGTCGCCTTTGGTACAGCTGATCAGCCGGGCGTCGTGCTGGCCCTTTCCCAGCACAGCCCGGTCGCCGAAACCAAGCCGATCAAAGAACTGCTGGATTCGACCCCGGCCCTGGGGATGCCCCACATCCAGCTCGCCCGCTGGTTGAGTGAGACGACTCTGGCCCCGCTGGGAGCCTGCCTGTGGCTCTTCCTGCCGCCCGGAATCGCCGGACAGTCTGACATCCGGCTCAGCCTGACCGAAGCCGGGAAATGGGTGATCGCCAACGCCGGTGAAGCTCTGGGTGACCTCAGCGACGAAGCCACACTGCTTCTGCGCCTGCTGGCGCGGCGCGGGCCGCTGCGGGGACGCCAGCTTAACCAGGCCATGCGCGGCCACAACTGGCAACAGGCCGCGGAAAGCCTGGCGCGTCACGAACTGATTCACCGCGAAATCGTGCTCGCTCCGCCCCGTGTCCAGCCGCGCAAGGTGCGCACAGCGCGACTGGCGATTCCCGCTGAGCGCATCGACGCGATTGCCACGCGGCTGGGCCGCGAGAGCCGCCGCGCCAGTGTCCTGGAAGTTCTAATGGCCTCGCCGGTGCGCCAGCCAACCGTCGCCAGCGTGTGCCGTGCCGCCGGGTGTTCCGAGCAAATCCTGCGCACATTGGCTGCCGAGGGGGACGTCACGCTGACTCCCCCCTCTACCTGGCTGGAACTGACCGTACCCAACGAGCGCATGGCTCAGCGACTGGCGGAAGGCGAATTTGACCGGGCAGCACGGCAGAAACAGGCGCTGGAAGCGTTGCTTGCGGCGGGAGGCGCCCTGCCCGCACAGGCCCTGGACAGCGCCACCAGCCGCACCCTGCTGGAAAAAGGATTAATCCGGGCGGAAGCTCAGCCGGCTACTGTGGCGCTTGCCACTCGCTATCTGCTGCCCGATGGACAGCCCGATCATGCTGCGCTGATGGCCCGTCTGATCGCGCTGCGCGGCGGGATCAAGGCGCTGAGCGTGTTGCGCCTGCTGGCCCGCGAAGGCCAGCCGGTCAAGGTCAACTGGATCTATGCCCAGACAGGCGCCAGCCTTAACCTGCTCAAGGAACTGGAAGAAGACGGGCTGGTCATCCTTGCGGAAGACGAGGAATGGCGCGATCCGCTGGCCGGGCGCGACTTTGCGCCGACCGTCGCGCCAACCCTGACCCCCGATCAGCAGGCCGCCTGGGAACGCCTGCGCGAGCACATGGACGCCCTCAAGTGGGAAGGCGTCTCCCCGACCCCGGATGAGCCGCACGTCTTCCTGCTACACGGTGTCACCGGTTCCGGCAAGACGGAAGTCTACCTGCGCGCAGTGGAGCACACGCTGGCGCATGGCCGTGAGGCGATCGTGCTGGTGCCCGAAATCGCCCTGACCCCACAGACCGTTGGACGCTTCGCCGCCCGCTTCCCCGGTCAGGTTGCCGTGATTCACAGCGATTTGACGCCCGGCGAGCGCTTCGATACCTGGCGTCGTGCGCGCGCCGGAGAACTCAAGGTGATTGTTGGCACACGTTCCGCCCTGTTCACCCCCCTGCCCGACCTGGGGCTGGTCATCCTGGATGAGGAGCACGACCAGAGCTACAAACAGTCGCCGCCGCTGCCGCCGCCCTACTACCATGCTCGCGAAGCGGCCATCGAGCTGACCCGCCGCAGCCGGGGCATCGTGATCCTGGGCAGCGCCACCCCGTCCATCGAAAGTATGTACGCCGCCCGGCGCGGTCTGTACCAGCGGATCATCCTGCCGGTGCGGGTGGCAGGCCATCGCCAGCGCGTGCTGGAGACTCCGACCGGCGGCGGCCCGGCCCTGTATCACCCCGCTGATCCCGACAGCGCCCTGACCGTTGACCTGCCGGAAGTCGACATTATCGATATGCGGGCGGAACTGCGGGCGGGCAACACCTCCATGTTCAGCCGGGCGTTACAGGAGGCGCTCAGGGCAACTTTCGCTCGCGGTGAGCAGGCCATCCTGTTCCTCAACCGGCGGGGTACGGCCAGTTATGTCTTCTGCCGCGATTGCGGCTATGTCGCCGCCTGCCCGCGCTGCGAGATGCCCCTGACCTACCACCAGGCCGGGGAAGCATTGCGCTGCCATCACTGCGGGTTTCGCCAGTCCATTCCCGCCGCCTGCCCCTCCTGCGGCAGCCGCCGGATCAGGCACTTTGGCGCAGGGACAGAAGCCGTCCAGGCGGAACTGGGCAAGCTACTGCCGGGCGCGGTGTCCATCCGCTGGGATCGCGACACAGCCAGCCATCACCGCGAACACGACGCCATCCTGCAGCGCTTTGCCCGCCGGGAGGCCAGTGTCCTGATCGGCACGCAGATGATCGCCAAAGGGCTGGACCTGCCGGGCGTAACGCTGGTCGGTGTGCTCAACGCCGATGTGGGGCTGGCCCTGCCGGACTTCCGCGCGCGGGAGCGCACCTTCCAGCTGCTGACCCAGGTCGTCGGACGCGCCGGACGCGGTTCACAGCCCGGACGTGGCATTATCCAGACCTATCGTCCTGACGATCTGGCCGTCCGCGCTGCTGCTGCTCATGACTACGAGGCGTTCTACGCCAGCGAACTGAAGCAGCGCCGCGAGCTGGGCTACCCACCTTTTCGGCGCCTGGCCCGCCTGCTGATCCGTGGCCGTAGCGCCCCGGAGACTCAACGCGAGGCGGAAGACGCCGCCCGTTACCTGAGGAACCGCATCCGGGAACTGAAGCTGGACTCTGCCGCGCTGGTCGGACCAGCGCCCTGCTTTTTCAGCAAGCTGGAAGGCGCTTACCGCTGGCATGTGCTGGTTCGCTCAGCCGATCCCGTCCCGATTTTCACCGGGATCAGCCTGGCCAAAGGCTGGCACCTGGATATCGACCCACTGGATGTTCTGTGAGGGATCAGAGTACCCTAGCGCTCCCTGTTGGGCGCCTATCCTCCAGATTCGAGCAACGCGCTAACTTAAGGATATGCTCATAGATCATCAGTCATTTCTATTCCCAAAGGGTTGTTACGCGAAGCAACTCATGGGCCGCCGGTTGGCTTATCTGCAACAAAAGGAACAAGAATGAGCATGCATCTCCCCTCAGATGATCCTGTCTCTGAACGGAACGCAACTAGGCCCTGGTTGGCGCGATTACTGTGGATGTGGACCGGATTGGCGTTGATTACGTTCCTAGTCATGCTGACTCACCGGAGTGATGTCCCTCGATTATGGGGGCGCTACTCTCTGTCCGTTGGCTTAATACTTGCTGCGCTGCTGGCCGCCGTGATCGCTGGCGCGGTCATATCTTATCAGCTCCGGCAGCCATCCCGACAGGCGCAAGTAGTCCGCTTCCTTACACAACTGAGAATGCGTCGCTGGTTCACCCCAGTAGCTCTGGCCATTACCGGTCTGCTGCTAGCCGGGCTGTGGGTCTTCTTCCTTGGGAATCATCTGCTGACCTATGCGGCACTCCGCCTGTTCCTGGCGGCGACACTCATCCTGGGAGCACTGGCGCTCCTGTTTGGCGGCAACGGTGAGACGCGAACCTGGACAAAGCTACCGATAATCGGGAGCCTCGTGTTGTTGTTGGCCGTGCTTGGGTGGGGCACACTGGCAACTTACCCAGCCATGTACAACTCAGACGAAGCCTTTGTATTCAGCATGGCTCGCAACCTGCTGGAAACTGGGCACACTAATCCCACCATCTACCGGCACAGCTACCCACAGAACTTTGGCTGGGCAGGAGTCTGGACGCAACTCATGGCCGCCTGGCTGGCGCTCAGCGGCTACAGCTTCACTGCAGGGCGGGCGTTCATCTATGTAGCGGGATGGGTTGCGCTGGTATTACTGGCCTATACCACCCGTCGGTTGTACGATTCCCCAACTGCATGGCTGGTGTTGTTGCTCGGGGCAGCAGCGGTTCTACGTCTGGGTTACATCCGGCCCGACATGCTGGTAACAACATATCTAGCCCTGGCGCTTTTCTTCTTCAGCTTGGGGCAACAGACCAGACGCTGGTGGCCACACCTCCTGACCGGCCTGGCGGCTGGATTCTGCGTAGATGCTGCCCCCCTGGGCTACAACTTAGGGCTGGGATTTGCCTTGTTCTACCTAGCAGAATACATCCAGCACTGGCGGCGCGAACGCCGCATCGTATGGATTCCTTTCTGGGCGCTTGTAGTCGGTGGCAGCATAGGGCTAGGCCTCTACTTGCTGTTGCGGCATGGCACTACCTTCCCTGCAGGTGGAACAGAAACTATGTTAGGCGAACATCTGTCTGCTATCCCGCGGCGGCTGGCAGATGGCACTTGGCTGCAAGTCATCCAGGAATTCATCTTCACGAGCGTTACTGGGGTGCCAGCCTTGTGTCTAGGGGCTGTGTTGGGGATTGGCACTGCGCTCCTTGTGCGCAGCCAGGCTGATCGCCTGTTGCTCACACTCGCGGCAACTTGGCTGGCGGCTGTTGCGTTGACCTATCACTACTTTCCTCCCTTCTACCTGTTGCACGGGCTACCGGTGTTGATCCTGCTGGCTGCACGCGGTTTCACGCGAGGGCTGTCTGCCCTGATCGGAGCATCTGGAGCTGCTACCGATCATCCAATGCCTATCCTTTGCTGTTCAGTGCTGTTGACCGTCTGGATCGTAGCCGACGTGTTAGCCTTATCCCGCCAGACAACTCTGCAAGACATCGTACTACTCGGAGACGAGATAGGTGATATCTTGCCCGAAAACGCCGTGATCGTGGCGTCCGAGCCGTATTATTTCGGGCTACTAGATCATCCTGCCTTTGTGGGAGGTGCTATCGAAGGGATGCTCACGACGTGGCACAACCTGTCGGCTTATGAAGCTTGGGAGACCATTTCGCCTGATGCCATCATCTTCAACGAAACCTGGCCGGAACCACCGCGCACTAACGGTCTGCTGGACTATCTAGCGACTCATGGTTACACCCTGCTGCGCCACTACCAAACAGCCAGCTATGGCCGGGTCGAACTGTGGGTGCGGGAAGTACAGTCAGGGATGATACCAGATGGCACACTCGCTAGGCATTAGCGCCCGGTGCCCGGTATGGTAAAGTATTGGCACTGTGGTTCGCCTGGCGAATAGAGCTGATGCTAAAAAACACCCAACACATTCGGCTAATCATCATCCTCACCCTGGCGCTGATCCTGCGCCTGGCGCATGTACTGAGCTACCCCTTTGACCCGGATGTCAGCGGTAGCGACTACAGCTGGTATGCCCGCGAGGGGCAGGCGCTGATCACCACTGGCCGGACGGACGGCCCGCCGCCGACTGGCCCGCTCTTCCTGCTCATTTCCGGCTATGCCGGGAAGCTCGGCCCGGCAATCTTCCCGGATGTGCCGGATAGCAGCCAGCCCGTGATCCGCCTGCTGGGTGCGATTCTGGGCACCCTCACCGTCCTGATGATCTACCGCATCGGGCGGGCCGCCTGGTCGGAGGGCGCCGGTCTGCTGGCCGCCGCGTTACTCGCGGTCAACCCGGCGTTCATTGTGGAAGCCGGTAACCTGACCACCGAGACTACAGCCATCTTCCTGCTGACCTGGGCGCTGGCGCTATGGCTGGAACGCGCGGCACACCCCGACTGGCGGCTGATGCTGGCGACCGGGGCGCTGCTGGCGCTGGGAGCGCTGACCCGCGCCGTCCAGCTGGCGATACCGGCGCTGCTAATCGTTGATCTGGCGCTCCGGCACGGCCTACGTCGGGCCGCTGGGTATGGCGCAACACTGGTGTTAGCCTTCTTCCTGACCATCTCCCCCTGGACGATCTACAACCTGGTGGTCTGGGATCGCCTGACGCTGACCGGCGAAGGACTGACAGCCATGCTTTACATCGGGGCGACCGGCTGGCAGGCTCCCGATCAGGTCGATGCCGCGCTCGGCGTGGACCCGGCGGCCGATGACCCGGCCATCCGCCAGCAGGCTTACCTGGATGGCTTCCGCCAGGCCGTCTTCGGCGACCCGCTCGGCTACGCCGCAAAACGCATCAGTGAACTGCTGGGCGCACTGCTCCAGCCACACAACACCAACTTCTACCCGGGGCCGAGTCTGAAGGCACTGGCCCTTGACTGGTTGCGTGCGGATCGCTCGCCCGGCGGTTTGCTCCGCCTGACCGGGGCGGAGCAGTTCTGGCCCAAGCTGCTGCTGTACCTCTTCCATTACGCCGGGCTGCTGCTGGGAATGATCGGTCTGGCGCTCAACCTGCGCCGCTGGCGCGCCCTATGGCCGCTGTATGGCCTGTTCCTGTACTTTCTGAGCATTCATCTGGCCTTGAGCGCCATCCCGCGCTACCTGTTCCCGCTGGAAGCGTTCTGGTGGTTGTTTGGCGCTGCTACCCTGAGCGCCACTTTTTCCCGGCGAAATGACCGCACCAATAGGCGGAACTTGGCGTCAGCGGCCCATCCAGGGCTACAATAGCGTTGGTCTGATTCGCCGAACCGATCAGGGTGACCATGCAATCTTTTCCGGCCAACCCGGACTATCACTTCCTCATCTTTGCGCCCGGCCTGGATAACTGGATCTTCCGGGCGGCTCGCCGTTACTGGGCCGCCTACCGCCCGATCCTGTACGGGATGCGCACGCCGGAGGACTTTGCTCTGGTCGGCTATGCGGCGGCTGAGGGGCGCGTTGTGGTAGTGACACTCGCCATGCGCCGCGATACCGCCGCCGCCATCCGCGCAGCGGCTGAAGCTCGCTTAACGGCGGTGACGTTGGATCCGCTGGTTTACGACACGCCGACCGACCTCCAGATCACCCTGGATGCGCGGGTGGAATTCAACCAGCGCTTCGGCGTCCCCCAGACGCCGGTTGATCCGGGCATCCAGCCTACCCGCACACCGGGGCCAATTCCGCTTGGTTGAACAGGTAGCCTGACTATGCGTCTTGATGAGTACCAGTGGTCGCGCAACCCGCGCGGCATGCACAACACCGGGGTCTTTCGCTACGATCTGCGGCGCTATCGGGAGATTAAAGCTGGATGGGTGAAGCTGGTTGCCGCTGATCACGAGTTTGTGCCCAACATCCCGGAACTGCTGGCAGCGGGCATCACGCCGATCATCCGTGTTTACCGCGCCGCTTGGGGCAGCCGTGCCGCCGACGCCCAGAGCTACGCCGACATCGCCCGCTATATTCAGGCGGGCGCACGCTGGTTTGAGTTATGGAACGAGCCAAACCTGGGCAACGAGTGGCCCGCTCCGCTGGGATCGGCGCTCGACCCCAACAATATCGGCGTGTACATTGCCCCGCTCATGGATCACTGGGTGGAATGGGCCGAGCGTGTGATCGAAATGGGCGGCTACCCGGCCTTTATCGCCCTGGCGGAAAGCGACAGCCCGCCTCACCACACCACCGGCTGGCTGCGCAACATGATGGTCTACCTGCGCGATGTCCACGCCGCACGCTTCCGCCGTATCCTGGGCAACGGACTCTGGCTGGCTACCCACCCGTACATCTACAACCACTTCTATCAGGAAATCCCCGGCGGCGGCCCGCTCAGCGCCCGCCCACCGGAACAGCAGAATGCGGCTCAGGGCGGCTGGCACTTTGAATATCCTTACGATCCGATCGGCCAGGCCGACGATCCTGGTCGCACGGTATGGGGCAACACCCCACGCACCCCGTACGGCGATCCGAACGGGCTGACCAGCGTCGGTCACGCTTTCATGGAGTTGCTGCGGGATTACTTCGGCGGCGGAGTTGTGCCTGTCGTCGGCACCGAAGGCGGGATCTGGCCCTGGCCGGGGCCGGGCGATGGGACCCGTGTCGACGATGCACGCTATCCCGGCGTAACCTGGCAGAGCCACGCCGAAGCCACCACTGCCATGTTCGACTGGATCGCCAGCAGCGCGGCGCCTCCCTGGATGTTTGGCGTCACACTGTGGAAAGAAGACATCTACTGGGAAGGCCCGCATGGCGTCGCGCCCGCCGTCCAGCGCCTGGCGAGCCTCCCCGCCCCGCTGAAAGAGGTGCCCCCGCTGGACACCGGCGGCACCGTATGGTCCAGCCCACTCCAGCCCAACGCAGTAGCCACCCCATTGCCGGAAGGCCCCGGTCCGGTTCACGGCGGCCCGGATTACCACTTTATCATGCTTGCGCCGGGCATTGACCCGGAGTGGTTCTTTCAGGCGGCGGAGCAATACTGGTTGCGCTTTGCCCCGGTGCTGCTGGATTCGCCCGCCCTGATCGCCAACTTGCCCTACGACAAGACGCTCGCTGTGACCGTCATCGCCACACCTGACCAGGCAGAAGCCATGAACGCCAGCATCCGCGATCGTTGGCCGACCATCTGGTACGATCTCATCATTGTGCAATCCGCCGCCGATTTGCTGACCGTGTTTAACCAGCGCCTGAACGTCAACCGGCGCTTTGGCTAAAGGCAGCCTGCGATGGCCCAGGCGCGCTATCGTCCCCCGGTCAGCGCAGGCAGCGGGCGGCCCGGTTGCCGGGTCATCATCCGCCGCATCGTGCTTGCGCCGTTCCACCTGCTGCGTTTCCTGCTCAGCCTGCCGCTGCGCCTGATCCGGTTTCTCATCCACCTGCCGCGCAACATCTGGCGGCTATGGACGCGGGGCGCGCGGGGCATCGTGGCGGTGGAACAGCAGATCGCCCGGCTGTGGCGCGGGGGAAAGGCAGGCGTGCGTCTGTTACGCCTCTACTTCCCGCGCCAGGAAGTCGCCCGCGCTCTGTATACCCGGCTGCATCCCCTGCGCCTGTGGCACGGTCTGTGCGCCCTGCGCCCACGTCTGAAGCCCACGCTCTGGGATGCGCGGCCCGGACTGGCGCATATTTTCCGTGCGCTGGAGTGGGCGCGTCAGTACCGCCGCCACCACTCGCGCTTTGAGGATATCGAAGCGTTGCGCTCCATCCTGTATGCCGACGACACCCCCCTGCCGGACGAACCGCTGCAGCCGCCGGTCGGGCTGATCGGTCGCCGCCTGAGTGTGCGCCCGCGCTGGGGCGTCTTCCTGCACGGCCTGACCCGTTACAGCGGCGCACAGCGTATCCTGGAAGTAGGGACGGGCTACGGAATCTCCGGCCTGTACCTGGCCCGCGGCCTGCTGGAGAACTACCCGGTGCGCACCTGCCTGCTGATCACGCTGGAACAGGAGGCCGACCGCGCCGACTATGCCCGCAAGAACTTCCACCAGCTGGGCTTCAGGGATATCGTGGATGTCCGCACCGGCGACGCGGCGACAACGCTGGAGACCGCGCTCAAAGACATCGCCCCGCTCAACATGGCCTTTATCGACGGTCTGCGCGACCACGACACAATTCTGCGCACGGTATCGCAGATCAAGCGTCGCACTCGCCCCGGCGCCCTGATCATCCTGACCGGCATCCACAGTTCGCCGGAGATGGCCCGCGCCTGGCGTGCAGTGCGACACATGCCACAGATCGCGGCCACGGTTGACCTGTGGCAGTGGGGTGTGCTGGTCACCGGCCAGGGACCGGCCCTGCACCTGTGCGCCCGGCTATAGACTCCCGGCCGCGGCCTCATCGATCATCCACAAGAGACGGCCTTTGTCCGGGCGGACGATCTGAGCCGGTAGCACAGTCGGCTGGTAAGGGCCATAAAGAACCTGGCGCAAACGCGCCGCTTTCTCCGCGCCGGTCACCAGGAAGGTCACCTGGTGGGCAGCGTTAATGGCCACCGGCGTCAGGGTGATGCGCCAGGCCTTCAGGCTATCGACGTGGTAGGCGGCCACCCAGCGCCGCTCTTCACGGATGGCTGGCGCGCCGGGGAACAGCGAGGCGGTGTGTCCGTCCTCGCCCATACCCAGCAGGACGAGGTCAAAGCGCGGCAGAAGCTGCTGGCGGTCCCCCAGCACAGCCTTGAAGAAGTCGCGCAGCTTGGCCTCGTACTCGGCAGCAGCCGCCGCCGGGGGCATCTCTCCGCTTATACGGTGGATGTTCTGCGGAGGAATCGGTACATGATCCAGCAGGGTGTCGCAGGCCATCCGGTAGTTGCTGTCCTCATGGGTTGGCGGCACGGCGCGCTCATCGCCCCAGAAGACATGCGTCACCAGCCAGTCCAGCTGATCGATCATGTCCGGCTCGGCCAGGCGGGAATACACCGCCGCCGGTGTGCTGCCACCGGAGAGCGCCAGCACAAACCGGCCACGCGCTGCTATCGCTTCCTGGGCCTTGGCGACCACATGCTGCGCCGCCGCCTCAGCCAGTTCCGCCGGGTTTGAGAAGGTGCGTATCGTGCTCATGCTTCATCCTCGGTCATTTGATCCCCACAGCCGTGCCACCAGCGGCGATCTTCGGCTGCCAGGAAAGCGTCAGCCTGCTCCGGCCCCCACGTACCCGGTTCATACGTCAAGAGCGGCGAGACCTCCGGCGAAGCCTCCCAGCCCTGAATCACCGGATCAATGATACCCCAGGCCAGTTCGATTTCGTCACTGCGGGCAAACAGGGAAGCATCCCCCTGCAGGGCGTCCAGTAGCAGCCGTTCGTAAGCGTCAGGCAACGACTCACGGTTGAAAGCCGTCTGATAGCGAAACTCCATATCCACCGGACGCATCGCCTGCGCTGAATCGGGCACCTTGACCTGGAACTTCAGATGCACGCCTTCATCGGGCTGGATGCACATAGCCAGGATGTTGGGGATCAACTTGAAATCCGGCGGCAGATCAAACATGACATGTGGCGGGCGCTGAAACTGGATGCTGATCTGGCTGGCCTTAGCCCGGAGCGCCTTGCCCGACCGCAGATAGAATGGCACTCCCTTCCAGCGCCAGTTGTCGATGTACAGCCTGAGCGCCGCGTAAGTCGGAGTCTGCGAATCTGGCGCAACGCCCTCAGCGTCGCGGTAGCCGCGGTACTGGGCGCGGATAGTATCCGCCAGGGCGATTGGCCGGATGGCGCTCAGCACCTTGGCTTTTTCGTTGCGCACAGCATCCGCCTCGAAGGAAGCCGGAGGTTCCATGGCTACCAGCGACAACAACTGCAACAGGTGATTCTGGAACATATCACGGAGTACGCCGGAGCCATCGTAGTACCCGGCGCGGTGCCCGACATCCACCGTTTCAGTCACCGAAATCTGCACATGGTCAACATAGCGGCGGTTCCAGACCGGCTCGAAAATGGTGTTGGCAAAGCGCAGAAACAGAATGTTCTGGGCTGTTTCCTTGCCCAGGTAGTGATCGATCCGGTACACCTGATGCTCTTCAAATGCGGCATGCACAACACTGTTTAGCGCCCGCGCCGAGGCGCGATCCCGCCCGAATGGCTTCTCGATCACCACCCGCCGCCAGCAACCATCCCGTTCGCGGGCCATATCCGCTTCCGCCAGGTTGCGGATGGCCGCCTCGTAGAGCTCCGGGCCGACCGAAAGGTAGTACAGCCGGTTAGCCGGCCCGCCCTCCAGCCTGACCAGGGCGCGATCCAGTTTCCTGAAGTCGTCCAGCTCATTCAGGCTGCCGGGCACATAGAACAGCCGGGCAGCAAAAGAGGGCCACAGCGCCGAATCAAACGCCGCCCCCATGAACTGCTCAGCGTGCTCACGCAGCACTTCCCGGAATTGCTCGTCGCTCCAGGGCCGCCGCGCCGAACCAACCACCCTGACGCCTTCCGGCAGGCGGCCTTTGCAGTACAGGTGCAAGAGCGCCGGGACCAGCTTACGGCTGGTCAGGTCGCCCGACGCGCCAAAGATGACGATAGTGGTGTTCTCGCTCATGGGCATCACCTCACGAGCGCCGTACATGCCGGACGCCATCCGGGCTGGCCACAATCAGATCGGTCGCCAGACCCAGGAACAACCCGTGCCCGATGATCCCCGCCCGTGCGTCCAGTTGCGCCGCCAGCGCCCAGGGATCGGCGATCGGGCCAAAGCGCGTGTCCAGGATGAAACCGCCCTGATCCGTCCGGTAGGGCGAACCGTCAGCCCGGCAGCGTAAGACCGGCTGGCCGCCCAGCCCTTCCAGGAAGCGAAGTTGCGCCTTCCAGCCAAATTCCAGCACCTCAATCGGCAGCGGCCAGCGCGTGCCCAGCGCCGCCGAAAGCTTGGAATGATCAACCACGATGATCTCCCGTCGGCTGGCCTGGGCGACCATCTTCTCCCGCAACAGCGCCCCGCCGCCACCCTTGATCAGGTTAAGGGCCGGGTCAACTTCATCAGCGCCATCGATTGTCAGATCAATGGCTGGATGATCATCGAGGGTGGTCAGGGGGATGCCCAGGGCGCGCGCTGTTTCTTCAACGTTGCGCGAGCAGGGCACGCCCAGAATATCACACAGCGCACCGGCAGCAATCAACTGCCCGATCCGCCGAATGGCGTAAATCGCCGTGCTGCCCTCCCCCAGGCCGACGATCATGCCCGATTCGACAAAATCCACTGCGCGTTCTGCCGCCTGACGCTTGAGTTCCGTGATCTCCATCTATGCTGCGCCTTCCTGACAGAAGCCTTTCCTCGTCATCGCCGGGGCTGTACCCGTCAGGGCAGCGAACCGGCGCTTCCCGGCGATTGTAACACACATGCTGCCTGATGATACGCACCGGGAACAGCTTTCGACCCATGCGCCATACCGTTAGAGAGCGGGAAACCGGGAATAGGCAGTGAGAAGTGACAAGAGGGTGTACGGCAGTGGCCGGTAATCCTTCGCCGAGCGCGAGACCTATTCGCTGCCATATTGCGTCCTCTCCGATCTCCCGGCCTCCTGGCCTCCGCCCCGGTTTCCCGGCGCACAGCCCGCCGGTCGGTCGTGCTATAATGCGCGTAGGGGGCAGGACATCGCCGACAACAGTGGGAAACACAGATCTTCCTGTTCTCCCAGGAAAGGAAAACCGTGATGCATACCGGCCCGCACCTCCCGATCCAGTGTATTGTGCCGCCACATATGCTGCAGAATATCGCGCAGAACGGCACCGACGAACAGCGCGCCTGGGCGCTTGGCACGCTGACCCAATCCGAGCAGTTCCGCGGGCAGCGGCTGGCTACCCAGCAATTCGCCGTCATGGGTTTGAGCATGGTCACCGGCGGAGGGCTGAACCGCTCCGTGTTCAACGCGCGGTATACCACTGAGCTACCCGGCTCGCTGGCCCGCGGCGAAGGCGACCCACCCACCGGCGATCTGGCGGTAGATGAGGCGTATGACGGTGCGGGCACAACCTATGAGTTCTACCGGCAGGCTTACGGCCGGGATTCAATTGACGGCCAGGGGATGGCGCTGCTTTCGACCGTGCACTTTGGCATCGGCTATGACAACGCCTTCTGGAACGGCAAGCAGATGGTCTATGGCGATGGCGACGAGGACCTGCCGGAAGCCATGCGCCTGTTCAACCGATTCACGGCTGCCGTGGACATCATCGCCCACGAACTGACTCATGGCATGACGCAGTATGAATCGCGCCTGAATTATTTTGAGCAGCCGGGCGCGCTGAACGAATCGCTCTCCGATGTGTTCGGGGTGCTAACCAAGCAGTACCTGCTCCGCCAGACTGCCGACCAGGCGGACTGGATCATCGGCGCCGGCCTGTTCACCGCCAATGTCAGCGGCGTCGGCATCCGCTCGCTCAAGGCGCCCGGCACCGCCTATGACGACCCGGTCTTGGGCAAGGACCCCCAGCCGGCCCACATGAACCAGTACAAGAACGTCTCCTACGACAACGGCGGGGTGCATATCAATTCCGGCATCCCCAACCATGCTTTCTACGTCACCGCCAGGGAGCTGGGCGGCTTTGCCTGGGAAAAAGCGGGCTACATCTGGTACATCACGCAACGGGACAAATTGAGCGCCAAGTCCGACTTTCAGGCGGCAGCCAACCTGACCTACCAGGTCGCTGCATCGCTCTATGGCAGCGGCAGCCTGGAGCAACAGGCCGTCAGGACCGGCTGGCAGGAAGTGGGCATCACCGTGTCGACCGATACCGAGCCGCCAACCACGCCGCCTACCGAAGAACCTGTCGGTTGTCGCCAGACGCTGATCAATCTACTGATGGGCCGACGAAGCTAGAAGAGACCTTTCACCTGTGATGCAGGCCGGGGGGCCGCCATGAAGATCGAGTTTGAGCGCACGGGTGGATTCATGGGGTTGCGCATCTTCGCGGAGATCGATACGGCTGATCTTCCGCCAGAAGAAGCGGAAGCCATCGATAAGCTGCTCGCGGAAGCCAACTTCTTTGCTCTGCCTGAGGAACTGACGGCATCCACGCCCGGCATGGATTACTTCCACTACCGGCTGACCGTCATCCCCGAGGACGGCAAAGCGCACACTGTGCGCTTCACCGATAGCGCCGCCCCGCTGGAGATGCTCCCCCTCGTCCGCCGTCTGACGCGCCTGGCGCGCGGCCAGTAACCAGCAGCAGCGCAGGCGCTCGACTGGGAGTCAGTCGGGCGCCTGCGTAACGGGGTTGCCATCAGCGCACAGGGCCTAAGCCAGCAAGCTTTGTAGCCCGCCGATGACGTCCGCGCCGAGATCGAAGCGCACCACACGCCGACCGGCTTCCTGCAACGCGCCAAAGTCGCCATTGGCCTGGGCGCGGATCAGTGTCCCGAAGGAAAGACTCCCGCCGGCCTGTCCGGCCACATCCGGGATCAGGGCGTCTGGCTCGCTGGCCCCTACCAGCTGGATGAACAGCCCGCGTCCGCCATCACCCTTGTGCAGTTGCCCTGTTGAATGCAGGAAGCGCGGCCCGTAGCCGATGGTCACCGCCAGACCAGTCTGCTGCCGCAACTGGCGTTGCAGCGCCTGCAGGGCGGCCCCGATCTCCCCGGTCGGTGTGAGGTACGCCTGCAGCGCAATGTAATCACCCGGTCGGGCTGAAGCCAGAAAGCCCCGCAGATTCTCCGGGCGCGGAGGCATCGCCGGAACTTCCGGCAGGCGGCCTGTCGTCTTGAAGGCGTCCACCGCCCGCCGGGCCAGCACTTTGGCCGCTTCCACATTGGGCTGGTCGAACGGGTTGATGTTCAGCACATGCCCGGCGACAGCAGTCGCAAACTCCCACAGCATGAACTGCTTTCCCAGATCGTAGCGATCGCTCATCGTCAGCCGAACGACGGGATGTCCGGCAGCTTGCAGGGCGCTCAGCGCCACGTCAGACCCGGCATCCCCATCCAGCGTCACGGCAACAAACAGACGATCCGCGCCGTAAGTCTCCGGAGCGTCCAGTGGCTCGCCCACCACTGGCAGAATACCAACGCCGTCCTTGCCGGTGCTTTCCGCCACGAGCTGCTCGATCCAGTCGCCCAGGCTGGCGATTGCCGGGGAAAGCACCAGTGTGAGCTTGTCGCGGCCTGCCCTGGCCAGCGCCCCCATCACCGCCCCCAGGTAGGCGCCAGGATTGGCGGCAACATCTGCAATGCGGCAGGACTCAGCCATCTCCCCGGCGCGGTCCAGCAGCCGCGCAATGTCAGCGCCGACCAGCGCCGCCGGGATCAGGCCGAACAGTGACAGGGCCGAATAGCGCCCGCCGATAGTAGGATCATTGAGGAACGTCCGGCGGAAGCGGTAATCGCGGGCCAGCCCCTCCAGTGTACTGCCCGGATCGGTGATGACAATGAAATGCTGCCCCGCCTGTTCCGGCCCGACTTCCGCCGCGACCAGGTTGTAGCAGTACTTGAAGAACGAAAGCGTCTCCACCGTGCCGCCGGACTTGGTGGAGACGATGTACAGTGTCCGGTGAGGATCACAGGCCTGTGTCCTGGCAAGGACTGCACCCGGATCGGTGCTATCCAGCACCTCCAGCCGCAGCCCGCCAGCGGAATCGGCCAGCGCCCGGCTGAAAAGCTCCGGCGCCAGGCTGGAACCGCCCATCCCCAGCAGCAGGGCCTGCGTGAACCCGGCAGCGCGAACCTCCGCGACAAAACCCGCGATGTCCGCCAGTTGCGGACGCATAGTTTCTGGCAGGTGCAGCCAGCCCAGCCGGTTAGTGATCTCGGTTGGGTCCGGCTTCCAGACGGTATGATCATGCGCCCAGAGGCGGGCAACCACCCGCGCCTTCCGCAACCCGGTCAGCGCATTCTCAACGTCTGGCTGGTAAGCGCCCAGTGTACTCATGCGCCCTTCTCCTGGAGTTGCGCCCGCTTGGCTTCCACGCTCGCCAGCAGACTCTCAAACGACCGGGCAAAAGCCTCCACGCCCTCGTCCTGCAATTCCTGTGTAGCAACTTCCAGGTCGATACCCAGATCGGCCAGCGCCGCCAGTTGCGCCCGCGCCGCCTCCAGATCCGCCTCCAGCGTCAGCGCCGCGCGGCCATGATCGAGAATGGCATCCAGCGTGGCTGGCGGCACGGTGTTGACTGTGTGCGGCCCGATCAGTTCATCCACATACATTGTATCCGGGTAAGCCGGGTTCTTGGTGCTGGTGCTGGCCCAGAGCGGGCGCTGCACCCGCGCCCCCCTCTCTGCCAGCGCCTGCCAGCGCGGACCGGCGAAGATTTCCTTGAAGCGCGCGTAGACCACCTTGGAGTTGGCGATGGCCGTCTTGCCCAGCAGCGAAGTCGCGCCCCTGGCTTCCAGCAGTTTATCCACCTTGGTATCCACGCGGCTAACGAAGAAGGACGCCACCGAGGCCACGCGATGGGGATCGCCGCCAGATGCGACCAGGGCCTCTAGACCGTCCAGATAGGCGCCGGTCACGGCCTCGTACTGGCTCAGGGAGAAGATCAGGGTGACGTTGATGTTGATGCCCTCACCGATCAGGGTCTTGATGGCGGGGATGCCCGCCGGCGTGGCCGGGACTTTGATCATGACATTCGGGCGCCCCAGCGTACGGAACAGGCGACGCGCCTGCGCTACCGTCTCCGCTGTATCATGAGCAAGCAGCGGGCTGACCTCCAGGCTGACGTATCCATCCAGACCGTCAGTCCGGTCGTAGATCGGGCGCAGCATATCCGCCGCCCGCGTGATGTCCTCCATGGCCAGCGCCTCGTAAATGTCGTTCACGCTCGCGCCGCTGGCAATCAGGGCCTGCATCGCCTCATCGTAGTCGCTGCTCTGGGCGATAGCCTTCTCAAAGATGGTCGGATTGGAGGTCACCCCCAGGACACCCTGATCCAGCAGGGCCTGGAATTCGCCTGAGTCCAGCAGGCCGCGGCGAATATTGTCATACCAGATCGACTGGCCCAGGGCAGCCAGATCATGCAATATAGTCATCAGGTTCTCCCGTTTACTCACTCTATACCTGCCAATACATGGCGCAGCGCGCCGCCCGGCAATTGTACCCGAAGCCAGCATCCTTACGACAGGCCGTACACCGGGATGGCCGCGCCATGAATCGCCCGCGCCGCATCAGAAAGCAGGAACAGGATCACGTCCGCCAGCGCCTCCGGCGCGACCCAGCGCGAATAATCGGCCTGTGGCATATCAGCCCGATTCTGGGGTGTGTCAATCGTTCCCGGCAAAATGGCGTTGACGTTGATCCCGTACTGCTTAACCTCAGCGGCCATGCTTTCCGTCAGGCGGATGACCGCCGCCTTGGCCAGGCTGTAAGCCGCCATGTTCCGGCTGCCCTGCAGCGCAGCACGGGCGCTCACGCTGACAATTCGGCCCTTGCGGCGGGCGATCATGTGGGGCAGGACAGCCCGGCTGGTCAGGAACATCGTCCGTACATTCAGGTCAAACAGGAATTGCAGCGTGGCGAGGTCTGTCTCGTGAACAGGCGTCCCACCACGATACCCCCCGGCAATGTTGACCAGCCCGTCAATCACCCCAAAGTGCGCCAGCGTGCGCTCGACCATCGCCTCAACTTCGGCCTCGTCAGTCAGGTCGGCTTTCAGCGGGAGGTAACGCTCCGGCTTCCCGGCAAGCTCCGGGAAGCGCTGGTCAAAGCTGGCGTTGATGGAGCGATCGACCAGGGCCAGCCGCGCGCCAGCCTGTTGCAGCGCCCTGACCGTCGCGCCGCCCAGGTTGCCTGTCGCGCCGGTGACGATAACGACCTGCTCGGCCAATGGGAACATGCTCTGCGCCCCCTTCCGATGTGCTAATCGGCAGGACGGCTCCGGCGCTTCCGCCGTTTCGGTGGCGTCTGGCGCGGCAACTCGATCGTATCCCGGGCCTGCTCACTCAGCGGCGCACCGGGCTGTTCAGTGCTCGTCAGCGAAGGCGCTGGCGTGTCCATAACCCCGTCCTGGACAGACACGATCTGGATCACCACCACCGAGATGTTATCCTCTCCGCCGCGCTGATTGGCCAGGTCGATCAGGCGGCGTGTCGCCGCTTCCGGGTTGTTATCCGCCAGCACCAGGCGGGCGATCTCATCCGGGCGGACATGGCGAGTCAGACCATCGGTGCACAGGACGATTCGATCGCCGGCCTTGAGGTAGCGGTCGTACATGTCGGCGGTAGTGTCCGGGGTCTGGCCCAGCGCCCGGTAAAGCACGTTACGCATCGGGTGCTGTATAGCCTGCTCCTCGGTGATATGCCCGGCAGAAAGCAGCGCTTCCACAAAACTGTGGTCAGAGGTGATCTGGTTGATCCAGCCTTCCTCGCCATCCACCAGGTAAGCGCGACTATCGCCAACATGGGCTACCAGCGCCCGCCGCCCATGCACATAGGCCAGCGTGGCGGTAGTGCCCATCCCGCGCAGTGTCGCATCCTCGCCGACGCGATCGATCACGGCCAAGTTAGCCGCCTGGATAGCCGCCGCCAGTTTCTGGCTGATCAGTTCCTCGGCCAGGCTGAGCAGGCTGTTGCCGCCACGTTCCTCGCCAACAAAATCCGCCTGCACGGCCTCGACCGTCAGGCGGCTGGCTTCCTCCCCACCTGCGGCGCCCCCCATCCCATCAGCGACCAGCGCCAGCAAAACCCCTTTACCCGCCCACAGGCCAATGGAGTCCTCGTTATTCTCGCGCAGGCGGCCAATATCCGTGCGGGCGCTGACACAGGCGATCAACTGCGATTCTTCATCCGGCACAATCAAGGGAATGCCGCAGGCGACGCAGTAACGGGCAGTGGGACGGTTGAACGTCCCGCAGGAAAGACAGGTTACCGGCTCCTGTAACCGCTGGCGCGAGAGGAGGGCCGTCCCCGGAGTCTCCCCCTCAATATGCGCCCAGGCGTCGCCTTCCTCGGCGGAACGCATCGCCCGCAGGATCCGCTGGCTGCGACGACGCGCCTTGGGAGTCGCGGCGGGCTGCCCCTCCAGTGCAGCACCGCACTGGAAGCAGTACGTCGCGCGGTCAAGATTGGCGTGTCCGCAGACAACACAGATCCTGTGCGCGGACATGGTAGCTCCTTGATCCAGGTCCTGGCGTCAGGGCTGCACGTTACGGGGTTTAATTATCGCCTGACGCCAGTTTGCCCCAATTCTAAGCACGGTAGAGGCGGCTGACAAGTGACGTTGTGCGGCTGGCCGGCTGGCGCTGTGTCGTGTTTTCCTTCCCCTGCCGGAGTCAGCTATACTGGGTGAAGGAGTCGCCAGACAGAAATGATGATCCGATGAACGAGCCGCTTCCTTTGAATCCCCGCGTTGTCCGTCAGGGGCTTGGCTGGGCGCAGAGCTGGACGGATGGCCCGATCCTCTGTGTGATCACACCCGAATCCATCCGCTTTGCTGTGGTCAACGACCAGCGTTTTGTGGCGGGCTGGGAATGGTTGGAGCAAACCGGTGCGCCGTACCGCTTCTTTCTCATCCCGCCCTTCATCGCCAGCACGCTCACCGGCCACAAAGCGTATGAATTCACCGGCCTGTGGGTGCGCACCAACCGCAACCATGTCGCCGTGACGGTTCAGGACACCCAGGGCGAATACGTCCTGCAATGGCGCTGGCAGGCGGCCAGCTTCCCGGCCCCGGCGTTCTTTGAGCAGATGGCTCAGGCGCCCGAAGAGACGGTAGAACGGCAAACCTTTGTGGCGATCGCCGACGCCGTTCACCTGGCGATTGCCAACCTGGGGCGGCTGGAAGCGATCGAAGAATTCGACCGGCGGCAACTGGCCATTGTGATCGATTTCGCCCCCGGCCACTTCAAGATCGATGGCCAGCCGATCACGCTGGGCGACGAGAAACGCTACTACTTTGACCCGCGCCTGATCATGCGCGGCCTGGAGATTGTGCGTGGTCGGCACATCGGCTTTGCTATTGCCCCTACCCCGATCCCCGGCCAGTCCATCCTGTACATGACCAGCGAACGCGACAACTGGCGGCTGTATTGCTCGCTGCTGAGCATCATCCCGGATGAGACGATTCACATCCTCAGCCACCGCGTGCGCACCATCCGCCGTCCGGCCTGGTAAGCCATCCCTGTGATGCACGCGCTGTTGCCGGGACGTCAGATTAGCTGCTCAAGACAGGATGTTCGGCAATTGACACCGGCTCCGTCGGGCAGGCTATAATGCGCTTGGTAGCCGAGCCACCACCGGCAGACCCTGCGACCACATCTACACTGCCTACCAGCATATTGATTTGCCGGGCAAAGCCATGACTCTCTGGCGGCAACGCTAATCCTTCGCCTCTGGAAGGCAAGAACACCCCATGCCTGACCTCACGTTTGAGCAAAAGCGGATCACCCACGCTGACGGCCAGTGGGCCGACGTCAGCATTGTGCGCTGCCCGGCGGGCAGATTGCGCTTCAGCGATCTCAGCCCTAGTCCGGCGCGCATCCGCCTGCGGGACGCCGCCTACTTTCGCTACAGCAAGGCGCGGATTCGCGGCGAACAGACGCCGGAAGTAATCGCCTGGGCCTGCCTGGAAAACGATCGCCATGTCCAGCGCATGTTCCCGACCCTGAACACGATCAGCGAAGAGGGCGAACACTTCCTCAGCGCCAACGCCTTCATCACCTACTTCCTGCGGGAATTGCTGCGCCGGGGATGGCTGCGCTGGCGAACAGGCGACTGGTATGCCAGCGTACCCGCTCAGCACGCCGTCTGGGAAGAGCGGGCGGTGATCATCCTGCACTGGCTGATGGCGGAAAATCGCCTGTGGCTGGAGACCGGCCCACAGAGCACCCCGCCGGGCCGGACAGCCTTTGAAGGCTGCGATCCGCTGTTCCATCTCACGCCGGTTGGCCGCTGCGGCTACGTCCGCGATGCCGTGCGGGAACACTATCCGGCGGCGGCCTTCAATTCCAGCTTTTTCCTGCTGGAGCGGGATGACCTGCTCAGCCACCACTCCGCCCTGGGTGATCCCTACGGGCTGCTCGTCGAAAACGGCACAATCATCCGCCCCCCGCTCTACCGCCGCACCACGCTCTGGCGCGACGCAACCGGGCGCTGGCAAATCGGGACGTTCGGGATGGAAGATGTGCGCCTGCACCTGCCCGGAGAAGTCACGCTCTACCCGGAGAGCGGCGGCGTCAAACCCGGTCGACGGGAGGCGCTCTTTGCCGTCAACCCGCCCGGTGAGACGCCCGTGGCCCTCTATACCCGCCACTTCGGGGTTGACACAGCAGGCTATCCCATCGGCTACACCCCGGCCAGCAAGGGGCGCTTTGAGCTGACGATCATCGATCGCACGATCACTGGCTGGCAGCGCGGCGGCAACCTGCTGATCCCCCAGAACGGGTTTGTGATCTCATTTGCGGCAGGGCGAGACGGTCAGCCGCTGATGGCCCTTGGCGACCTCAGCACCAATATCGCCGCCCTGCGTGAGTTGATCGGCGGCGGTCAGGTGCGCTATAGCTTCTGGCAATCGGACCACGCAGGGATAATCAGCGCCCAGCAGGCCGGGCCGCAACTGATCGCAGATGGCGAAATCGTGCGCGATGCCAGCATCTTCGCCAGAGAGGAATACTGGATCAGCGCGGAAGATGCGGGGCAAGACCACCCTGGAATCGTCCCGACGGACTTTCCGATAGACCTGGAACATACACGGGCTGCCCGTCTGGGAATCGGGATTGACTCCGCCGGAAACCTGGTCGTCCTCGCTGTTTCCGGCACCAGTCGGGGCATCGCCCGGCCCGGCATCGATAGCGCCGGCGCCACTCTGCTGGAACTGGCCGGACTGCTGCAGGAAGCCGGCGCGGTGCAGGCGATCAACCTGGATGGCGGCGGTTCTGTCCAGTTGTTTGCGGAAGGCGGGCTGTACAACATCCCTGGCGACCGGCGGGGTCGCCAGGGAGTCGTTTATGAGCGTCTGGTGCCAACCATCGGGTTGATCGAATGAGGGGCTAAAGCTCGGCCAGCGCTTCCCCTTCGGAAGCAAAGGCGAACATCGGGATGGGCGAAAGGCCCCGTTCCCCCCGGCTGGCGCCCATATGCGCCACCGCCAGATCTGCGTGTTTGGCCACTACAATGATCTTCTTGATGTTATCGTGGTAAAGGATGCCGCGGGCTGGTTGTAACGCTTTTTCCTCATAAACGGGGCGGAATTCGCCAGCTACAATCAGCAGGGTAACCTCCTGCTCAGCTTCGTCAAGCCTGGCCAGCACTTCCCGAAACATCGGCTCGGAATCCCGCTCGGCGTCCCAGCCGGGCAGGAAGGCCACCCGCACGACATCGGGCCGGGGCCGGGTTACTTCATAGGCTGCCATTGCGGCCTCCCTCTCTGCAGGTTTCCCTGGGAATGATGACGTTTGCTGTACTTTCTTCTGCCCCAGAGTATGCCAGAAAGCGCCCTGCCCTACAACCGCGAATTCCGCAGGGCACAACCCATACCCGCCAACCGCTCCGGTAGTGGCACAGGAGGTCATCTGTGGCACAGCGCCCTGGAGTCAAAATGGGGCAAAGATCGCTGCGCCGGGGTACGCCTCCAGAAGCCGCCGATCTTCCTGCAGCAGCCAGGGACGGGGGCGCTCCCGCAGATAATGCTCGATGACATAACGCGAGAAGGGTGACAGATCGATGCGGTCAAATTCCTCCGGGGCGATAAAACGCGCCTGGCGCGTCTCCGAACCGTCCGCCGACGGCTCCGCCAGCGGATCCACAGTGCAAAGCAGACACACATACAGATCATTGCGGGCCGGACGGGGTATGCTGCGCAGACAGATCACCCCGACCGGGTTGCAGCGCAGTCCGGTCTCTTCCTGCACTTCGCGCACAATTGCGGTAGCGAGGGTATCCTCCTGCTCGATCCACCCGCCGGGGAGCGTCCAGCGTCCAACCGGCGGGATGCCCCGTTCAACCAGCAGCGCCCGCTCATCCCGCAGGATCAACGCCCCCACGCCAACCCCGATCTCTGCGTACTGCACCCAGCCGCAGGCCGGACAGGCATCGCGCTCGCGGCCCCCGTCTTCGCGCCTGCGCGTCGGTTGGCCGCATTGCGGACAGTAACGCGCCATGACTCTCCCCTCTCGCTTAACAAATACGGCCCCGGAACAACCTGTGCCGCCCCTGTATCCTGTAACCAGCCCCAGAGTATAACGTCCGGGCGGTAAATGCAGTATGATTGGAGCCATCTGCACCGTCCGCGGGAAACCTGCGTGAAACCCGATCAACCACCCATGACCCCTGATCAATTCGCTTTCAATTCGCGTCGCTCGCCCGTGCTAACCACCGGCGCTGTAGTCGCCACCAGCCAGCCGTTGGCCGCCCAGGCCGGGCTGGAAATCCTGCGCGCGGGTGGCAACGCCGCTGATGCCGCCGTTGCCGTTGCCGCAATGCTGAATGTCGTGGAGCCGATGTCCACCGGCGTCGGCGGCGACTGCTTTGCCCTGTACTATGACGCCTCCAGCCGGGTCGTCACCGCTCTGAACGGCAGCGGTCGCGCCCCCGCCGCGCTCACCCTGGACGACCTTCGCCGCGAGGGTCTGAGCCGCATCCCGGAGCGCAGCCCGCACAGTGTGACCGTGCCCGGCACCGTGCGTGGCTGGGCCGATCTGCTCGAACGGCATGGCCGTATGACCCTGGCCGACGTGCTCCAGCCAGCGATTCGCTACGCCGAGCGCGGCTACCCCGTCAGCCCGATCATCGCCCATAGCTGGGAGCGCTGCACCGGCGTCTTCCGGTCGGAAGATCTGCCGCATGACTTCCTGCCGGAGGGCCGTGCGCCGCGCTCCGGCGATGTCGTACGTCTGCCAGCGCTGGCCCGCACCCTGCGCGCCATTGCTGAAGGCGGTCCCGCCGCGTTCTATGAAGGGCCGATCGCGGAGGCCATTGCTACCCGTGTGCAGGCCGCTGGCGGACGGCTGACGGTGGAAGACCTGAAGGTGCACAGGAGCACCTGGGAGACGCCGATCAGCACCGAGGCGTTCGGCGTGCACGTGTACGAATGCCCGCCTAACGGGCAGGGGTTGGCCGCCCTGCTGGCCCTGAATATCGTGCGCGGGATCGATCTGCGCGGTATGGCTCCTGCCGACCGCCTGCACATCCTGATCGAGGCGATGCGTCTGGCCTTCGCTGACGCCGGGCACTATGTCGCCGATCCGGCATTCGCCCCTGCCCCGCTGGATGCGCTGCTCAGCGAGCCGTACGCCGCCAGCCGCCGCGCCCTGATCAACCCTGCGCGGGCGATGCAGCCGCCCACTTTTGGCCGCCCGCTTCCCGGCAGTGATACGGTCTATTTGACTGTTGTCGATGAGCAGGGCAATGCCTGTTCGTTCATCAATAGCCTGTATATGGGCTTTGGCAGCGGCCTGATCGTGCGGGAAGCCGGGATCGCCCTGCAGAATCGCGGCGCACTTTTCTCGCTGGAGCCATCGCACCCCAACCGCCTGGAGCCGGGTAAGCGCCCCTATCACACCATCATCCCGGCCATGGCCACCCGCGAAGGAGGACTGATCGCCTCTTTCGGCGTCATGGGCGGGTTCATGCAACCGCAGGGTCATCTGCAGGTCGCCGTGGCCCTGTTTGTTGACGGTCTTGATCCTCAGGCGGCGCTGGATCGTCCCCGCTTCTGTATCCTGGATGGCGAACCGGGCGGCAGGATTGCGGTGGAAGAAGGCATCCCATTCGAGGTACTGGCCAGCCTGGCCGCGCGGGGGCATCAGCTGGTGCCGGTGAGCGGTAGCGAGCGAGGACTGTTTGGCGGAGGCCAGATCATCCTGCGCGATCCGGCCAGCGGTGTGCTGTGGGGCGGCAGCGACCCGCGCAAGGATGGCGCGGCGGTGGCCTTTTGAGTGATTCCGAAATCGTCCGGATGCCCCATCCAGGATCATCCGGCAGGCAAGACGACGAACCAACCGGGCATGAATCCATGCTAAGCACATCTTTACTGGGAGCGGATCGCAGGGTACTGGTTATCGGCGGAACCGGCTTCATCGGCGGCGCCGTGATCGACGCGCTCATGGAAGCTGACACGCAGGTGACAGCGCTGGTGCCGTACGGCAAAGGATCGCTGCTGGGTGCAGTGAGCGGATCGTTGCGGGTGGTGGAAGCTGACGTGTGGAACCGCGGCAGCCTGCGCGGGCGTGGGCGCGGCCATGATGTCGCGATTCACCTGATCGGCTCGCTCCAGCAACGACCGGAGCGCGGCAAGACCTACCATCACCTCAACGTCGCTTCGCTACAGAACACGGCGCGCATGGCCGTTGAAGATGGCGTCAAGCTGATGATCTTCCTCAGCGCGGCGGGCGCGCCCTGGCTGCCGGGGGAATACACGCAGAGCAAGCGCGAAGCGGAGCGTTACCTGCAGCGCAGCGGTATCCGCTGGACTATCGTGCGCTCTCCGCTGGTCTATCCGCGTGGGCGGCTGCTCAATCCGCTGCTGATCATGAGCGCCATCGCTGGCGGAATCCCGCTGCTGGGCTGGCCGTTCGCACGCTGGGCGCCCCTGCCGGTGGATGTGCTGGCGCGCGGCCTGGCCGAGCTTGCACTGGGCGAACCCTGGATCAACCGCACCGTCTACGGTCGGCAGATCCGCCAGCTCAGCCGCGCGTACCTGGCGCGCCGGACGTCAGGTCCGCTGACCGGCCACACTGCTGGCAATACCACTCTGGACAGAGACGAAGAGCCGCCCTTCGGCTGGCTCCCCTAGCCCTGACTGGCAAGACAACGAGGCGACCGCCAGAGCGATCGCCTCGTTTTGTTCCTGACTGCTGGAGCTATCAGCCGCCCAGCGAGACGCCGGTCTGCAGTTCGCCGCTGGTCAGCTGCGCGGCGATGGTCGCCAGCTCTTCCTTGACCGCATCCGGTACCACATCAGCAAAGTCATGAAAGTCCGCCAGCCCCACCGGGCCGTAGAAGTTGCCCGTCGGTGGGTTGCCCGCCGCGATCTGTGTCACAATCTCGTCGATGCCCACGGGGATCAGCTTCATGGCGCTGGAGACCAGGCAGGCATGCGCCTCCGGCAGCGTCTCCCACTGGTCGGTGTCCACGCCGATGCAGTACAGTGGCTTCTCTGCCGTCGTCCGGTTGGCCACCTCGGTCAGACCACCGTTGCCAGTCTTCCCACCAGCCGAGAAGATCACGTCCGCGCCCTGGTCAATCGCCTGGGCTGCCGTCGTCGCACCCCACTCCGGGTCGGTGAAGGCTACGTCCAGCCCGCCCGGATGGAACGTCGTGATCACGTTGATGTCCGGGTTGGTCGCCTTCGCCCCGGCCTCAAAGCCACGGGCAAACAGCACCACCGGCGGCACCAGGTCAGTGCCGTACACGCCGGCCACCGTCCCACTCTTGCTTAGCCGCGCCGCCAGCACACCCGCCAGGTACCCGGCCTGATCCTCGTGGAATACCAGCCCGATCGCGTTGGGCGGGGCGTCCGTGTAGAACTGATCCACGCCGATGAAGTAGACATCCGGATACTCCGCCGCCGCCTGTACCGTCGCCTCACCCAGGGCGAAGCCCACCGTCACGATGACGTCGTAACCGTTCTCGGCAAACTCGGCGATGTTGTTGGCGTAGTCGGTGCTGTCCTGAGTCTCAATGTAGTTGGCTTCCCCACCGATCTTTTCAACCACTGCCAGCACGCCTTCCCAGGCGCTCTGGTTGAAGCTGCGGTCGTCCACCTCACCCACGTCAGTCACCAGACCAATGCGCAGCGGGCGAAGCTCAACTTCCTCTTCCGCCGGGCCGCCCAGGGAGACGCCGGTCTGCAGTTCGCCGCTGGTCAGCTGCGCAGCGATGGTCGCCAGCTCTTCCTTGACCGCATCCGGCACCACATCAGCAAAGTCATGGAAGTCCGCCAGCCCCACCGGGCCGTAGAAGTTGCCCGTCGGTGCGTTGCCTTCCACATACTGCTTGACGATGTCTTCAATACCCACCGGGATCAGCTTCATCGCGCTGGAGACCAGGCAGGCATGCGCCTCCGGCAGCGTCTCCCACTGGTCGGTGTCCACGCCGATGCAGTACAACGGTCTCTCCGCCGTCGTCCGGTTGGCTACCTCGGTCAACGCGCCGTTGCCAGTCTTGCCGCCTGCCCCAAAGACGATATCCGCGCCCTGGTCAATCGCCTGGGCGGCTGTCGCTGCACCCCACTCCGGGTCGGTGAAGGCTACGTCCAGCCCACCCGGATGGTAGGTCGTGATCACGTTGATGTCCGGGTTG
>JAIOAT010000030.1 GCA_019873685.1 Chloroflexota bacterium
ACGTCCCGTCGCGCCGCTGGCCGCCCACAGGTCAAAAATGACCTGCAGGGCGCGTTCCGGGCCTGCTACGGCCCTTCTACGCGGTCGGCTTCTGGCGCTGACACCCCACATAATAGCACACCTTTCTGATTTTTGCGAGGATCGGATTCTGCTGAAAAACGGGGGGGATCCTCGCAGACTAATAGGCCGATTTGTCCAGCTATTGCCCGGAATTGCGGGCCTTGCGGCGGGGTGAAGCTGGTCAAAACCCGGACAGGTTGACGGCATGGCGCTTCACCCCCCGAAAATGACGATCGATCCTCGCAGACCACCCCTTCCCGCGGCTATTTTCAGCCATTTCGCGGCAGCGACAGATTGCGCGTCACGCCGTCTGCGTCCCGGTCCGCATGGGGCCAGCTATGCTCAGGGTACACCCGGACGGCCCGCGCGGCAAGTGGCCAGAGGCCAGGTGGCAGGAGGCAGATGGCAAGGGCAAGAGGGCGGGGGGCTAGAGGCCGGGTGGCCAGGTGGTCAAGAGGCCAGAGGGCGGCGGGGAGGTCAGGGAGCGCTGAGGCCCAGCAGCGCGATGACCGCGCCCAGCAGGCCGGTTTCGTTGCCCTGCTCGCCAAGCACGATCTCCACTTCCCGGAAGTGCCCGCGCGTGTTGGCGGCGATATCCCGGAAGAAGGGGCCGACCAGCGCCTCAAAGCTCTCCCGGCAGGCGGCCAGCAGCACCGGCCCGGCGGCGGCGGTCCCGCCGGTCAGGGCGATGCGGTGGGGGTAGAAGATCACGCTGAGCGAGGCCAGCGTCTGCCCCAGGTACGCGCCAATCTGGCGGATGATCCCGGCGGCGATGGGGTCATTGCCTTCCCGCGCCGCGGCGATGACGAGGTGAGCGGGCACCTCACACCCATAGCGTTCGCGGGCCAGCCGTTCAATTCCCCGCACGCCGCACAGACCTTCCGCTGAGCCGCGGATGCCGTTGTTATCGACCGGCCCCTGCGGGTCGAGGATGATCAGGCCGGTGTTGCCGGAGTTGCCGCCGTCGATGATCAGTGGCTTGCCGCGGACGATCACCGCGGCCCCCAGGCCGGTCCCGATAGCCAGGCACATGAAGCGCTCCACCCCCCGGCCAGCGCCGAAGTAATACTCGCCCAGGGAGTGGGCGGTGAGATCGTTGTATACATCGACCGGCAGCCGGTAGGCGCGTTCCAGCGTGACGCGCATGTCGAAGTTGCGCAGGGCCGGGGTGTTGCTGGCGATGATCGGGCCACGGCGCTCATCATCCAGTTCGCCATGCATGGAAACGCCAATTCCGGCTACCGGCCCTTCCGCCGCCGCCAGCAGCTCATCAATCTGCGCCAGCAGGCGGGCGACGAAGGGCATGGGGTCGGTTCCCCGCGCCTCAGTCGGGATGCGCCGGAAAGCCGAGATGCGTCCCGTGCTATCCACCAGCCCCAGTTTGGTGTGGGTGCCGCCGATGTCAATGCCGATGGCAAGGGTGTGGGAAGCGGTCATGGGCATCGCTCCTGCAAGGTTGCCTCAGGCGCGCTGGCCGGGCAGGTCGGGGTTCAGGCCGCGGGCCATGGACTGGCGGCAGATGATCTGCTGGAGCAGCGGCAGGTAGAGGATGGCCCGCGCTTCAATCGGCAGGCCGGTCTCCAGGGCGATCGGGAAGCGGCGCTCCCCGGCGGCGGGCAGGTCGCCGGGCCGGTCGCTGATCCACAGGCAGGTCGCCCCGCGCTGGTGGGCGTCGTCCATGGCCCGGCGCTCTTCCGGCAGGAGTTCGTCCGTCAGCAAGCCGGCCACCAGCGTGCGCTCCGTGACGATGTACTTTGGCCCGTGCAGGTATTCGAGGGTGTGGAAGGCCAGGGCGGGAACCAGGGTGGTTTCCAGGGCTTTGAGCGCGGCTTCACAGGCCAGGCCATACAGCGGGCCGGAACCCAGGAAGAGGAAACGCTCCACGTGCAGGTCGGCGCCCAGTTCGGCGACCAGCGGCGTGTAGCGGGCGACCAGGCGCTCGAGGTGAGCGGGCAGTGCGGCCAGCGGTTCGAGCGCATCCTGACCGGCGAAGAGCAGGGCCAACGCCTGCAGGGTGAGGGTCATGCTGCTGAAGGAGCGCGTCTGGGCGCGGCTGACTTCCCGCGCGGTGTCGATGGTCAGAACGGCGTCCGCCTCCTGGGCCAGGACGCTTTCGCCGGTGCAGGTCACGGCCAGCGTCATGCCCTGGCCATGAACGCGGAACAGGCGGGCGGCCTCGATGGTCTCGCGGGTCTTGCCCTCGCGGGAGACGGTGATCAGCAGGGTGGGGCGCTGCGGGGCAAATTCGCGCCGGGGAAAGAGCATCAGCTCCGACGCGGAGAGCGCCCGGCAGGGGAGGCCGGTGGTCTGCTGGATCAGCGCCGCGCCGACTAGGGCGGCGTAATACGTGGAGCCGCAGCCGGTGAGGATGACCTGCTCAAAGCGGCGCTCTTCCCATATCGCCCGGATTTGCGGGCCGCGCCGGTCGATCAGTTCCAGCGCATCGCGCCAGATGGCCGGCTGGCTGAGGATTTCGGTCAGGGTATGCGTGGTTGCTGTCATGCTGCCTCCTGAGGGTGGGCCGCCCGGCGGGCGGATCAGGCTTCAATGACCTCGATGCCCATCTGGCGGATCTGGGCCAGCAGGTCGGGGTCGGCTTCCCGGTTGGTGACCAGCCGGGTGATGCGGTCGATCGGGGCAACGTAGGCGGAGGCCGTCTTGCCCAGCTTGGTATGATCGACGACGAGGATGTTTTCCGGGGCGACCTGCAGGATGGCCCGGTCGGTCATGATCTCCGGGAGGTAGTCGTTGGTCAGGCCGGCCTGGGGGCTGACGGCGCGCATGCCGATGATGACTTTGTCGATGCGCACCTCGCGGAGGGCCTGCTCGGTGATATGGCCGACCATCGACAGTTCTGAGGCCCGCAGCATTCCGCCCAGCACCACCACGGTGATACCCTCCGCGATGGCCAGTTCGGTAGCCACGCTGATGGAGTTGGTGACCACCGTGAGGTTCTTGCGGTCGACGAGCTGGCGGGCCAGGTAGGTGGTGGTGGAGCCGGAACTGAGGAAGATGGTATCGCCGGGAGCGATGAGCCTGGCGGCTGCCCTGGCGATGCGGATCTTCAGGTCGCGGTTCTCCTGCATGCGCTGGATCACCGGCGGCTCCGGGGGCGTTTCGATGGGGTAGACGGCCCCGCCGTGGGCGCGGCGGACCAGGCCCTGCCGGGCCAGCTCGTTAAGATCGCGGCGAATGGTGATCTCGCTGACGCCGAAGATGCTGCTCAGTTCAGGGACGGTCACTTTGCCCTGCTCGCGGAGCGCCTCCAGCGTCAATCGCAGTCGTTCCTCTTTGAGCAACATGGCTTTATCCCCTCACCCTGGCTTGAGCGTGTGATGCACTTTTGCCCCTATCCCCCGACTCCCTTCCCCGCCAGCAGGGAAAGGGGAGTAGCCTTATCCCTCCCTGCTGGCGGGGAGGGACCACAGGGTGGGGTAGTGCCACGCACATCGCCTCATCTGTTACCCGCAGTGCCAGCGGACCGAATCCCTGGCACATTTAGCGCTGGCTGGCCGGGCGGGCGGGTCGCCCGGCGCGGCGGCTATACCCGAAGCTGGCGCGCTCACTCCCGGTAGTGGCGGTACCACCCTTCGCTGACTGCCATCGGTTCGTAGAAATCCGTCCAGGGGCGGGCTTCCGCGTTGGCGATGGCCACCAGCCGACGCATACGTTCGGCGGCCACCTCCGTCAGGAAGCGCTGCCGTTCCGCCGGGGGCATGGTCACGCACTCTTTCCAGATCGCCCGTCCGCCGATGAACCCGCTGGCGCCGTTCTGGCAGGCCACACGCACCTGCTGCTCGAACACCTCAAAGTCCACGCCCGCGCTGAGCAAGGCCCATGGCACGCAGCTGGCCTCGCTGACGGCGGCGCAGGCCTCGGCCCAGGAGCGCGGGTCAGTGTCAAAGGCAACGTCGACAGGGAACTCCAGCTTGAGGATGTCCGGCCCCAGGCGGCTCAGACGGGCGGCGGTCTCCCGCACCAGGCGGGGCCGCTGCCGGGCGAACGCCTCGCTGGATCTGGGGACGGCGGCGTCCAGGCTGTAGGTTAGCGGTTCCAGGTAAAAGGGGATGTCCTCCGCCCGGCACTGATCGCGGACCCGGATGACCAGGGCGTCCAGTTCATCGGCCAGGGGGCCGGAATCGGGATGGTAGTAGATGAGCAGCTTGACCGCCGACGCGCCCATGCGCTTGATCTTGGCGACCGACCAATCCGGGTCAAATTCAGTGCGGCGGTAGGTGGAATCGCCGGAATAGCCGCTTTCCTCCAGGGCCATCAGCAGGCCGCAATGACCGGACATGTGCAGGGCCGCTTCCAGCCCGTAGGTGGGGTCAAGCAGCACTGCGCTGGCGATCCCTGAGAGCGCCACCGCCGTATCGCGCTTGATGGCGGCGGCGTCTTCGAAGGTGGCCGAGGGTGGCAGTAACTGGCGGTAGTTGTTGCGCTGGTCAAAGGCGAGGATGGCGAAGGTATGGTGGGGCGTACTGGTTGCTTTGATGCCGCGCAATCTACCGGGTTCAAGGGCGATTTTCATGGTGGATTCCCCCGCGATCCTTTGAGGTGATTATAGGCGAAAATGATTGTTTGTGCAATTATTTGACTGTTTATGACTTCTTGTTAGAATGAAAATAGCCATTCGAACACTGCAATTCATCCCGTTTTCCCCGCCGTTCTTCCACCAGGGCGATCGGCCTCTCGGCCCCGGAAAGGTGTCGGCCATGCACATCAAGACGATGATCGAGCGCATCATTGCCCTGCGGGAAGCACAGGGGATCACCCTGTGCCTGCTGGCGGTCTGCCCCAACTCAGAGGCCGTGCTGGAGGCGGCGGTGAAGGCCGCCGGGCGCAACCGCACGCCCATGCTCTTCGCCGCCACACTGAACCAGGTCGACCGCGATGGCGGCTATACCGGCTGGACGCCCGCTCAGTTTGTCGAGCGGCTGAACCACTATGCCGCCGTCTATGGCGTTGATCCGGAGACGTTGCTGCCCTGCCTGGATCACGGCGGCCCCTGGCTGAAAGACCTGCACACGATCAACCGGCTCAGCTTCGAGGAGACCTGGGAAGCGGTCAAAGCCTCGATCACGGCGGTGCTGCAGGCCGGTTACCGGCTGCTGCACATCGATCCGACGGTAGACCGCACCATCCCCGGGCCGCTGCCGGTGGAGCTGGTGGTTGAGCGCAGCCTCGACCTGATCGCCTACGCCGAGGCTGAGCGCGAACGCCTGAAGCTGCCGCCGGTGGCCTACGAGGTCGGCACGGAGGAGGTGCATGGCGGGCTGGTCAACCTGGACAACTTCACGCATTTTCTGCGCCTGTTGTACGCCGGGCTGGAGGCACGCCAGCTCAGCCATGCCGCCCCGGCCTTTGTGGTGGCCCAGGTTGGCACCGACCTGCACACGACCGCTTTTGACCGCCAGGCAGCGCAGCGGCTGCGGGAAATTGTCGCACCGTATGGGGCGCTCATCAAGGGGCATTACACCGATTGGGTGGAGACTCCGGCGGCTTATAGCGAGGTAGGCATGGGCGGGGCGAATGTTGGGCCGGAATTCACTGCCGCCGAATTTGAGGCGCTCCAGGCCCTGGCCGCCCGCGAGGCCGACCTGGCGCGCACCGATCCCGGGCTTGTCCCCGCTGGCTTCTTCGACCACCTGACGGAGGCGGTGGATCGTTCCAACCGCTGGAAGAAGTGGCTCCAGCCGGAGGAACAGGGCAAGGCGTTGCGGGAACTCTCGCCCGCCCGGCAGGAGTGGATGCTCAAAACGTGCGCCCGCTATGTGTGGACGGATAGCGATGTGGTCGCCGCCCGGCAGCGCCTGTACGACAACCTCAGTCCAATCTTTCCAGACCCGCACGGGTATGTGGTAGACTGGATTGTAGGGAGTATTGAACGCTATATCGTGGCTTTTCATCTCTTCAACGCGCAGGTTTTCTTCCGGGAATAGGGGGCGCTTGGGCACCAAACCGGTTGACGGGCATCGGGAATCGTACTAGGATATATTCGTATACAATCAAAAACAATCATATATGTTCATCGCGTACGGAAGGCGGGGTCCATGGACGAGCGTGGCAAATACACGCTGGCCGAAATCCTGAGCCAGCCAGAGATCTGGTCAGACGCCCTCCAGGTGATTAACGCTCAGGCACAGGCGCTGGGCGATTTCTGGGGGCGGAACCACTTCGAGCAAGTTCTGTTTACCGGCTGCGGATCCACCTACTATCTGGCGCAATTTGCGGCGGCGCTGCTGCGCAGCCAGTCGCCTATTCCCGCGCACGCTTACCCGGCCTCCGAACTCGCCCTCTTCCCCGACTCCTGTTTTGACCCTCAGATCAATACATTGCTGGTTGCCATCTCCCGGTCCGGGGAGACGACCGAAACGCTGGCTGCTGTCCGGCTGTTCCGGGCGCGTTACCGTGGCCAGGTGCTGGTGGTGACCTGCTACAGCGAGAGCGCCCTGGCAGCCGAGGCGGACCTGCTGGTCGCCATCGATGCGGCCCGCGAGCAGAGCGTGGCGCAGACACGCTCCTTCAGCAGTATGGCGCTGGTCAGCCAGGCGATCGCCGGGATATTCGCCGGGCAGGCGCTCGATCTCTCGCCGTTGCCGGCGGTGGCCCGGCGATTGCTGACTGGCTACGGCGACCTCGCCCGTGAACTGGGCCAGAACGGCCAGATCGAACGGTTCTTCTTCCTGGGGTCGAACATGCTGTACGGGCTGGCCTGCGAAGCCATGCTCAAAATGAAAGAAATGTCGCTGTCCTACAGCGAGGCGTACCACATGCTGGAATTCCGGCATGGCCCGATGTCGATGGTCAACGAGCACACCCTGGTGGTCGGCCTGCTTTCCGATCAGGCCGCCGCCCAGGAGACGGCTGTGCTGCGCGATATGCGGGCGCGCGGCGCGCGCATCCTGGCCATCGGCGAAGCGCCGGGCGAGGATGTCGCCAGCCTGGGGCAGGTGGTGGCGCTGCAGACGGGGCTGCCGCTGGCAGCGCGGGCAATCGCCTACCTGCCGGTGCTGCAATTGCTGGCCTATTATCGCGCGATCTTCAACCAGCAGAATCCTGATCAGCCGGCCAACCTGCACGCGGTGATCGTTCTGGAGCCGCTGGTGTAACGCACAGGCGGCGCTGAATCGATCAGCGTCCGGTGGGTTCCCGGTATAGTGCAGAAAAGGAGGGCAGCGCGTAACCAATAAAAGCGTCTGGTAAGCCTAACCGTCTCGTCCAACGAACGTTCTTTGGTCCCAAGAGTAGGAGAAGAAGCATGTTAAGAACCAAAGGAATTGTGAGCTTGGTTGTCCTCCTGGCGATGGTGGTGGTCGCCCTGGGGAGTGTGGCTGCTCAGGAAGAGCAGATCGAGCTGGTCTACTGGTCGATGTGGAATGAGACCGAAGGCCAGGCCCTGGTCATCCAGAAGTGGATCGCGGCGTTTGAGGCCGAACATCCCAACATCAAGATCAATGCCGTGTGGAACGGGCGGCAGAACCAGACGCTGGTGCGGACGGCGCTGGCCGGTGGGACCGTGATCGACATCGTCGATCAGGATGCTGACCAGATCGCTGGCGGCCTGATGCAGGAAGGCTTTGGCCTGCGGCTGAATGACTACCTGGAAATGCCGGCGCTGGATGAGGATGTGCCGTTGAAGGATGTCTTCCTGCCCGGCACGCTCGATCTGTTCGCCATGGATGGCGATATCTACCTGCTGCCGTACATCTACAACACGGTGCAGTTCTGGTATGACAAGCGGGTCTTCCGGGAAGTTGGCATCGAAGTGCCGCTGACCTGGGAGCAATTCCTGGCGAACAACGACAAACTGCGTGAAGCGGGCTATGCGCCCATCGCTGCGGAAGGCAACGAGCCGTTCTACTCCACCTTCTACCTGGCCAATATGGTGGCTCGCATCAAAGGCCCCGGCTTCCTGCTGCAGACGGCTGAAGATCCCACCGGCGAGATGTGGCGCGACCCGGTTTACCTGCAGACCTCCGAGATGCTGCGCCTGCTGTGGGACCGCGGCGACATCCCCGCTGTGACCCTGGGCTATGTGTGGCCGCAGGGCCAGAATACCCTGGCCTTTGGCGAAGCGGCCCAGTCGCTGGTTGGCTCCTGGCTGCCGATCGAGCTGGCGAATATGGTCGACCCCGGGTTTGAGTGGGGCGGCTTCAACTTCCCGGCGGTGGAAGGCGGCGAGGGGTCGGTGAACGATACCCAGGCCCTGCTGCTGGCGTTCATGATCATCAAGGATACGCAGCATCCTGATGAGGCGGCGGAATTCCTGCGCTTCATCATGACCAAGGAAAACCAGCAGTTGATGGCCGATGAATCGCTGGTGGGTGTGACTCGCAAGGGTATTGAGTGGGCGCCGGCGATCGCCGATGCCCAGGCCGCAGCGATGAACGCCGAGAGGATCTTCCCGGATGTGGATGGCGTCTACGCCAAGCATGCGGAATACCTGAACACGATCCTCGGGGTCAACTACTCTGAACTGTGGCAGGGCAAGATCACGCCGCAGGAATTCGTCGACAAGATGGCAACCCAGTCGGCGGAATACTGGGCTACGCACTAGCCACCCGTTGCCAATAGTACGTCCGGTGGGGACGGGGGTTTCCGTCCCCACCATCGATCATTCCCGCTTTGATTGCGCCTTGGGCGCATAAGGGGGGAAGGTAGATGAGGATTTCCAAGCGGCTCATCATTCTTTTCTTGCTGCCTGCCAGTGCCCTTTATTTCTGGTTCTTCCTGGTGCCAACCTTTTCTGCTCTGGGCTACAGCCTGTATGACTGGCGCGGCTTTGGTACCAACCAGAGCTTTGTTGGCCTGAACAACTATGTGGAGTTGTTCAACGACCGGTTGTTCTGGCGCAGCATGTCCAATTCGATTCTGATTCTGTTGCTGGGTGGGCTGATCATCTTCGGCCTGGCGTTTGTGATGACGATGATGATCACCTCCGGCATCAAGGGCCGCAAGCTCTTCCGGGCTATCATCTTTCTGCCGAATGTGATTGCGGTCATTGCCCTGACGACACTGTGGGGGTACCTCTATACGCCCAAGTTCGGGCTGCTGGGCGCCTTCTTCGATGCGATCGGGCTGGATCAACTGGCGGAATTCCCGTGGCTGGGGCCGGATACGATCTTCTGGGCGATGCTCGTGGCGATCGTCTGGATCGAAGTGGGCTTCTATCTGGTGCTGTTCCTGGCAGGGGTGGACAAGATTCCGGAAGACTTCTATGAAGCCGCCCGGCTGGATGGCGCCAGCCAGTTCCAGATGTTCCGGCTGATCACTGTCCCGCTGCTCTGGGATGTGATCACCGTAGGCATGGTGCTGTGGAGCATTTATGCCGTCAAAATCTTTGAATTCCCGTTCTCGTTCACCGGCCTGGAGCCGAACGTGAATTCGTACACGGTAGCCGTGTACATGTATATTCTGGGTTTCGGCCAGCGCCAGCCCATCTACCGTCTGGGCTATGCGACCGCGGTCGGGGTTATGCTGCTGCTGGTCGTCATTCTCGTTGTCATGGTGCTGCGCCGGCTGATGCGCCGTGAACAGCTACAGTATTAGGTGGGATATCGCAGGAGGCGTCCATGGTTGAGCAAGCCGTGAGCAGACATTCGCCGCAACCCGCCCGCACCGCGCTTTCTGACCGCCGATGGATTCAGCATATTCCCGCCTATCTGGTGCTGGGTGGCTGGTCGCTGTTCACCGTTTTTACGATTGGCTGGATCGCGCTGGCCTCCCTGAAGTCCAACCGGGAAGTCTTCCGCGAGCCCTGGAAGCTGCCGACTGAGCTGCAGTTCGTCAACTACGAACGCGCCTGGAATAGCGCCAAGCTGGGGGAAAACTTCTTCAATAGCGTGCTGATTGTCGGCGTCTCGGTGCTGGTCATCCTGCTGGTCAGCGCCCCGGCTTCATATGTTTTGAGCCGGGTCAAGTTCCGGGGCAGAGAGCTGATCACCATGATCTACATCGCCGGGATCGGCATCCCCTATCCGCTGTTGTTCATCCCCCTGTTCGCCATGCTGGCCGGGATGGGGATGACCAACTCCAAAGAGGGGTTGATCCTGGTCTATGTTAGCCTGTCCATACCCTTTACGGTGTACATCCTGACCGGCTTTTTCTCCACCCTGCCGGTTGACCTGGAGGAAGCGGCGGTCATTGACGGGGCGAGCGATTTTCAGGTGTTCAGGCATGTGATGCTCCCGCTGGCCTCGCCCGGTATCCTGACGGCGGCAATCTTCAACTTCATCGGCCTGTGGAACGAATTCCAGCTGGCGTTGATCTTCATTCAGGACCCGCCCCAGCGGCCGCTCTCACTGGGGTTGTACGCGCTGAAGAACTCGATGACCTACACCGGTGACTGGGTGGGGTTGTTCGCCGGGGTGGTGCTGGTGATGGCCCCCACGATCCTGCTGTTCATCATTCTCTCTGAGCGGATGATCTCCGGGATCACGATGGGGTCGGTGAAGTGAAGCGCCAGCCTCGTCCAGCCGATTGAGGGGGAGAAGCTCACCATGCGCACGCTTGTCACAGGCGGCAGGGTGCTGACGCCTGCCACGCTGCTACCCGATCACGCTGTAGTGATAGAAGACGGGCGGATCGTCTCGATCACCAGAGGCCGACCAGAGGGTTCCTTTGACCGGGTGATTGACGCTTCCGGGATGTGGGTGGTGCCCGGCTTCATCGACGTGCACGTGCATGGCGGGGATGGATTTGACGCTATGGACGCCACGCCGGAGGCGTTGCTGGGCATGGGGCGTTTCTTTGCCCGGCATGGCGTGACCGCCTACTATGCCACCACGACCAGCGCTCCCGCTGAGTCCATTCTGGCCGCGATCGAAACGGTGATGACCACCCCGCAGCCCCGCGATGGCGCCCGGCATCTGGGCGTGCACGTGGAAGGCCCGTACCTGAATCCGGCCCATTGCGGCGCGCAACAGGTCAGCGACATGCGCGACCCTGACCCGGAGGAATACGGCAACTGGCTGGAAAGCGGCGTGGTTAAGCTGGTGACCGTGGCTCCGGAGCGACCCGGAGTCCTGGAATTCATCAGGGAAGCTGCCAGCGAAGGGGTAGAGTTCGCCGTCGGGCATAGCGGCGCGAGTTACGAGCAGATGCTGGAAGCGGCCAATCATGGATTGCGGCAGGCGACTCATACCTACAACGGCATGCTGGGGCTGCATCACCGCGAACCAGGCACGCTTGGCGCGGTCATGACCGATGACCGCATCTACGCCCAGTTGATCTGCGATGGCATCCATGTTCACCCGGCGATGGTCAGGTTGCTGATCCGCGCCAAGGGCGCCGCCCGCACAATCCTGATCACCGATTCCATCCGCGCCGCTGGCCTGCCGGATGGCGAATACGACATCGGCGACGGCCAGATCGCTACCGTGCGGAATGGCATCGTGCGCGTTCCCAGCGGCAGCCTGGCCGGGAGCACGTTGACCATGGATGCCGCCGTGCGGAACGCCATCGCCTTCACCGGCATGTCGTTGCAGGAAGTGCTGCCGATGGCGACATCGGTTCCTGCGGAAGCGATGGGTCTGGCAGGCAAGAAGGGAGTGCTGGCCGTCGGGGCTGACGCCGATCTGGTGCTGCTGGATCCCGAACTGCGCGTCCGGATGACGCTGGTCGCCGGGGAAGTCGTTTACCAGGCCGGTCAGGAGGTCGTGAGCGCCGGTTAAGCTTTGTCGGAGAGAGAATGGTCATGGCTCTGATGCACGATTACGCTGAACAGGTTACTGCGTTGATTCGCCGCCTTGTGGATGAGGAAGAGGACAACATCCGGAAGGCGGCGCAGATTCTGGCGGAAGCTATCGCCGGGGATGGGCGGATTTTCGCTTTTGGCTGCACCCATTCCTCCACCGTGCTGCAGGATATCCTGGTGCGGGCCGGCGGGCTGATGCTGATCAACCCGATTTTTGCGCCGGGCCTGGAGGCGATTGACACCCACCCGGTGATGCTCTCTTCAGCCATTGAGCGGCTGGAAGGGTACGCCGCCGGCATCCTGGACAATACGCCGATCCGGGCCGGGGATGTGCTGATTCTGGTCTCCGTCTCCGGGCGCAACGCGGTTCCGGTGGAGATGGCGATGGAGGCGAAGGCGCGCGGCATCAAGGTGATCGCCATGACCTCCATGACTTACACCCAGTCCGTGGAGTCGCGCCATTCCTCCGGCAGAAAGATGTACGAATTCGCCGATGTCGTGCTGGACAACAAGGCTCCCAAAGGCGATGCTATTCTGGCGGTAGCCGGAGTTCCGCAGCGCATCTGCCCCGTTTCCGGCGTGACCGGCCCGGCCCTGCTGCAGATGCTGGTGGCGGCCACGGTGGAGGAACTGCTGGCGCGGGGCGTCACCCCGCCGGTGTTCCTGGCGGCCAATGTCGAGGGCGGGGATGAATACAATGCCGCCCTGCTGGCACAGTATAAGGACCGCATCTTCTACCTGTGAGGAGCAATGGTGAGTTCTGATTCCCTGGCGCTGGGGATTGATATTGGCGGTTCCAATACCAAGATGGGGCTGGTCAGCCCGGAGGGCGTCCTGACCTGCGTGCGCCGCATGCCCACCGAGGCGCGGGGCAGCGATCCGGGGCCGTTCCTCAGCCGCTTCCTGCCGCTGGTGGATGAGGTGTTTGCGGCGGGGGAGGGGCGGCTGATCGGCATCGGCGTTTCCATGCACGGCGCGATTGACGAGGAACGGCGCGGGCCGATCGCCTGCAACAACACGCCGGCGCTGCGCGGTCTGAACATGCGCGGGTTGCTGGAGGAGCGCTATGGGCTGCCGGTAGTGGTGAACAACGACCTCACGGCGCACTCGCTGGGCGAATACCGCTTTGGTACCGGGCGCGGATCGCGCCGGTTCATGGCCCTGGCGATTGGCACAGGGTTAGGGGCCAGCGTCATCCTCAATGGCGAACCGCTGCGCTTCGGGCATGGCACGGCGGGGGATACGGGGCGGCTGATCCTTGACCCGGATGGCCCGGTTGACGTGTATGGCGTGCGCGGTTCGGCGGAAATCCTGTGCGGTGTGCCGGGCATTGAACGGCTGGCCCGGATGCACTATGGGCGCGATGTCCCGGCGCGGGAAGTGATCACCGCCGCACGCGAACGCAGCGATGAACGTGCGGTCGCCATCATCCAGCAGATCGGCGCTTACCTGGGCTTCACCCTGGCTAACCTGAGCATGATCTTCTACCCGGACAAAGTGGCTTTGACCGGTGGTACCGCTGAGGCCGGGGAGGTGCTGCTGGAGGCCGTCCGCAAGCGCTTCTACGAGTTGCTGGGCGACTACTACCGCATCGTCTCCGAACTGACCGGCGGGGCCATCCGCCCGGTGGAGATTGTGCTGGGGATGGGCGGCGAAACAGGCATCCTGGGATCAGTGGTCGAACTGCTCCCCGCGCTGGATCAGCCGCCCGGTCCGCAGTCGCCATAACAGCAGGGCGTATCCGCTCAGGCTGCCGCTGACGGTTTGAGTCTTTCAATGGTCTTGACCACGGCGCGGTTGGCCAGGTAAGCGCACAGGCTGGCTGAGATCACGACCCACGCCGGCAGGAAGACCAACAGGCTGACCGCGCCGATGAGCAGCACCGGCACAAGCGCACTCAACGCGAGGCCGGGGCAGCGCAGAAACATCACGGCGCTGTTGCGGGTGGCGACGAGGAAGCGCCGGTCAGTCTGTTCCAGCAGCAACGGAAAGGTGAATAGCTGGAGTTCGGCCCAGATGGCCCCGGCGATCAGGATCGGCCAGCGTATCCAGTTGAGGGCCGGGATTTCAAGCTGGCTATAGAACTCATGACTCACGCCCAGGACGATAAAGACTGCGGCGTTGATTAAGCCCCAGCGCCAGCTGAGCCAGAAGTGCTGGCGGAAGCCTTCCCAGAAGACGCGCCAGTTGCCGCCGCTGCCATGCGCCAGCCGGTTAGTCGCGTGGAACAGGCCGCCCAGGGCGGGGATAGCCGTGATCAGCGGCACGGAGCAGAGGAACCAGGTCAGGTTGATCAGGATCAGATCGATGGTGTCGTAGTAGGCGTTCCAGAACTGATCCTGAAGTACGCGATCGCTCATCCGACGGGACACGGTCAGCTCCCCTTCGCTCCCAGGTAATCCAGCAGGAACAGGAATCCGCGAATGTGGTGGGTGGCCTGGTCGCCGGATACCGTGTAATCGTAGTACGGGTCCCAGGACCAGAATCCCCACGCGACGCAGGGATCGTCCGCATAGGGATGCGAGCCGCCCGGCACGATCTGCATGCTCAGGCTGTAGCGCAGGGCCAGCTGAGCAGCGTCCAGGTACGCCGCCTGGGCGGTGACGGCATGCAGGCGGAGCAGCGCAATGGCGATATTGGGCATGTCGCCGGGGCCGACGGTGGGGACAACCACATTGCCGTCGCGGTCGATGGTTAGCGGCCAGGCGCCATCATCGCGCTGGCGGGCCAGCAGCCAGTCGGCAAAGCGCACAGCAGCAGCCAGGAAGCGCTCCTGCCCGGTTTGTTCGTACAGGAAGGTGAAGGCCCGTAACTCGTCGGCGGCGATGTCGGTATTGAAGTAATCGTCGTCGATCAGGTAAAACCCGCCATCTTCTGCTTGCAGGCCCAGGCCGAATTCGCCCCACGCCAGAGCGCGCTCCTGCCAGCGGCTGTCGCCGGTGAGGTCAGCCAGTTCCAGGAAGGCCTCCACAACACGCCCGAACGACTGCCAGCCCAGCGGCAGCCAGGCGCCGTTGCGAACATCGTAGCGGGGGGCGAAGTGATGGCGAGCCGACTGGATCAGGAACCCGGCGCTCTGCAGAGCGCGTTGCAGAGCGGTCTGGTCGCCAGTGCGGCGATACAGGCCAGCCGCCAGCAGCACGTACTCCGCCGCGAATTTGGTCCACAGTGCACCATCCGGCAGGCTTTCGCGCACGCCGCCGATGACCACGCTCATCGGGTGGGTGATCACGAAACGATCATAGAACCAGGCGGTTGCTCGCTGCGCCATCTGCAACAGGGAGTCGTCCTGAAAGCGATCGTAAGCAGCCAGCAGCAGCCAGGGTGCGATCAGGTTGACTGTCTGGGGTGGCTCCAGGTACTGCCGGGGGGCGCTGTAGAAGCCATGAAACGCCCCTTCGGCGGCGTTAAAGTGGCGCGGCAGCCAGCGGTGAAGGCAATGCTGGATGCGCTGTTCTAGCTCCGCGACCGTGATTCCCAGCTCCTCCAGCCGGATGTTGCCATCCCATCTGGATACGGGTAAGCCCCAGTCCTGCGGAGAAATGACGCCGATGCGCATCACTCACCTCCCAAGGCCCGCCGGGAAAGCAAGGCCAGTGTGGCATAGAGCGCAGCGCCCATTAACAGCGCAGCGCCGAAACCCCATGTCATCGAGATGGCCAGCGCAAGGATGGACCCCAGCACCGAAAAGATGCCATTCAAAGCCCAGATCAGCGCGACCCGGCGCTGTTGCTGGCCGACTTGCCGGATCAGGCTGGGGAAGGGAATGCCCATCGGCACGCCCAGCAGCGCCGTCAGCGCCGCCGTAACCGCGATCCGTAGCGGCAGCGATGCCGCCAGCGCAGCTTCCACCACGGCGGGCAGAACGAAGCGGTAGATCACGCTCACGGCAGCGATCCACAGCCCGGCTACCATGACCGGAACGCCCAGCCGTGACACCGGCAGACGCTGGCTGAGCAGGCTGCCTGCTCCTCCGCCCAGCAGCAGGGCGCTCAGCACGACCACCAGCGAGAACACCGGGTATCCCAGTAGCAGCTGGAAGCGCTGGATCAGCGGGATTTCCACCAGCATGAACGCCGCGCCGATGATCATAGCGTAAAGCATCCTGCTGGCCCAGACGCCCGCACCGCTGGCAGGCCGGGTGGCGCTGCCGCCCATCAGGAAGGCCAGGGCGGCCAGGCCGATCGCCAGCAGCGCAGTAGTGACCAGCGCCGATTGCACCGGGCGGGGCAGGCCAAAATCGAGATGGAAGAAGAAGGGCCTGTCATCGCTGGTCGGCGCCAGGTTGTAGTCGGCGTCGTCAGCGGCGAAGGTCTCTAGGCTCATCCCATCCCGTAGCGGCGCAAAGAGGACTTCATACGCGCCGGGCACGAACAACTCCTGCATCCCCAGCCGCCGGGCGTTGGCTGTGAACGTATCGATCACGTCAGGAGTGAGCGCTTCCCGCCCGACCAGCAGCACCGACGTGCGCACGGTAGCGTCAGCGGCGGGGAGCATCCACAGCATCAGGTGATCAAGCGCCTGCGCCGGGGGCACGCCCATCGCCTGCAGCGCCTGCAGGGCGGTCACCGCGGCCCGGCTGGCTTCCAGCGCGTTGTGGGAGATCACGGCCAGCCGCCCGCCGGGACTCAGGCGGCTCAGGTAGGTCTGGAAGGCCTGCCAGGTGAAGATGTAGTTTTCAACCAGCACCTGGCTGCCCGGCTCCGCCGCCTGGGTGTAGACAACGTTCAGGTAGATCAGGTCGTATGTGCTGGCGTCGCGCTCGGCAAAGGTACGGGCATCCCCTGCCACCAGGTTGACCTGCGGGAGATCGAGGATGTTGCCGTTGTAGTCGGCGAAGGCGCGGGTGGCTTCGATGACGGCAGGGTTGACCTCCACCGCGGTGATGTCCTCCGCCCCGGCCAGCAATCCGAGCAGGATATCCTTGCCGCCGCCAGCGCCAATGACGAGCAGGCGGTCGGCCTGACCGGCAGTGAAAGGCAGGTACTCGATGCCTTCGCGCCAACTCTGCAGGGCATCCAGCGAGCCGTCGAAGCGCAGCATATAGCTGCCAGCGCCGCCGTCAGTGAAGACAAACTTGGCCGCCGGATCGGTGGTTTCGACCACATCCACACGGGCGAAAGGACTCCACACCGTGCGGGCGATCCGGGCCTGGCGGGCCGGATCACCCAGGATCATCAGCATCGTTTTGTCGCGCGGTGCGTCGGCCAGGTTTTGCGGGTGAAAGTCGGCCACGCCGGTCGCCACGTTGGCGACCAGCAGCAGGATACCGGCGCCGCTGCTCACCGCAGCGGCAACCGGCAGCCGCCCCCGGCGCAGGGCCGGATCGCTCAGGCTGATGGCAAGCGCGGTCAGGCTGACCAGTGCGCCCAGCAGCAGCGTCATGCTGAAGGCGCTCCACAGGCTCAGGAGCAGCAGGACAGCGATCACGCCCACCGCAGCGCCAGCCAGATCGGCGGCGTAGAGCAACCCGCCAGCATCGGCATGACGCTCGAAGACCAGCGCCATGAAGAGGCCCGCCAGCAGAAACGGGATCAGGGCCAGGATGGCGTATGGCGCCACCGACGCCGCTGAGGGATACCAGGACAGGGCCAGCGTGACCAGCGGGTAGGCAGCGCCCAGCGCCGTCAGCACGGCAACCGGCAGACTCGCCGCTGGCCGCCGGATGAAGTGCCCGGCGCTGGCCCCCAGGCTCAGCCCCAGTACCGCCAGTGAGACCGCCAGAAAGGCGAAGTGATACTGGAAGACCAGCGAGAACACGCGTGTCAGCGCGATCTCAAAGGCCAGGCCTGCTGCCGATACCACAAAGACGGCCAGGATGGTGGCCGGACGCCGGGGCGTCTCGGCGCTGCGCGCGCGGGTTATTGCGGCCATTGCAGGTCCGTGGAGTCCCCCGGCGCCAGCGTGACACCTACCACGTGATCGCGGTACTGGATGCGCCGTGTGAGCGTCATTGGCGAATCATTACGCAGGGTGCAGGTCACCCGCGATCCGTCGTACCGCGCTGATACCGTCAGCCCTGCCGCCAGCAGGTTCTCAAAGGCCGCTTCCGGCCAAGCGGAAGGCAGGGCCGGGAAGAGGCGGATGATATCCGGTGGGGCAACCTGCAGCAGCAACTGGTGCAGCGCCGTGCAGACGGCCGCCTGCGCCGTGCCGAAGTATTGCATGTTCCATTCGCCCGCTTCCATCACCTCGGTCATTCCGCCAAAGCAACAGATCGTCGGGCGCGCTCCTTCCAGGACTCCCCAGGCCGCGTCGCCGTCATTCTGCCGGGCGACCACGGTGGCCAGCACACCGGCCAGCCAGGGGAACCCGTACTCGTGGCTGCCATCGCCCATCAGCCGGCCATGATACTTCTCGACAAACGCGCGGGCGGTCTGAATAGCCCGCGGATCAGTCGGCTCGATGACGCCCATCGGATAGATCGGGCCAAGCGAACTCATGTTGAGGATGTCCTGGTCAGCCGAAGCCTGGAAGTAACGGCCATTGTAAAGCTGATCCTGGGTTTTCTTCAGGCCCTCGGCCACGGTCGCGCAGCGTCGGGTGAATTCGGATTCTACGCCGAGCAACCGCGCCGCCTCGGCGCAGTGGCGCAGGATGGCGATCGTTGCCGCCAGGTTCATGCCATCATTGCGCACTTTCTCCGGGCTTTCGTGTACGCCGACCTGGTAGCCAACTTCATACCCCTGATCGGTGGCGGTCACAATGCAGTTCAGGTAGAAGCGGGCCAGCCCCTCCAGAATGGGGTAAAACTCCTGCAGCATGGCGCGATCCTGCGTGTAGTCATAGTAACCCCAGATTTCGTTGGCGTAGGAACCATTGTTGTGAATCTGGTACTTCATGTGCAGGAGTGCACCATAGGCTTTGCGCCCATCATGGGTGATTTCCCAGTCCCACTTGAGGCCGTCGCAGCCAAATTCCTCCCGCGCATGGCGGCGGGCATGGTCAATCGTGCGTTGGAAGAAGCGGCAGCCTTCCAGCGCCTCATGGCGGTGGTTAGCTTCCAGCAGGGCGCGATGGAGGAAGTACGAGTCCCAGAAGATGTGCGACGACCAGGTGCGACGCAGATTGTTCACCGGCAGACCACCGGACTCGCGGTTCTGCATCGCCTTGAAGTGGTACATACTGGCGTTATAGAAGTACTGGAACTGGGGATCGGGGATCGTGATATTCGATACAGCGAAGTACTCGCGCCAGAAGGCCAGGTGCTCCTCGCGCAGCGCATCGTAGCCCCGTGCGATCTGCTGGTCGATGATCGCCGGATCCAGCGGACCCTGCCGATTGTCGATGATGGCAAAGTACTTGGTTACCTCAGCGGAGCGCACCGTCAACGAACGGTTAAGCCCGGCTTCGCCCAGCCGGGCAGTGTCGTCCGCCAGCCGCAGCAGCATGATCCCCTGCGTCTCGCCGAGGTCATAGCGGATCTGCGCGGCATGCTCAGGCGCCTCAACCGCGTAAAACGGATCGCTGTCCCACCCTTCCTCGACCCACACACCGGGTGCCATCCAGGCGCGGAACTCCACCTCCTGGCTGAAGGTGTAGCGTTCGACCAGCAGGGATTGCGTCGGGTGCAACCAGGTGACGACCTCGCCGGTAACGGGGCCATAGTCCACGTGGCTGTAGAGCGTGCCTTCCTGGGGGACAAAGCGCTGCTGGCTGGCCTGCAACGCAAGTGGCTGCCCGTCGACCAGCACCTCATACCAGGTGCGGCCCAGCGGCGCGACATCGTACCATCCAGACCCTTCGGCATGTTCCAGGGGTTTATCCACCGGCCAGCGCCCCGCCGGCAGCACCAGTTTGTCTTCCGGGTAGTAGCGGTCGGCTTTGTACCAGTGGCAGCGGTCTACGCCGACCTTCTCCCCGACCATCGACCCGGTTGGGCCGATGAGCACGGCGTCAAGGCCGTTGCCGAGAAAGCAGTGGTAGTAATCAGCAGGCAGTTTCACGATTCCCTAACCCTTCAGTCCGGTCATGGTAATGCCTTCGACAAACGCGCGTTGCGCGATGAAAAACAGGATGAGCGTCGGCATCATCAGCGTCACGGAGGCGGCCATCAGCAGGTTCATCTGGGTGTCGAATTGCCCGTTGAGATAGGCCAGACCTACCGCCACAGTATACTTACTGACTTCGTTGAGGTAGAGCAGTGGCCCCATGAAGTCGTTCCAGATGTCCTTGAAGCTCAGAATTCCGATGACCGTTACCACCGGTATGCTGAGCGGAACGATGATCTGGAAGATCACCTGCAGGCGGTTAGCGCCATCGACGATGGCCGATTCCTCCAGCTCTTTGGGGATGGTGCGGAAGAACTGGCGCATCAGGAAGATCGCGTACGCCTCGCCAAACCAGGCCGGGATGATCAGCGGATTGAAAGTGTTGATCCAGCCCATCTGGCTGAACAGGATGAAGCGCGGGATGAGCAGCACAGCGCCGGGCAGCATCAGCGTTGCCAGCAGGATGCCGAAGATCAGGTCTCTGCCGGGCGCCTCCAGCCGGGCGAAGCCGTAGGCCACCAGGGTGCACGAGAGCAGCCGACCGGTGATCATCCCGACTTCCAGGATGAGGGTGTTCTTGATGAATACCTGGAAGGGCAGGTAGGGGTTGCCGAAGACATCCGCAAAATTCGACCACTGGATCGGGTCAGGGAACCATTGCGGCGGCCACCGGTAAATCTGATGCTCTGGCTTCAACGCGGAAAGGATCATCCAGAAGAAGGGAAACAGGAAGAGCAGGCTCAGGCCAATCAGCAGGGCGTAGACAACGCCTTTGTGAAGGATATTACCGAGGTTGTATTCTCGCCGCCTGGCGACTGGCGCTGGCCGGGAGGTTGTCTGGATAGCCATGGTTTGCTCCCTTTACCCGTAGAATACCCAGCGGCTGGAGGTGCGGTTGATCAGGTACGTGATGGAGACAATCACAATGAAGAGCACCCAGGCCATCGCCGCCGCGTAACCCATCTTCAGGAAGCTGAAGGCATTTTGATACAGATACAGCATGTAGAACAGGGTGGATTTCAGCGGCGAGCCGATCGCGCCTGCGCGGGCGGTGGAGATGACAAAGGCGCTGTCGAAGGTCTGGAAGGAACCGATCACGGACATGACCAGGTTGAAGAAAATGGTGGGGCTGAGGATCGGCAGCGTGATGCGCAGGAAGCGCTGCAACCGCCCCGCGCCATCGATCTCGGCGGCCTCGTACAGTGTCTGCGGGATGCCCTTCAGGCCGGCCAGGAAGATTAGCATCTCGCCGCCGACCCCCCAGGCGCTCATGATCACCAGCCCCCAGATCGCCCAGTTGGGGTCACTGAACCAGCTGGGTCCCTGGATGCCAAAGAGCCTCAGCGCGGCGTTGAACGGCCCGAAGCGCGGATTGAAGATCCACTGCCATAGCACGGCCACGCTGACGCTGGCGACCACCCCCGGCAGGTAGAATGCCGTTCGGAAGAGGCCCACCGCAATCGTCGCTTCATTGAGCAGGATGGCCAGGAACAACGCGACTACCAGCCGCAGCGGCACGCTGGCCAGGGAGTACTTGGCCGTGATCCCCAGAGAATGGCCGATGTCAGGGTCCTGAAAGATATTCCGGTAGTTCTCCAGGCCGACCCAGACCGGCTGACTTAACATGCTCCATTGGGTGAAGCTCACATAGAGGGAAAACAGAATCGGCCCCAGCGTGAAGACCAGAAACCCGATCACCCAGGGCGCGACCAGCAGGTAAAAGATCAGTGCTTCCCGGCGTTTTGTTGTCAAGAACGGTTTTCTTAGTTGGATTCGAGAAGAAACAGCCATGTATCCCCTCCCAGCGGTATCAAGATGAGGCGGACCGGCCCGGCCCGCCTCATCCTCTTCATGGGTTAGATCAGGTTACTGGCTGTAGCCGTCGAGGCAAGCCTGTGCTTCGGCAGCGGCGGCATCCAGCGCTTCCTGAACCGGCATATCCTCGAGGAGGATCTTCTCAAGGTGCTGCTGGAATGGGGTTACCACGCATTCCCCGGCGTAAGGCGACAGCGCTTCGGGGATAGGGGCAACGTTCTCCAGGTAGGCGATGATCGGGCCATCGTATTCGTCTTCGGTCAGGCCCTGCGCCTCGGCGATCGGCTGAACAGCCGTGAAGGCATAGTTGGCGAATTCCTTGGCGCCATCGCCAGCGGCAATGTACTTCAGGAAGGTCCAGGCGGCTTCCTTGTTCTGGCTGGCGGCGTTGATAGCGAAACCAGCCCAGCAGAGGGTGTTGCCTTCGCCAGCAGGACCGGCGGGCAGGCCCATCGTGCCGAAGTTGAAGCCGTCAATGACGCGCCAGTCCTTCAGCGGCCAGCGGCCCGTCCACACCATCGAGACGATGCCATTGGCGAAGAGGTCGGCGCCGGCGAAGGACTCCACATCCTGGCGGGTGGGCGCGACCCTATGCACCTTGAACAGGTCCACATACCACTGAATCGCTTCAACGGTCGCTTCGCTGTTCATGATGCCTTCAACGGTCAGACCGTCTTCGCTCAGCAGGTGGGTGCCATTCTGGGCCAGCAGGGGCAGGATACCGCGCGTCCACAGCCAGTCACCCCAGTGCGCCGGGATCATCAGGCCCCAGCGGTCGGCCGTGGTGAGGGCCTTGGCCGCGTTCAGCAGGTCATCCCAGGTCCAGTCCGGATTGGGATATTCCAGCCCCGCCGCGTCGAAGTGATCCTTGTTGTAGTAGAGCACCAGCGGGCTGTAGTCCTTGGTCAGCAGGTAGGTCACGCCGCCCACCTGGCCGAAGGAGGCTACGCCGGGGAAGAACACATCCATGCTGAAGTCCGGATCGTTTTCGATCCAGGAATCGAGCGGCTCCATCATGCCTTCGCGGGCGAAGCGGGCCACATCGCCATCACCGACCTGGAAGATGTCGGGGGCTGTGCCCGCCGCGATCTGCGCCAGCAGCTTGGTGCCGTATTCCTGCGGGATCGGCTCCAGCTCAACATTGATGTCCGGATACTCCGCCTCAAACGCGGCGATGGCATTGGTGAATGGCTCCAGCGCGTTGCCGCTGTCCCAGGTGGTCACGCGGATCGTGCCCGATCCCTGAGCGTCCGCCACGGGCAGCTGGAAGATCGCGCCGTTTGCCATCAGGCTCATGAACGTGAGGACGATGGTCAGGGCGATCAGCAGTCTCTTCTGAGTGGCCATGTTATGCATCTCCTTTGAGAAATCTCTATGGCCGGCGTATCTGGGTTACGGCTGTGTTTACTGCGAAATGATCTTATAGGCGCCTCCTTCACGACAGATATCCACAGTGTGGCGTTCTCCACGGTAGTAGTAGCGGAAAGCCATGCGTCGCCAGTGGCCGGGGAAGCGGGGCCGGAGCGACGGGCCATCCGGCCCGAAGCGCAGGCCGGCGAACCCGAAGACGGCAGCCTGCCAGAGGCCGCCCGCCGAGGCGGCGTGAATACCGTCTCCCGCGTTGCCACGGACATCGTACAGATCCGCCTGAGCGGCCAGCATGAAATGCTTGTAAGCTTCCTCCGGCTCCCCGATCTCACAGGCGGCCCAGGCATGGAAGCTTGGCCCCAGCGAGGAACCGTACTGGTGGTCGGTGATCGGCATGTAGGTATCCCAGTTCTTGCGCCAGGTCTTGTGATCGTAGTCGTCGCGGAACAGACATAGCAGCATGATCACGTCGGCCTGCTTGAGCACCTGGCTGGCGTTGGCCCCTTCGATGCCCAGCACCACCTGCATCGATCGGTCGGTGCTGGCGATCACCTGCGGGTCGATGTATTGCCGTTCGAAGAAGCCGTCGAATTGCACCATCAGGCCTGTCTCAGGATCGTAGTTGATGATGATGTGCTCGATCACGTCCTGCCAGTGCGCCAGGCGCGCCTCCGTCAGATCGAGTTGCTGGCGCAGCGCCCGCGCCCGATCGGGGTAGTGGGCTTCCAGCCAGGCCAGCACTTTGAGCGCGGTTTGCAGGTGCCACTGGGCCATCCGGTTGGTGTAGACGTTGTTGTCCACGTGGTCGTGGTATTCGTCGGGACCGATGACGTTGCGGATCGCGTAGCGCCGGCGGCCATCTTCCTCCTCCGGTTCGGCGCGGTCGCCCCAGAAACGGGCGGTATCCAGCACAATCTCCGCGCCATAGTCGCGCATGAAGGCGTCATCGCCCGTGGCTGACCAGTACTGCAGGATCGCGTAGGCGACATCAGCGGTGATATGAATCTCAATGTCGCCGGTCCAGATGCGTACCAGCCCCTTACCGTCAAAGCTGGGAACCCAGGTCGGGGTGACTTCGTCGCCGGTGGCCGCGCTTTCCCAGGCGTACTGCGCCCCGCTGTACCCGTTGCCGGCGGCCTTCCGCCGGGCGCCGGGCAGGGTATGGTAGCGGTACATCAGCATATTGCGCGCCAGTTCAGGCCGCGTGTGGATGAAGAACGGCAGGATGAAAATCTCTGTATCCCAGAAGACATGGCCCCGATAGCCCAATCCGCTGAGCGTCTTGGCGCCGATGCTGACGCGGTCATCGTGCTGAGGGGCGGCGATGAGCAACTGGTACAGGTAGAAACGGATCGCCAGTTGCGCCTGATCATCGCCTTCAATGATCACGTCGCAATCCGCCCACAGCGCGTCCCAGGCAGCGACCTGCGCCGCCCGGAGCGCGTCGTAATCCAGGCCCTGCAGCGCCGCCAGGGCGCGACCAACCACGTCGGCGGCCTGATCAACCGGATCGCGGCTGGCGGTATAGCTCACCAGCTTGTCGATCTGCAGGGTCTGGTGCCTATCCAGGGGGCTTTCGAGGACAATTCCGGGGTGGCCGGGGCACTGGCGCGGCTCCGGCGTCCCTTCACCGGATGCGGCGATCCGGGTTGCGGCGGCCAGGTACAAACCGCTGTGGCGGGTGCAGCTCTGCAGCCAGACTGCGCCGTCGGCTGTGTGGCCCTGGTCAAGATGTTGCCAGTGCAACAGGTCGCCATTGGCGACATGGCCGTTGATGCCCGCCTGTACAGCGATCCGGCAGGGCCGGTTGACGGCCGTAGCCAGCACGCGCAACGCGCCGACGTGCTCATGCGCATAACTGGCGAAGCGTTCGAAGGTCAGATCAAGTACGACGCCGCCCGGCGATTGCCAGCGTACCTCGCGCCGCAGCATCCCCCTGCGCAGATCAAGCAGACGCCGGAAGTGCAACACCTGCCCCCGATCCAGGCGGAACGGTTCGCCATCAACCATCAGCGTCAGGTCAAGCCAGTTCGGCAGGCTGGCCAGTTCGGTGAAGGCGATTGGCATGTCGTCAAAGATGCCATGAGCCAGCGTGAGCGGGTGGTCACCCGGATAGCCCTCTTCGAAGCTGCCGCGACTGCAAAAGTAGCCATTGCCGTTGGTGAAGACGGTCTCCATGTGGTGCTGGCGTTCCGGCTCAAAGGCTGCCTGGGTGATCGTCCAGGTGCTATCCGGGCAGGCGGCAGCCTCTAATTCGGCAAGGCGGACATCCCGCAGATCGTCGCGTCGGGCGATTGGCCCGAACCGGCGCTGCAGCTCAGTGAAACGCTCTTCAGGGCCGAGCGCCAGGCAGGGCATCCCGGCGGCCAGTGCTGCCTCGACCCCCGCTGCAGCGTCCTCCACCACCAGGCACTGCGAGGGGTGGTAGTTTAGCATGGCCGCCGCACAGCGGAACAGGTCAGGGTGCGGCTTCTGGCGGGTCACGCTGTTGCCGTCAGCCAGTGCGCTCAGGCGCTCCAGAATGCCCAGTCGCTCAATCACCGTACGGGCGTTACGGCTGGCGGAAGCGATAGCGTAAGGGATACCGGCGGCGTCCAGTTGATCCAGCAGCTGCGGCACACCCGGCAGCAGGTCATGCGGTGTGATCCGGGTCAGCAGGTCCTGGTAGTAAGCGTTCTTGCGGGCCATCATGGCCTGCATCTGTTCCTCAGGAAGGGGCTTGCCTTTCAACAGGCGCAGCAACGATTCCCGGCGCGGGACGCCGCGCAGCGCCTCGTTATCCTGGCGGGTGAAGGGCAGACCCTCTTCTTCAGCAAGACGCTTCCAGGCCTGGAAGTGGTATTCGGCGGTATCGGTAATGACGCCGTCAAGGTCAAAGATGACGGCTTTGATCGCTTCAGACATGCGCTCTTTCCTGCTCGGCGGGCTGGTAGCCCAGGCTGGATTCCCGGATCACAAGTTTTGAAGGCAACAGAATCTGCTGGCAGCCGGTCGTCTCGCCGCTTAACTGGCTGACCAGCAGCCGCACAACATGCTGGCCGACCTCCCAGGCCGGCTGGCTGATCGACGTCAGGGCAGGCTTGAGGTAACGGGCGACTGGCGTGTCGTCAAACCCGATCACGGCGATATCCCGGCCAACTGTCATGCCGCGCTCTTCGATGGCGCGCATAGCCCCGATAGCGATCAGGTCCAGCATAGTCACGACGGCGGTGGGGCGCTGGGCAGGGGGCAGGGCCAGGAATTGCTGCATGGCCATATAGCCGTAGTTGTAGTCGCTCTCGCCGCGTACGATCCACGCCGGGTCAACCGGCAGGCCGGCGGCTGCCATCGCCTGGAAGTACCCCGCCAGACGCTCATTCCCGACGCGGGAGTACTCCGGCCAGGCCAGGGCAGCGATGCGCCTGTGGCCCTGGGCGACCAGATGCTCGACAGCCTGCTGGACGCCGATGCCGCCATCGACATCAACATAGGCGCTGGGCGGATCGCTTTCCGTGCGGCCAAAGGCTACCAGGGGCACCTGGAGCCTTTGCAGGATGGGGATGCGGGGATCGTGGTATTCGATGCCGGAGAGAATGAAGCCGTCGACGCGCCCGGTGATGACCAGATCGCGGTAAGTCTCTGCCTGTTCGGCGCCTTCGCCCTGTGGAAAGAGCAGAATGTGGTAGCCGAATTCCTCGGCTGCGCAAACGATGCTCTGCTCGAATTCCTCCAGGATCGGGTTGAAATAGCCCTGGCGGTCCGGCTGCCAGGAATAGCCGATCAGGTGGCTGGTCTTGGCCCGCAGGTTGCGGGCAACCACGTTGGGCCGGTACCCCAGCTCGGCGACAGCAGCGGTGATGCGTTCGCGCACTTCTGGCGAGACACGCATCTGGTCACGCAGGACTTTGGAGACTGTTTGATAGCTGACCCCCGCGCGCCGGGCGACGTCTTTGAGGGTAGCTTTCCTGGACATCGGACTTCCCCCCACCCGCACACCACAGGCGAACGTTCGCCTGGATTCATCGTATAACTGAATCTGTGCACTTGTCAAGTAGGTTGAGGGAGGAATCGATAAGGTGGGTCAAGCAGAAGCACGGCCCGGTGGGGGCCGCCATCAGAGAGCTATTTCGCTGATTGAAAGTAGGGCCGGCGCAGGGGGGTACTTTACCCCTTGACCGCGCCGAGGGTCAGGCCGCTGATGAAATACCGCTGGAAGAAGATGAAAATAAACAGGGTGGGGATGCTGGCAATGACGGACATCGCTCCCTGAACGCCCCAGGCCACCGAGTATTGCCCTTTGAGCGAAATCAGGCCCACCATGATCGTCCGGCTGTTATCCGACTGGGTGAAGATCAACGGCCACAGAAAGTCGTTCCAGATCCAGGTGAATTGCAGGGTGGCCAGTACCGCCAGCGCCGGCAGGCTGATCGGCAACATGACTTTGACCAGAATCTGGCCCTCGTTAGCGCCATCGATGATCGCCGCTTCTCGCAGCGCGGAAGGCACCGTGGCGAAGAAGTTGCGGGTGATCAGGGTGCAGATCGGTAGCCCAAAGGCCACGTGGACGATGATCATCGGCCACAGGGTGTTGTACAGGCCGACTGTATTGAACAGCCGGAACAGAGGCACCAGGACAATCTGCGGCGGGAAGAACATCCCGGAGACGATCAGGATGAACAGCGCCTCACTGCCCCGGAAGGGAAGCTGGCTGAAGACATAGCCCAGCAGCACGCCGAGAGCGATGGAGAGCACGGTCGCCGGGATGGTCACCAGGAAGGAGTTGAGCGCATACGTGCGCACGTTGCCATTGACCCAGGCTTCCTGGTAGTTAGCGAAGTTGAGTTGCGCCGGCGCCGACCACAACCCGCCCCGCGAGATTTCCGCGTTTGACTTGAAAGAGGTGATCAACACGCCGATGCTGGGCATCGAATAGAGGATCACCAGCACAGTCAGCAGCAGGTAGAGTACCACCTGCAGCACACGCCGCCGGGTCGCCTCCCGCGCCGCCAGACGATCCCATTCCTCCTGCGAATAGCGGTAGAGCGACAGGTCAGTCATACAGGTGCTCCAGCGCCCGAATCTGACGGAAATAGAAGGCGATGACGGTCACCGCAATAATGAAAAGCACGACGGAAATCGCGCTGCCGTAACCCATGTAGTACTTCTTGAACGACTCATGGTACATGAACATGGCCAGCGTATCGGAGGAATGAAACGGTCCGCCGCCGGTCATGATGTAGACGATGTCAAAGCTCTTGAGTGAGTTGATCACCGCCAGCGCCACGACCACCACCGTGGAAGGCTGTAACAGCGGCACCACCACATGGCGCAGAGTCTGCCAGTAGTTCGCGCCGTCGATCTGGGCGGCGTCGGTCAGTTCGGTGGGCACAGCGGTCAGCCCGGCCAGGAAGATGACCATCCCCAGCCCGAGCTGCTGCCAGACCCAGGCCAGAATCACCGAAGGCAGGGCCGTGCCGGGGTCAGCTAACCAGGCGCGCGAGAGGTCTTCCAGGCCGATTCCATTCAGGGTCAGGTTGAGCAGTCCCCAGCGCGGCTGGTAAATCCAGATCCAGATCTGGCCGATCACAGCCAGGGACAGGCAGATGGGCAGGTAGAAAAGCGACTTGTACACGTTAGCGCCGCGCATCCCCTCGTGCAGGATCAGGGCCAGCCCCAGTCCGCCCAGCACCGGCACGGTCAGCGCGACTGCAATCCAGATCACCGTGTTCTTGATGGCGTTGCCAAAAAGCGGATCGCTGAAGATACGCTCGAAGTTGCCCAGCCCGACGAAGTTGTACTCCGGGTTGAAGCCGTTCCAGTCGGTCAGGCTGAAGAAGAAGGAGTAGGCGAGCGGAGCGATGACGATCACCAGGTACAGGGTGAGTGGCAGCGCCAGAAAGCCAATCCGCCACAACCATTGTGATCGAGCCACCGGGGACACTCCTTTTACACCGCCGGTCTGGCTGCCGCCAGGGTGGTTTTTCCCTGCAGCGCCAGCACACAGAGCTGGACAATGAGGGCAGGGGGAACATTCCCTGCCCTCATTGTAAACGAAGATGCGGGGTGTTAGCTGCCGCCAAAGACCTGGACGGCGACCGCCTGGGTTTCTTCCAGGTAGGTCTGGTAGCCAGCCGGATCGTTCATGAACTTGGCGAACAGGTCCAGCCCGCCTTCCGCCATGGGCGGCGTGGTCGCCAGGTCGTAGTTGAAGGCGAACGTATCCGCGGCAGCCACAGTATCGGCGGCGCGGCTCATCACGTCGTTGTAGATCGAGGGATCAACGTTGACGTTCGGCGACAGGGCGCCCTGGCCTACCGCCCAGACAGCCTGTGCGTCCGTATCAGTCAGCAGGTAGAGCAGCAGCTTCTGGGCGCTGACCGGGTGGGCGGCGTTGGCGGACATCACAAAGCCATCCACCGGGCCGACCACCGCATTGGGCACGCCCTCATCAATGGCCGGGAAGGGGAAGAAGTCATAGTTGGTGACCGGTTCCAGCCCCTGCCCGTTCCAGTAGCCGGTGATCCAGGTGCCCATCAGGGTCATAGCCGCTTCGCCGTTGGCCACCTGATCAGCCGCGTCCGTCCAGTCATAGGCGTTGGCGTCGGGAACAAAGTAGCCCTTGTCGACCAGCTCCTTCCACAGCTCCATGACCCGCACGACCTGCGGATCGGTGTAGGAGGCTTCGCCGGCCATCAGGGCTGCGCGGTATTCTGGCCCGGCGGTACGCAGGAGCAGGTAGTCAAACCAGAACTGGGCCGGCCAGCGGTTCATCGAGCCGAGCGCGATAGGGGTGACGCCGGAAGCCAGCAGGGTATCGCACATGGCCTTGAACTCGTCCCAGGTGGCCGGGAATTCGGTGATGCCCGCTGCTTCCATCACTGCCGGATTGTAGAAGAACCCGGCATAGTGATAGCCGAAGGGGATCAGGTAACGCGCGCCGTTGTAGAGCGTGGCGCCCTGAGCAATGGAGGCCGGGACGACCGCATCCAGGTTGTTGGCGTTCCACAGCTCATCGATCGGGGCCAGTGCGCCGCTGTCCACGACAAACTGCACGCGCGCGCCTGCCCAGTAGGAGAACAGGTCAGGCAGGTCGCCGCCGGCCGCCATCACTAGGATGGTCGTCTTGAAGTCTTCGTGACCGATGGGGTTATCGAAGATCGTGATGCCGGTCTCGTGCTGGAATTCCTGGAAGATCTGGTTGAGCGACTCGCGGCCCAGCGTGCCGGTGAAGTAATGCATCACCGTGACGAAACTCTCGCCCTCCTGGGCCAGCGCCGGGAAGACACTGGCGATCAGGAGCACTGCAACCAACAGGACAGAAAGGCGTTTCATGTTCGGGACTCCTCCTGGAAAAACCATACAAACGGTCTTTAACGACAGCCCAGTTCAGCTACTGGGCCAGCGTTTCCTGAGTGATGAACTGCACCGGGATGGTGTTCTGCACCGGCACGGCGATATCATGGGTGACGGCCCAGACGCCAAAGCGGGTTGCCCAACGGCCCATGTCGTAAACCGGGATGCGGATGGTCATTGCCAGCTTACCCGCGCGGACCGCTTCCAGCGCATCCGGGAGGGCGTCGATGCCGGTGACGATCACGTCATCGCGGCCAGCGGCTTCCAGGGCAGCCAGCGCGCCCATGGCCATTTCGTCGTTGTAGCAGAAGACGGCGTCGATGTCCGGCGTAGCCTGCAGAATGTTCTCCATCACGCTGAGGGCGGTCGCCCGGTCGTATTCGGCGGTCTGCTGGGCGACGATCTCAATGCCCTCGGCGGCTTCAAAGACGGGGGTCGAGCCGATCTTGCGATTCTCTGAACTGGCCGCGCCGGGGATGCCCTCCAGCACGACGATACGCCCCGTCCCGCCCAGCCGGTTGACCAGCCATTCAGCGGCCAGCCGGCCAATCAGGACGTTGTCCGTGCCGATGTGGCTGGTGACCAGCGAGGAGGGTACGCCGCGCTGCATGGTGATCACCGGGATGCCGGCCTGAGCGGCCTGTTCGACGACGCCGACCGCGCCATCCTGCGTAGCGTTGATCAGCAGGGCGTCAACGCCCGCGGCGATCAGGTCCTCAACGTCCGAAATCTGCTTCTCCAGCTGGTCATCCGCGCTGAGGATGGTGGCCTCGTAACCCATCGCTGCGGCTTCGTCAGCGGTGCCCTGAGCCAGCAGTTGATAGAAGGGGTTGCTCTGGGTGGAGACGGATACGCCGATCTTGATCGGCCCTTCGAAAGGCGCAGGCGCGGGGGCATCAACGTTTTCCGCGGTGATAAACTCGATCGGGATCACCGAACGCAGCGGGACCATATTGCCCTGAATCGCTTCCAGCGCGTAGCGTACTCCCAACCGCCCCATGTCATAGACCGGGATGCGGATGGTCATGGTCAGTTTGCCGGCCCGGATGGCTTCCAGCGCATCCGGGAGGGCGTCGATGCCGGTGACGATCACGTCATCGCGGCCAGCGGCTTCCAGGGCGGCCAGCGCGCCCATGGCCATTTCGTCGTTGTAGCAGAAGACAGCGTCGATGTCCGGCGTAGCCTGCAGGATGTTCTCCATCACGCTGAGGGCGGTCGCCCGGTCGTATTCGGCGGTCTGCTGGGCGACGATCTCAATACCCTCGGCAGCCTCAAAGACGGGGGTTGAGCCAGTCTTGCGGTCTTCCGAACTGGCCGCGCCGGGGATGCCCTCCAGCACGACGATGCGCCCCGTCCCGCCCAGCCGGTCGATCAGCCACTGGGCAGCCAGTTGACCGATGAGGACGTTGTTGGTGCCGATATGGCTGGTGACCAGCGAGGAGGGCACACCACGCTGGAGCGTGATCACAGGGATACCGGCCTGAGCGGCCTGTTCGACGACGCCGACCGCGCCATCCTGCGTAGCGTTGATCAGCAGGGCGTCAACGCCCGCGGCGATCAGGTCCTCAACATCCGATATCTGCTTCTCCAGCTGGTCATCCGCACTGAGGACGGTCACCTGTGCGCCAAGCGCCTGTGCTTCAGCGACGACGCCCTCAGCCAGGTTCCGGTAGAAGGGATTGCTCTGGGTGGAAACGGATAGCCCCAGCAGCACCGGTTCCTGCGCTGCACTAGCAGCAGGACCGGCCAGGCCAATCAGCAAGAGGACGATGGCCATGAACAACCCTAAATGTCGTGAGTGAAGCATAGGTTCCCCCTTCTCTCAGTAAGAATCGATTTTTGGGCTGCACTCCCCAGTCGGGGTAACAGCGTGAGCAGGAAAAGCGGGGGTGCTCAGACCGAGATGTTCATGCGGCGCTGCTCGCACGAACCCGACGATCTACCAGGATAGCGATCAGAATGACGACGCCTTTGGCTACGGGCTGGTAGTAGGCATTGACATTCAGCAGGTTGAGGCCGTTGGAGAGGATGCCGATGATCAGCGCGCCAACCAGGGTTCCCACAATGCCGCCCCGGCCACCGGCCAGGCTGGTGCCTCCCAGGACAACCGCGGCGATGGCGTCCAGTTCATCCCCTGAGCCGAGGTTAGGCTGGGCTGAGCCGAGTCTGCCGGTCAGGATCACCCCGGTGAGACCGGCCAGCAGACCGCTGATGGCATACGTGGCGGCCTTGATCAGGCGCACCCGCACACCCGACAGGCGTGCGGCTTCCTGGTTGCCGCCAATAGCGTAGACGTAGCTGCCGAATGTCGTACGGTTAAGCACAAAATAGACGGCTAAATACACCACGATCAGAATAACGATGGGAACCGGCAAGAAGCCGATTCCCCCCCGACCAAGAAAGCGAAAATCGTTGTCCATAGCCATGATGGGCGCGCCGTTGGTGTAGACGAGAGCGATGCCGCGCGCGATGGTCAAGGTGCCGAGGGTGACGATGAACGGTGCAACGTCGCCAACGGTGATGATCAGGCCATTGGCCACGCCGAAGGCAAGTCCGATGCCAATGCCAGCCAGGATGGCTGCCAGCGGGCTACTCCCGGCTGCCAGTGTCCCGGCGCTGAAAACGCTGCTGACCGCCAGCAGCGATCCCACGGAAAGGTCAATACCGCCGGTCAGGATGACCAGCGTCATCCCGGCGGCAACAATGGCGTTAAGCGAAGACTGGCGTACTACATTGATGAGATTCTCGGAGGTCAGGAAGCGGGGAGTGAGCAGGGAAAGCAGCAGGCAGATCAGAATCAGCACCACGATGGGTGCCACACTCCCGCCGATTCTCCGCCAGTCGCGAGTCTCAGTCCGCAAACGCGCCGGAAGCATAGCGAATGATGGTCTCCGCAGTGGCAGCATGCCGTTCGAATTGGGCGACAAGGCGACCTCCGTAGACGACCACGACCCGATCACACAGGCCGAGGAGTTCGGGCAGATCAGATGAGATCAGCAGGATGGCTTTTCCCTGCTCCACCAGCTGGCCGATGACGCGATAGATTTCAGTGCGGGCGCCCACGTCAACGCCGCGCGTGGGTTCGTCCAGGATGAGCACGTCGCAGTGGCTGGCCAGCCACTTGGCCAGGATGACCTTCTGCTGGTTGCCGCCGCTCAGGGTGCGGACCACCTGGGCGATGTGCTGGATGCGGATATCAATCGCCCTGACCAGCTCCCTGACCATGTTTCGTACATCAGCCTGCCTGACGATCATGGCGCGGGCGTATCTGGATAACACGGGGAGGCTGATGTTGTCGGCTACCGAACGCTCCAGGATCAGCCCCTGGGTCTTGCGATCCTCGGGGACCATGCCGATCCCGGCTTCGATCGCCTGCCAGGTGGAGTGGATCCGTACCGGGCGGCCACGGATTTCGATCCGGCCATGGGGCATCGGATCGGCGCCGAAAATCTGGCGGGCCAGTTCTGTTCGCCCGGAACCCATCAGTCCGGCCAGCGCGACAATCTCCCCGGCGCGGACGACCAGTTCGGCGTCATGGTCGGTTCGCCCCGGTAAGCCGCTGACCCGCAGGACCACTTCACCCGGTTGGACCTGGCTCTTGGGGTATTGTTCGGTGATTTCCCGGCCAACCATCATCCGCACCAGGTCATCGCGGGTCACGGCTTCCACGGGTCGCGTTCCGATCACCCGCCCGTCACGGAGGACGGTGACCCGATCGGCCAGCCTGAACACTTCCTCAAGCCGGTGAGAGATGTAGATGACGGTCACTCCCTGCTGGCGCAGCCGCCGGACGACGTCAAACAGCGTGGCCGTTTCCTGTTCGCTGAGGGGAGCGGTGGGTTCGTCCATGATCAGCAGCCGCACACGCCGGGAAAGCGCCTTGGCGACTTCCACCAGCTGGCGTGCTGCGATGCCGAGATCGGCGACAAGCCGGGTGGGGGGGAGGTCGATCCCCAGCAGGTTAAGCAACTCCCGGCTGCGCTGGTGCATGGTGCGGAAGTCGATGACTCCCTGGACGATTTGCGGCTCGTGGCCCAGGAAGATGTTGCGCGCCACGCTGAGGTACGGCACCAGGTTCAGTTCCTGGTAAATCACACTGACCCCGATGTGCTGCATACGCGCCGGGGTGGGCTGCTGAATATGCTGGCCGTCAAAGATGAGTTCGCCGCTATCGGCCTGGTATGCGCCGGAGAGGATTTTGATCAGGGTCGATTTGCCTGCCCCGTTTTCGCCGATGAGAGCGTGAATCTCACCAGTCTGGACTTCGAAGTCCACCCTGTCCAGCGCGAGCACGCCCGGAAAACGCTTGGAGACCTGGTTCATACGCAACAGGCATGGGGAAGCCGCGCTGCCGGCAGTGGCATCCGGCGGGTGGGCTTGACCGGTGGCGTGCATCAGGTCGTTCATGGCTCGCTACCCTGACGGTATCTCGGCAAGCGCAGCCGTGCTGATAAAGAGGCATAAACCGGGAATCTCCGGCGTTAGTCGTTGTTTATTGTACAACTGAGTTTCTGTATTGTCAACAACATCGGATTCTCGTTGACAGTCCGGGGTGGCTGTTGTATAATGCACAACGACTAGACCGGAAGCCGCCTACCACTAAAAGGAACGATCTTGTCCGAGATTAAATCACTCGCCCGCGGGTTGAAGCTGTTGGAGCGCCTGGCTCTGGCTGAAAATGGCGCCGGGATCACGGAATTAGCAGCCCAGCTCGACATCGATAAAAGCAGCGCATCGCGGTTGGTTCAGACCCTGGCCAGCTATGGCTTTGCCGAGCAGGACCCTGACACGCGCCGCTACCGGCTTGGCCCGCGCATCGTCACGCTCAGCCGCTACATGTTAACGCGCATGCCGCTCCGCGATGAGGCCAAACCGTACCTGCGCCGCCTGGTGGAGCGGACTGGCGAGGGCGCCCACCTTGCCATCCTTTCCCAGGGGGGCGCTCTCTACATTGATCAGGTCGAATCGCCCGCTACCCTGCGGGCTACCACTGGCGTGGGCACTGTGGCCCCGCTGCATTGCACGGCCCTGGGCAAGGTCTTGCTGGCCTTTGACGCCAATGCTCGCATGCCGGAGGAATTGAAGGCCTACACGCCGCGGACGATCACATCGCCGGAAACGCTACGTATGCATCTGGAGCAAACCCGCCGCCAGGGGTATGCCATTGACGACGAGGAGTACGAATACGGCGTCCGCTGTGTGGCGGTGCCCGTGTTTGACTACCGGGGGAAGGCCGTCGGCGCGATCGGGATTTCCGGCCCGGCGGGCCGGATCAGCCTGGAGCGCCTCCCTGAGCTGGCGGCGATCACCAAGCAAATCGGCCAGGAACTGACCGATCGGTTGAGCTTCCGGCCCTAGATACCGACCGGGTAGGGCTGGGAAGGCCGGTTATTCGCTGCTAATTTACGCAACATGGTTGCATAATAAGCAACATGGAGGCATTATGGAACAACTGCGCGTAGGCTTCATCGGTACGGGGCGTATCTCCGACCTGCATGCACTGGGCTATCTGGGGGATGACCGGGCGCGGATTGTCGCGGTTTGCGACGTCAACGAAGAAGTCGCCCGCCAGCGCGGGCGAGCCTGGGGCGTCCCCGAAGATCGCATCTTCACCGATTACCGGGACCTGCTGGCGCTGCCGGATGTCGATCTGGTTGAAAACCTGCTGCCTCATCATCTCCATTACCAGTCTACGCTGGACATCGCCGCTGCTGGCAAGCACATCTCCCTGCAAAAGCCGATGGCGCTCACCGTTGAGCAGGCCGACGAGATGATCGCTGCGGCCAAACGGGCCGGGGTGATCTTCAAGGTGTTTGAGAACTTCATCTTCTATCCGCCCATCCAGCGGGCCAAGGCGCTGATCGACGCCGGAGAGATCGGTGACCCGCTGACCATTCGCATCAAGAGCAATTCCGGGATCAGTCCCAATGAGTGGGAAATCCCGGGGACGGCGTGGGCCTGGCGCTTTAACCGGGAAACGTGCGGCGGTGGCCCGCTCGTTTTCGATGACGGCCACCACAAGTTCTCGCTGGGCTGGTACTTCATGGGGGAGATTGCCGAAGAGGTGCACGCCTGGATTGGCGAGACGGAATTCGCCCCTGGCCTGGTGCTTGATTCCCCGGCGGCAGTGACCTGGAAGTTTTCCAATAACCGTTTTGGCCTGTTTGAGGCGGTTCGTTCGCCGGAGCTGGTTATGGATACCAACCACTACGCGCAGGACGACCGGATCGAAATCACCGGCACTAAAGGCGTGATCTGGATCACCCGCGGCCACGGCAAGATGCTGGACATCCCGCCGGTGATCCTCTATCGCGACCGGCAGACGCGTACTTTCTCTGATATGCCCGTAGGCTGGGAGCACAGCTTCATCAATTCGACGCGCCACTTCATCGATGCCTACTTCAAGGGCGAGCCGCCCAGCCTGACTGCCGAGCAGGGGCGGGACATCCTGCGCTTTGCGCTGGCCGCCCAGGAGTCCGCACGGACTGGCCGTGCTGTGTCGTTGAAGTAAGCCCGGAAGGCGGGTGAAACTATGAGACTGACAGGCGCAGAAATCGTCGCCGAGATGCTGATCCGGGAGGGCGTCCCTTATGCGATTGGCATCGGCGGCCACGGCAATCTTCCGCTGCTTGACGCGTTCCGGCAGCGGCGGGATCGTATCCGGGTGATCATGCCCCGCCATGAGCAGGCGGCTGTCCATATGGCGGATGGCTACTACCGGGTCAAGGGGCAGCCGCTGGCGGTGTTTACCTCGATCGGCGCGGGCGCTTCCAATACCGCTATCGGTCTGGCGACCGCTTATGTCGATTCCATCCCCCTGCTGCTGTTGATCGGGGAGACCCATACCTATATGCGTGGCGTTGGTGTCCTGCAGGAGATCGAACGCCAGCGCTGGTCTGATCTGCCGCGCATGCTGGAGCCGGCTGTCAAGCGGAGCTGGCACATCGACAGCGCGGTCCAGTTGCCGCGGGCGGTCTCCCAGGCCTTTAACGCCATGTGCACCGGGCGGCCTGGCCCCACCCTGATCACGCTGCCGATGGATGTGCAGGCCGATGCGGTCGAGGTCGACGCGCTGAATCCAGCGGCCCGGCGGCCTCATGATCGTCCGTCGGGCGACCCGGCGGCGATCCGGCAGGCGGCAGACTTGCTGCTACAGGCCCGGCGGCCCGTCATTGTAGCGGGCGGCGGGGTGATCCTGGCCGCCGCGGAGGCTGAACTCCTGGCCCTGGCGGAGCATCTGGGGGCCTGTGTGGTGACGACCATGCAGGGCAAGAGCGCCTTCCCGGAGCAACATCCTCTGTACGCCTGGCATATGGGCACCAACGCCACCACCTGTGGCAACCATATGACGGTCAACGCAGATGTGATCCTGGCGGTCGGGGTGCGTTTTGCTGATAAGGCGACCTGTTCCTACCGGCCCGGCCAATCGTTCAGCATCCCGCCCACCCGGCTGATTCATGTCGACATCGATCCGTTCGAGATCGGCAAGAATTACCCGGTGGAGTGTGGCATCGTCGGGGATGCGAAGGCGGTGCTGGCGGGATTGGTGGCGGCGGTCAGGGAAGCTACGCCGCCCCGCGCCTGGCAGAACTCCCCTTATACCCGCGAGATCGCCGAGCAGGTTCAGGCCTGGTTCGCCAGCAACCGCGACCTGCGCGAAGCGGATACGACGCCGGTGACCATGGGGCGGGTGATCACTGAGGTGCGCAAAGTCTTGCCCCGGGATGGCATCGTGCTCACTTCTTCCGGCAACATCCAGGCGCAGGTATTCCAGGAGATGCCCTTCAGCCAGCCGCGCACGTACATCTCGGCGGGTGGTTTCAGCACGATGGGCTGGTCGTATCCGGCGGCGCTGGGCGCCAAGCTGGCCGCCCCGGAGAAGCCGGTGGTGGCCATGGTGGGCGACGGCGACTTCCTGATGACCTTCCAGGAGGTGGCGACCGCGGTGCAATACAACATCCCGGTTGTGGCCGTGGTGCTGAACAACGTGGGCTGGCAGGCCATCCGCGACCTGCAGAAGATCGCCTTTGCTGATGACGCGGACTATGCCACGATGTTTGAGCAAAACGGCCAGCCGATCACGCCCCACATCGCTAACGCTGCAGCGGCCTTTGGCGCCTATGCAGTGCGGATCAGCCGCCCGGATGAAGTCGGGCCAGCGTTGCGCGAGGCGCTGGCGGCCAACCGGCCGGCTGTGGTGGAAGTGATGGTCGATACCCGCTTCGGGACTTCTGGCGGGCTGGCGCCCGGCTGGTGGGATGTGCCCATTCCGGAATACTACCGGGATCGCTATGAGGCCTACCTGCAGGCCCGGCGCGAAGAGCGCGTGTAGCGGGCGGCTGGCAGGCGCGGAGGAGAGAGGAAGCTGGCATGCATGCGCATACCGACACTCTGATCAGCGAGCTGCAGGAGCGGGCGCGCCAGATCCGCCTGGATACGCTGGATATGGTCTACCGGCGTCAGGCGGGCCACCCCGGCGGGTCATTCTCGGCGGCGGAAATCCTGGCGGCGCTATACTTCCACCACCTCAAGATTGACCCGGCGAATCCCCGCTGGCCGGAGCGCGACCGCTTCATCTTGAGCAAGGGGCACGCTGCGGCGGCGCTCTACGCGGCGCTGGCCCGGCGCGGCTATTTCCCCGTGGAGGACCTGGAGAAATGGGGGCACCTGGACGGCCACCTGCAGGGCCACCCGGACCGCGTCAAGACGCCCGGCGTGGAAATGTCTTCCGGCTTTCTGGGGCACGGGTTGTCGATCGCGGTGGGGATGGCGCTGGCGCAGCGTCTGGGCGGGCCGCGTTACCACATTTATGTCCTGATGAGCGATGGCTGCATGCAGTCCGGAGTCGCCTGGGAAGGGGCGCTGGCGGCGGCCAAGTACCGCTGCCATGAAGTCACGGTGATCATGGACTATAACGATGTGCAGCTGGACGGCGCAGCCCATGACATCATGCCGTTGGAGCCGCTCATCGATAAGTGGAAGGCCTTTGGCTTTGCCGTGCTGGAGATCAACGGGCATAACCTCCGGCAGGTTCTGGATGCCCTGGATGAAGCCCTGGAAATCCACAGTATGCCGACGGTGATCCTGGCGCACACCACCAAGGGCAAAGGGGTTTCCTTTATGGAAAACACGGCGCTGTGGCATGGCGCGGTCCCCAACAGCGAGCAGTACGCCAAGGCCCGCGCCGAGTTACTGGGGGGAGCATGATGGCTGAGGTACCACAACGCCAGGCTTATGGCATGGCTCTCGCTGAATACGGGGATGTGAACCCGGATGTCGTCGTCCTCGACGCCGATGTATCGTCCTCCACGCTGACCAAGTACTTCGCCGATCGTCATCCATCTCGCTTTTTCAACCTGGGGGTCACGGAAGCGTCGATGGTCAATGTCGGGGTAGGGCTGGCGCTGAGCGGCAAGATTCCCTTCGTGAACACCTTCGCCGCCCTCTTGACCCTGCGCGCCTGTGAGCAGATCCGTACCTGTGTGGCCTACGCCAACGCCAACGTTAAGCTGATTGGCGGCTACGCCGGACTGTCGGATTACAAAGACGGGCCGACGCACTTCGCTGTCAACGATGTCGCCCTGATGCGCGCCATGCCCAATGTGGTCGTCATCGCCCCGGCGGATAACATCGAGGCGGCGCGGATGGTGCGGGCCATTGCCGAGCATGAAGGCCCGGTGTATATGCGGATCAGCCGGGCGGCAGTGCCCGACGTGTTCGGCCCGGATCATCAGGTGCAGATCGGCAAAGGGATCATGCTGCGACCCGGCAGCGATGTGACCATCATCGGCTCAGGCAGCATGATGGGACGGTGTGTCCGGGCGGCGGATCAACTGGCGGCGGAAGGGGTGAGCGTCCGTCTGCTGAACATCCACACCCTCAAGCCGCTGGATGTTGACCTGATCTGCCAGGCCGCCGAAGAAACCGGCGCTCTGGTGACAGCAGAGGATCACAGCGTCATCGGGGGACTGGGTGGAGCGGTGGCCGAGGCGCTTGGTCGCTGTTGCCCGACGGTGCTGGAAACGGTCGGGTTGCAGGACACCTTTGCCGGCACCGGGCTGGACACCGAGTCCTTGATGGATGCCTGGGGGCTGGCGGTACAGGATATCATCAACGCAGCGCGGCGGGCTGTGGAGCGCAAAGCCCGGCGCCGCTGATCCCGCCCGTCATCGCTATGCCAGTCATTGAAGGAGCGTCACCCATGCGAATCGCCGTGATCAATGAAACCAGCGCCGCTGACCGGAACGCCGATATCCTGGCGGCGCTGGAAGGCCGCGGGCACACCATCATAAACGCCGGGATGGTCAGGAACGGGGCCAAACCGGAACTGACTTACATCCACACCGGGCTGTACGCCGCCATGCTCCTCAACCTGGGCCGGGTGGATTTTGTCGTCGGCGGGTGCGGGACGGGGCAGGGCTTTTTGAACGCCGTCATGCAGTACCCGGGGGTGGTCTGCGGGCATATCCTCAACTCGCTGGATGCGTGGCTTTTCGCCCAGATCAATGGCGGCAACTGCATCTCGCTGGCGCTGAATCAGGGCTATGGCTGGGCGGCGGATGTCAACCTGCGCTTCATCTTCGACCGGCTGTTCAGCGTCGAACCCGGCGGCGGCTACCCGCCGCACCGCCGCGAATCGCAGCAGGAATCGCGGCGGATTCTGGCCAGCGTCTCCGCGGCGACTCACCGGCCCTTCGCTGAGATCATCGCCCTGCTACCCGATTCGGTGATCAAGCCGGTGCTGGAATTTCCCGGCGCGGCGGCGCTGATTGACGTCGATTCGATCGCGGATGCCGATCTCCGCGCGGCGCTGCGGCAGCGGATGATGTAGGGCGGAGGCCGGGAGGCCAGAGG
>JAIOAT010000031.1 GCA_019873685.1 Chloroflexota bacterium
CCGGGTGGCGCTCTCTGTACCCAGGCGCATCCCGCCTATGTCAAACCGCACCAAGATTGCTGCCGGTATCGGCGGACTGACCCTGTTCTACCTGACAGCACGCTCCCTGTCACATCTACTCAGCAATCGCCAGCGGGACGAGACGACCCGCGAGCTGGTGGCCTGATTCAGCGGTCACCCCTGGACGCTTAACCCCTATACCCCCGGCATAACACCTCAGGCGGGGCATTTCCACCCCTTCACCGGGATGCTCTGTACCACTGGCTATAGCTTGCCTGCAAACCATATCGCAGCAGGATTGTTCTTTGCTGCGCGTTGTCATCACCCCAGCACCACTGGTAGCACAACCCCTGTTAAATGTTTGTAAGGGGCTGCGAAGGTGATGTATGATTGAACTGGCAGTCCCTGCTACCACAACAGGCTATGAAGCCCGACACCACGGCGGTCTGTGGTATACTGCACCAGGTAAGGGTGCCCGACGCCCGCGCAACCTCCTTGAGGAAAATCTGATGGCGATGCAGAATCCGGAAGATGACCTGGACAGAATCACGGTACTGATTGTTGACGACCACCCCCTTTTCCGTGAAGGGCTGTCCAAAGTATTTTCGCTGGAAGACGATATTGAAGTTATTGGCGAAGAAGCGGACGGTGAAAAGGCGCTCCAGCTGGTACGCCAGTTGCGGCCCAATGTGCTGGTCATTGACATCAACATCCCCTCCATGAATGGCCTGCAGGTTACCCGCCAGCTCAAGGCTGAGCGCATCAACTGTGCCGTCATCATGCTCACCGCATACCACGATCAGGAGCAGGTGCTCCACGCGATGCGCGCCGGAGCTTCAGCCTACTTCTCCAAAGATGTGGAACCAGCCCGTCTGGTGGAAGTCGTCCGCCAGGTTGTTCAGGGATTCTACGTCATCGGCAACCAGCTCTTCGATGAACCCAGCCTGCGCGCCTGGCTGGACGCCGGCGTTGAAGCCGCGACCGGCCCGTACATGGTTGACCCCGGCGAGCATTTTGTCCCGCTCAGCCCGCGCGAAATGGAGATTCTGCAGTTTGTCACGCGGGGCATGAGCAACAAACAGATCGCCCTGGAATTGGGCATCAGCCATCAAACGGTCAAGAATCACATGACCGCCATCCTCAAGAAGCTGGATGTTGAAGATCGTACTCAGGCGGCGGTATATGCGCTGCGCCGTGGCTGGGTGCGTATGCAGGACACCTTGTCCGAAAGCGACGATTGAGCGAGTCTGCTCTGCAAGGACTGTGGGCGGAAGAGGGCCATGCCTGAACTAACTTCTGAATCTCCTCGTGAACAACTGCTGTCAATGTTGCATGACGAATTCAGCCGCATCAACAACCAGCTCAAAGAGCTGGACGCGCTCATCCAGCAGACACACAACGAGGTCGAGCGGCTGCAGCAAAAGAATGCCATGGTCACCAACCGGCTGCACCAGATCGAGGCTAATTTCGACAGTGTGCCGCGCCCGGATATTCGTGTCGCCTACAACGAAGCCATCGATACCCGCAGCCGTCTGCTGACCATGCGGGGCAACCTGGAAAAGCTGCAAAGCGACCAGAATCAGTACCGCCAGATGGCGGAAATCGTCTCTAGAGTGCTGGCGGAAGTTGAAGGTTTGGCGCCTTCAGTTTTTCAGAGCAACACAGCTGCTACCGAGATGTCGCCGGCTGCGGTGAACATCATCCGCATCATTGAGGCGCAGGAAAACGAGCGCAAGCGCCTGGCCCGGCAGATGCACGACGGTCCGGCGCAATCCCTGACTAACTTCATCCTGCAGGCCGAAATCTGCCAGCGCCTTTTTGACCGCGATCCTGACCGGGCAGCGGAGGAACTGAATAACCTCAAGGCAGTTGCCAGCGGCACTTTTCAGAAGATCCGCGAGTTTATCTTCGATCTGCGCCCGATGATGCTTGACGATCTGGGTCTGATCCCAACCCTCCGCCGCTATGTCGACCACTACAACGAGAAGAGCGGCATCCGTACCACCCTGCATATTCTGGGCGATGAACGCCGTCTGGAGCCGCACCGCGAAGTCATCCTGTTCCGTTCTATTCAGGAGCTTCTGTCCAACGCCCGCGAACATTCCCACGCCACGCAGGTGACAATTACGCTGGACATGGGCGTAGACTTCATTTCCGCAATCGTCGAAGATAACGGCCAGGGTTTCAACCCGGATACCGTCCTGAGCGGTGAAGATACCACTGTGCCGGAAAGCAAAGCAGCCAGTCTGAAGACCCTGCGGGAGCGGGTGGAACTGATCGGGGGGGCCATGCGCCTTGAGAGTGAAGAAGGCCGCGGCAGCAAGATCACCGTCCGCATTCCCGCCGGTAATCCGGTGCTCCCGGCCTGATGATCTGAACTGGTTGGCCGCACCGGGAATCCACTCCAAATCGTGTTCACAGACAGGGCTGATCAACGGCATTGCCGGGGATCGGTAGGACTATCAGCCCGTTTGACATTTAATTCTGAACGAATACACTAAGTGCAGTACCTATCAGGAGTGGAGGGTCCTATGCGCGGACGTGGCCGCTTATTACTTCTGTTAGTTCTGATCATCCTCCTGGGCGTGGTCGCCGTCGTGCTGTTGCTCCCTCGCTTTTCCGGTGTTCCTACCACGCCGAGCGCAGGCGAGGCTGAGCGCCAGGTAGAAGTTATCCCGACAGCCACGCCAATCCCCTTCGTCGAAATCGTCATTGCCGTCCAGGAACTCCCACGCGGTATCCGCATCCCGGCGGAAAACGCCGTGGAACTCCGGCGCTGGCCGGCGGAGGCCGCCCCGTTCAACGCCCTGCAGAGTCTGGATGACGTGATCGGCAAGATCGCCCGCACCGACATTCCACGCGAATCACCGGTGCTCTCGACCATGCTGGTGGATAACCTGCGCGAGCTGGCGGAGCGTGGCCGGGTAGGGTCTGACGCCGCCGCTATCATGCCGCCGGGCCTGGTCGCTGTCTCCGTTCCCATGGACCGCCTGACCGGCGTGGCCTATGCCATCCGTGAAGGCGACTATGTGGACGTCATCCTGTCGATGTTGTTTGTGGATGTCGACGAAGAGTTCCAGTCGCTGTTCCCCAACAACAACTTCCTGGTCACCTTCGATGAAGAGGGCAATATCACCATCGGGCAGGGTGTTCCTGGCCGTCTGGATGTCGGCATCGGTGGTTCGCCGGTCATTGTCAGCCCGTCCGAACAGCAGCGACCGCGCCTGGTCACTCAGCGTACGATCCAGAGCGCCTGGGTGCTGCGCGTCGGGGACTTCCCCATCGAGGGCAACTACATCGGCGCTACGCCCACCCCGCTGCCGACCCCGACCGCTGTTCCGGCGGAAGGCGCTGAAGCACAGGCCGCCGAACGGCCGCCTTCAGTCCCGACCCCCAAGCCGCCGCCGGACATCATCACCCTGGCCGTTTCGCCGCAGGATGCTGTTGTGCTGGTGTGGGCCATCGATTCCCGCATCCCGATCACGCTGGCTCTCCGGTCGGCAACCGATATCTCTCAGGTACCCACTCAGGCGGTTTCGCTGGAATACATTATGAGCAACTACAACATCAGCGCGCCTAACCGCCTGCCCTACGCCCTGGAACCGGCCCTCCGCAGCATCCGCCAGCTCATCGCTTTCCAGGAAATCCGTCTGCGGGAGGATACCACCACAACCACAACGACGACCGAGTAACGATCATGGTCTGAGCAGCTCGTAACCGGACGGGATGTACAGGATATAAGCTATGACTGGCAGTGGCCCTGAAGCGAAAATCCGCGTGCTCATTGTGGACGACAACGCTGAGACGCGCGAGCAAATCAAGAAGCTGTTGATGTTCGAGCCGGACATCGAGGTGGTTGGCACCGCCGGCACAGGACTTGAGGCGCTGGAACTGGCTCAGGAAACCCAGCCCAACATCATCCTGATGGACATCAACATGCCTGACATGGACGGCATCTCAGCAACAGAGAAGATCGCCACAGCGGTGCCTACCGCCGCTGTGGTGATGCTCTCCGTCCAGAGCGAGTCGGATTACCTTCGCAAGGCTATGCTGGCCGGAGCGCAGTACTTCCTGACCAAACCCGTCTCTGGTGATGAGCTTTACAGCACGTTGCGCAATGTGTACCAGCGCAAGAAGACCATGATTGCCACCCTGCCAACCATGCCCGCCGTAGGAGGCGAACGCGTCGCTACGGCGGGCAAGGGCCTGCGGGTTGGCGAAAAGCGTCTTGGTCATATCGTGGTCGTCTACAGCCCCAAGGGCGGCGCCGGTTGCACGATGATTGCCACCAATCTGGCGGCAGGGTTGATGCGGGAAGACACCAAGGTTCTGATCGTGGATGCCAAAGCGCATTTTGGCGATGTCGGCGTCTTCCTGAATCTCAAGTCTCCCACGACGATCGCTGATCTGTGCGACAGCGTGGAAGACATGGATATGGAACTGGTCGAGCACGTGCTGGTCACGCACGATAGCGGCCTGCGTGTGCTGCTTGCCCCGGAACCTGACCCCGGTGCTCTGGCTCATCCACCCCGGGGGGAAGCTGTCAAACAGGTCATTGCCAAAATCGCCGATTCCTATGACTTTGTCATCGTCGATACCGGTTCGGCGGTCGACGAGATCAATGCCGAACTGTTTGACCTGGCCGCCCGAATCCTGCTCGTCTGCCCCCCCACCCTGACCGGCGTCCGCAGCGTGCGTGCTATCCTGCGCCTGTTTGACGAACTCAATTTCCCGCCGGAAAAACTGTTGCTGGTGATCAACCAGGTGCAGCGGGACCGTGGGCGTGGCACGCGGGTGACTATCGACACCGAACTAATTGAGAAAAACCTGAAGATGAAAGCCCTGGCGGAAATCCCCCAGGAGGAACGAATCGTCCTGCACGCCATCAACCGCGGCGTCCCGGTCATTGCCATCAGCAAGGAGCGCGATCGCTCGCCAATCAAGGAGTTGCTGGAGCTGGCTGAAGCGGTGCGCCTGAATCTGCTTGGTAAGGACGAAGGCGAACAGGATACAGCACAAGCCAAGCAGTCGAGTGGCTTCAGCCTCTTTCGCCGTCATTAACGCCAAGGTAGACCCGGTAGAACTTGGGTAGTTAGCACTATGGGAGGGTAAGGTGTCTCTGTTACGTCGAATCGAAAAGAGCAGTCAAAGTGGCGGAACCGGCGGCAAAGGCCCCGGCAGTGAGAGCGGCGGACCCACAGACGAACAGTCGCGGCTGGCTGCCCAGCTTCGCGTCCGCCAGCGCCCGGCTCCAACCGGCGTTGCGGCGGCGCGCGAGAGCTACATGGACATCAAGACGCGGGTCCAGAATAAGCTACTCGCTGAACTTGACCCATCCATGGACATGACTCGCCAGGCGGAAATCCACGCCACCATGGAGGAACTGTTCCAGACCATTCTGGCGGAGGAAAACATCGTCCTCAGCCGAGCTGAACGCCAGCGTCTTTTTGACCAGATCAAAGCTGAGATCCTGGGGCTTGGGCCACTGGAACCGCTGCTGGCAGATGAGACCATCACCGAGATCATGGTCAACGGCCCCAAGAATATCTACGTCGAGCGCGAAGGCAAGATCTACCACACCAACCAGACCTTCGAGAATGAGGAACACGTCCTGCGCATCCTGGAACGGATTGTCGCGCCGCTTGGCCGTCGTATTGACGAAAGCCAGCCATACGTTGACGCCCGTTTGATGGACGGCTCCCGCGTCAACGCCGTGATCCGTCCTATCTCGCTTATCGGCCCAACCATCACCATCCGTAAGTTTGCCAAGCAGCCGCTCACGGTTGACGACCTGATCCGCTTTGGGACGGTCACCCAGCAGATCATCGACTTCCTGCGGGCCTGCGTCATCGCTCGCCTGAACATCATCGTTAGTGGAGGCACTGGCTCCGGCAAGACCACCCTGCTCAATGTGCTCTCCGGCTTCATCCCCAACGACGAGCGGATCATCACCATTGAGAACGCCGCCGAGCTGCAGTTGCGCCAGGAACATGTTGTCACGCTGGAAAGCCGCCCGCCCAACATCGAAGGCAAGGGCGAAATTACCATCCGGGACCTGGTGGTGAACAGCCTGCGTATGCGTCCTGACCGGATCATCGTTGGGGAGTGCCGTGCCGGCGAAGCCCTGGACATGTTGCAGGCCATGAACACTGGCCACGATGGTTCGCTGACCACTCTGCACTCCAACAGCCCGCGTGACACGCTGGCCCGTCTGGAGGTGATGTGCCTGATGGCTGGCATGGATCTACCGGTGCGCGCCATCCGTGAGCAGATCGCCTCGGCGGTCAACCTGATCTGCCACGAGGAGCGTCTGCGCGACGGCAGCCGCAAGATCGTCAAGATCACCGAAATCCAGGGGATGGAAGGTGACGTGATCGTGATGTCGGACATCTTTGAGTTCGAGCAGACCGGCATTGAAGCCGGCAAGATCATTGGTCGTATCCGCCCGACCGGTCTGCGTCCGAAGTTCATCGACCGCATCGAAGCCGTCGGGATTCACCTGCCGCCTTCGGTGTTTGGCGTCGGCCAGCGTTACTAGAGCCAGGCCCGTACTACCGGGTCACTCCGGAACACATACAGGCTTGTGCTATAATGAGTCAAACTGACATCGTGGCCCGTTGGGTAGTGGCCTGCCAGCAGACAGGCGACTAGGAAAGCAGAGCCATGTTTGACAATCCTTTACTCATTGCGGCCATTGCCGGTGGACTGGCAATCGTCATCCTGATCGTGGCGGTCTTCAGCATCCGCGCCCAGCGTCAGGCCGAGCTTGACGCGCGCATGAAGCGCTTCACCGAAGGCCTGGAAGAGACTGCGGCTGCTGAGGAAGCCAAGCCAGCCGTTGAAGAACCCAGCCAGCTCACCCGCGCTATCGATCGCCTGCTGACGCAGCGCGAGTTCGGCAAGAACTGGCGAAACGCCCTTTCCAAGGCGGATCTCAAAATCACAGTCGCCGAGTACCTGGCCATCCACATCATCTCCACCATCGCCTTCTTTGCCGTAGCGACCCTGTTATGGGGGCTGGTGCTTGGAATTGTCGGCGGCGTCGTTGGCTTCTTCGCCCCGCGCATTTATGTCGCCCGCAAGCAGCGCACGCGCCTGATTCGCTTTGAGGAGCAGCTGCCGGATACCATTGGCCTGTGGGTGAATGGCCTGCGCTCTGGCTACAGCGTCCTTCAGGCCATGGAAGCTATCGCTAAGGAATCGCCAGAACCGACCGCGACCGAATTCCGGCGTGTGGTGCAGGAAGTCCAGCTGGGCATCTCGATGGAAGATGCACTGGATCATATGCTCAAGCGGCTGGACAGTGAGGACCTTGACCTGATCGTCACGGCGGTCAACATCCAGCGCGAGGTCGGTGGTAACCTGGCGGAAATTCTGGATGTCATCGGCCACACCATCCGCGAGCGCATCAAGCTCAAGGGCGAGATTCGCGTCCTGACATCGCAGGGGCGCTATACGGGCTGGTTCATCAGCGGCCTGCCGATCATACTGTCCCTCTTCCTGATGGTGATCAATCCGAACTACATGGGTGGCCTCTTTGAAAACCGGATGTGCGGCTGGCCGCTGATCGGGATCGGCCTCGGCCTGATCGGGATGGGCACCGCCGCCATCCAGCGCATTGTGGATATTCAGTACTGAGCATGCTTGAACACAGGCAAGGGGCCGTTCAGGCGCCTTGCCCCGGCATTCCTAGTGGTTCGTGGAAAGCCTGTGAGCAACAGCGGGACACAGACAGGGGAGCAAGGCTTATGGAGCAGCTAATTGGCATCGGAGCGCTGATCCTGCTGGGCCTGTTCATCGTCGGCGGTCTGATCTACTACGGCATGCGTGAAGATGATTCCGATCCGTTGCAGGATCGGCTGGCCGAAATCGGCGATCGTACGTTGCCACAGTCCCTGGAGGAAATCGAGCTTTCGCTGCCTTTTCAGGATCGCGTCCTGCGGCCCATATTCCGGAAGCTGGCAGACATCATCGTACGGTTTACCCCGGACCGCCAGATCGCTGACGCGCAGCGCCAGCTGGAGCTGGCCGGTTACCCCAACAATCTGGATGCCGCTTCCTACCTGGGTTTGCGCCTGGTGGCGGCCATCCTCTTTACGGCGCTTGCGGTCGTGGTCTTTGTCATTGCCGCGCCACAACCTAACCAGTTACTGTATGTGATCGGCGGCGCACTGATCGGGTATTTCCTGCCTGCCCTCTGGCTCAAGGGACAGATCAGCCGCCGCCAGGAGATGATCACCAGGAAACTCCCGGACGCCCTGGACCTCCTGACCATCTGCGTAGAAGCAGGCCTGGGCTTTGACTCGGCAATGGCGAAGGTCTACGAGAAATGGGATGACCCGCTGGCCAGGGCCTTTGGGCGCGTGCTACAGGAGATTGCCCTGGGCAAGCTCCGGCGCGAGGCCCTGCGCGATATGGCGACCAGCATGGATGTCCCTGACGTGACCAGTTTTGTGGCCGCTATTGTCCAGGCTGAGCAGCTGGGCGTGAGCATGGCCCGCATCCTGCGTGTGCAATCCGACCAGATGCGCGTCAAGCGTCGCCAGCGTGCTCAGGAAAAGGCGCAGCAGGCGCCGGTGAAGATGATGTTCCCGCTGGTACTGTTGATCTTCCCTTCGATCTGGATCGTCCTGCTTGGGCCATCGCTGATTATCCTGCTGGAAACCAATATCCCGTTCTAGCTCTCCATAGACTGGACTGCGCTGTGCAACAGCCTGGTGCAGCACAGACCCACCAGGGAGCATCCGCCTTCACCAACGGGTGGATGCTCCTCAAACAACATATCCTTCTTCCGGCGCTCGACCTGGTCTTCCCGCCAGCGTGTGTGGGTTGCGGTCGGGTGGGAACCCAGATGTGCCCCGAATGCCAGGCAGCCCTGATCCATGAGCCGATTATCCAGCACGATCCCCTGCCGCCCCTGCTGGGAGTGGGTGCACTGGGCGCCTTCGACGGCGTCATCCAGACCGCGGTGCACGCGCTGAAGTACGACCACATCACAGATCTGGCGGATGTGCTGGGCGGGTTACTGGCAGACCTGCTACGGCAGGCCGCCTGGCCGCAGGCCACCATCGTGCCTGTCCCCCTCCACTCCAGCCGACTACAACAGCGCGGCTTTAACCAGGCGGCGCTGCTGGGCCGGGCTATCGCCCGCAATCTGGGCTGGCCATTTGATGAACACCTGCTTAGCCGTGTGCGGCAGACGGCCAGCCAGGTAGGTCTTGGCTACCACGAGCGGCAGGTCAATGTCCGGGATGCCTTTGCCGTGGAGCATCCCGATCGGGTTCAGGGAGCCAGCTTTCTGCTGGTGGATGATGTGTACACCACCGGCGCTACTCTGCATGAATGTGCAGCATGCCTGGCCGAACAGGGAGCAAGTGCTGTTCGCGCCGTCGTTGTTGGGCGAGCCGGTTTTGCCGGCGGCTGAGATCGCGCCAGATGTTCAGTGAGGTTCTTCGACGTTTCCGCGAAAGGAGCAAACCATGGAGGTCCAAATCACAGCGAGGAATGTGGAGATCAGCCCACGTCTGCGCGAGCACGTCGAAAAGAAAGTCAGCAAGTTAGATCGCTATCTGCCCAACATCATCGATGCGCGGGTTGATCTGACTGCCGAACGCCAGAAAAAAGGAGGCGAACGAGCCGTTGCCCAGCTTACTGTGCGTGACCGGCGTGGCACCATCCTGCGCGTGGAGGACAAGAGCCAGGCCGACCTGTTCGCGGCTGTTGACGTGGCGCTCGACAAGATGTACCGGCGCATCCGCACGTACAAGGGCAAGCGCCGTCGTCGTAGTGGCGAACGCTTCGCGGAGCTTGAACCCGAACTGGCCGCCGCTGAGCCAGTCCCCGGGGAAACCAGCGCCGACTACGAGGAAGAAGCGAAAGCCGTGATCGTCCGCCACAAGGTGATCAACGTCACCCCGATGACGGAGGAAGAAGCGGTCGAACAGATGGAGCTTCTGGGCCACGATTTCTTTGTTTTCCTCAACCAGGAGACGGATGAGATCAACGTTGCCTACCTGCGGGAAGACGGCAACTACGGTATCCTGCAACCCCGGATCGCCTGAGCCTCTGGAGAGAGACACAGGGGACGCGAACGCTTCACATCCTAAGCAACAGTGAAACCTTGACCTGAATGAACCGGGGATTGCCGGCGGCAGTCCCCGGTTTACTGCCCCCAAGAGGAGACAAGAGATGGCCGGCGAAGCCATTGGCGCTGTCATTATGATCGGCAGGGGCGGCCACACCCCCCAGGAAATGCTGGTTGCCGCCGCCCAGCGCGCCTGCACCCTCGACCTGATCAGCGCTTTGCAGCGCCAGGGCATCAACCGCCTCATCCTGGCCACGCCAGACGCAGACTGGCTGCCCGCCGGAACGCCCGTCACAGTCGATCGCGATCCTCCCGGCGATTTCGTCTTCGGGCGCCGCCTGGCGGAAGTCATCCAGCGCCACGCGCTGTCCCGGGTGCTTTACTTCGGTGGCGGGAGCACCCCGCTGCTCGACGACCACACGCTGAGTCAGATCATAGCGATGCTGGATCGCCCACCCGCCACCGCAGCTAGCACGCCAGATCGAGCAGCCCTGACCAACAACCTGCACTCCAGCGATTGGCTGGCGCTTACCGATGCGCTGGACGCGCTGCCGATCATTCGCCAGGCCGACCGCGACAACAGCCTGGCCTGGCTGCTCAGTCACAGCGGCGCTTACAACGTGCATGTCCTCTCCGGGAGTCGACCGGCTACCGGCATGGATCTGGACACACCCGCTGATCTGGGTATTGTCGCCCGCCATCCGGATATTCAACCCCATCTGGCAACCGCAGTGCGTCATCCTCTGCTCGACTCCCTGCCGGTACAGCAGATCGCCAGGATTGCCGCTACGCCAGAGAGCCATCTGACCCTGATCGGGCGCGTTTCGCCACAGGCCTGGGGGGCGCTCAACCGCGCCACCCAGTGCTGGGTGCGTGTGTTTGCAGAGGAACGGGGCATGGTCGCCAACGGCAGGCTGGCCCGTGGAGAAGTCCGATCCCTGATCGGCGAACTGATCCGCCTGCAAGGCCCGCAAACCTTTTTCAAGACGCTGGCTGAGATGACCCAGGCGGCAATTATCGACAGCCGACCCCTGATGGCAGCCTGTGGCCGCTGGCCGGATGACGCAGACCGCTTCGCCTCCGATTTGTTCCTGGTCGACAGCATCAAAGATGGCTGGTTGCGTGACTTCACCGCTGCCGCCAGGGAAGCGCCCATCCCTGTCTTGCTGGGAGGTCATGGCGTGGTCGCTGGCAGCCTGTACGCCCTGGTGGAGACTATTGAGCGAGCGGGATAAACAAGCACAGTCATCGGGCCTGGCGCCAGCGGGCGGCCAGTTTGCGGTACTTCAGCCACTCATACCAGGCCATCAACAGGCTCAACCACAGGCCGTGCAGGCCGTCGCGGTAGCCCTGCAGCGTAAAGAAGCGCCAGCGAAACTGTCGCAGGGGCTGCAAAACGAAGTTGTGCGGGCGGGGCCGCTGGCCCTGCTCAAACAGGATGCTGGCGTCGATCTCCGCGTAGCGGCGCTGTTTGGCGATGAAATGCGCCAGGTCGCGGTAGTTGTAATGGATCAGCGGGTGCTGTAACGTGCCGCGCGGGCCATCCAGCAGGACAACCTCGTGCACCGGTCGGGCCGGGTCGTAGCGCGCCCGACCGCGACGCAACAGACGTGTCTGGTAATCCGGATACCAGCCTGTATGCCGCGTCAAGTGTCCAAAAATATAGTTGAAACGCGGGATGCCATAACCGTCCGCCTGCCCGGTCTCAATCGTCGCTCTGATCTCGGCGGCCAGTTCCGGGGGGACACGCTCATCAACGTCGACGAAGAGCACCCAATCGCTTTCCACCGCCTCCAGCGCCGCATTACGATGATGGGCATAGTCGTCAAACGGGCGGCGGATCGCCCGCGCTCCAGCCTCCTCAGCCACCCGAACAACCTTGTCAGCGACGGAACTGGTGGCGTCCACGAACACCAGCACATCATCGGCAAAGCGTACTGTTTCGATGCACGGCCGGAGATGATCCAGTTCGTTGTGGCAGAGGATAATTGCCGCCAGAGTGGTCATAGCGCCGCCACCGCCCGGTACGCTTCAGCCAACGCGGCACGCTGTGCTGCATCCAGCACCCGCTCCTGCGCCAGCTGGCGCAGCCTGCGGCTCATGCCCAGCCGCACCACGGCCCGGATCGCCGCAACCTTCAGCGGGGGATAGTGCTTGCGGTACAGTTGAAAGCGGCTGCGCCACAGATTCAGGTAGCTCTGCGGTCGCACCTGAGAAGTGCTGCGCCCTTCCAGATGGATGACCCGCGCCCGGGGGACGCAGAGCACCCGCCAGCCCGCCCTCTGGATGCGCATGGCCCAGTCGATTTCCTCACAGTACATAAAGAACTGCTCGTCAAACATCCCTACCTGCTGAATCACCTCGCGGCGTAGCATCATCGTCGCGCCCAGAACAAAATCCACCCGGAACGGCTTCCCCTGCTCGTACAGCCAGCGGGGATAGCGACCGTTCAACCGGGTGTTGTACAAACGCGGCGGCAATGGCAGCAGGTCAAAGGCTGTCTGCCACACGCCCGGGAAGGCGAAAGCGCTGTGCTGAAAGCTGCCATCGCCGTAAGTCAGGCGCGCGCCAACCAACCCGTTAGTCGGCGCGGCAAACAGCGCCTCATACAGCGTGCGGATGGCGCGGTCCTGCACCAGTGTATCCGGATTCAGCAGGAATACCGCCTCCGGTAGATCAACGGCAGCTGCCTGTCCGAAGCCTAGCGCCCGCAGCGCCAGATTGTTCCCGGCGGCAAAACCCAGGTTTTCCGCGCTGGCAATCACCTGTACATCCGGGAAGCGTGCACGAATCGCCTCCACGGTGCCATCCGTGGAGGCGTTATCCACCACCCAGACCTGCCCTTCCGGGCCATTCCGCGCCAGGTCTTCCCTGGCCGTGCGCACCGCTTCCAGAGCCAGATCGCGCACATTCCAGGTCACGATGATGACAGCGACCGTCACGCTCACTCTCCCAGGGCCACAAAATCCAGACCTGACGCCTGGGCAAATTGCCGGAAGGCAGCAAAGCTCTCCGCTGTCACGCGCTCCAGGCTATCCTGCTGCAGGATACCGGCCAGAGTGTCCGCCCGGCTGGCATCCGCCGCGATCTGCAGGAAGACATCGCTCAGCGGGATGCGGATGTGCAGCGGTACAGTAGGCGGATAAACCAGGACGTTGTACGGGATAAGCGGCGACTCGCTCACCGAAACCACGCGGGTTGCCAGGTCCTCCAGCGTCCGCACGGTTTCGCCTGCTCCGCTGCGCAGGTAACCGGAAGGCACCACCCCGCCCTGGCAATCGCCGTTATAGAGGCCGGTCACGACAGCGTCATAGTTCTCGACATCGACAATGGCTTCCAGATCGGTCACCGGATTGACGCCCGCCGTACGAAGCATCATCTCCGCCGCCAGCCAGGCAGCATCTTCGCCTGTGGCCCGGCAAACCCGCCTCCCGGCCAGAAGGGCCAGATCGTCAGCGCTGACCTCATCCCCGGCAAATTCAGCCGCCAGCAGCATCTCCACCTGAAAGCCGGCCCGCCGGTTGCGCACGACCTGCAGCGCCGGGTCCGCGCATCCCGCCGCCTCCGCTGCCACCAGCGCAAAGCCGTCCAGCCAGCCAGCCACCGGCGTCGCACTGCAGAGCTGAGCCACGATCTGGCCGTAGCTATCCGCAAGCTGAACTTCTACCCGCAGGCCGGTCAGTTCCGCGATCAGGGCTTCCAGGGAATCCGCCGCCGGTGCCGCCTCGCGACGCGCTCCCTGCGGCACCATCAGCACAGTAAGCGGCCGTTCCTCAGAGGCAAGCGGAACCGCCGTAGGCACTTCCGGCAGCGGCGTGGATCGCGGCGTTGCCGTCGCCGTCGGGAGGGGGGTAGGCGTCGGCGTGCCGCCGCCACAGGCGGCGCTCAACAGACCCACCACTGCGACGACCAGCATTGCTGCCCACAAAGATGGTGCGCGGCGTTTCATGGACTCAATCCCTCAGTGAGTACCGATGCGCTGCAGGTTATGGTACAGCTAAACCTCGACCCCGGCAAACCGGCGGCGCCCCGAAGACTCGCCCGATCTATCGCTGCGGCCCCGGCTGAATCTCGACCCACCGCCGATCCACATTCGATTGCACCACGGCCACATCCTCATGAATCAGCCCGATCCAGCAGGGCTGCGGGTTCCGCTGCGGTAGAATTTCGGTCAGTCGCACGCCTCCCCAGACGACAGCCTGCGCACCGGGCGGCAGGTAGTAGTAGGTCTCCCCGCCTTCTTCCACTGCCTGCAGATCTTCCACCGAGCCGATAGCCCAGCGCCAGGGGTAGCTGCTCTTGACCGTGTCGCATTCCAGGCCGATCCGCCAGACGCCAGACTGGTCATACCAGCCGATGCCGCTGGCTCGTTGATCCTGCTGGTAGACGGTTCCCGGCGGCGGGCCGCTGGTCCGCAGTCCGACTGAACCGTCATTGGTCACCGTCAGGCGAAACACCAGCATATCCCCCTGTAACACCACCTCACTTTCTGTGATGATGGATTCGACGCCCTGCGGCACCGGGATCAGTTCACCGGGGGTATCGGCATCGGTGTAATAGGTATCGCGGTAGGGCATCGTATCATAGAACACGGTGGTGCCAGTTGGCTGCGGGTAGATCGCCCCGATCGGCGTGCCACCATCCGCAATTGTCAGGTTGCCGGTGCGCCGCACACGTTGTCCGACAGCATCCTCCGCCTCCACCACGACGGTATACTCGCCGTCCGGCGGCGGCTCTTCTCCAGCGTCGATGCCGCCGTCATAGTCGAATTCATGCATCCCGGCCTTGCCAAAGGTCAGCCCTTCATTGCGCTCGGTGATGTACTGACGCTGCCCTTCCGCATTCAGCAGATACATGGTCAGGGTGGCGTCCTTCTCCACATACACGTAGATCGTCACCCGGTCATCCAGACCATCCTGATTGGGTGTAAAACGCGCCGGCGACAGCGTGAACCCGGAGATATCCGGCAAGCGCGAATCGGCGCCCTCGATGGTCAGGGTTCCGCTGGCCGACATTGCCTCGCCGCTTTCCGCTGTCGCGGTTAACGCCCAAGTATACTCGCCATCAGGCATCAGCCGGGTCTCAACCTCGCTCCGCACAGTCTCCCCCGGCAGCACATAACCATCCACAAGGCCGCCGAATAGCACGCTGTACTCGCCAGCAACACGCGCCTGGCGCTCCCGGAAGACAAAGCGATTACCCGCTGCATCCGTGAAATCGAGTGTGATGGCAGCCGGCCGGGCGAGTGTATAGCGAAACGTGGTCAGGTCTTTGTCGCCATCAGCATTTGGCGAAATACGAGCGTCATCAAACCCTGCCGCGACAATCAGGGGCAGCGGCGGCCTGAGCGCCAGCGCGCCCAGCGCCAGCGCTACCGCCAGCGCCACCAGGGCTACAATCACCGTCAACAGGCGCGGAATTCGCATGGCACAGACTCCTTCAGCAAAACGCCGGGAGTGTAACGCACAGGCGCCGCCAGTGGCAAATCGCCGGGGCTGGCGGGTGCCCGGCTGCTACGGCGCTGTTGACCCGCCAACCCAGCCCAGAATACGAATCTGTCCACGCAGATCGGCGGAATGGTTGACCGAACTGAACCCGTTAGCATTGGCGATATACAGGTCAAGTCGACCGTCAATACGCGGGTTGATGCCTGAGTAAGCGATCCAGTTACCATCCGGTGAGAAGATCGGATCACAGACCGTCGGCGGAGGGTTGGTGCTGGAAATTGGTTCCAGGTTCTCGGTCATGACCACCAGGCCATAAGGACACTGGCCGCGTCGGCCCGCAAAAGCCACTCGCTTACCGTCCGGCGACCAGCTGGCAGTCAGGGCAAAGCGCGCAAAATTGTACCGATCGGTGCTGGCGATGAACTGGCCGCTGGCATCCATGACGGTGATATCGGTCACATCTGCCGCCCGCTGGAAGAGCACCCGCTCGCCATCCGCCCGCCAGCTCTCCGCCAGATAGTAACCGGAGCCTTCCTGTCCCGGCAGGCTGATCTGCCGGACTTCACCGCTGGCCAGATCGGCCTGCCAGAGCAGGCGGAAGTTGTCACCCTGCACAGGATTACCGGTGACAAAGCCGATCGTTCCGGCGTTGATCCAGTACGGCGGCTCGCTGACCAGCTGATCCCCCAGCTGGCGGACCTGCCCCGAAGCCAGTTCGACGACATACAGGTGACCACTGGTGGGGCCGCCTGGCCGCTCTTCAAAACAGCCGTCGCCGGGCCGCCAGCTGGGGCACTCCGCCCGATCGGAGACAAATACCAGGTAGCGCCCATCCGGAGACCACGCCGGCCACAGATCGTACCCGCCGCTGGGGGCAACAACCTGCAAATCCGTCCCATCGGCGTTCATCACGTAGATATCCACATCGTATTCGTTGGCGGCGGCCAGGGCGATCTGCGTCCCACCCGGCGACCAGCGCGGTGGGTTAAAGAACCCGCGCTGGTTGAAGTCGTTCAGTCGCAGCACCCGCGAACTGACGCCAATGGTCAGATCGAAAACATACAGACCGTTGCGCTCCGGGGTGTCTGTTGTGCTTAGCAGGTAGGCGACTCGCTCGCCTGTTGGCGCCCAGTAGACCCGCTCATCCGTGCTGGAAGGCAGATTCAGGACAGGCACCCGCTGGCCGGTACGGGGATTGACCAGATACAGCGTCTGGACATTCGTCTCCGGCTGGGGGGTGCGCGGATCGCCAACACCATCCCGGTCGTTGATGTTCACAAACGCCACCCACGGCTCGGTCAGCGCCTGGCCCAGCGGCGGCTGCACCTCGCTCATCGTCCAGTGATCCCCGGCGAAAGCCAGCGTCGGCCAGGGTGTGGCCGTTGGCAACGGGGTATCGCTGGGCGTTGGTGTGATCGTTGGTGTGCGCGTTGCGGTTGGCGTCAGCGTGGCGGTGGGAGTGAGCGTCGCGGTAGGCGTGTTACTCGGCGTGACCGTCAGTGTGGGCGTCAGAGTCGGCGTCGGGGTGGGCGTGGGCGTAGGCGCTTCACACGCCGCCAGAGCCAGCGCCGCCAGGCTGATCAGCGCCAGGCGCAGGCAAAACTCAGCAGACAGGGTATGTCGTCGTGAATCCAATGGCCTTTACCTTTTCGCTTGAATCGGGTGAAAAGTCACCGGAAGGCGATCATTTCTTCAGAACGTAGTAGGAGCCGCGTTTTTCGCCCATCTTGACCAGAATGCCCTTGCTCACCAGATCGGCAAAATCGCGGCGCAGCGTCTCCGCATGAACATCCGGGCAGAGTTCCTGCAGGTCCTTGTTGGTGATGCGAGGATGGCCCTGATTGATCAGAAAATCAAGGGCGTATTCCTGGCGCGGGTTGATTTCCTCGCCGCGGAACTGCCCGCCGAAGCCGGGGCGCGGCGCAGCTGTTTGCGCCTTCTCGATAGCCCTGTTGCGCAGCGTCACCCGCACCCCACCCGCGGTTTCCTCAAATTGCGGCGCCGGCAGATTCTGGGCCTTCATCAGGGCAATCACCCGGTCTATACCGTATCCCAGCCGCTCAATAAACCCCATATCCGCCAGCACCTGCACCAGCACGGGATTGCGAGAGAATCGCTCTTCAGCAATGTTCTCCACCGTCACTGGGCCGGGCAGCCCACCCGGGCTGGTAACCTCCATCCGATCGGAAAAAAGGTACAGCCGCACGCCATCCCCCCGGATGCTGTAGTCGCGGTGGGCTACCGCGTTGACAATCACCTCACGGGCTGCCTCCAGCGGGTATTCATACTGCTCATCGCGGGCCATGGTCGCGCCCATCTGCACCTGCTTGCGCAGATGATCCGCCAGGAAAGTCTGGGCGCGACGAAGCTGGGCCGGCAACGTGCCGCCGATATCCTGCCGGACAAAGGTATCGCTCATCTCAACGCCGGCAAAACGCGCTGCCGTGATCTCCGACCCCCGGATGATCTCCTGGGGCGCCCGGCCAAAGAGCAGAATCCCGGCGTTCGTCGGGCGATACTGACCATCTTCACCTCTGGCCAGGCAACCCCGCTTGAGCAGAACCTCCTCCGGAGACAGCCCGCTGAGGCTCTTCAGCCCCTCTACGTACGCCCGCACCTGTTCCCAGTCCAGATCGTCCTGCGTCACGCCCGGCGGCACCATCTCCTCGAAGCTGACATCACCGCGTTCGATGAGCATCTGCCGCAGGGCGCGCGCGTCCAGCGGGATATTGCGGGCCTCCTGGCGAGCCAGGAAACGGCCATCATAAGCGTAAACATGGGGCAGGCCGCGCGGAACGTTCACCGCGACCAGAGCGTGTTCGCCAGCGATCACCTTCTCGGCCAGGGGGATGATCAGGGGCGGCGTGATATCGAGTGTTGCCTGCAACACGCGCTCGATCGCCGCCTCAGCATCAGCAACGCCTTCCAGCGCGCCGGTAGCCGGGTCAACACCCAGCAGCAACGTGCCGCCCTGGCTATTGGCCAGCGCCGCCAGAATCGGCGCGATGTCCTGCACCGGCGCCTCTCCCGGCAACCAGTCGACCTCTGCCCGCCGACCGCCATTGATCAGGCTCTGCAGCTCCTCTGTATCCATAAGCCGCTATGTCTCTGTAGCCTCGGCCTCTTCGCCCTCGGGTTCGCCCCCGGTCTGCTCCCCTGAGTCTACCGCAGGGAGCAGCACCTGCTCAAGTATGGCGTCAATGTGATCGACCGGCACCACCTGCATATCTTTCAATACACGCTTCGGCAATTCCTCCAGGTCAGGCTTGTTCTTCGCCGGGAGGAAGAATTGCTTGATGCCCACCCGGTGAGCAGCCAGCAGCTTCTCCTTGATCCCGCCCACCGGCAGCACCCTGCCCCGCAGGGTGATCTCGCCCGTCATGGCGACTTCCCGGCGCACCGGACGCCGCGTCAGCGCCGAGATCAGGGCGACGGTCATCGTCACACCGGCGGACGGCCCATCTTTGGGTATGGCCCCCTCCGGGACGTGGATGTGAATGTCGGTCTCTTCGAAACGTTCAGCGTCGATTCCCAGCGACGCCGCCCGCGATCGGGCATAAGTCAGCGCCGCCTGGGCAGACTCGCGCATCACCTCGCCGAGCTGGCCGGTAAGCTGCAGGTCGCCCTTGCCGGGCATCAATGCCGCCTCGACAACCATGATATCGCCGCCGGCCTCAGTCCAGGCAACGCCGGTGGCTACCCCGATCTCATCCTGCTCTTCAGCCAGAATGTGCATGAAACGCACCGGCCCCAGGTAGCGCTGCAACATGGCCGGGCGCACCCGGCGCGGGTAACGCTTGCCCTCCGCCACCCGCCGCGCGATTTTGCGGCAGATGTTGGCGATCTCGCGGTTCAGGTTGCGCACCCCTGCCTCAAAGGTATAGTCGCGGATGATCGCTCTGAGCGTGGCGTCGTCGATTTGAATGCCAAGGTCCTGCAGGCCGTGCGCCTCCAGCTGCTTGGGGATCAGAAACTGGCGGGCGATGGCCAGCTTGTCTTCTTCGGTGTAGCCGGAGAACTCGATGACTTCCAGCCGGTCGAGCAATGCCGGAGGCAATGGGTCCAGGTAGTTGGCCGTGGTGATGAACATCACCCGGGACAGATCATACGGCACTTCCAGATAGTGATCACTGTAAGCGTAGTTCTGTTCCGGGTCCAGCACTTCCAGCAGGGCCGCCGCGGGGTCGCCGCGGAAGTCCTGTCCCAGTTTGTCGATCTCATCGAGCATGAACACCGGGTTGATCGTCCGCACCCGGCGCATGGTCTGGATAATCCGCCCGGGCATCGCCCCGATGTAAGTACGGCGATGGCCGCGGATTTCCGCCTCGTCACGCACACCACCCAGGCTGACCCGCACAAACTCGCGCCCCAGCGCCTCAGCGATGCTCTGCCCCAGGGAGGTCTTGCCCGTGCCGGGCGGCCCGACAAAGCACAGAATCGGGCTTTTGACTGTCGAGGGGGCAATCTTGCGCACGGCGATGTGTTCCAGGACACGCTCCTTGGCCTTGGGCAGACCATAGTGTGCGCTGTCCAGCACCCGCGCAGCATGAGCCAGATCGAGGTTGTCTTCACTGGTCGCCTGCCAGGGCAGGCTGATCAGCCAGTCCAGGTACGTCCGGATCACACCGACTTCCGGCGCCATGGGCGAAAGCATGCTCAGCCGGCTGAGTTCCTTGTACGCCTTATCCGCGATCTCATCCGGCATCTGGGCGGCGGCGATCTGTTCCTGCAGTTCGTTCAGCTCCTGCTGGAACACATCCATCTCGCCCAGTTCGCTCTGGATGACGCGCATCTGCTCCCGTAGGAAGACCTCGCGCTGCCCGCGATCCATCTCCTGCTGCACCTGGGATTGAATCTCGTCTTCCAGTTGCAGCACATCCAATTCCCGTCCCAGGTACATCCCCACCTTACGCAGCCGTTCGGCAGGGTCAAGCAACTCCAGGATCGTCTGCCGTTCCGCCAGCGACAGATTGAGCGTTGAAGCGATGGCGTCGGCCAGCCAGCCGGGGTCTTCGATGTTGAGCGCGTAAATGTACGCTTCTTCCGGGATGTTGTGGTTGAGGTTGACGCAGCGCTCAAACAGCGCCAGCACGGCGCGCATATGGGCCTGCGTCTGCCGGGGGATTGCCCCTGATCGCTCCTCCACAATTGGCCGCGCCCGCACCCGGATGTACGGCTGAGTCGCCAGGAATTCGACGATCTCCACCCGGCGGCGACCCTGCCCCAGCACGCTCACCGTGCCGTCCGGCATGCGCATCACCCGCCCCATGGCCATTTCTGTGCCCATCCGATACAGGTCGTCGGGCATCGGATTCGGCACATTCACATCCCGCTGGGCTACCCCGATCACGGTGCGCCCCTCGGCTTGGGCAGCCTGAATTGCCAACAGAGAAGATTCCCGCCCCACAAAGAGCGGGGTCACCATGTTAGGATAAACGACCAGATCGCGCAGCGGGATCAGCGGCGCCTCAATCAGCCCATCGGCGTCCAGTTCCGCGTTGCGCACATCGTAGAAGTCGTTTTCCCCATACCCCATAATGAACATAGCAGCCTGAATTCCCGCCTTACATACCCAATGGTGTATCGCTGGCCGCCGCCCGCGCAGCCTGACCAGCGATCGTATCCAGATACGCCGCCCGCCCTACCGCCAGGCCAAGCGCATTACGCGCTTCGCCCACCACAAACAGCGATCCTGTCAGCACCACAATCCCCGCCGGGCCAGCCAGGGAACGGGCTTCTTCCAGGGCCTGCGCCACCGTCGGCGCCTGAACCATCTGGCCGCTGAACCCTGCCGCTAACGCTTCCGCTGCCAGCGTGTCAACATCCAGCGCCCGCGGATGGTCCGCGTGGGTTAGAACCAGATGATCCATTTCCGGCAACAGCGCCCGGAACATCCCGGCCACATCCTTATCCGCTGAAGCGCCGAATACCAGTACTCGGGTGACTTTCTCCGGAAAGACTTCCAGCACCGTGTCCCGCAAGCACTGCGCCGAGGCGGCATTATGCGCCGCATCCAGCACAATAACTGGCTCCAGGTCGACGATCTCGAAGCGGCCCGGCCAGTTCGCCTGTAACCTGCCGCCGCTTACCAGTCCCGGGGGCAGCGCCACCCCTTGCTGGCGCACCAGCGTCAGCGCGGCCAGCGCCACCGCCCCGTTGATGGCCTGGTGATGGCCGGCCAGCGGCGTCCAGTATTCGTGCAGGTCACCCCCAACCGGCCCGGCCAGGAAGCGTTGTCCCTGGCGGGTACTGTGACCCGGCACCACCTGCCAATCCCGACCGATCACCAGTAGCGGCGCTCCACGCTCAGCGGCAACCTCCTCCAGCACAGCGGCAGCCTCAGCAGGCTGCGGCGCGCTAACCACCGGCACGCCGGGCTTGATAATGCCCGCTTTCTCCCTGGCGATCTCTGCCAGCGTGTTGCCCAGCAGATGAGTATGGTCGTAACTCAGGCTGGTGATCACAGAAACCAGCGGCGTTACCACATTGGTGGCGTCCAGACGTCCCCCCAGCCCGACTTCCAGCACCAGCGCGTCAACGGCCTGCCGTTGAAAGTAGAGGAACCCCAGGGCGGTCGTCACCTCAAACCAGGTCAGTCCCGGGATGGCGTCCGCGTGGGGCTTGAGTTCGGCCAGCAACGCTGTCAGTTCCAGCTCGCTGATCATGTCGTCGTTCAGCCGGAAGCGCTCGCGGAACTCCTGCAGGTGCGGCGACGAGTACAGGCCCACCCGCAATCCAGCAGCCTGCAGCGCCGCCTGGCAATACGCCCCTACCGAACCCTTCCCTTTAGTTCCCGTGATATGAATCACGGGGTAAGCGCGGTGTGGATTGCCTACAGCGGCCAGAAGCTGGTTGGGACGATCCAGGTTCATGACTTCTGGCGCATAACGCACCTCCCGGCGCACTTCGTAGTTGGTGAAGCTATAGAGATAGTCCAGTGCTTCCTGGTACGTCCACATAAGATGGCAACTCCACTGGCGCCTGCACGGCACACTCCGCGACAAAACAGACACGATACTACCTTTGCCGGGAACGACATTCAAGCCCGGCGTTGACGCAAAATACCCCCAACCGGGACTTACCCCGCCCCGGCTTTAACCGGTTCCCTGGCGGCAGGCCAAAAGAACCGCCGGGTACATTCCCCCTCTATCCCAGTGGGGCCGTTCCCTGAATGATTTCGAGATCGTCCTCAGTGAAGAAGAACACGCGCACCGGCAGGCTACCCAGCACAACCTCGGTAGCATTTTTCAGAGGGACGCGCTGATTGGGCGGAATCCGCACGTTATTGATGAACGTGCCATTGCTGCTGCCCAGGTCCTCGATGGAGAATCCGTCCGGTTCACGGTGGATCGCGGCATGAATGCGCGAGACACCGGCGTCAAACGCGCCGTACCGCTCCAGGTCGACATGGGGACGCCGTGACGTGCTGCCGCTGCGCCGCCCGATGGTGATGCGAGAGGGGACCACGACTGCAATCGGTTCCTGGTAACCTGCGACGAACAGCACTACCGCATCCCGCCGAACATCAGCAGGCATGCCTTTCAGCCGCGCTGTACCAACCAGCTGTTTGGTCTGAGAGAGCGGCTTCTTGGACTCGTACCACTTGACCAGCGAGGCCACCACCCGCACCAGCTCGTGCATACTGAACGGCTTGCCCAGGAATACATCGGCCCCGACTTCCATCACCTGGTTGATCGTCGCCTGCTTGGCCGCCGCGCTGACCACCACAATCGGGATTTCTCGCCGTTCCACATCCCGCCGTACAAACCGGCACAGCTCCAGCCCGTGAATATCCGGCAACATGAGATCGAGGATGATGGCGCTGGGCGTTTCGCTGTTCAGAACCCGGATGGCGCTCACCACTTCCCGGCAGATATGCGGCTTGAACCCGGCCCGTTCCATGATCAGCCGGAAAATCTCCGCCGTCTCCGCTTCATCCTCCACGATCAGGATCGATTGCCCACGCCCTGGAGCCGGATCATCAACCAGTTCGACGTTCTGCTGCCGCTGAACAATACCGCCCTGGTTGGGCGAAGCAATAACATTGACCTGCAGGTGCAGCACACCAAGCTGCAGGTCATCACCATGATTCAACACATGGGGTGTGCTTGTCAGGAGAGCGCCGTTGAGCAGAGTCGGTTTGCCGGAACCCAGATCGACCACCATCAGTTGCTCATCAGCAACGGCGAGCCTGACATGGCGGGGCGCCACCCCTTTTTCCATTGCTCCCCAGGGGGTCAGGTCCAGATCGGGCACCACGCCATTGTCGCGGTCAACCCGGCCAATAATCGCTTCCCCCTCCACCCTGAGCTTGGCAACGCTTGACGCCCCAGGGATGCGAAACTCAATCATCCATGGAAGGGCTGGCTGTTCGGACATGCCCTGTGATCCTCTTGGAGGCCACTGCTCCGTTCTGTGGGCATAATACCATAAGTCAGGGATTTATGGCACCTGCAGACCCGCAGGCATCCGCCTCAGCCAGCCACATGAACTGGTACGCTTCCAGTTCCAGAATCTCGCCGATGGGCTGAAGCTGGCCAGTAGCCAGGTTCACCACGCGCCGGGGAATCGGCCAATGCGCTGCCAGCGCAGCTTGCGCCACCGGCTGAGGATGTTCAGAGAAGTTCGCCAGCGCCAGCACCCTGCCCTGCCGCACATACCCGAAGACATGGGGGTTGCCGGTATCGAAGCATTCGGTCTGGCCGTTAGCCAGGGCCGGACATGCCTTGCGCACTGCGATCAGATGCGTCAGTGTTTGAAAGATACGTCCGGTCAGCGTCGCCGGATCAGTGCGCTCGGCAGCCCGCTGCCAGTCAAAGAAAGGCCGGTGCACCCAGCGGCTGTCATCGGCAATGGCCGGATTCTGCCGGTAACGATAGTCGTTGATCGTGCCCAGTTCATCGCCCAGGTAAAGCAGGGGGATACCGCCAATGCTGAGGATGATGCTGTGGATCAGCAGGATGCGCCGCACAGCGTGTTCGATCAACAGGGGATCAGCGCGTTGCAGGGCCTGCTCCAGCCCTGCCAGCGACGCCGCCATACCCGATATCCGCATATCCCGCGTACGCGGATTGTAGTTGAACGGCAGTCCGCTGGCGAAGCTGCCCGGAAACCTGCCCGTGTAGAAATCGTTGAGAAATTGCCGGTGGTCGAACCCGTTGATGCCCAGTTCGGCGGCATCCTCATCGGCAAAGCTCCAGCCGATGTCATCATGGCAGCGCACATAGTTCACCCAGGCGCAATCAGTCGGGATCGGCAGGCGCTTGATCATCGAGTGCCGCAGCAGGCGCACCTCACGGGTAGCCAGCGCCTCCCAGAGCAGGTTCATCAGCGTGGGGTTGTAGGAAAGCGGGCATTCCTCCCGGCCAATGTACTGGGCCACAAAGTCGGGATGCACAATCGCTTCCGACTTGAAAACCATCGCCGGTGCAACCACCTGCGCCAGAGCGTTGAACGCCTGAATGATCATGTGCGCTTCCGGCAGATTCTCACAGGTGGTGCCCATCCGCTTCCATACAAAGGCTACAGCGTCCAGCCGCAGAACTTCCACCCCCTGGTTGGCCAGGAACAGCATCTCCTGCAGCATCGCCCCGAAGACTTCCGGATTAGCGTAATTCAGGTCCCACTGGAAGCGCCGGAAGGTCGTCCACACCCACTTGTTGATCTGCGGCAGGTAGGTGAAACTGCCAGGGTCCTGCTCCGGGAAGATTTCGCGCAGGTGGCGCTCATACTGATCCGGCAGCGTGCGGTCATCAAACATCAGGTAATAAGCCTGGTAGCGCTCCTCCCCGGCCAGCGCCCGCCGCGCCCACTCGTGCTCATCAGAAGTGTGGTTGAAGACAAAATCAAGCACCAGGCTGATCTGATGTCGGCGCAGGTCGGTTGCCAGCGCGCGCAGATCATCCATGCTGCCCAGCGCCGGATTGACTTCCCGGTAACTGCTGACGGCGTAGCCACCGTCGTTGTTTTCCGCCGGAGCCAGGAAGAGCGGCATCAGATGCAGGTAGGTTAATCCGAGTTCCTGAAAGTAAGGGATGTGTTCACGGACGCCCTGCAGGGTACCGGCGAATCGATCCACATAGCATACGCCGCCCATCATCGATTCGCGCTGGAACCATAGCGGGTCAGCTTCGCGCTGAACATCCAGGGCTTTCAGTTCCGCCGGGCGTTCACGATACATTTGCGCTGCAGCCAGCAGGATCTGCTCCAGATGGTAGAAAAAGTCATACCGCCAGCCGTAAAGATGCAGCAGCAACCGGAACAGTCGCGGGAACTGCCCGCGCAGCCGCCGCTCAAAAACCTGCCAGTCAGCACGGTCCGGAATCACCGGCTGCAGGCGCGGCAACAGACGTTCCAGGCTGACCTGCGCCTCGCGAATCACCCAGGCATCATCACCCATACCCCACCCTGTTGCCAGCAAGCAGGCAGCAAAAACCCAATCGCCGCGGGAATCCTATGACCTGCGCAGCGCCCGGCCCGATCACCGGGTACAGGGCGGTATTGTACAGAAGCGAGTCCGGGCCTGCAACCGGCCACCGGGAACACAGCCCCGCGTCGTCCGCCCGAATCACCGGGTCATACGGGTCAGATAGTGATACAGCCATACCAGACTCCCGGTCTCCAGGTATCCTGGCCTCCCGGCCTCTGCTCTATCTGGCGTTTCTTGACAGCCCTCCGGCCTGATGCTAGAGTAATTTCCAGTTCACAATCTGAGTGTTACTCCGGTCAAGGTGTCCGCTCGCCCCGGATGGCAGGACACAATGGCGAAGTCGGTGCAAGTCCGACGCTGCCCCGCAACGGTAAGCGGTTCCTCAGTAGCAGGAAGCGCAAGCCCGGACGCCCGCCTTGAACTGAGTTCTGGCCTTCGTGGAGTGGGGCCGGGAACTGTTGCTGTATCGCTGAAGATCGCTGTCCGGTGATCGGCAACGAGAACCCCTGTATCGCCCGGATACGCCTCCGGCGCATACGATGCCCCGCTCCCGGTATGAGAAATGGAGCGGGTATTGTTTTCTCAGCATGCAGGAACCTCTCCCGCCTTCTGGCTGGCCGATCGCCCTGTTGGACAGCGACTGATCATTGTCAGTGGCGCACTGCTGATCCTGCTGGCGCTGGCAGTGATCTTCTCTGTCAGCAGCGGCTCATCAGCTATCCCTGCCGGCGACGTCGCCCGCATCCTGCTGGCCCGGCTGGGCATCCCTGGCCTGGGCGAATTCCCTGAAGCTCAGGTGCGCATCGTGATCATGGTCCGGCTACCCCGCGCCCTGGTGGGCATCTTTGTCGGCGCTGCGCTGGCCATTGCCGGGGCCACCATGCAGGGCATCTTCCGCAACCCGCTGGCCGATCCCGGCATCATTGGCGTCAGCGCAGGCGGCGGGCTGGGCGCGGTGATTGCCCTGACCAGCGGTCTGGCGGCTGGCAGCCTGTGGGCGCTGCCGCTGGCCGCGTTCATCGGCGGCATGGTGGCCGTCACTATCGTGTATACCCTCTCGCTGGTCAATGGCCGCACCCAGATTCCCACCCTGTTGCTGGCCGGCGTAGCTGTTAACTCATTCATGGGCGCCGTCACCTCAGCCATCCTGCTGCTTGGCGCTGAATTCGGGGAGGTGCAGGCTATCCTCACCTGGCTGGTGGGCGGCCTGCGCGGACGCGGCAGCGAGCACCTCAATGTGCTGATCCTGCCAGTCCTGACCGGCATCCTGTTGCTTACGGCCTTCAGCCGCGACCTGAACCTGCTCTTGCTGGGGGAGGAAACAGCGCAGGGCCTGGGCGTCAACGTTGCCCGCACGCGGATGATCCTGCTGGCCCTGGCCTCGCTGCTGACAGGCGCTGCAGTCAGCGTGGCCGGTGGGGTTGGCTTTGTGGGCTTGATCGTGCCTCATGCCCTGCGCCTGATCATCGGCCCTGACCACCGCGTGCTATTGCCAGCGAGTGCGCTTGGCGGCGCGACATTGCTGGTTGTCTGCGACACGATCGCCCGCCTGGCCCTGCAGCCCGCCGAGCTGCAGGTCGGCCTGATCACCGCCCTGCTGGGCGCGCCATTCTTCCTGTTTCTGCTCTGGCGCAACCGTCGCCAGTTCGTTTCGTTGTAGAGCAGCGTCCGCCGTTCTAGCCAGAGGTTGAGGGAGAAAACCATGAAAGCATTACGCATCGCCGTCCTTCTGTTCCTCGCTTTACTGATCGCGGCAATCAGCCTGCCGCAGCCAGCTCAGGCCCAGGGCGGCCAGTGGCCGCGCACGATCATCGACGCGGCAGGCCAGCCGGTCACGCTTGACGCCCCGCCAAGTCGGATCGCCAGCGTCACCATCGCCTCCGACGAAATCCTGCTCTCGCTGCTGGGGCCGGAACGTCTGATCGGTGTGACAACCATGGCTGACGATCCCGGAATCAGCAATGTGGCCTCCAGAGCAGCGCTGGTGCCGCACCGGCTCACCGCCGATCCTGAACTGCTGATCAGCCTAGAGCCAGACCTCATCATTGTTGCCAGCTGGACAGACCCCGCCGTCGTGCAGCAGTTGCGCGATGCCGGGCTGACCGTCTTCCTGATGCCTGCCCCTGTTGGCCTGGAGCCGATTGCGGAGACTGTGCGGATGCTGGGCGAACTGGTTGGCGAAGAGGCTGGAGCTGAGGCGCTGGTCACGGCAATGCAGGCGCAAATCGCAGCTGTCAGCGCCGCTGTCGCCGGTGTTGAACCAGTGCGGGTGCTCTTCCTGACGCCGGGCAACTACACCAGCGGGACGCCTTCCACCATCGCCGAAGTCATCGCCGCAGCCGGCGGAATCGATATTGCGGCGGAGGCCGGCGCTTCCCAGTACGATCCGCTCGGCGACGAATTCATCCTGGAACAGGACCCTGACGTCATTCTCCTGACCGGCTGGACCCCCTGGGACCCTGGCTTCGTTGAGACCTTCCGTCAGAACCCTGCCTACACGGATTTGCAGGCCGTCCGCAACAACCGGGTCTATGTGGTCAATGACGCTCACCTCTCCACCACCAGCCACTTTATCGCTGAAGGCGTCGCCGATGTAGCGGCTCTTCTGTACCCGGATCGCTACCCGGCCTATCCGCTAACCGTCACCGACGCGCTGGGGCAACAGGTCACGCTGCTCGCCCGTCCGCAAAGCATCGTCAGCCTGACACTCGGCACCGATGAGTTGCTGGCCGCCCTGCTCGCTGACGAGCCGGGGCGCGTCGCTGCCCTGAGCCATCTGGCGGATGCCCCCGGCATCAGCAACCTGGCCGGGGCGTCGCTCGCCGGTTTCACCTCGACCCGCGTGGAGGCCGATCCGGAACAGATCATCGCCCTGGAACCTGACCTCGTCCTGGCCGCTACATTCACCGATGAAGCGGTACGCCAGCAACTTACCGCTGCGGGCATCCCGGTGATCGCGGTTGGCGATTTCACCAGCGTCCCGGCCATGCTGGACAACATCACCTGGCTGGGGCAGATTCTGGGCGTCCGGGCCACTGCCCAGCGCCTGGTTGGCGATCTCCTTGACCGCCTGGAGGCTATCGCCGGGAAAACTGCTACCCTGGAACAGCGTAGAAGCCTGATCTACCTCTCTACCGACAACTGGATCGCTGGCTGCCAGACGACGCTGGATGACATGATCAGCCGCGCCGGGGGGATCAACGCCGCCTGCGCCGCCGGCCTTGACGGCTGGAAACAGGTGGACGCGGAGACCCTGATCACGCTTGACCCGGAGGTGATCGTCCTCTCCAGCTGGGTGGACATCACGGCCTGGCAGGCCGAGCCTGCTGTGCAGGGGCTGGCCGCCGTTCGCGAGGGGCGGGTCGTCACGGGGAAAGACGCGCACCTCAGCGCCGTCAGCCACTTCATTGTGAATGGCGTGGAGGACCTGTTTGCTATCCTGTACCCGGAACTCGCCGGATCGTAACCAACCCGGACAGCAGCAGTGCAGGCGAGGGCGGCTGATGGCGCTGCCCTCGTTGCGTTTTTGGGTTGGGGCGTGTACATTCGGCACGCAGGTCAGCCTATCCGCTTCTGTGAAGGAGACTTCCATGGACAAACCGCGAATCGTTGTCCTGGGCAGCTACAACACCGATCTGGTGACTTTCAGCCCGCGCATCCCCCAGCCCGGCGAAACCATCCTGGGCAGCGGGTTCAAGACCGGCCCCGGCGGTAAAGGGTCCAACCAGGCTGTGGCCGCGGCGCGCGTCGGTGCGGCGGTGACTTTTGTCGGGCGCATCGGGCGTGATATGTTTGGCGAAATGGCGCTTAAGGTCTGGCAGGAAGCCGGGATCGCGACCGATTACGTGATCCAGGACGGCGAGGCTCCCACCGGCGTCGCCACCATCATCGTCGACGATCACGGTGAGAACATCATTGTCGTGGCTTCAGGGGCTAACTGGCGCGTCTCGCCCGCCGATGTCGAGCGCGCTGAACCGGCTATCGCCGCCTCGCGGGTCTTTTTGACCCAGCTGGAGACGCCACCGGAGGCCGTTCGCCGCGGCCTGCAGATCGCCCGCCAGCATGGGGCTACCACCATCCTGAACCCCGCGCCAGGCCAGCCGCTCACGCCTGACCTGCTGGCTCTGGTGGATATCATCACCCCTAATCAGACCGAGGCAGCCATCATCACCGGCGTTTCCAGCGCTAACGCTACAGAAGCCTGCGCCGCGCTCCGCGCCCACGGGGCTAACACCGTGGTCATGACGCTTGGCAGTGAGGGCGTGCTGCTCTACGACGACGGCGGGCCACAGCACTTCCCGGCGTTCAAGGTGGATAAGGTTGTGGACACCACCGGAGCCGGGGACGCCTTCAATGGCGGGCTGGCCGTTGCGCTGGCGGAAGGCAAACCGCTGGCAGAAGCGATCCGCTTTGCCAGCGCCACCGGCGCGATCAGTGTCACCCGGCCAGGAGCCACCGAATCCATGCCCACCCGCGCCGAAGTGGAAGCTTTCCTGCGGCGCTAATCGCTTGCTGAAGGGCGAGGCTGCCCGGCACGGACCGTCGCCAGTCGGACAGCCTCGCCTGGCAAAACTCTCCTACCCCCCGGCGCCTATCACCGGCCCGGCGGCCCTGACCTCTGCCGGGACATCCGCCGCAAAGCGGGCGAAGTTCCTGTGGAATAGCCCTGCCAGATGCGCTGCCTGGCGATCGTAGGCGTCCCCATCCGCCCAGGTCATGCGCGGATCAAGGATATCTTCGGGAACGCCGGGGACGTGCTGCGGCACCTGCAGGCCGAAGACCGGATCTGGCCGCGTGGCCACATCTTCCAGTTCGCTGCTCAGAATGGCCCGGATCATCGCCCGCGTGTATCCCAGCGCCATGCGCTGCCCCACCCCGTACGGGCCGCCAGTCCAGCCAGTGTTGACCAGCCAGACTTGCGATTTGTGCCGGGCCAGGCGCTCCGCCAGCATCTGCGCATACCGCTGCGGCGGATGCACCATGAACGGCGCGCCAAAGCACGCGCTGAAGGTGGCCTGCGGTTCTTCGCCCATACCTTTTTCTGTACCGGCTACTCTGGCCGTATAGCCGGAGAGAAAGTGGTACTGTGCCTGTTCCGGCGTCAGACGGCTGAGCGGCGGCAGCACCCCGAAAGCATCCGCGGTCAGGAAGATAACGTAACGCGGGTGACCGGCCATACCCGTGCTTGAAGCATTGGGAATATGGCTGATGGGGTAAGAAGCACGGGTATTCTCCGTGTGGGTGCTGTCGTTCAGGTCAATCCGTCGGCTGTCCTGATCGATGACGACATTTTCCAGGATGGTGCCGAAGCGACGGGTGGCCTGGTAAATCTCCGGCTCGCCAGCGGGGTCGAGGCGAATCACCTTGGCGTAACATCCCCCTTCGAAGTTGAAGATGCCCGTCTCCGACCAGCCATGTTCGTCATCGCCGATCAGCGTGCGGGTAGAATCGGCAGACAGCGTGGTCTTACCCGTGCCAGAGAGGCCGAAGAAGATCGCTACGTCGTCTTCGTTCTTCCCGTAATTGGCGGAACAGTGCATGGGCAGCACACCGCGCAGGGGCATCAGGTAGTTCATCACACTGAAGAGGGACTTTTTGATCTCCCCGGCGTAACTCGTCCCACCGATCAGGATCAGCCGTTCCGCAAAGTTGATCAGGATGAACGCCGACGAGTTGACGTTATCCAGTTGGGGCAGCGCATGGAACGACGGTGCGTTGATCACTGTATATTCCGGCACATGGGTGATTAGCGCATCGGACGCTGGCAGGCTGAACATATTGCGGGCAAACAGGCTATGCCAGGCTGTTTCGGTGATGATGCGCACGGGCAGGCGGTACGCCGGGTCGCGCCCGACATACATATCCTGTACAAAAGCTGCCCGGTTCTGGAAGTAGGCCAGCAGGCGCTGCTTCAGCCCGGCAAAGTGCGCCGCATCGATCGGGCGGTTGACATCCCCCCACCAGATATCCTGTGCCGTGGACGGCTCGTCAACAATGAACTTGTCGCGGGGTGAGCGACCGGTGTGCTGGCCGGTGCGGACAACGATCGGCCCATGATGCGCCAGCACCCCTTCGCGGAAGCGCACGATCTGCTCGTAGAGCGCGGGCGTTGTCAGGTTCCAGTATTCGCGCTCCAGATTGGTGAACCCATGATTCTCCAGCCCGTAAGTGCTTCTGTTGGGCATCGGCGTCCTCCCTGACAAACTCTTTTTGGGGTGACAACAAACACAACGGGCGGGAAACCCGCTGCTGAATTTCCCGCCCGTTTACTCTGCTGCTATTTAGCCAGCTTAGCGATTCTTGATCGCGGCGTGAGCCGCCGACAGACGCGCGATCGGGACGCGGAACGGCGAGCAGCTCACGTAGTTGAGGCCAGCGCGATGGCACAGGTCGATCGACGCCGGGTCACCGCCGTGCTCGCCGCAGATGCCGACTTCCAGGTCAGGACGGGTCTTGCGACCATCCTGTACGGCCATGAAGATCAGCTTCCCGACGCCTTCCTCATCCAGCGTCTGGAAGGGGTTCTTGGGCAGGATGTTCAGGTCGCCTTCATCCGCATAGCGCAGCAGGAACTTGCGCTCGGCGTCGTCGCGGCTGATCCCGAACGTCATCTGCGTCAGGTCATTGGTGCCGAAGCTGAAGAACTGGGCCACCGTCGCGATCTCGCCAGCGGTCAGGGCCGCCCGCGGAACCTCGATCATCGTGCCGAACTTGTACTCGACACGGATACCCTTCTCAGCCATGACCTGCTCGGCCACTTCCTCCAGCAGCGGCTGGATGTGCTTCAGTTCGTTCACGTGGGAGGTCAGCGGGATCATGACCTCAGGCTTGACCACCACGCCTTCCTTGGCTGCGTCGCAGGCCGCCTCAAAGATCGCGCGCACCTGCATCTTGTTCAGGCCGGGCATGACGATACCCAGGCGGCAGCCGCGCAGACCCAGCATGGGGTTGAACTCATGCATGTTGTTGACAGCCGCCAGCAGCTTCTTCTTCTTGGCGTATTCCGGCGTATTGGTCTGGCCGGCGCCTTCCATGCGGGCGACTTCTTCGGTCAGCTCGATCTGCGAAGGCAGGAACTCATGCAGCGGCGGGTCCAGCAGACGGATGATCACAGGTAGACCATCCATCACCTTGAAGATGCCATAGAAGTCCTCGCGCTGGAGCGGCAGGAGCACCTCGTTGAGGACGCGGTCGAACTCTTCCGGCGTCTCGGCCAGGATGGCTTCCTGGAACTTCTCGGTACGCTCGCCGAGGAACATGTGCTCGGTACGGCACAGGCCAATACCCTGAGCGCCATAGCTGCGGGCGCGGGCAGCCTGCTGCGGATCGTCCGCGTTGGCCCACACCTGGAGCTTGCGGATCTGGTCAGCCCATTCCAGGATGGTCTTGAGATCAGTCTGCTCGTCGAAGTTCGGGGCGACGGTCGGGATAGCGCCCTGGTACACTTCGCCGGTCGCGCCATCAACCGAGATCACATCACCTTCTTTGATCGTCACACCCTTGACCGTGAACTGACGCGCCTTGAGATCGATCTTGATCTCCTCAGCACCGGCCACGCAGGGCTTGCCCAGCTGACGGGCGACCACAGCCGCATGGCTGGTTGCGCCGCCGTGCTGGGTCAGGATACCCTTGGCCGCCAGCATACCATGCACGTCATCGGGCGTGGTTTCCGGGCGAACCAGGACAACCGCCTTGCCTTCTTCCTTGGCCTTCTTCTCGGCGGTATCGGCGTCGAAGTAGACCTCACCCACCGCTGCGCCGGGCGAAGCATTCAGACCCTTGGTCAGCTTGACGGCCTTCTTGAGCGCCTCGGGGTCAAAGCGCGGATGCAGCAGCTGGTCGATCTGGAAGTGCTCGATGCGGGAGACTGCCTCTTCCTTGGTGATCAGACCCTCGTTCACCATATCCACGGCGATCTTCACCGCGGCAGCCGCTGTACGCTTGCCATTGCGGGTCTGGAGCATGTAGAGCTTACCATTCTCGATGGTGAACTCCATGTCCTGCATTTCGCGGTAGTGCTGCTCCAGAATCCGGGCGACATTCATCAGCGCTTCCCAGGCGGCAGGCGCTTCGTCCTTCAGCTTGTGAACTTCAGTCGGCGTGCGGGCGCCGGAGACCACGTCCTCGCCCTGCGCGTTGAACAGGTATTCGCCGAAGAAGTCTTTCTCGCCGGTGGAGGGGTTACGGGTGAAGGCAACGCCGGAGCCGGAGTCATTGCCCACGTTACCAAAGACCATCGCCTGGACATTCACCGCCGTGCCCAGCTTGTGGGAAATGCCGGTAGCATTGCGGTAGTCCACAGCGCGCTTGCCATTCCAGGACTTGAACACCGCTTCAATGGCCAGCTGGAGCTGCTTCCAGGGGTCCTGGGGGAAGTCAATGCCGGTCTCGCGCTTGGTCACCGCCTTGAATTCAGCGACAGCCTTCTGCCAGCCCGCAGCGGAGATTTCCGGGTCAGTTTTGACGCCCTGTTCCTGCTTGATCCGGGAGATGATTTCCTCAAACAGGTGGCCTTCGACATCCAGCACGACTTTGCTGAACATCTGCACCAGGCGGCGGTAAGCGTCCCAGGCAAAGCGCTCATCGGCCTTGGCGGCCAGCGCATGCACCGATTCATCGTTGAGGCCCAGGTTGAGGATAGTGTCCATCATGCCGGGCATGGAGAACTTGGCGCCGGAACGGACAGACACCAGCAGCGGATTGCTGGGGTCGCCGAACTTGCGCCCCATCTTCTTGCCCAGCTTGTCCATGCCCTCCAGCACCTGCTCCCACAGGCCTTCCGGCAGGGTGTTGTTGTTGTTCAGGTACTCCAGGCAGGCCTCGGTAGTGCAGGTAAAGCCCGGCGGTACAGGCAGGCCCAGATTGGTCATCTCAGCCAGGCCAGCCCCCTTGCCTCCCAGGAGGTCCCGCATCTTGGCGTTACCTTCTTCAAAGAGATATACCCATTTCTTCGTCATGGTGGTTCCTTTCCATGTGGCGGTCACACCCGATACGTTTCCGCCCAGCAGTGCAGTAAGAGCGACGGCGACATTTACGCTAATGGCAAATGCCAGGTTCGCTATTTGGATGCGCCGATCCTGCAGACTGGTGTGGACCCAGCAAAAAACCTAGTGGATTATACCACGCTGCACGCAAAATACTGCCGTCCGAATGTGGCAATTTGCTCAAATCTGGGGGACAAAGATCAGAAGATCGCCCGCTCAGGAAGCCGGTCGCAGCGGGTATAGCCGGAGATGCCCCGTCGCCGGTTCACGTTCCACGCTCACCTCAACGCCAAAGACCTGGGCCAGCCGCGCCGGTGTGAACACCTGATCCGGCTGCCCCGCCGCCACAACACGCCCCTGTGTGATCAACACAATCCGGTCGCAAAAACGCGCCGCCAGTGGCAAATCGTGAATCGCGGCCACCACACCCAGACCATCGCGGTGAGCCAGGGAGCGCACCATCTCCAGCAGAGCCAGCTGATGCTTGATGTCCAGGTTGCTGGTCGGCTCATCCAGCAACAGGATGGCCGGTTCCTGAGCCAGCGCCCGCGCAATCAGGACACGCTGGCGTTCACCCCCACTCAGCGTACTGACCAGCCGCCCCACGAAGGGGAGCACATCGGCGGTGCGCATCGCCCACTCCGCGATCATCCGGTCACGCGGCCCTTCCAGCTGAAACCGCCCCAGATGAGGACTGCGCCCCATCAGCACGATGTCCCGTACAGTGAACGGAAAATCCAGCGCCGTTGCCTGTGGCACATGGGCGATCAGTCGGGCCACCTCGCGCGGACTGTAGGCGCTCAGCGATCGGCCCAGCAGCGCGATACGGCCCTGCACACCTGTGGTTAACAGGCCACCCAGCACCTTGAGCAACGTCGATTTGCCAGCGCCGTTTGGCCCGACCAGCCCGACCAGCTCCCCTGCTGCCAGGTGAAAGTTAACCTGCCGGAGAATCTCAGCATCTTCCAGCCGGCAGGAAACCCCTTCTGCCTGCAGTAGCCGATCTCCACCGACGTGTGGTTGGCGTTGCGGTTCGTCCATAGCATCCTTCCGGCGATCCGCCGGACAAATAAACGGCTCGGCGGAGGGCCGACCCGTTCATGGTGGTCACCTGCTCAGCCTGTGCTGGCGCCTGCCTCCCCTCCGCGAAAGGTAGGAACCCGGCCAGGGTGGTCGTCCGGACTGACGGGTTGGACCCGATCACCGTTGCGGGGCAGCGCCGGATTCGCACCGGCTTCGCCATACAGGCCTGTAACTCAGGCCCGCCCCTGACCAGAGCAGTTGTGACGATATGCAGGAAGCGTAGCACACGCCCCGGCCAAATGCAAGCATCTTGGGCCGTTTGCAGGTACAATCGAGATGTGAGTCGGGTGAATTGGATTACCGGATGATGAGTAACCAGGAAACGTTTCTCAACAATCGCTACCGCCTGATCGCCCAGCAGGGATCAGGCGGTATGGCCGTGATCTACAAAGCTTACGACCAGGAGCTTGGCCGCATGGTGGCCATCAAGATTCTGCGGCCCAGCCTGATCTCCGATCCTTCCTTTCTGGAGCGCTTCCGCAATGAGGCGCGCAGCGTCGCCCGCCTGAGCCACCCCAATATCGTCACCGTGCATGATGTCGGCCAGTCCGGCAAGACACACTACATCGTCATGGAATTCGTCGACGGCCAGGACCTGAAGAAGCTCATCCGCACTGAGGCGCCTTTCCGGGTAGAGCGGGCGCTGGACATCGCCATCAAGATTTGCGCCGGCGTTGGCTATGCTCACCGCTCTGGCCTCGTACATGCGGATGTCAAGCCGCAGAACGTGCTGGTTGCCGAAGGCGACATTGTCAAAGTTACCGATTTCGGTATCGCTCAGGCGCTTTCCGATGCCTCAATCGGGGAGAAGCAGCGTGTCGTCTGGGGCAGCCCGCACTACTTCTCGCCGGAACAGGCCCAGGGTGAGCGCCCTACCCCTGCCTCTGACGTATATTCGATCGGCATCGTGCTCTTTGAAATGCTCACCGGTCGCCTGCCCTTCATCGGCGCCGACCAGCAGGAACTGGCGCTGGCCCACATCCAGCAGGAACCACCGCACGTCAGCGACTTCAACCCGGCCATCCCCCCGGAACTGGATCAGATTGTCCAGAAGGTGATGTCCAAGGAACCAGCCTCCCGCTACCGCACTGCTGACCAGCTTGGCCGGATTCTGATCACCTACCTCCGGCAGGGCCACCAGGCCACCAACCAGTTCGTCGCACCGGTCACTGTGCGCCCCGCCGCGCCGACCGTGGCTACCGCGCCCGTGAGCAGCGGCCTGCCCACCCAGGCCGCTCAGCCGCCCTACCAGCAGCAAACCTCAGCGGCTGGCTCCTGGACGCCACCTCCCTATACCCCCCCGGTGCAGGCTCAGGTTCCTGCCAGAGGGCCGGCACGCCATACGCTCCGGGAAATCGAGACCACTGAGCAGGTCAATAATGTGGTCACCGTCATCCTGATCCTGCTGGCAATGATGGCGGTTCTGGGCCTGATCCCGCTTGGTCTGACCATTTTGGCGGCGTATCGCTGATACGAGGGCCAGGGGTCAGCATACCTGGATAATTTCCATATCTTGTTATAGATAGACTAATAATACAACAATGATGTGGAGTTTTGTCCAGCGTAACGGTATAATTTTACATAGAGGGTCTACTAACCGGCGGCCTTCAGCGCCGATCGTTTTTTCCGTCCCTGCCGCTGGGAATGTCAGCTGCCCACTGGCTAAGGTGGAGGAACCTGGTAGTGAACAATTCTCGGTATCGTAACTTTCTGGTGTACATCCTGGTGGGTATTGCTATTCTCGTCATCACCATGAGCTTCTGGGGCAATAACACCAGTGTTCCTGAAATCTCCCTGAGCGAGCTGGCCCAGGATATCAACGCCGGGCGCGTTCAGCGTCTCGTCGTCGCTGACAACGAGATCACGGCGCGTTATCTGGACGGCAGCACGGCGGTCAGCCGCAAGGACCCCAGCCTGCCCGCGCCGGAGCAACTGCTTGCGCTGGGAGTTGACCCGCAGAAGCTTCAGTCCATCGACCTGCAGAACGCTGCACCCAGCAACATCGGCGCCTGGCTGGGCATCCTGAGCAGTATCCTGCCCCTGCTGTTGCTCGGCGGGTTTATCTACCTGATGCTCCGGCAGGCCCAGGGTTCCAATAATCAGGCTCTCTCCTTCGGCAAGAGCCGTGCCCGCATGTTCACCAGCGATCAGCCGACGGTGACCTTCAACGATGTCGCCGGGGTTGACGAGGCCAAAGAGGAACTGCGCGAAGTTGTCGAATTCCTCAAAGAACCGGAGAAGTTCATCCAGCTTGGCGCGCGCATCCCCAAGGGTGTGCTGCTGGTCGGCAGCCCCGGCACTGGCAAGACCCTGTTGGCCAAGGCTGTCGCCGGGGAAGCTGGCGTGCCCTTCTTCAGCATCTCCGGTTCGGAGTTCGTCGAGATGTTCGTTGGCGTGGGCGCCAGCCGCGTGCGTGACCTGTTTGACCAGGCCAAACGGCACAGCCCGTGCATCGTCTTCGTCGATGAGATCGACGCCGTTGGGCGGCATCGCGGCGCAGGGCTGGGCGGCAGCCATGATGAACGTGAGCAAACCCTGAACCAGATCCTGGTAGAGATGGATGGCTTCGACACTGACACCAACGTGATCGTCATCGCCGCCACCAACCGCCCGGATATCCTCGACCCGGCTCTGATGCGTCCGGGCCGCTTTGACCGTCGTGTCGTGCTAGACCGGCCCGATCTGCGCGGTCGTGAGGAAATCCTCAAGGTGCATGTCAAGGGCAAGCCACTGGCCAGCGATGTCGACCTCCACGCCCTGGCCAAAGCAACGCCGGGGTTCGTCGGCGCCGACATTGAGAATCTCGTCAACGAGGCGGCCATTGTCGCCGCCCGCAAGAACAAAAAGAGTATCTCCCAGCGTGACTTTGAAGAGGCGATCGAGCGCGTCCTGCTCGGCCCGGAGCGCAAGAGCCGGATCATCACCGAACGCGAACGCCAGCTGGTGGCCTACCATGAAGCCGGGCACGCGGTGGCTTTTCACATGTTGCCCTATAGCGATCCCGTGCGCAAAGTGACTATTGTGCCGCGCGGCATGGCCGGCGGAGTCACCTGGAGCATGCCGGAAGAGGACATCAACTACGTCACCGCCAGCCGGCTGCGCGCCCAGATCGCTGGCGCACTGGGTGGTCGCGCCGCCGAGGAGATCGTCTTTGGCGAGGTGACCACCGGCGCAATGAGCGACCTGGATCAGGTCACCAAGATTGCCCGCTCGATGGTCAAGCGTTACGGCATGAGCGATAAGCTGGGGCCGATCATCTTCGGCCAGAAGGAAGAGCTGGTCTTCCTGGGCCGCGAGATCGGTGAGCAGCGGGACTACAGCGAGCACGTCGCCGAGGAAATCGATCACGAGGTCAGCAAGATCATCAGCGAGGAATATGAGCGCGTCAAGAAGCTGCTGATCGAAAACCGCGACAAGCTTGACCTGCTCGTCCAGCACCTGCTGGAGGTGGAGACCATCAACCAGGAGGAATTTCTGGCCCTGATGGGCGAGAAGGTCGTCCCGGAGTTTGACCCGCTGGCAGTGAAGGACGCCGCCAGGCGCAAGGCAGCCAGCGATGGCGACGAAAGTCCCTCCGCCCCCAAACTGGGGACGGCTCCCAGCCCGGCCCGCTGATCCCCCCGCCGTATCACCAGTGAATCAGGGGCGTCGCCCGCGTGGACGACGCCCCTGTTGCTAGAACCAGCGGCCCCATCCGGGGACGGGGCCGCTGAACATCTCATGCTTCACCTGCAGACAGTCGTTTACCCGACCCGCCGCACGCTCAACACCAGTTCTTCGTCATCGATCGTGAACGCCTGGCTGAATGCACCCTCCGGAGGTTCGGCTGCCAGCACAGACTCGGCCAGCGTTTCGCCGGCCACGTAATCACGGTGCGCGGCCAGCGCCCTGGCAACCCGCTCCGAGCCGCTGAAGGTCACTGCAATACGATCGCTGATCTCAAAGTCGGCGTCGCGGCGCATCATCTGCACCCGCCGGACAATCTCGCGGGCCAGCCCTTCCAGGATCAGGTCTTCCGTCAGCGCCGTGCGCAGAGCAGCCAGGTATCCGGCTTCTTCGGCTACAGCATACCCTTCCGCGGCGCCCTGGCGCACCTCGCATTCGTCCGGCGCCACCTCATACGTCTGGCCGTCGAGCGTCACCTGGATCGGCTGTCCGCTCAGCAGCGCCCTGGCCCAGGCTGCCACCTCTGCCGGATCGCCTTCGCGCAGGACCTTTTGCACCCGGGGGAAATCCTTGCCGAACTTGCGGCCAAGCTTGGCTGGCAGCGGGTTCAGCGTATAGGTGACCACCGCATCGGCGCTATCCAGCACGTTCACCTGCTTGACATTCAACTCGCTGGCGATCAGGTCACTCAGCGTCTGAACGATCTCACGCTCCGCCGGGAAGCGCACCGCAAAGGCCGCCTCCTGCAGCGGCTGGCGGACGCGCAGGTTGGCGCTCTCGCGTGCGGCGCGCCCCAGGCTGACCAGCCGTTGCGCCAGCGCCATCGCTCCCATCAGATCGCGATCGATCAGTTGCTCGTTGGCGACCGGCCAGCGGGCCAGGTGTACGCTTTCCGGCGCATCCGGCTGCACCGAGGCCACCAGATTGCGGTAGATGGTCTCCGCCATGAACGGCATGGCCGGGGCCAGCAGGTAGGCCAGCGTGGTCAGGCACTCGTACAGCGTGGCATAGGCGCTGAGCTTGTCAGTATCGTCCTCGCTCTTCCAGAAGCGCCGACGCGACAGGCGCACATACCAGTTGCTCAGTTCCTCCACAAACGTCTGGATCGGCCTGGTAGCGCCCGGCACGTCATAGCTCTCATAGGCTTCGGTCACCCGCCGCACCAGCGCGTGCAACTCCGCCAGCACCCAGCGATCCAGCGGATCGCGTTCGGCCACTGGCGGTTTTTTG
>JAIOAT010000032.1 GCA_019873685.1 Chloroflexota bacterium
CTTCGCCGGTGAGGAAGTCCCCCAGATCACCCTCACCCCCTCCGTCGTCGTCACCCCGGATAACCTCCAGGATTACCTCGACGGCAAGCTCTGGACTGAGCCTATCGCCGGTTTCCCGGAGTATGATAACGGTCAGCCCACCGTCCCTGAGGAGTAGGCAGTAATGCCTGGCCGGGCGGCGTTGCCCACGCTGGTGGTACAGGCCAGCGCCCCCGGCCAGTCTGCTGTCAGTCAGCAGGGGCGTGCGCAGGCGCGCCCCTGCTATTGTTTGCGGTCGTGAAGCAGTGAATCGTGAAGGAGAACGCTATGAACCAGCTGGTTATCAACGCTGACCTGGGCCACAGGACCATCAGCCGCCACATCTACGGGCACTTTGCCGAGCACCTGGGCCGCTGTATTTACGACGGAATCTGGGTCGGCGAAGAGTCACCCATCCCCAACACACGCGGCATCCGGAATGATGTGGTGCAGGCGCTGCGGGCGATCAACATCCCCAACCTGCGCTGGCCGGGCGGCTGCTACGCTGACGCCTATCACTGGCGGGATGGCATCGGCCCGAAGGCGCAGCGCCCGCGTACGATCAACTTCCACTGGGGAAACGTGGTGGAAGACAACAGCTTCGGCACCCACGAGTTCATGGACCTCTGCGACCAGCTGGGCTGCGAGCCGTACATCTGCGGCAACGTGGGCAGCGGCTCCCCGCGGGAGATGGCCGAATGGGTGGAATACCTGACCTTTGACGGCGACAGCACGCTGGCCAACCTGCGCCGGGCTAACGGGCGGGCCGAACCCTGGAAGATCCGCTTCTGGGGCATTGGCAACGAGAACTGGGGTTGCGGCGGCTGCATGAAGCCGGAACACTACGCCGACCTCTACCGCCAGTTTCAGGTTTACGTCCGCAACTATGGTGGCAACAAGATCATGAAGATCGCCAGCGGCATGGGCGGCCCGTATATCTATGGGACAGAGGTGCTGATGCGCGATGTCTTCAAGGTGCTCGGTCCGCGTGCCATCGATGCGCTGTGCCTGCACTACTACGTCTTCATGCGGGATACAGACTTCTCCGCGACCGAGTTCGGCGAGGAGCAGTGGTTCATCGTCCTGCAGAAGGCGCTGGCGATTGAAGACAGCCTCAAAGAGCACATCGCCATCATGGACTACTACGATCCGGGCCAGCACGTCGGTTTGATCGTCGACGAATGGGGCACCTGGTACTCGCCCGAACCGGGCACCAACCCGGCTTTCCTGTACCAGCAGAACACCCTGCGCGACGCCCTCGTAGCCGGGCTGACGCTGCACATCTTCCACCGGTATTGCGACCGCGTCCGCATGGCCAACCTGGCGCAGACGGTCAACGTCCTGCAGGCCCCCATCCTGACCCAGGGCGAGAAGATCGTCCTCACGCCCACGTACCATGTCTTCGAGATGTTCAAGGGCCACCAGGACGCCACGCTCCTGCCGCTGGAACTCAAGGCTGCGGATTACACCTTCAACGGCCAGACCATCCCGGCGGTGAGCGCTTCCGCCTCGCGGAATGCAGCAGGCGACATCCTGCTGACGCTGTGCAACCTGAACCCGACCGCCGCGCAGACGATCACCTGCGAGTTGCGTGGCGTACAGGCGGCGTCGGTCAGCGGGCGAATCCTCACCGCCCCCACGATGACCGCCCACAACACGTTTGAGCAGCCGGATGCCGTCCGCCCGGCGCCGTTCCATGGCGCGCAGATCGTCGACGGCAGGCTGGCGATCGATCTACCCGCCAGGTCCGTCGTGGCCCTGACGATCCGGTAAGCCTGACGCTCAACACCCATTGCAGGACTCAACAACAAGGCCCGGCGCAACCGGGCCTTTTCTGACTCTGCTGGCTGGCAATGACACGAAATACAGCGTCAGGAGTCCTTCTTTTCCAGCATATGCGCTTTATCCGCCGCGCCCGCTGTGGCGCGGGCTTCCGCTTCGCTGCGGGCCATCTCCTCCACCGTACGCACGGGCAGGCGGGCAGCGCCCCGCCAGTCGCGCAGGGGGACGCGGGTGCCGTTGCGCTCGTGAGCGGCCAGCCGCGCTGCCGCCTCCGGGATGGCCGCCGCGTACTGGGGTAGCCAGGCCGCCTGCGCGACCAGCATCTCATCGACCATCTGCCAGACTTCCTCCGGGTTGCAGACAGCCCCAACCAGCGGGTCATGGAGCATGGCCTGCTTGAGCAGCGTGACATCGCCATGGACAGCGGCTTCCATGGCCATCTCCTGGACGCGCACGCTGGCCGCACAGGTCGCCGCGCAGGCCAGCGGCAGATCGCCAATCACCGGCATGTTGATCCCGGTGCGGTCGACATAGCCAGGAATTTCCACCACGCAACCGTCCGGCAGGTTGGTGATGTGCCCCCGGTTGATCACGTTGAAGTGGCCGCGGTAGGGGCGACCAGTCTCCAGCGCTTCGATGATATACGAGGCGTGCTCCAGGCTGCGCATCCCTGGCCCGATGACCGGCGATTCTTCCCGCAGCCAGTTGGGGAAGTCCGTCTCAAACCAGTTACGGCTCTCCGTGCAGACGCGCAGGTAGCCGCCAGTCTCGCCGTTGATCCAAACTGAGAGATCGATCCAGCGGGGCAGTTCTTCCGGGCGCTTGCGGTACCAGGGCACATACTCGCTCAGGTGGCCGTTGGATTCGGTGCTGTAGTAGCCAAAGCGCCGCAGTACGTCAATCCGCACTTTCTCCGTGGTGGGATAGGTCGGGTGCTGCTCAAACATCTCCAGCATCAGCGGGATCAGATCGATACCGCGCCATTCGGCTTTGATGTACCAGGTCTGGTGGTTGATCCCCGCCGCCACGATGGGCACATCCTTGATGGAGACGGTCTCATCCGGCCCGATCAGGCCCTTGCGCCGCGCCCAGTGCTCGACGACGCTGGCGATCTGCTGGTGACCGGCCTGCACACCATGACACAGCCCGACAGTCGGCACGCCGCCGTACTTGTTGCAGGCCCAGACATTCATCGCCATTGGATTGACGTAGTTGAGGAACAGCGCACCGGGTTTGGCCACCTCGCGGATGTCCCGGCAGAAGTCCAGCAGCACCGGAATGGTGCGCTGGCCGTACATGATCCCGCCGGCGCACAGCGTATCGCCCACACACTGGTCAACGCCATACTTGAGCGGGATGTCAATATCCAGCTGGAAGGCTTCCAGCCCGCCCTGGCGGATCATGCAGATGACGTAGTCAGCGTCAGCGACCGCCCGGCGGCGGTCGAGCGTCGCTTCAATGGTCGCGGGCAGCCGGTTGGCGGCAATGTCCCGCTGGCAGAGCTGGGTCACCATGTCCAGGTTACGCTGCGAAATATCGGTGAAGGCAAAGCAGGTATCCTGAAATTCCGGGACGGCCAGCAGATCCTGCATCAGGCGGCGGGTGAAGCCGATCGAGCCAGCGCCGATCATGGCGACTTTGAGGGGCATCTTCTCCATCCTTGGTACGCGTGTCCAGACTGCGAATGGTTGCCCCTACTGTACATCACCTGGCCCGCCGCGCCACGACGAACGTCACAGGGTTCGCTGGAAGAAGAGGATCGTCCGGCGCATCGCCTGGTCAAAATACGGCGAATCAATGTTATGCCCGCCGCCCTCGTATTCGTAGAACTCATAGACCTTGCCATGCGCCGCCAGCGCAGCAATCAGATCGTAGGAATACCCGATGTTCACCACATCATCGTTGGCGGCGTGGTGAATCTGCAGCGGGGCGTTCAGCAGGTCGATGTTGGCGGTCAGCGACACCGCCCGCCAGAACGGCTCTTCGGTGTTCGGGCGGCCGTAAGTCTCAAACAGCTCGCGGGAACGCCGGAAGGCAGGCATCCGCTCCAACACATCACGGGTGGCCGAGGGATCGGAGATCGCGTAGCGAGAGAAATCGTCGTAGCTATACACGGCTCCGGCCCAGATCACGCCGGCCTGGATGTCCGGCTCGATCAGCATGGCCCGCAGCACCAGGTTGCCCGCCATGCTGTGTCCCCACATGCCAATGCCCTGCGGGTCGACAAAGCTCAGCGTTTGCAGGCTCTTGAGCGCGGCGATGGCGTCGATCGTGTAGGCAGGTGAGAAGTACGACCCCGCCGGTTCGCCTTCGGAATCGCCGTGCCCACGCAGATCGATCTTGAACACGACGAAACCGGCCCGCGCCAGGGCGTCAACATAGGCGACATAACGCTCGGTCGTGCGGTAGCTCGCCGGGGGGATAAACCCGTGATTGAATACGATGGCCTTGAAGCCGCCATACGGCGCATTGCCAAAGGGCACGGTCAACAGACCGTAGATCCGGTTGCCCTCGGAGACATAGCTGGCGATATACCGATGGTAGTTGGCGCCGTTTTCCAGCGTCTCCTCAATGGTGATCTCGCTGCCCGTGATCTCGCGCTCCAGCAGGGCGGCGATGGTCAGCTCCTCGCCGACCTCAAACGTCGAAGGCCCCTGAGCCAGCAGGATGCCGCTGGAGCCAAGGCTGGCAACCAGCGCGATGAGCAGCAGCGCCGCGTGGCGGGTAAGGGTCGCAGGGCGTGATGGGATCATAGGGCTGGCCCTCCGGTCATCACCGGACGATTCCGGGCGCTACCGAAGCCCGGTGCTGTTAGTATACCCGTGCCGTCGCGCCCGCCAGAGGTTTTCTTAGCCAGCTCTCGTGCGCTACGGTAGCGTGGGCGCCAGCGGAATCTACCAATGATTCGAGCGGTAAGATGTTTGTCTGCCCGGCCAATCCGGGGTATCATCAGGCGTGTACGACTGCTCTGCTCCGCGATATCCGTGCCACCTCACACCAGCCCTTGACCATATTCCGTAACCGATCGCGCTTTTCTCCCGGCTGTCTGGCCCGGAGAAAACAGGTGATGACAGGCATCGTTCGCTGGCATTTGTTCATTGACCCATCGGGAGTTTGATAACGCATGACCACGGCTCGTTCAGAGTACCCTTTTCAGCCTATCCCGTTCACCCGCGTGAGCATTCAGGATTCCTTCTGGTTGCCCCGCATCGAGACCAACCGGAACGTGACGATCCCCTACGACTTCCAGAAGTGCGAGGAAACAGGGCGCATCGACAACTTCGATAAGGCCGCCGGGAAGATGCCCGGCCCGCATATCGGCTGGCAATTCAACGATTCCGACGTCTTCAAGGTTATCGAGGGGGCGGCCTACGCCCTGCAGGTGCAGCCCGACCCGGAACTGGAAGCCTACATCGACGGTATCATCGAGAGGATCGGCGCTGCCCAGGAACCGGACGGCTACCTCTACACCGCCCGGACGATCGACCCGGAGCATCCCCATGAGGCCGCCGGCCCGACCCGCTGGTCCAACCTGGTCATGAGCCACGAGCTGTATAACTTTGGCCACATGTTTGAAGGCGCGGTTGCCTACTACCAGGCCACCGGCAAGCGCGCCTTCCTGGATATTGCCCTGCGCACCGCCGACCTGCTCTGCCGCACGTTCGGGCCGGACGGGCTGCACGCCGTACCGGGACACCAGGAGGTCGAGCTGGGGCTGGTCAAGCTGTACCGCCTGACCGGGGAAGAAAAGTACCTGAACCTGGCCAAGTTCTTCCTGGATGAGCGCGGGCGCCCGCACGGGCGGGAGCTGATGCAGGCCGTCGGAAACCCCGGCTACATGCAGGATCACCAGCCGGTGATCGAGCAGCGGGAGGCGGTCGGCCACGCTGTACGGGCGGTGTACATGTACTCCGCCATGGCCGATATCGCCGCCCTGACCGGCGACCAGGCTTACCTGAACGCCATCAAAGCCCTCTGGGAGAACGTCGTCACCAAGAAGATGGCCCTGACCGGCGGGCTGGGCGCTCGCCATACCGGCGAAGCCTTCGGGGATAATTACGAGCTGCCCAATCTGACGGCCTACAACGAAACCTGCGCCGCCATCGGCAGCATCTTCTGGAACCATCGCCTGTTCCTGCTGGAAGGCAAGTCCGCCTACTACGATATTCTGGAACGGACGCTGTACAACGGCTTCCTTTCCGGCGTCTCGCTGGAAGGCAATACCTTCTTCTACGTCAACCCGCTGGAATGTGACACCAAATTCCACTTCAACAGCGACCACACCATCACCCGCCAGCCATGGTTCTGGTGCTCCTGCTGCCCGACCAATGTGGTGCGTCTGATGCCCTCGCTGCCCGGCTACATCTACGCCGTGCGCGATGACCGCCTGTATGTCAACCTGTACATCGGCAGCCAGACGGCGGTCGCGGTCGGCGGGACGGAGGTGCAGCTCCGGATGGAGACCCGCTACCCCTGGGACGGCGCCATCCGGCTGCAGGTTGATCCGGCCCGGCCCGCCCGCTTTACGCTCATGTTGCGCGTCCCCGGCTGGGTCAAAGGGCAGCCTGTCCCCGGCGATCTGTACCGCTACCTGGACGCTACGCCCGGCGCGGTGTCGCTGCGCCTTAACGGCGCGCCGCTGGCCGGCGAGGAAACCGATGGCTACCTGACCATCACCCGCGACTGGGCGGCTGGCGATATCGTCGAGATCGACTTCCCGATGCCCATCCGGCGCGTACTGGCTCACCCCGCCATCAGCGACACCGTCGGCAAGGTGGCGCTGGAGCGCGGCCCGCTGGTTTACGCGGCGGAAGGCATTGACAACGGCGGTCACGCCCTCGATCTGATCCTGCCGGACGACCTGCCGCTGTACGCCGAACATCGCCCGGAGCTATTGAACGGCGTGACGGTGATCCGGGGCGACGGCTTCATGGCCATCCCCTACTATGCCTGGGGGCATCGCGGCGTGCATGAGATGGCCGTGTGGCTCAAGCGCGGCTGAGAGTCGCCGCTCGCTCGCTGATGCTGGCAAGTCTGAGTTGAAAGGAATTCCGCATGTCCACCAGTTACAGTCGCCGCCATTTCCTCCGCACCGGCCTGGCGCTTGGCGCAGGGCTGGGGCTGGGCTTGGGCGGCCTTCAGGCGCGTCGGGCGGGCGCAGCCAGCGCCCCGGAAGGAGGTCAGGCGATGACCCAGCTCTCCGGCAGAATCTCGCCGGTGCATGACCCGGCGATCATCAAGGCAGGCGACACGTATTACCTGTTCTGCACAGCCACCGGCCTTGAGGTGCGCAAGTCGACCGACCTGGTCGCATGGAAGATGGCTAATCCGCCGGTCGTCTTTGGCAGTGTACCTGCCTGGGCCAGGGAGACAATCGGCGCCACCAACCTCTGGGCGCCGGATATCTCCTACTTCAACGACCGGTACCACCTGTACTACTCCGCCTCCACCTTTGGCAGCAATCGCTCCGCCATCGGCCTGGCGACCAACGTCACGCTTGACCGCGAGGCGGAAGGCTGGGGCTGGGTCGATCACGGCCCGGTGATTGAATCATTCCGCACGGACAACTACAACTGCATCGACCCCAACCTGATCATCGATGAAGACGGTGTGCCCTGGCTGGCCTTTGGCAGCTTCTGGTCGGGCATCAAGATGCGTCGCCTGGACTACGAGACCGGCATGCTCTCCACCGAGGACGAGACGCTCTACCACCTGGCAACGCGCCATGTCAACTCCGGCTCGGTCGAAGCGCCGTTCATCATCCGTAAGGGCGACTACTACTACCTGTTCGTATCCTTCGACTTCTGCTGCCGGGGGGTGGATAGCACCTACCGGGTGATGGTCGGGCGCTCGGAGAAGGTCACCGGCCCCTATGTCGATCGCGATGGCGTGGAGATGCTCGACGGCGGCGGCACGCAGGTCACCTTCCCGACCGAACGCTGGCGCGGCCCCGGCCACAACAGCATCCTGCAGGATGGCGACCGCGACTACATCGTTTACCACGCTTACGACGCGCAGAACAACGGCACGCCTACCCTGCGTATCGACCCGCTGGAATGGGACGATGACGGCTGGCCGTTCATTGCGCCGCAGGAGGAGCAAGAGGAGACTGAGGCTTAAGCCCGCTCTCCGGCGCACCACACGCCAGGCAATCCCGGAATCGAACGCAGCGCCGAGGAGCTTTCGGCGCTGCGTTTTGTCTTGTCAGGGTGTGCCGCTGCGCTTGCAGGGCGAGCAGCTAACGCTCCTGGTAGAAGGTGGCATCCTGCAGGGCGCCGGCGGGGCTGGAAGCTGTGGGCTGGAACAGAGCCACCACGCCGAACGTCTTGCCCAGGTAGTAGCCGGGACGATTGTAGGCTTCGAGCGAGATCAGACTCTCGTCCGCCAGACCGGGCCGGATCCACCAGGTGGCGTCGGCCTCATAAGTCTCGGAGCCGTCATCAGGCAGGACAAAGACCGCGTTGTTCTGGTGGCGCAGGTAAAAGCCGGGGAAGTTGCGCGACTCAATAGACACCGCTTCCGGATCGGCCAGGCCGGGGCGGATGAGGAATTCCGAATCGGCCCGTGGCAAGACGGTGTAGTCGAACCGCGCGACAAAGCCCGAATGGCGCAGATAGCCTTCCGAGTAGCTGGAGGGGTGGAAGCGCACGACATCCAGCGCGGGCAATTCCGGCAGCGGGTCAACGCCTGTGTCGCCGGAAGGCGCGGCAATCGGCTCACCAATAGCGACCGGGACGCCGAAATCCGGCGTGCCGTCCGCGTTCCAGGCGATCCGCTGCACGCGGGTGGTGCGCCGGCCATCACAGGCCCCCTCCGGGAAGTCCACGGCGTGGTAGACGATCCAGTCTTCTGTGCCGTCCGGCGACTTGAAGAACCCGTTGTGGCCGGGGCCAAAGACGCTATGCTCATCCGAGCGCTGGAAGACCGGCTGCGGACTCTTTTCCCATGATGCCGGATCGAGCGGGTCGCCGCCGCGGTAGGTCAGCATCCCCAGCTTGTAGTCGCCTGTGGCGCAGGAACTGGCGGAGAAGACAATGAATGTCTGTCCGTCATGCTGGAGCGCCACCGGCCCCTCGTTGACCATCCCGCCGGAAGTCTCCCACTGGTACGTGGGTTCGGAGATCAGCACGCCTGGCGCGCTGAGTGTCCAGGGGTTGCTCAGCGGGGCGATGTAAACCGATTGGCGGGGGCCAAAGGCCGAATAGAGCAGGTACAGCTGCCCGTTCAACTGCAGGATGCTGCTGTCGATCATCCAGCGGTCGCCGGTCGGCTCCATGAGCTGCCCCTTGTAGGTGTACGGCCCCAGCGGATCGGTTCCGGCGCTTTCCAGCACGTGAATGCGCTGGTGATCGTAGTTGCCAAAGGGCTGCCCGGCAGTGTAGTAGAAGTACCAGCGCTTACCGTTGGGGCCGTCCAGCAGGTGGAATTCCGGCGCCCAGAAGTTACAGCAACGCGATGGCTCCGTTTCAAAGTAGATCAGTTGCGGCTCAGCGGTCTTCAGCCCGGCCAGCGTGGGCGACTTGAGCATATACCAGGCTGACGCCCAGGTGGTCGCGGCCATGTAGTAGTTGCCCTCGTAGTAGGTCAGCCAGGGGTCGGCCCCACCATATGGGTTCAACGGGTTGCGGAGCGTCCCCTGCTCGCCCGACTGGCCGGAGGCCATACCGGCGGTCACGACCAGCAGGGCTACCACGAGGCTGATCTGCAGCAACCGGGGCAAACGAAACAACCTGCTCATCTTTCCTCCTGAGAGTGCTTATTCCTTCAAGAGCGGACAAAAACATGCGGGGGATGGGCTGCCCCACCCCCCGCCCCGGATCGCACCGTGCCTGCGCCTAGCGCAGCTGCGCCTCGATAGCCGTGAACGACAGCGGCGGAACAACCAGCGACGCTGACTTGCCATCCAGCACCGGCGCCGCCACCTCAACCGCCACCACCACGTTGGGATTCTCGAAGCTGTTGGCCGCCTTGGGATCGGTCCCGGCTACCCGGTAGGCCTTGCTGATCCGCGCTGGAGCGCGATCCTGCCAGACCAGCTCCACCGGCAGGCTTTCCGTCTGGCTGCGGTTGACGATGAAGATAGCGTGCGCGCCTTTCTCCTCGTCCCACGAAGCCGAGACATCCAGCAGCGGCATCGTCCCGAACTTCTGCGTCTCATACAGCGGCGCCTTGACAGCCACATCCAGCGCCACGCCGGAAGCCAGCCGGCTGAAGAGCAGGAACGGATAGTAGATCGACTGCTTGAGCAGCGCATCACGGGTGGTCAGGATCGGGGCGATGACGTTAACCACCTGGGCCAGGCAGGCGATCTTCAGGACATCACTCTTGCGCAGGAAGACATTCATCCACTGGGCGGCGACCAGCGCATCTTCCAGGTTGTAGACTTCCTCGATCAGGTGTGGCGCGACTGTCCACTGGCCCTGCATGTCGCTGGGGAAGTGGGCCTTATACCACACGTTCCATTCGTCCCAAGAGAGGAACACGTCGTGTTTGGAGCGATTCTTGGCCTTGACGTAACGCAGCACGCCGGAGAGCGTATCGACAAACGCCTCGAATTCGGCGCTCAGGGCCAGGTAACTGGCCGTGTCGTTGTCGTGGTTGTTGGCGTAGTAATGCAGCGAGTGGTAGTCCACCTGCTCCCAGGCCAGCTCCAGCACGACCCGGTCCCATTCCGGATAGGTGGGCATCCGCGAGGATGACGAGCCGCACAGCACCAGCTTGATCGAGGGATCGTGCCAGCGCATCATCTTGGCAGCTTCGCGGGCCTTCTTGCCGTAGTCCTCGGCTTCCAGGTGCCCGATCTGCCAGGGGCCATCCATCTCGTTGCCCACACACCAGTACTTGACGCCGTACGGCTCAGGATGCCCGTTGGCGGCCCGCAGGTCGGCGTACTGCGTCCCCACCGGGGCATTGCAGTATTCGACCAGGTTAGCCGCATCCTGAATTGTGCCCGTGCCCATGTTGACGGCCAGCATCGGCTCAGTATTGATCGCCCTGGCAAAGGCCATGAATTCATCCGTGCCGAACTGGTTGGTCTCGATCGACTGCCAGGCCAGGTCGCGGCGGCGTGGGCGCTTATCCTTCGGCCCTACGCCATCCAGCCAGTAGTAGCCACTGAGGAAGTTACCACCGGGGTAACGCATAGCCCGGAAGTTCAGCTCGCGCAGGGCCGCCAGCACGTCCTTGCGCAGCCCGCGCTCATCAGCGTGGGGCGAATCGGGGTCGTAAATCCCCTCGTAGATGGAGCGCCCCATATGCTCCGCAAAGCCGCTGAAGAGCAGGGGCGAAATCGGGCTGATGCTGCGGTTGGTATCCAGATAGATCTGTGCTTTTGAAGCGGACATCAGAATTCACCTCGTTTGCTAAGCGCACGCCCCGGCCCTCTGTGGTTCCCCGGTCAGGTCTGCCCGGCTACAGGCAGGTCTGCCGGTCCTGCCCACCGCTATGCAGCTTCCAACCCTCCCAACCGGTTCTGCTGCCAGCCCGTGGGAAATGGCCGAGGCTTCAATTGTCCGAAGGCATCGTCCTGCGTGATCAGGCCCGCTGCCAGTGTGGCGCGGGCCGGCCGTTTTACCGTCCCCCCATCCCCGTCAACGTCACGCCCTGGATGATCCGGCGCTGGAAGATGGAGTAGACAATCAGCACCGGCAGCGTGGAAAGCACCGCGCCAGCCAGGATCATCGGGCGATATTGACCGGCATAAGACGACTGGATGATCGACAGACCCACCGGCAGGGTACGCGTCTGCAGGCTGCTGGTGACGATGATGGGCCAGAACAGGTCATTGAAATGGCCGAGGAAGACGAAGATACCCAGCGCCGTCAGCGCATTGGTCGATAGCGGCAGGATCACGTGCCAGAAGCGCCCAAAGTACCCGGCGCCATCCAGCACTGCCGCTTCTTCCAGTTCCCTGGGCACCTGCATGAAGAACTGGCGGAGCAGAAAAACGCCAAAGACATTAGCCGCGCCGGGGAAGATGAGCGCGTTGAAGGTGTCAAGCCACTTCAGGTCGCGCATCAACAGGTAGTTGGGGATCAGCGTCACCTGCCCCGGGATCATGATGGTCGCCAGCAGGAAGGCAAACAGGGGCTTGTTGCCGGGGAAGTTGAGCCTGGCGAAGGCGTAAGCCGCCGGTGAGCAGATGAGCAGCACAGCGATCGTGTACCCCGTCGCCGCCACGACGCTGTTGCGCAGCCACAGGTCAAGGCGAACGTCCTGCTGGGTCAAGACCAGGCGGTAGCTTTCGATCGTGGGTTCAACCGGGATGACTCTGGGGGGCCAGCGGTTGACTTCCTGATTGGTCATGAACGATTGCGAGACCGCAATGACCAACGGAAAGAGCACAAACGCTGACAGCACAAGCAGAAACACATACACGCCAAAATAGCGGAAGAACGTCGAGTGTCTGAGTTGCGCGATGCTCATGCCCCGCCCCCTTTTAGTACTCCACAGGCCGGCTGATGATCTTGAACTGGAACGTGGTGATGATAGCCATGATGATCGCGATCACCACCGCTACCGCGGCACCAAATCCCATCCGGAAGGCAACCCAGGCCTGCTGGTACAGATAGATGATCACGGTCCAGGAGGATCGCCCTGGCCCACCACCACCGGTGATGATGTATGGCTGCCCGAAAACCTGGAAGTGGCCGATCACCCCGGTCACCGTCACAAACAGAATCGTCGGGCGCAGCAGTGGAAGCGTGATATAGCGGAACGATTGCCAGCCGCTTGCGCCATCAATTCTGGCCGCTTCGTACAGATGCTCCGGTATCCCCTGGATACCGGCGATGTAGATCAGCATTGGGAAACCGAAGGTCCACCAGATCGTCGTAAAGCTGAGGACAGGCAGCACCAGATCGGGTTCCCCCAGCCAGTTGATCGGGCGGACGCCAAAGAAACTGAGCAGGTAGTTGATCACGCCGAACTGCCCGCTCCACAGCCAGTTCCAGATCAAACCAACAGCGCCCACCGACATCAGCTGTGGGATGTACAGCAACACGCGGAAGAACCCCCGGCCATGGATAGGCCGGGTCACGGCCAGCGCCGCTGCCAGCCCGACCACCGATGTCCCGACCACCGTCATCGCGGTGAAATAAAGCGTGTGGACGACCGACGACCACCAGATTGGATCATCGAACAGTTCAAGATAGTTCTGAAGGCCAATGTAGGGCCGGGTGGGGCGCAGGAGCCGCCAGTCATAGAAACTCATTTCAACGGAAGCAATCGTGGCGCGGACAAAGAAGATGGCGAAGAAGATCAAAAACGGCGCCAGGAAGGTATACGCAGCGATGGCTTCACGGGTCTTCAGGCTGACCGGCAAGGAAAATCGCCCGGACCCGGTAAACCGCTCCATGATGGCAGACATGGGCTTACCTGTCCTCCACTCACATGCCTCGCAAATTTGATTGCTCTATCTCCTGGAAGACAGGAAGACAGAGAGTATGCGGATTTTTACAAACATCTACTCGCTGGCTTAGCTCACGAGTAGCGTGGGGCGGATCAAGGTTGATCCGCCCCACCTCAATTGACCTGTATTACAGCTTTAGCCAGCGCGGTCCAGCGCTTCCTGCATCAGCGCCGCGGCATCGTTCAGAGCCTGATCGAGCGGCTTGATGTTGTTGAGCGCTTCCTGCAGGCCGGCGTCAAGCAGGCTGAGCAGTTCCTGGGTCACCGTCGTGCGCGGGTCCTGGATACCGTATTCGGAGAAGGTCTTGCCCAGCAGGATGTTGGACGGATAGTTCTCCGGGTCGAGGGCTGCCTGGGCCGACAGGCGAGCAGGCACCTGGCCGGAAGCCGCCCAGTCCACCTGATGCTCGCTGACCCAGCGGATCATGCGCAGCACGGCGTCCAGCTTGACAGGATCTTCCAGGCCGGCGGGAACCATGAAGGTGTGGATGCCGAACCAGGTCGCCTTGTTGGGGCCCCACTGCCAGTTGGGCCAGGCCATGCTGTTGATGTCCGTCTGCAGCAGGGACTGATTGCGGTACCAGGTGCCGGTGGGCAGCACGGCCACCGTGCCAGCGCCGAAGCCCTGCCAGGTGTCGAAGCCAGCCGGAGGCGGCGAGACATGATACTTGTAGACCAGGTCATAGGTCTGCTGCAGCGCCGTCATACCAGCTTCGGAGTTGACAGTGATGGTCTTGCCATCTTCGCTGAGGAACGACCCACCATGCTGATACAGCGCGGCCAGGAAGTTCACATTGGGCCACTCGCCCACCGTGTAACCCCACTGCACCACGTTCTCGGGGTCGAAATCGGGCGACAGCGCGTTGTTGCCGTTGGCATCCAGCGTGAGCTTCTGGAACAGCTCCACCCAGCCTTCATAGGTGGTCGGCGCCTGGGTGTAGTCGGTCGAGATGCCAGCAGCCTCGAACATGTCGATGTTGATCCACAGGCCACGGCCATGGTTGTCCAGCGGGATGCCGTAAATCTTGCCGTCCCAGACCAGACCGGACATCGTGGTCTCCGAGAGATCATCATCGGGGAGCCAGCCGCCGCCGGAGGTGTACTGATCACCCAGGTCGCGGAGTACACCGTAGCTGGCGTACTGCGGAATCTCCGACGCGTGCAGCAGGAAGACTTCCGGATACGTGCCGGCCACAAACGCCGTCTGGAGCTTCTGATAGAGCGTGTTCCAGGCGATCATTTCGACGGTGACCGAGATGTCCGGGTTTTCCTCAGCGAACTTGCCCAGCATTTCGATCAGGGTCACGCCATCGGAACCGGTCAGGCCGTTCCAGAAGCTAATGTGCGTGGCGCCGGTACCAACCGTTGGCGGGGTGGCCGTCGGCTGTTCCTGGGCCTGCACAGTGCCCATCGACATGGACACCATGAGCATAACGGTGACAAGCACCACAGTTCCTGCGATCAAACCAAAGCGCTTCAACATCTTCTGCTCCTTGTGAAGAACACGGTCCAGATGGTTCAACGTACGAGCTTGCTCATGCGATCAACACGAAGCCATTCCGCACCGAAACGACTTCTGGCTGCTCCACCTCCTTCCCGGCTTCCCGCCGGCGCACGCGCTCACAGACAGGCACACTTCTTAGGGGCGCTCATCAGACAGGCCGATTCGAAAACCGGCCTGCTGGAGCGTTCAAGGGGAATATCGGTTACCGTTCGCCATCGGGCGTTCACACCCTGGCGTCGGTTTGTAAAAAATCACCAAGTCACCGCGAGAAAATTCGAATGCATGAATTCGAATTCACGTCTAGATCAAAGCACAGAATCAGCAGCCTGTCAAGCAATTCAAACAAGTCAGCGCAGGAACGAGCACAGGCATCTCGTGCATTTCACACAGATGATTCTAAATTCCTTAATACTAGCATCTTATACGATCGTCCTAGAACAACGAAAATTGGGGGCTTTTACGAAATCGTATACCGTTATACAATTCACCTAGAGAGGTTGTGTCATGCTGATGCAAGCAGGGTCAGCGTTCTTTGTTACCCTGCCAGTGCAGACCGCCCCCAGCGCGCTTGATCATCTGTGCCAGGTGGAAAGAAGGCCATGCGCCGAGAGAAAAACAGAACAGGCCGCCCGCCGACCATGCAGGATGTTGCCCGCCTGGCCGGTGTCTCCCAGCCGACCGTCTCCCGGGTCCTCAACCAGTCCAGAACCTCCATCCCGGTCAGCAAAGAAACCCGCGAACGAGTCCTGGCAGCGGTCAGAGAACTGGGCTACCGGCCCAACACCACCGCCCGCAGCCTGCGCACCCAGAAGACCTACATGATCGCGCTGATGATCGCCGATATCGCCAATGCCTTCTACCACCCCATTGTGCGCGGCGTCCAGGATGTCGCCCACCGCTACGACTACGATGTCCTGATTGCCAACAGCGACCACCTGTACGAGAACGAAAAGCACTTCTGTGAAGCGGTCCTGCGTCGCCCGGTCGACGGCGTGATCATGACCCCCATTCACCTGACCTACGAGGACATCGACCGCTTTCTGCGGCTCTCCGGCACGCCCATCGTGGCGCTGGGCGACCACGTCAACCACCCCCAGGTGGATATCGTCCACATGGATGACCGCCAGGCGACCTATGACGGGACGCGCTGGCTGATCGAGGTGCGCGGCTACCGGCGCATTGGCTGCCTGACGGTGCCCGCCGCGTTCCCCCCCGGCCCGCGCCGCCTGCAGGGCTTCAACCAGGCGCTGGCGGATTGCGGCCTGCAGTACGAGCCTCAGCATCTGCTGTGGGGAGACTTCACCATCGAAAGTGGGCGGCGGGCCGCCGAGCAACTGATGGCCCGCAACGATCTGCCGGAAGTGCTCTTCGCCTTCAACGATCTGATGGCTATCGGCGCCATCCTGGCGTTTCAGGACGCCGGGCTGAACGTGCCGTCCGACATCGCCGTGATGGGCATCGACAACATCGCCGAAGCCACCATCATCCGCCCCCGGCTCACCACCATCGCCCAGGAGCCGGAAGACATTGGCCGCAAGCTGGCCACCGCCCTCTTTGAGCGCATCGAGGGCAAAGTGGAAGGGCCGCGCCGTTTCTTCGCCAGCCCGTACACCATCATTCCGCGCGAATCGGCTTAAACCGCCCTGCTGGCGGTCATCCGATCGGGAGCTACGTCCGGCCCTACTCCCCCAGCCCGAACAGGTGGAACATCTTGGTGATGGTGAAGCGGCTGCGCAGGTAGTGGCCGTAGTGCAGCCCGCGTTGCACTTCTTCCTCTACCAGGCCGAGTTGCTGGCCGTTCACCGGCCCACCGACAGCGCTGAGCAACCGGGCGATCTCATCCGGCGGCAGCACCTCCGCCGCGATCTCCTGTACCGCATCCCAGCGCTCGATCACCCGCCGCTTGAGGTCAACAAAGGCCGCCTCTGACAGCTGCAGGAATTCCCCATGTCCCCGGATGATTGTCTCAGCCAGGGGGCCGTATGCCTCTCGGATGGCGGCGATCTCAGCCTCCGGATCGGGTCTGCTGGCCCGCTCGATCCGGGCAAAGGCTTCCTGCCGGGAGATGCTGCGAAGCCGGGCATAGTACCCGGCGATGTGCCGGGACGCCACGCCAACCTTCGCGCCATGCAGGATCGCCGGGCGACCCTGCTGCAACAGCGTCATCTCCCAGTAGTGCGACGCGTGATGCTCCGAGCCGGATGCTGGATGGGAGCGGCCAAAGTCCAGGATGCACAAACCCGACTCAATCAGGCCCTCGATCAGGGCGCGGATGCCCGCCTCCTCCCGGCGGCGGATGGCCTCCACATGGCGCAGGCATTCGCGGTAGGCGCGCTCAGTACGGGCGGCGATAGCCTCGTCGTAGTCCTCGCCCCACAGCAACGCCCCCAGCCGCCAGTCGGCCACTGACGTGGTCTTGCCGAGCAGGTCGCCGAAACCCGCTGCAATCAACGGCTCTGGTGCGGCCTGCAACGTCGGCAAATCAGCGAAAATGGCCTGCGGCGGCTGGGCGTCTACGGTGATCTTGACCCCGCCCAGGACCAGCGGTGCGCCGTTGGAGGTATAGCCGTCCACGGAGGGCGCGGTAGGCAGGGAGAGAAAGGGGTTACGGGAGCGATGGCTGACAAAGCGGACGATGTCCGTGATCGTGCCGGAACCGACGGCAAGGTAAGTCTGCGGTCTCGCCGGCGCCCGCACCAGGACGTTGATGCACGTGGCCTCATCGGCGATGACTTCCTCGCCTTCCAGCAGGATTGTCACTGGCGCGTAACCCTGCTCGCGCAGCGCCCGCTCAACGCGCTCGCCCAGCGCCGCATACGTGTTGCGATCGGCAACCAGCACCAGATCTCTCAGGTTATGTTGCTGGCAGTAAGCCAGCAATTCCGCGATCGCTTCCTTGCCCACAATGATCGGTGCAATAGCCGTCACAGCGTCCCCTTTCTCGTCAACCGGCGTCTGCTCACCCCTACCCCGTCAGGTACTCCCGCAACAGCGGCCACAATTGCCGGTAGCGGGCGTAGTTCTGCGCGTAGCGGGCGTGCATACGCATATCCGGCTCAAACGTCCGGCCCAGCCGGATCATCGTCGCCACGCCTTCCTCAAAGGAGGCGAACATCCCGCAGCCTACCCCGGCGATGATCGCCGCGCCCAGGGCGCTGGCCTCCGTCACCTCCGGGCGGATGAAGCGCTGGCCCAGAATGTCGGCGCAGATCTGAATCCAGGTATCGGAGCGGCTGCCGCCGCCGGCCACGCGATACTCCTCGATGGCGATCCCGGTCGGTGGCAGATTGTCGATGTTTTCCTTCAGCGAATAAGCGATGCTTTCGATGATGCCCTTCAGGATATCGCCCCGTGTGGTTTCCAGCCGCAGGCCGGTGATCACGCCGCTGGAATTGGCGATGAATTCGGGCGGCCCGGTGGTCATGAAATGCGGCAGCACCACGACACTGCTGGGGTCAGGCGGCATCTCATCCAGCAGGGCCGGGTAGATGCTCTGGCTGTTTTGCAGCGCCTGTTGATGTTCGGCAGCAGCGAAAGTGTTGCGGAACCACTTGACCAGCGCCCCACCCTGGTTGTAGATGAAGGCCATAAAGCGCCCCGGCATGGCGTGGTGTTCCGTGTTGATCCCGCGTTCGATCATGATCGCCGGGGCGCGACGCCCGGTGAAAACCGGCGCGATGCAATGGTAAGTGCCCATGCCATAGCTAGCCTGGCCGGGGTTAAGCACGCCGCAGCCAATGGCGTTGGCGCACTGATCGTGCGCGCCAATAGCGATCTGCACCCCCGGCGGCAGGCCCAGCTCCGCCGCCACATACGGGGAGACCGTCCCCACCACCGCGTGGGACGGCGCTGGACGGGCCAGTTTGTCCGCCTCCAGCCCGGCGACGGCCAGCAATTCCTGAGACCAGGCTTCCCGGTTGATATCGAAGAAGAGCGTGCGGTTGGCCATCGAGTAATCGACGGTCGGTTCCGCCCCCAGCATAAAGGCCACAAAGCTCGTCCAGTGCAGGAAGTAAGCGGCCTGCTCGTACAGCCGGGGCTGGTGATCCCGGATCCACATCAGCTTGGTCAGCGTGAAGTGGTTGCCCAGCGTATTGCCATTGATCTGGTAGAGCTGTTCCGGGGTCAGCCGCTGGCTGAGGCCGGGTACGTATTCCTCCCCGCGGCAATCGAAGTTGAGCAGCGACGGCCCCAGAATGCGCCGGTCGGCGCTGACCGGCACCACCGATTCGGCCAGCGACGAGATGGACAGGGCCTCGATCGGATCGCCGGCCTCGGCCTGCCCGGCTACCTGGCGGATGGTCTCCTGCACCGCTGCCCACACATAAACAGAGTCCAGTTCCGCCCAGCCGGGTTCAGGGTGCTGAATGTCGTACTCGCGGTAGGCCGTCGCCAGCATCCGCCCATCCGGCGCAAAGAGCGCCGCCTTGCAGCCGGTTGTGCCCACATCAATGCCCAGCAGACTCATACCGCCTCCGCTGCGATCTGCCTGCGTGTGCCGCTCAACGCAAAATAGTCCCGGATCAGCCAGGTCGTCCGCTCGTAGACGGCGGCCTGCGCTGCGCCGATATCCCCGCTGGCCCGCAGGGTCGCCTCATACGCCTGGCGGATCTCCGTGCCGATGTTGATCTTGGCGATGCCGCGCCGGAACGCTTCCAGCACATACTCACGTTGCACGCCGGAACCGCCATGCAGCACCAGCGGGATATCGACTGCCGCCCGCAGCCGGTCAAGATGGTCAAGGTCAAGGCGGGCGCTGATCTTCTTCTGGTCCTTATAGACGCCTGAGATGGCGCCATGTATGCTGCCTATGGCAACCGAGAGCCAGTCACAGCCAGATTCGGCGACAAAACGCACTGCCTCATCGACCTGCGTGAAACCCCGGCCAGACGCGAACAGCTCGTCATAGGGCGGCGGCGGGCCATCCTCATGCCCCAGCACCGCGCCCAGTTCCGCTTCGACTGGGATGCCTGCCGCATGGGCCAGGGTGGCGACTTCCCGCGTGGCAGCGATGTTCTCCTCCAGGCTCAGGCGGGAACCGTCAACCATCACCGAGTGATAACCCAGGGCGATCGCTTCGCGGATGATCCCCAGGTAGTCCACCTGCAGCTGATCTTCGTCGATGACCGGCACATGATCCAGATGCAGGCGGACGTGCTCCGGCGCCTGCCACTTCTGGAATTCCGCCATAACCGCCGCCGGGCTACCCGCCTCGAATTTGGTCCACTCCAGGCGGGCCACCTCCACCAGGGCGAAGCAGTCCTGGTCGACGACCGCACGGATCACCGGGGCCATCATCGGCAGATAGGGGATGTTGAAGGCAGGCACGGCGATCCCGGCCCGGTAGGCATTGCGCATGATGGCTGCCAGACTGAGCATGTTCCCTCCCCCTGCACAGCTTGCCTGAACCACCGTCCAGCACGGCTCTGACTATACCACAGGGAGCGAAAAGCGTTCACACTCTGGCGTGCCACAAAGTTGTTTCCAGCCCGGCCCGCCCGCGTATAATCAGGGGCGCAGGAGGAGAGATTGAACCCATGATGGATAGGACATTAGCACTGTACTGCCAGGGCGTTGCGATCCTGGTGATCGTGATCGCCCTGTATTACTTTATCTCCACATCCACTGAGAAGCCCCGCCGCAGCCAGCATCATAGCGCCTACCGACCCAGCGCCACCCGGCACAACACCGTCTGGCGCTGCGCCGATTGCGGCGCTTACAACAGCACCGACAACGAGTACTGCTCGGAATGTGGGCGCTTCTACTACGAAGACGTCGACGCGCTCTTCGACGAAGAAGAGGACGAATTCTAGCCATCAGCCAACCGGGCGTAGTATAGTCAGGCCAGCAGGGAGCATCCCCCGCCGGCCCGGACCTGCTCTCTGCAATGATCAGCCGGAGACATCCGGCCTGCCGGGCCTTCTGCCAGAGGAGTGTTCCTATGCCAGCCTATACCAACGCGGGCAAAACCATCCGACTGGGGCGCGTGTTGAATCCCCGGACGCAACGCGCCGCGGTTGTGGCGTTTGACCACGGGCTACACCTGGGCGCCATCCCCGGCACCCTCAACCCCGGCCAGGTTCTTGAAACACTGGCCGAAGCCGGGGCGGATGCCTTTCTGGTCAGTCCCGGTGTGGCCCGGCAGTACGCTTCCGTCTTCGCCGGACGGGGCGCTCCCGGCTTGATCCTCCGCCTGGACTGGACGAACCGCTGGCGCGACCCGGCCATGCTGGGCAGCGACGAAGGCCGGGGTTGTCTGCTGGGCACGGTGGAGGATGCCGCCCGCCTGGGCGCTGACGCCGTGCTGGTTTACATGTTCATCGGCTACCAGGACCCTGCTGCTGAGGCCCATCAGGTTCAGGAGGTCGCTGCCGTGGCCCAGGCATGCGAGACGCTGGGCATCGGCTGTATCATCGAGCCGATGGCCCGCGGCCTGCGCGTGGGCGAAGCGATCTATAAGGCGGAATTCATCGCCATGGGTGCGCGGATGGCCTGCGAGCTTGGCGCCGACATCCTGAAGACCGACTACAGCGGCGACGCCGAATCGTTCCGCCAGGTGGTCGCCGCTTCCTTCCGCCCGATCCTGATTGCCGGTGGCCCCAGGACGGATACCCTGCGCCAGGCGCTGGCCATGGTCGCCGGGGCGCTGGCGGCCGGGGCTAACGGCATGTTCATCGGTCGCAACGTCTTTCAGGCGGCGGACCCGGCTCGTATGATGCGCGTCTTCCGCAGCATGATCCATGACGGGCTGAGTGTGGACGAGGCGCTGGCCCGGCTTGAGTCATAACACCGGCGACAACACCGCCAGGACAGACCGCCATGCAACTCTATTTCGCGGCTTCCATCCGCGCCGGACGCGAGCTGCAACCCGTCTACGCCGCCATTGTCGATCATCTGCGCCGGGCCGGTCACACCGTACTTAGCGAACACGTCGCTTCCGCCACGCTCGAGGCTGATGAGGTCGGCCAGAGCGACCGCGACATCTACAGGCAGGACATCGGCTGGCTGGATCAGGCCGCCGCAGTCATTGCAGAAGTGACCGTCCCTTCGCTGGGCGTAGGTTACGAGATCGCCTACGCGCTGCACGTCCGCGCCATCCCGGTGCTGGGCCTGTGCCGGGCCGGGACACACCTGTCGGCCATGCTTACCGGCTGCACTCACCCGTTGCTCCGGATCGCCTTCTACGACGACCTGGGCGGCGCGCTGGAGGCCATCGATCGCTTCCTGGAGGCTTGACGCTGCCGGTAAGTCTGACCGGTCACAATGGCCCTGGCGGGGCGAGCTGGAATCTCCAGCGTACTGCTTGACAGCAAAATTGCATTCGTGCTAGCATTGGAATGCATTCCAATATCTTTTTTTGGCCTGGACTGGAATCGTTTCCATGTCATCGATCAGGTCAACCAAGAGCACAATCCGCGATATTGCCTCCCATGCCGGTGTAGGCGCGGGCACAGTATCGCGTGTCCTCAACAACCATCCTCACGTCAGCGATTCCACCCGCGCCAAAGTGCTCAAGGCGATCGAAGAACTGAATTATCGCCCCAGCTTTTCGGCCCGCCAGATGCGCACCGGCAAATCCCAGGTGATCGGTTTCATCACCGACGAGATTGCCTCTACGCAGTTCGCCGTCAACATCATCAAGGGCGCTCAGGCGGTTGCCTGGGACTACGGAAAACTGGTCCTGGTCGTCAACAGTGATGGCAACCGGGCGATCGAGTATGAGGCCATCGAGATGATGTTGGAGCGTGGGGTCGATGGCATCATCTACGCTTCGATGTTCCACCGCCAGGCGCAATTGCCTGACTCAATCCACGAAGTACCTGCTGTCCTGATTGACTGTTTCCTGCCAGACCGATCCCTTCCATCAGTTGTGCCGGATGAATTCGGGGCGGCCCATGAGGCAACCGAAATTCTCATTCGCAAAGGCCATCGTCGTATCGGGCTAATCAATCTGGGTGGAGAGGCCAAACCCGCTATTGAAGGTCGACTGGCGGGCTATACCGCGGCGATGCAGGCTCACGGCTTATACGACCCGGACCTCATTGTGCATGGCGGTGATGAGGGAGCCGGTCGCCATGGTTATGCCAGCGCCATGAAACTGATGAAACTCACCGAGCGACCGACGGCCATCTTTTGCGCCCAGGACCGTATCGCAGCGCAGGCTTACCGCGCCCTACATGAACTGGGTATCGCTATTCCCAATGAAGTCGCTGTGATGGGTTTTGACAATCACATCGATGTCGCGACCACGCTTTCGCCGCTACTTTCGACAATGGCGCTGCCCCACCTTGAGATGGGACAGTGGGCAGTTGAGTATCTGTTGAGCGGAGCGGGGGAGCCGTTAGAACCTGTTCAGGTTAAGCTACCCTGCCCATACATCGAACGGCAGTCTATCTGAGGTAGGGTGTTCTGGAATTGCGGCCAGGTAGCTCGCCAGGCAAAGAAACATGCCAGATGAGCACCGCCGATCGTGTATCGGATTGACCGTGAAAGGAGAAGCTCAGCCCTGGTTAACCGTCTGAATACGGATATCCTGGCGAGCGCATATATGGACTCCATCAGTGCACTACGTCGTCAGCGTCACTTCAACGATCACCAGCGTCCTCAATATCATTTCTTGCCGCCTGCCAACTGGATGAATGATCCGAATGGTCTTATTCAGTGGGATGGCCAATATCATCTGTTCTACCAGTACAACCCGGATGGGGCTTATCACGCCAACATGCACTGGGGCCACGCCGTTAGCTCCGACCTGATTCACTGGACGGACCTGCCGATTGCCCTGAAGCCAACCCCCGGAGGATGGGATGAAGGGGGATGCTGGTCAGGCTGTGCGGTCAACAACAACGGTGTGCCGACGCTGATGTATACCGGCGTCCGCGGCAAACGCGGCGAAAATCAGGCGCAGGGTATTGCCACCAGCAGCGATAACTTGCTGACCTGGCAGCAATATCCCGGTAACCCGGTGATCAGCCAGATTCCCCCCGAGGCGCGCCAGCGGCATGATTTCCGTGATCCCTTCGTGTGGCGAGAGGATGATGGCTGGTATTTGTTGCTGGCTTCCCGTGTGGAAGGCATCGGCGGAACCGTATTTCTGTATCGGTCGCCCGACCTGATCCACTGGGAATATCTCAATCCGCTGCTCATTGGCCGGATGGAGCAGACCGGGCGCACCTGGGAGTGCCCCAACTTTTTCCGGCTGGGCGATAAGTGGGTGCTAATCCTCTCCGCGCATATCGATCCAGAGCGCACTGCCAAGGTCTTTTACTTCGTTGGCGAGTACAGAGAGCATCGCTTCTACCCGGAGATAGAAGGCATCTTCGATTACGGTGTGCTTTATGCCCCCCTCACCATGCAAGATGATCGAGGTCGCCGCCTGCTGTGGGGCTGGCTACGTGAGGATCGTACAGTTGAAAAGCAGCTTGCTGCAGGGTGGTCAGGTGTGCAGTCAATCCCGCGCGTCCTCACGCTGTTGCCTGACCACCGCCTGGGGATGGCCCCGGCGCCGGAAGTGGAACAGTTGCGCGGTGAGCACCAGCGCTACACCAATATCTCCTTAAGCACCCTTACTGAGGAAATGCGATTGGAGCCGGACGGTCATGCGTTAGACATCGTGGCCGAATTCGAGCCGGGTCAAACAGGCCTGTTCGGCCTGAGTGTGCTCGCTACGCGGGACGGCCAGGAAAAAACGCGCATCCTCTATGACGCTCCAACCCAGCGCCTGATTGTCGAGCGGATGCAATCCAGTCTGGCCGATGGAGTCAATCCTTACGCTCATGCCGCCCCGCATCCGCTGCTGCCCGGCGAACGGCTGCAGCTACGCATCCTGCTGGATGGCTCCGTGATCGAGATCATTGCCAATCAGCGCACCAGCATCGTTAGTCGGGCGTATCCCACACGCGCCGACAGCACGGAGCTTACCCTTTTTGCGCACCACAGCGACGGTCATCTGGCCTCGCTGGACGTGTGGAAGATGGCATCGATCTGGCCGGCCCAGGAATGAAAGGCCGGAGAAAGAAGGAGGTGCAGGGCCAAGCAAGTCGTCTGGAAGCAGTTCTGTTTGTTGGTGTAACACTCTAGAAGGAGCGCACAATGAGTACCAAAATAAGCCGTCGCGAGATGCTCAAGCTTACCGCAGCGAGCGCAGTGGCGATGAGCACCGGCCTGGTTTCCAGCACAAAAATCTTCGCCGCTCCACCAGGACAGGAAACTATTACCCTGCGCTTCCAGGAAAACGAGCAGTACTATGCGGACGTCGTGGAAGCTTTTAAGCAGCAATTCCCCAACGTCAACATCGAGTACGTGACCGTCACTGGCATTGACCACGCTGAGGTCGCCAGCAAGATTCTGGCCCAACTGGCTGCCGGGACTCCCGTTGACATCGGCTACGCAGCAACAGAAGCGACCCAGCTGTATGCCGGCGAAGGTCTTGCCCTGCCGCTGACTCAGCGGGTGCTCGACTCCAAGGAAGAGCTGGCTGAATACTTCGCCGACGTCAGCCCGGTGCTGACCGAGACGATGATGTACGAAGGCGACCTGTACCAGCTGCCTCGTGACTTCAATGCCGCCAACATGTACTTCAACACGGAGCTGCTGGCCAAGGCCGGGCTGGAGATGCCGCCTGCGGAATGGACGAAAGACGATTTCGTCGAGTATGCCCGCGCCATGACCGGCATCGACGGCTCTTATGGCTATGGCTGGACAAACCGGCTGTGGGGTAGCTGGACACCCTGGTTCTTCGTCAACAACACCAACTTCCTGGTGGAAGAGCGTGCTCCCGGTGGTGAATGGATGTGGGAAACCTTCTATGCCGATGATCCCAAGGCCCAGGGTCGCGGCGGCGGCTGGCGCTGGCCGGCTCCACAGGCCAACAACCCGGAGATGCTCGAAGCCCTGGAGTTTGTGGTCTCGCTCACACGGGATGGTCTGACTCCAGAAGTGGGCATGGGTACCGGTGAGACGCTGACGGGCTTCTTCACCAGCGGCAAGCTGGGCATGACCCCGGCTGGCGGTTTCTGGTCCGGGAACCTGTATAACCAGGGTATGCCCAAGGATGCGTTCGATGTCCAGTTCTGGCCGGCCTGGAAGTCCCAGCGCCATCAGCTCGGCGTGGGTGCAGCCTGGATCCTGAACGGGAGCCAGCATGAAGACGAAGCCTGGGAGTTCGTCAAGTTCACCTGCAAGAAGGAGATCATGGAAATCTGCGGTCTCTTCAACCCGGTGACTCTGACAACCCCGGTGCGCCGCTCGATGAACAACGAGGCGCGTTACTCGGTTACCGGCCCGGCCAACTGGCAGGTCTTCTATGCCACGCTGGATGAACGTCCGGATACCGGCCCGATCCCGGCCCCGGTCTTCTCCATCGAAATGACCGACATCTATACCCGGTTCACCGGCCTGGCGGTCAATGGCGACATGACCCCCCAGGAAGCGCTGGACGGTATGCAGGCTGAGCTTGAAGCGCTCTACGCCCGGCAATAGTCACCCAATGCAGGATGATCCCTGGGGAGCCATCCCCTGGCTCCCCAGGGTACTCACAGGAGGCAGCGGAATGGTCTCTCAAGCCATACAGCCCAAGCGCAATCGGATCATCCAGTGGCTTGCTGCCGACACCATGGAAGGTATCCGACGTCAGCGCGCGTTGCTGGGTTATCTGTTTATTGCCCCCTCTATCATCGGGTTGCTGGTTTTCATCATCGGCCCGATGATCGCGACGTTCGGCCTGAGCTTCTACAAGTGGAATGTCTTCAGGCCGCCAGAGTTCGTCAATTTCGAAAATTTCAGCCGGCTGTTCAGCGACCCGCGTGTTTTCACAGCCTTCAGGAACACATTCCTGCTGGTTGTCATGACTGTGGTCATGCTGGAGATCATAGCCCTGGCGCTGGCACTTTCTGTGCATCGCCTGGCCAGCCGACCACTGAGCTACTTTTTCCGGACGTCGTATTTTCTGCCTGTGCTGCTCTCCGGCGCAGCGGTAGCCGTGACGCTTGGCTACATGTTTCACCGTGACTTTGGGGTGATCAACTACTACCTGGGGCTGCTTGGTATCCCAAAAATCTCCTGGTTAACCGATAGTAATGTAGTGCTGTGGTCTGTTTCTCTCACCACAGTCTGGCGCAACCTGGGTTTCACGTTCATCATTTATCTGGGCGGGGTTAGTTCTCTACCAACTGAGATTCTTGAGGCTGCTCAGGTCGATGGGGCGTATGGCTGGCGGCGCTTGAAAAGCGTGGTGCTTCCTCTGCTTAGTCCGACCATTCTGTTCGCCACGGTGACGGACATCATCAAGATGCTCCAGTTCTTTGACGAGCCGTTCATCATGACGCGCGGAGGTCCCGGGGATGCCAGCCGGACCGTGGTGATGCTGATGTATGAGAATGCTTTTGGCAACCTGGCTTTCGGTTACGGCTCAGCTATTGCCCTGGTGCTCTTCGCCGTGATTCTACTCGTGACCGGCATCCAGTTTGCGCTCAGCCGCCGCTGGGTCTTCTACAGCTAGGAGGAACGCCGTGACCACGACATCGACTATCAGAACGGCCATGCGTAGTACCACCTGGTTAAACAGGCTGTTTAGAGCACTCCCACGCAGGCCAGGAGAGTGGCTTCGCCTGTTGTTCCTGTTTGTCATCGCTATTCTGACGCTGATGCCCCTTGTCTGGGTGGTTTCCACCTCACTGCGTCAGCCCATCGAATCATTCAGCGTCCCACCGGAATGGATTCCGGTCGACATGGACTTCAGCAACTATAACGAGGTCTTCGAGCGGATTCCTTTCTGGAGCCAGATGACCAACAGCTTTATCATCACTATTGCGGTCGTCGCTGGTCAGATCGTCACCGCTTCGTTGGCCGGTTACGCCTTTGCCCGGCTGCGCTTTCCGGGCCGGAACTTCCTGTTCTGGCTGGTCTTGGCCACCATGATGATCCCTGGCCAGGCAACGATCATCCCGGTGTTCATTCTGATCTCACGGGGACTGGGAATCAACGACACGCTCTGGGCGCTGATCATCCCCAGTCTCTCCACGGCGTTCGGTATCTTCCTGTTGCGGCAATACTTCCTGCAAATCCCTGGCGACTTTGAAGAAGCGGCCATGATCGACGGAGCCAACCAGTGGCAGATTTTCCGCCAGATCTACTTCCCGCTGGCTTCACCAGGTCTGGCCATCCTGGCCGTACTGACCTTCAACGCAAAATGGAATGACTACTTTACGCCGCTGGTCTTCATGAACACCAAAGACCGCTTCCCGATCACGCTTGGTATCGTCGACCTGAAGGGTTACATGGCGACGGGCAGCATCTCTGTTGTGCTGGCGGGGATCGTACTTTCCACGATCCCGGTGATCATCATTTACATCTTCGGCCAGCGTTACCTGATCGAAGGCCTGATGATGGGTGGTATCAAAGGCTAGCCCATGAAACTGACGCAACGGCCAGGGGTAGTTTTCCAGCCCAGAGTCCACGCAGCCATGCAGCGTGGCATCCACAGCATGGTCAATGCCATCCGACCGACCTTAGGGCCTGTTGGAGGCGTAGTAGCCATCGAACCCATACACAACAAAGCACAGAAACCGCCAGAAGTCATCGATAATGGCGGGATCATTGCCCGCCGGATTATCGAACTGGCTGATCGTGACGAAGATATGGGGGCTATGCTGCTGCGGGCGATGATCCGTCGGCAACAGGAAGATGTTGGCGATGGTACAGCGACAGTTGCTGTGCTTTTCCAGGCGATTTATGATGCCGGTCTGCGCTACCTGACTGCCGGCGAAAACGCTATGCGGCTCCGCGAACATCTGGAAAACGCGCTGCCGCTTATCCTGGCTGAGCTTGACCGGATGACCTTTCGCGTAGAAGGCCAGGCAGCTCTGACCAGAATCGCCCAATCCCTGTGCTACGACCCTGAAATGGCTGAGTTGCTGGGGGAAATATTCGACACAGTCGGCGAATACGGTCAGGTGGATATCCGCAAAGGTTACGGGCGCGGCCTCAAACGGGAATACGTTGAAGGGGTCTATTACCCAACAGGGCTGTTCTCCCGTGAGATGGTGGATAAGCAGGAGATATTCCGGGCGGAGTATCAGAACCCGGCGATCTTCATCTGCGACTTTGAGGTTGATGAACCGCGTGACCTGTTCCCGGTGCTCAAAGTAGCCGCGGACGCAAACATCCCGGCGCTGGTTTTGATTCTGCGGAACATGACCGACCGCGCTATGTCGGTTATCCTGGCCAACAAGCGCATTGACAAGTTCAAGGCAATGGCCATCAAGCTGCCAGGACTCAATGCCGAGGATCGCCTGGCAGCTCTGGAGGACCTGAGCGTCCTTACCGGGGCTACCCCCCTTCTGACGGCTACCGGGGAGACGCTCGAACAGGTGACGCTGCAACACTTCGGGCAGGCCCGGCGTGTCTGGGCAGAGCAGAGAACGTTTGGCATCATTGGTGGGCGCGGGAATCCACGCCGTGTGCGGGAACACTTCGCCAACCTTGAGAAGCGTTTCCGGCTCACGCAAGATCCCGAACAGCGCCAGCGCATTCAGCAGCGCCTAGGTCGCTTGATGGGCGGTTCAGCCACATTATGGATTGGTGGAGCAACCGACTCAGAGATTGAGGTGCGTAAAGCCATTGCAGAGCGGGCCGCCGCTGCTGTACGTACTGCGGTGCGCGACGGTGTGATCCCTGGCGGTGGACTGGCGTTGCTGAATTGCTGCGCGGCTTTAGAGGAGCGTTGGCAAGCGGCCTCAGAGTCGGCTGAACGAGCAGCCTATCGCATCCTTTGCGAAGCTCTCGCTACACCGATGCGCGTCATCTTTGCCAATGCGGGTTTCAATCCCAGCGAGATCATGGCCAGACTGGCTTTTGAGAATAGCAGCATGGGCTTCGATGTAGTCCAAAAGCGAGTCGTGAATGTTGTGGAGGCGGGCATTCTTGATAGCGCTGCTGTGCAAAAAGCCGCCGTGCGCAATGCGGTGTCGACAGCAGCGTTGGCGCTGACGATTGATACCTTCGTGCATCTGCGCAAACCGGAAATCGCCCGGGACTAGAGGCTGGCTCATGATACAGGGCTTTAAGCAGACACAAGATACCGTTTACAGTCTGGCGCGTTGTCAGGACGTATGCTTTGTCGCTCGCTTTTCGGGGATTTATCGGTCGGATGATGGTGGGCGCACCTGGTCGTTAGCCTACAAAGCGCCAGATACAGATGGCCCGCTGGCCACCACTACGTTAGCAGCTACTGGCCACGATATATTCGCCGGCGTCAAAGGAGGCATCCTGCGTTCCAGCAACTGCGGGGCGGATTGGTTTGCTGCAGTGCTTCCCCCTCCTGCACCGTTAATCAGCGCTCTGGCCATCTCGCCGAATTTTGAGCAGGATGGCGTTCTGATCGCCGGTACAGCTGAAGATGGCATCTTTGTTTCCACAGATCGCGGCGTCCAGTGGCAACCATGGAACTTTGGTCTGCTTGATCTGGCGGTATATGCGGCTGCTTTTTCGCCCCATTTCGGCAATGACCAGACCATCCTCATCGGAACGCAAACCGGTATTTTCCGCAGCAAAAATGGTGGGCGGGCGTGGCGTAGCGTGTCGTTCCCAATGGACGCTGCCCCCGTACTCAGCCTCTGCCCTTCGCCAGATTTTGGACGAGACCATCGCTGGTTCGCTGGCACAGAAGCTAATGGGTTGTATGTCTCAGAGGATAACGGGGATAGGTGGGAGCGTATAGCAGCAGATCACATCAGTGGCGCAGTCAATGCTATTATCATTCCCCCAGCAGCCTCCCAGGAACTCTGGGTCTTACTGGATGATCGCCTTATCATTTCCCGCGATTCAGGCCAGCACTGGATGACTTCATCAATCTTTTCCCCAGAGTCGCAGGCCCTTGCGGTTCTACCCGGAAACGGGCAACAACACCCTACGCTGGTAGGCTTTGCCGACGGGACAATCTTGCCTCTCACCTGAGTCATCAGGCCATCATAACTGAAGTTGTGCCGCGCCAGAACGGTTCTGGACTGACGCCAGTGACTTCTACCCGATCAGAGTGACCCGCGCCCTGGCGAATTCCGGCGTCTAACTGCTCGCTATGACCGACGAATTGGAGGCAATCTTCGGGCGCAAGGTGGATCTGCTGTGGAGGGCTGCCCGAACCACATCCGGCGCAGGCACTTCCGGCGGTCTATGCGGTGTGATGATGCCCTGCTCTGAATCCAGATAGTCGATCTTGTTCAGCACAAAGAAAAGACGGGCAACATGTGGCTGCAACTGTTGCAGAAAGGCAACCTCCGCTGCCGTAATTGGCGGATCAGCTGACAGCACGACTACAGCAGCATCACAGCGTGGAAGGAAATCCAGCGTAGTGTCCGTGTTGTGCTGAAGCGTTGAGCCTATACCCGGCGTATCAATCAGGACGATCCCTCTCTGGAGTAAATCCGCCGGATAGAAAAGATCAACCCGGCTGACATTCTCGCGATTCTTTGGATTGTTTGCCTCATTCACAAAGTCACCAAGGCGTTCCACGCAGTAACGTTCAGGGGCGCGACCGTTAGCAAAGCGAATCTCAAACTCTGGTTGTGGACCGTAGTGCAGAAAAACAGGCACAAGCGTCACCGGCAAGACGCCATCGGGCAGAATCTCCGCTCCCAGCAGCGCGTTGATCAGCGTGCTTTTTCCCCGCTTGAACTGACCCATTACTGCCAAGTGAAGCTGCCCTGATGACAGCCGTTCACGCAGCATGGCAGCATCCTGTGCTAGTTCCGCTGGCAGGGCGGGACACTCTTGTACCAGCGCTATGAACCGGTCAATCAACTGCTGTAACATCATGGTTCTCCCTGCTTCTCTGCAATCGATTTTGCGATAGTAGCAAGCATCATCAACTGCCCGGATACTGCGGCAAAAGAAAAAGCCTCTACCCGCCCACTTTGTGTGGAGGTAGAGGCTATTAGTCCTGCAACAAGGACACTTTGGTCGCTGTTTGCCGACGCGAGCGAGCCTCATCGCTTCATATTCTTCAATGATAATTATAACGCTTCTGGCCTAGATCGTCAAAGCTATGCACGTTCGCGTTCGGCCATTCAGGGGCCGCTGGCGGATTTTCGAGTACAATGGAAGCGTTCTTCAGCGCCACGGCGTTAACGCCACCAGCCTGTAACAGGACGAATCCCCATGCAAGATCAAGCGCGAACCCCTCTGTGTGTGATCAACAGCGTGGCCCCCATCCGCATCTGCGACAATGGCGGCTGGACGGATACCTGGTTCGCCAAGTACGGCAAGATCTTCAACATCGGCGTCTATCCCTACGTGGAAGTGCAGATCGAAGTTTACCCCTATGATGGGCAGGACGAGCGGATCATCATCTACGCCGAAAACTATGGCGAACGCTACGTCATGAACCCGGACCTGCCCGGCTGGGATCGCCACCCCCTGCTGGAAGCCACCATTGAGTTGATGCGCGTACCGGACGATGTTGCCCTGCAGGTCACCATCTTCTCAGAAGCCCCGGCGGGCGCTTCCACTGGCACGTCGGCGGCAGTGACAGTAGCCCTGGTCGGGGCGCTCGACCGCCTGACGCCCGGCCAGCTCAGCCCGCATGAGGTCGCCCAGATGGCCCACCGCGTGGAAACCGACATGCTCAAGCGCCAGTCAGGGATTCAGGATCAGCTCTGCTCGGCGTTCGGCGGGATCAATTTCATCGAGATGCATCTTTACCCCTATGCTTCCGTCTCGCCCATTGTCGTGCCCAATAGCATCTGGTGGGAACTGGAGCGCCGCCTGGCCCTGATCTATCTGGGCCACACCCACGACTCTTCGCAGGTGCATGAGAAGGTCATCCGCGAACTGGAAGATGTTGGCCCGGACTGCCGCCAGCTCAACGACCTGCGCGTCACGGCAGAAAAGTCACGGGACGCCCTCTACGCCGGGGATTTCGTCGCGCTGGGCCAGGCGATGATCGAGAACACTGCTGCCCAGGAGCGCCTGAACAGCGCCCTGGTCAGCGCCGACGCCAAGCGGGTGATCGAGATCGCCAGGGAATACGGCGCGCTGGGTTGGAAGCTCAACGGTGCGGGCGGCGAAGGCGGCTCGGTGACGCTGCTCTGCGGCCCGCAATCCCACCAGAAGCGGGCCATGATCCGCGAGATCGAGCAGGAAAACCCGCTCTTCCGCAACATCCCGATCTATCTCAGCCGCTTTGGTCTGCGCACCTGGAAGCAGGAATTCACCGACCGCTAGGCCACCGGCCGCAAACGTAACAACAAAGGCGGCAGGGTTGTCCCCTGCCGCCGTGCAATACCCTTCCCGGCGATCACCGACCGGACGGATTACCCGCCGCGGGCGGCCCGCACCTGCTCCTCGATCCAGGGGTAAGTGCGGGCGATGCCGTCCTTCAGGTAGTACCTGGCCCGCCAGCCCAGCGAATAGATCCGCTCGTTGCTGAAGTTGCGCGATTGTACGCCAACCGGCCCCTCAACATGCCGGATGTGGATCCGCTTGCCGGCCACCTCCGCCACGGTCGCCACCAGCTCATCCACAGTGACGTACTGCGGGCAGCCGATATTGACCGCGCCCTCCAGGTCGGAGTGCATCAGCAGGTAGATGCCATCGATCATGTCGTCCACATAGGTATACGAGCGAATGGCCGTACCATCCCCCCACACCTCGATCGTGCCGCCATCTTCGGCCTCGGCGACCTTGCGGCAGATGGCAGCGGGGGCCTTTTCCCGCCCGCCCCGCCACGTACCATAGGGGCCATAGCAGTTCTGGAAGCGAGCAATACGTACCTTGATATCATGGTGGCGGGCGTAAGCCATCGCCATCCGCTCGGCGTAGAGCTTCTCCCAGCCGTATTCGTTATCCGGGTTGGCGGGGATGGCCTCGGCCTCGGTCATCTCTGGCTCGCCGGGCTTCATATCACGGTAGACGCACACCGACGAGGAGAAGAAGTAGCGCGGCACACCCATCTGCGCAGCGTTATGGATCATGTGGATGTTGATCAGGGCGCTGTTGTGCATGATCTCGCACTCGGCGGTGTGGATGAAGCCCATGCCGCCCATATCCGCTGCCAGCTGGTAGACCTCGTCAAAGGTGCCGTCGCCCAGGCGCAGGGCGGCCTGGCAGTTCGGCTCCTCCCGCAGGTCCAGCAACAGGAACTCGTCAGCGGCGCTGGGCATGAATTCGTGTTCCTTGATGTCCACGCCGCGCACCCAGTAGCCTTCCGCTTTGAGCTTGCGGACCAGATGCCCGCCGATAAAGCCACCTGCGCCACATACCAGCGCTGTCTTGGTCATGGAACAAACCCTCTTTCAAGCCCGTCCCGCCGGGCTGAACGTACTGCTTACTACGAACGATTTTAGCAGCACTGCCTGCTTTCCACAGCTATCCGCCCGAAAAACACAGCAGCCGGGGAACGATCTCCCCGGCCTGCTGCGTGTGCACACCCGTTCATACGCGCCAGTTTAGCGCGGCATCTGCGGGTCAAAGGCGTCGCGGATGCCATCCCCGATGATGTACAGGCACAGCACGGTGATTACGATCAGCAGCCCCGGCATGACCACCAGGTGCGGGCCCTTCGTGAAGAACGTCTGCGCGTTAGTCAGCATATTGCCCCAGGTGGCCGTGGGCGGCTTGACCCCCAGCCCCAGGAAGCTCAGGCCGGATTCGACCAGGATCAGGTTGCCGATGTTGATCGCCAGGGTCACCGCCACAATTGAGAACAGATTGGGGAGCATGTGCACGAACATGATCCGCAGGTCAGAGGCGCCGATCGAACGCGCGCTGACGATGAACTCCTGTGAGCGGAGCGCGATCGTCTCGCCGCGCACCAGGCGCATCACCCCCGTCCAGCCGATCAGCGCCAGCACCAGCACCAGCGCTTCCGCCGAGGGTGAAAGCACCGCGGCAATGATCAGCAGCAGGAACAGCGAGGGGATTGAGTCCAGCGTCGTGATCAGCCAGTTGATCAGGTCATCGACAACCCCGCCATAGTAGCCCGTCACGATGCCCAGCGTCAGCCCGATGGTCATCGTCAGAATGGCTGCGCCGAAGCCGATGCCCAGCGAGATCTGCCCGGCATGCAGCAGACGGGACAGGTGGTCGCGGCCCAGGTCGTCGGTGCCCAGGATGTGCCCCGGTGCGCCGATCCCCAGGAACTTGTTGGCAATATCGGTGCGGTTGGGGTCAACATGCAGGACATACTGGCTGATCGTTGGGGCCAGGATGGACAGGAGAGCGAGCAGGAGGATGACGGCAATGGCAATCTGTGTCAGGTAGTCGCGGCGCAGGCGGCGCATGGCCGTCGCCCACAGCGATTCACTGACGTGATGTTCTTCTTCTTCCTGCAGATTCACAGGTTTGATGGTGGTTTGTGCGGCCATAGCTTACAGCCCCTGCCTAATCAAAACGGATGCGCGGGTCAATCCACGCATAGAGGATGTCGGAGAGCAAATACCCCAGGATGGTGGCGATAGACGTCATGATCACGACGGCCATGACCACCGGGTAGTCCTGCTGGACAACGGCTGCCACCGCCAGACGCCCCAGCCCCGGCCAGGAGAAGATCGTCTCGGTGATCGCCGCCCCGCCCAGCAGACCGGTAATCGCCGGGCCGAGGAAGGTTGCCAGCGGGATCAGGGCATTGCGGGCGGCATGGCCGAACCAGACCTGGCGGGGGCGCAACCCTTTGGCTTTGGCTGTGCGGATGTAATCCTGCCCGATCACGTCGAGCATCGCCGTGCGCATATAGCGGGAATAACCGGCAATGCCGCCGGTTGAAAGCACCAGCATGGGCAGCAACAGGTAGTTCAGCCGCGCGTAGATGGGCGGGCAATCGCCGATCAACGTCGGCGCGCAGCGGCTACCCATTGGCAGCACGCCAAGCATACTGCCGAAGATCAGGATCAGGATCAGTCCCAGCCAGAAGATCGGCACAGCGTTGAAGATGACGGCCATGATCCGGGTGAAGTTGTCAAACAGGCCGCCCCGCCGGACAGCGGCGATGATACCAATAGGTACACCGACAATCAGGCCAACCAGCAGCGAGGCCAGCCCCAGTTCCAGCGTGGCCGGGATGCGCTCCACGATGACCTGCAGCACCGGTCGGCGGGCATAGAACGACGTGCCAAAGTCGCCCCGGATGATCCCCAGCCGGGTGCCAGGCGGCTCTGGCTCGCCATCGCCATCAGCATCCAGCGGGATCAGGAATGAACCATCGGACACGCCGTCGCCATCGCTGTCCCAGCGCATCCAGTCATCCCCCAGCAGCCAGCGCAGGTACTGCACCGGCCAGGGATCGTTGACCCCCAGACGGGCGGCCATCGCTTCACGCTCCTGCGGCGTGATCCGCTGGCCGAAGGTGAGCGCGGCCACCGGGCCGCCGGGCGCGGCGGTCATCAGCAGATAAGAGAGGATGGTGATTCCGAACAGAGTCGGAAGCGCCTGAATCAGGCGCCGAATTGTATACTTGACCATGATTGAAGCCTCTTAGCTTCTCCTGTACAAAGAGCCGGTCCGGCTCATCCTCCAATCATAACGGCAGGGACGGGCGGGAGTCAACGGAGGTATGCATCGTTTTCGGTTGAGACTCATCAGTAATTCGATGGCGGCGCAACCGAAAAAGGTGCATCGCCAGCAGCAGGGACGGGGACGCCGGAGCCAGCCGGCCCCGGCGTCCCGTAATTTATTTTTTGCAGCCCAGTGTTAGGGCATGACTGACCAGGCGTCGACGTTCCAGAACATGTTGCTGGGATAGGGGTTCCAGCCCTCAACCTTGGAGCTGGCGGCATACATGCCGTCAATGGCGTACAGGAACATGTACGGCTGGTCTTCCTTGACGATGCGCTGGTACTCGGCGTAGATGGCCGCCCGATCTTCCAGGCCGCAGCCGGGCACGCGACGCGCCTCACGCATCAGATCCACCACCCGCTGGTTGTGGTACGAGCCGGTGTTATCACCGCTGCCGGGCACATCCGACTGGATGGAGAAGATCTGGGTGAAGTCGGGGTCATCCGGGTAGCCCTGCCGCCAGCCGAGGATGATGGCGTCGTAGGTCTGGGCATACATGATGTCCAGCATGGTGTTCCAGTCAATCGTCTGGAAGTCCACCGCGACGCCGATCTGGGACAGTTCGTCCTGGATGATCGTGCCGACAGCCGCGCGACGGGTGTTGCCTTCGTTGGTGTACAGGGTGAAGCGGAACTCGGTCCCGTCCTCAGCATAGAGGGCGCCCTGCGCCTCCAGCACACCGTCGTTGTCGGTATCCACCCAGCCCGCCTCCGCCAGCATCTCGGTCGCCTTGGCCGGGTCATACGGATACGGCTCCAGAGTCTCGTCGAAGGCCCAGGAGGCCGGGATCACGGTCGAGGCCATGGCTGTGCCTTCGCCAAAGACCGCGCCATCGATGATCGCTTCCAGATCAACGGCATGGGCCAGCGCCTGGCGGACGCGCACATCGCCGAAGATCGGGTGCGGTTCCTGCACGATCTCGTTGCCGTTCTCGTCCAGGCCGGGCTGCGGATTGGCCGGGTTGGCCAGGTTGTAGGTCATGTAGTCCCAGGCATTGCCGGGGTAGGCATAGACCTGCACCGCGCCAGTTTCAGCGGCAGCGCGGATGTCCGAACGGCGGTTGACCGCCGGGCTATCCAGCAGGTTGACTTCACCGGCCAGGAACTGCTCGACCATCACGGTCGCATCGGGCACGTTCTTGTAGATGAAGCCCTCAGAGTTGACATAGCCCAGTTCGGCGTCAACGTAGTTCGGGTTGGCCAGCAGGCTGACCAGTTCGCCGGAACGCATCTGCCCGAAGGTGAAGGGGCCAGCGGTCACGGTCGGCTCGAAGTTCCAGGGGTTGTCGTTGAACTGAGTGAAGTCATTGCTGAAGAGGTGCGACGGGATCACCTGGATGTAGCCGATGTAGAGCAGGGCGTTGCAGTCCGGCTCGTGGAGCGTGACCACAGCGGTGGTTGCATCGGGCGCCTCGACGCTGGCGATCACATCCTGGACATAACCCAGGTTGGTGTCGGTCTGGCCGCTGACGATGGCATCCCAGGCGAACTTGTAGTCAAAGGCCGTGACCGGGGTGCCGTCCGTCCAGAAGTAGTCATCACGGAAGGTCAGGGTGTAGACGGTGCCATCCTCGGAGATCTGCCAATCCTTGACCAGCGCGCCACGCACCCGGGGATTCTCACCGACGCGGGCCGGGGCCGCGATCTCCGGATCAACGCCGATCGTGCCGGGCATCATCAGACCAATGAGCCGGGCGCAACCCGTCTCCGTGCACAGCAGGGGGTTGAAGGTGGCCGGATCGCCGCCGAAGCTGGCTTCCAGGATGATGCCGCCCTTTGGCCCCTGGGCCGTTGTCGGCAGCGCCAGGGTCAGCGCCAGGGCCAGCAACAGGCCGGTCAGAAGAACCCTATTCAGCTTCCTCATGGTATTCCTCTCCTCGCTCTGGAGCGAACCAATAGCCCTCCGGACTCAGCGCCGGAAAGGCGCTCAACAGGAATCACACGACAGAGACCGGGGTCCGATGTTGCGGCAGATCCGCCGATCCCCCCTCTGGCTGAGTGGTTTGCGCTGTGGCAGGAACAATGGGACGAAAGGAAGAGAAAGGCTTAAGCAACGTGCTCGCTCATGCGCAATGCCGTCGGTCAACCGCCCGGCAGTAGCCCATAGTGCCTGTCAAGCTGCCGCAGCCCCCTTCACTGAAGCGCCGCCGCCTGCCGATCAAGACCGGTAATCAGTACATCCGGCCTGATCTTCCCACCCAGGCTCTTCCACTCTCGACAGGTAGTACCCTAGTATAGTCACCCAAAGGCTGAAATGTCAAAAAACCGTGCGGAATGGCGTGCCGGCGGCAGGCGGGCCTGCTACAATGAGCCAGCAACACGCAAAAGGAAAGCGCATGATTGGTGCACTGATTCCCTGGCTGGCTACGATCTTCAGCCTGCTCTGGGCCTATCCCTGGGCGCGCTGGCTGCTGGCGCGTTCGCCCGCCCCCGATGGCGGGAACAACGACCGCGTGCTGGTTGCCATCCTGACGCCCGCCCTGAGCCTTGGCGGGCTGAGCTGGCTGCTGATGCTGCTGGCGGCGATCTCCCCGGCGCTGGCCGCCGCCGGGCCGCTGACGGCGCTCCTGCTGGCGCTATCTGGCGCGGGCGTCTACGTCTGGCGGCGGGCACGCGCCGAAGCGCCCGCCCCTGCCCCGACGCAGCACACTGAGCGCCACCCGGCAGCGGTTGCGGCGTCGCTGGTCATCGCCGCTGTGATCGCCCTGACGCTGTTCAACGCCGCCTACTGGCCCTTCGGGGAGGATGACGCGCTGAGCCTCTACGGGCCGATGGCCTATCGCTTTGCCACAACCGGGCGTTTTGGCGGGGCCGGGCCGTATGACGCCTACCCGCAGCTTGTCCCGCTGGCGATGGCCTATCCCCACCTGGTCGGCGGCCAGCCACACGAATATGCGGGCCGCTTTGTCGTCGCTGTCCTGGCCGTGAGCCAAATCGGCGCGGCATATATCCTGGGCCGCGAACTGTATGGCCGGGCGGTCGGGCTGGCCGCCGCCTACCTGCTGGCGACGACGCCGATCCTGCCGCACTGGGCCGCCTCCGCCTACACCGACGTACCCGCCGGGACGTATGCCCTGCTGGCGATGATCTTCGCCTGGCGGCTGAGCCGCCGGTCAAGCGCGATTGATGCGGCGCTGGCCGGACTGCTGGCCGGGCTGGCTGCCTTCACCAAGAACGGCGCGCTGCTGATCCCGGCAGCGCTGACCGGGTGGGTCATCTTCACGCAGTGGCGCAGAGGCACAGGAGCAGGGCGGGCCATCAGCGGACGGGAGACGGCGCTGATAGCAGGCGGAGTGCTCCTGGCGGCGGGGCCGTGGTACGTGCACGCCCTGCTGGCCTACGGCTACCTGATCCCGCCCACCGGCTGGACCGACCAGGCCAGCCGGACGCTGGCCATGTTGCTCGGCCCGGCGCTGACGCCGTCGCACTTTCTGCTGGGCGGTGTGCTGGGAGTGGCGGGCGCGGGCTGGCAGGCCGTCCGCTTGTGGCGGGCGCGCCCGGTGCTAGAACCACGTGCCGCGCTGCTGCTGGGCTTTGGCGTCCCATTCTGG
>JAIOAT010000033.1 GCA_019873685.1 Chloroflexota bacterium
CAAGCCTTCATTGAAGCCTTTAATGGCACCCTGCGCCGGGAGGAGTTTGGTCGTGGGTACTTCCGGGCCGACCAGCTGGCCGAAGCCCAGCAGGCCGCTGATGCCTTCCTTAACTACTATCACCATCGCCGGCCCCATCTTGCCCTGGCCATGATGACGCCTGCTCAATTCGCTGAGTCGCATTTGCTCTGAGAGAATGCGAATGTTTGGGAGCAGGCGGTTCTGCGGGTTATACTCGGCGTGTTTACAGAACAGCCACTGTTGTCTCGCGATAAGACAGGATGAAGCCTCATGATTGCGGATACCGCCCGGCGGATACGGGAGAATGTGCAGCGCGTTATTGTGGGCAAGACGGACATCATCGACCTGGTGCTCACGGCCATTCTGAGCGAAGGGCATGTGCTGCTGGAAGATGTCCCCGGCACAGGCAAGACTACGCTGGCCAAAGCGATCGCGGTTTCGCTGGGGGCGACCTTCCGCCGGATTCAGTTCACCCCGGACTTGCTGCCCGGCGACGTCACGGGCATCAGCTTCTTCAACCAGAAGACGCAGGAGTTCGAGTTCCGCCCTGGCCCCATCATGAGTCAGGTGCTGCTGACCGACGAGATCAACCGCGCCACGCCGCGTACTCAGAGCGCCCTGCTGGAAGCCATGCAGGAGCGACAGATCACGGTTGACCTGCAAACGTACAAATTGCCCCGGCCTTTCCTGGTGCTGGCTACCCAGAATCCGATTGAACTGGAAGGGACCTTCCCGCTGCCAGAAGCGCAGATCGACCGCTTCCTGATGAAGATCGACATCGGCTATCCGACCGAGCAGGAAGAGCGCGACATCCTGACGCGCTTCCGTCTATCCGATCCGCTGGAAAGCCTGCAACCGGTCACTGACCCAGAGACGGTGCTGCGCATGATCGCCGGGGTGCGCGAAGTGCGCGTGGAAGCGAGTGTGCACAACTACATCGTGCAGGTCATCCGCACCACGCGGGAGCACCCGGAAGTCGATCTGGGCGCCAGCCCGCGAGCAACCATGGCCCTGTACCGCACCAGTCAGGCCTGGGCGGCCATTCATGGCCGCGATTTTGTCCTGCCGGATGATGTCAAGAAACTGGCCCCCTACGTGATCACGCACCGCATTATGCTCAGTCCGCAGATGCGCCTGCGCGGGCGCAAGCCAGAAGAGATTGTGGCCGATATCGTGAACACAGTACCCGTGCCGGTGGAAGCGTAGCTGTGGCCCTGTTTGACTTTGAGGAGGCGGAAAAACAGCTCCTGAACGGCAGCCGCCGCGTTGCCGAAGGGGACTCCGTGCGCAGCCTGCTGGATCACCGCTGGGTGGGTATGGCTCTGCTGCTGTTTGTCATCGGCGGGGTCGTCCAGAACCTGGCCCTGGTGACCCTGACCGGCTTCATGCTGGTGGTGGTGGGCGCGTCCTGGCTATGGAGCCGGGGTGCGCTCAACCAGGTGACGTACCGCCGCCAGTTTGAGCATCGCCGTGTCTTTCCCGGCGAGACGGTAGAAGTCCAGATCATTGTGGAAAATCGCAAGTTGCTCCCGGTGGGCTGGCTGCGCGTCGAGGATGAGTGGCCGCTAGCCTGCGCCCCGGCTGAAGAAGGCCGTCTGGATGAAGCGCCCACGCCGGAGATCGGCTATCTGACCAACACCTATACCCTGCGCTGGTACCAGCGGGTGCGGCGGAGACTGCCTGTGATCGCCCGTCAGCGTGGCATCTACACCATTGGCCCGGCCTATGCCCTTTCCGGCGATCCGTTCAACCTGTTTGAGCGAGGCCGTGAGCTGCGCCACCCGGATTACCTGATCGTCTACCCGGAGATCAAGACGCTGGAAGAACTGGGCTTGCCGGTCAAAGACCCGATCGGCGACGTGCGCGTCCGCCAGCGCCTGTTTGAAGACCCCAACCGGATCATGGGCGTGCGCGATCACCAGCCGCAAGATGACCTGCGCCATATTCACTGGAAAGCTACAGCGCGGACAGGCGCCCTGCAGACCCGGGTCTACGAGCCGACACGTAGCGCTAACGTGGTCTTTTGCCTGAATGTGGCCACCTTCGAACGGCACTGGCATGGCTTCTGGCCGGACATGCTGGAATACCTGGTCAGCACAACCGCGTCACTGGCCTCCTGGGCGACAGAGCAGGACTATGCCGTGGGCGTGGTAGCGAACGGGACACTCGCCCACGCTGACCAGCCGTTCCGGGTGCCGCCGGGCCGCAACCGCCTGCAACTGACGCGCATCCTGGAGACTCTGGCCGGGGTCAGTTACATCGTCACACAGGACTTCGGCGCTTTCCTGCTGGAGGAAAGCCCGCGTCTGCCGTGGGGCGCCACACTGGTGCTGATCACGGCTTTTGTCAACGAGGCGCTGCACATGGCGATCCTCCGTCTGCGGGACAGTGGTCGCCGGATTGTCCTGTTGACCCTGGGCAAGGATGCGCCGCCAGACATCCCCGGCGTCCTGATCCATCACCTGCCGATCCAGAAGGAACCGCCGGTATTGGAATCTGAGGGCAGCGATGAGGAAGAAGCCCTGACGCCTCGCCAGCGTTTCCTGCGCGAGCGCGCCCGGTCGGAGGCGCAGCCGTGAACCTGTTCCGTCGCCTGCACGATCCTTCCCTGCCATATACCCGTCTGCAGCTCCGGCTGGAAGCGACCCATCTGCTGGCTGCCCTGACCGAAGCGATGTGGCTGGCCCCCTGGTTTGTGGTGATAATCGCCGGGGCACAGGACTCCGCCCCGCCGCTGGTGCTCTTCTATGTGGCGGCCAACATCGTCGCTGCGTTGCTGATCGTGCGGCTGCTGGATTCCCGTGGCATGTGGGAGAACCTGCGGCAAATCGTCTTCGTCGCGGCGCTGGTGCTGGCGCTGCTGACTACCGTAGGCGTGGTATTCCCCACGGCCCACCAACCGACGGTCGTAACCCCGATCAGCGATAACGTCGATCCCATCCCGATGGTGACGGTGCCGCCGTTCATCCCGGCGCTGATCATGATCGGCCTGCTGTGGTGGCGCGGCTTGCGCCTGGCGCTGGTGCCGCCCACGCCGACACGGCTGGCTTTTGGCATGCGGCTGGGCATTCTGTTCTTTGCCGCAGCCTCCCTGCTGCCGGTCGCCCGACCGGTGATGCTCTCTGCGTTGCCGCCTTTCTTCTTCTTTGGCCTGCTGGGAACCAGCCTGGCCCGTGCCATCGCCCTGCGCGAGTCCGGCGGCGTAGCCGTAGCCTTTGGGCCGCGCTGGACGGCCTTCATGATCCTGGCCGTGAGCGGGATCACCTTACTGGGCGTGGCGATCACGGTGCTGGTGGGTGGGCTGGATCCGGCCACCTTCCGGCAGTTACTGGAACCACTGCTGGCAGCCGTGCTTTTCCTGTTCACCTTGCTGATGATGCCCGTCTTCCTGGTGCTGGGCGTGGTTGTGGAGGCAATCGTCAAGGCGCTGACAGCCAGCGGCGTGCTGAGTGAGGAGGAAGTGCTCGGCCTGGGATCGTTGATCGAACAGGGCGAGCCACAGCAAACAACCCGCCTGGAAGAATTGCTCCGCCGGCTACAGGACTTTCTGGCGGCCATCGGCGGCATCGAGACCTGCCTGAGCATTCTGGTGTTATTGCTGGTCGTGGCCGTGATCGTGCTGACCCTGCGGCGGCAGCAACGCGCCGCGCTACAGGAGGGCGAAGAGCGCGAAGACCTGGAAGGGGACGTGCTGGGCAGTCTGCGTGATATGCTCCGGCGCGGCGTCGACGCGGTTAACCGGGCGCTCAACACGATTGGCCAGTTCGGCCTGGGGCGCGACCTGCTGGCGGCATTGACGGTGCGCCGCGCCTACGCGCAGATGGTGCGCCAGGCAGGTAAGCTTGGCTATCCGCGCGGCGCTTCCCAGACACCCTACGAGTATCGCGGCGTGCTGCAGGCCGCCTTTCCGCAGGCGCAGGAAGCCATCGATATCATCACCGAAGCCTATGTGCGCGTCCATTATGGCGAAGCGCCGGAGAGTGACGAGGCGCTGGCAGCCGTAGTTCGGGCGCTGGAAGGCTTCAAGACCGCAGCAGCGGCGGCAACGCATCCCAAACCTGAACCTACCCCACCTGACCTCGGCTAAAACAATATACGGGGGACAGAGCGTCTGTCCCCCGCTGTGTATTGTGGCAAGTGATCAGCTCTGCGCCGCCAGTGCCTCGAGCCGAGCGATAGCGTCCGGCAGGAAGGGATAGGCGTAAATGCGGCCCCAGCGTTGCACCCAGTCATACTCACGAATGGCTTCTTCTTCGTTGCCCAGCGCCTCCTGGATTCGCCCGCGCAGATAATGGCGCGAGCCGGACTCCCGCGCAGCCAGCGCCGCATCGATATCAGCCAGGGCGCTGCGGTACTGCCTTTGTTCCAGCAGGATACGCGCGCGATATTCCAGGGCGACTGGCCGCAGATCGGCCCCCAGTACAGTCGGGAAGCCGCCAGCCAGGATATTCAGCGCGTCGCGGAGCGCCCGGCGGTAGGCATCCTCGTTGCGCGGGTTGGCCCCATCAACCAGAGCCTGCGCTTTCAACAGGCGCAGATCGTAACGGCTCGGCGCATCAGCCAGCAGAATGTCAATATCCTCAATCGCCTCGCCAAAGCGCCCCGCCTGGTAAGCGGCGCGGGCGCGACCTTCCCGCGCCGCTGTGTCATCCGGGTTGACGTCCAGGATGGCGGTATAGTCGGCATAGGCCCGCTCTGGCTGGTGCAGGCGGGTAAACAGCGCCGCGCGGGCCATGAGCGCCGGGAACTGCTCCGCCGTGATCTGCTCAGTGTTGACGGCGCGGCTGTAGGCCTCAATGGCGAGCATATCGTTGCCTTCCAGCGTGCGCACGTCCCCCAGCATTGTCCAGCCCTGGATACTGCCGGGATAGAGGAACAGGTAATCCTGCAGGTGCAGCACAGCCAGCCCGTAATCGCCAAAGGCGATATCGGCGCGAGCCTGGAGCAAGTAGGCTTCTTCAGCGCCGGGATCAATATAGAGGGCCACACGCGCATTCTGCTGGGCCTCAGCCGGCTGACCGCGCAGCAGATTCAGCTCACCGCGCAGCAGCCACAGGTTAACATCCGCCGGATGGCGATCCTGAGCCTCGTTGAGCAGGCGGCTTGCTTCCTGGTAGTTTTCGGTAGCCAGTGCGTTCCGAACCAGCGTATAGTATGGCTGAACCAGAGCTGGATCACCGGTCAGAGCCAGGTCCGCTTCCTCGTTGGAGGCTCGGTAGTTCCCCCTGGCCGCGTAGACATAGGCCAGGCCAGCATGCAGCAGTCCCGTGTTAGCGCCCAGGCGCTCCAGCCGTTCGATGCCTTCCTGGAGCACGCGCTCGGCGCGTTCGGTGTCGCCCAGGTTGGTCAGCGCGATCGCCTCATAGTAGAACGGGTTGGGATTGTTGCTCGTTTCCAGCAGCGTTTCCCGCAGGGCGGAAAGCGTGGGCAAGGCAACGCTATCACGCCCGGCGTCGATGAGCATCACGGCTTCCTGAATGACACGTCCTTCCAGGAAACGCGGGTAGACCGGTGTGATGGTCATCCCGGCGGCAAGATCACCTCTGGGTAAACTGGGATCGATCGCCGGGCTGGGGGTATACGTCAGGCGCGGGGTAGGCGAAGGCGTCGGCGTGTAGCCGGGCGTCGGTGTGGGCGTAACCGTCGGCGTATGGCTGGGCGTCCAGGTAGGAGCCAGGGCAATCGCGTTGGGATTCGTGCTGACGAAGTAAGCGCCGGCGGCCAGCAGGCCGACGATCAGCAGCACCGGAACCACACGAATGCCGATGGTGAACAGAGTAGCAGCCCGCTCGCCGGCGCGGTTGCGTCGCTTGTGCACCCACTGGATTTGAGCGTAAGGGTCTTCCCGCTCGGTGGCGCTCTGAATAATCGGGCCAAGCGCACGCTGCGCCGCTTTGATGCGCTCCGCTGTGGGGCGGGGAACGCTGGAGGCGACGGGTCTGGCGGCCGCCTGAGGCTGGTCACCAGCAGCAACACCCAGCGCCTGTAGCCCTTTGATCGCCAGCTCGTTCCGCGGGTTGATCTGCAGAATCTGACGCAGGCAGAAGATGCGCTCTTGGTTATCTTTAGCTACGCTGGCCAGCCATAGCCAGGCTGTTTCGTTTTCAGGATCGAGGCGGATGGCGGTCTGTAGCAGCCGACGCGCTTCTTCTGTTCTCTTAGCTTTGGCGGCGGCGATTCCCTGTTGCAGGTATTGAATGGCTTGTTCCCCGGACATGCGGCCATCCCTGTCCTTTGTGCGCCAGGCTCAAGCGTACGCTTCAGCGCTTACGCTGTAGCCATTGTACACTAACGCCCGCGCAGCCCACAATCGCCCGCACTCACTCGCAACATATCGCCAATGGGATATGGTTTGCTCAATAGAAAACGTTCCCGAGGGAGAATACCCCCTGCTGACTGGCCGGGAGGGATAGCTATACAAGAGCCACCCCACTCGCCACCAACGCGGGTCAGGCGCTCACCGGCCGCTATGACAGCTCCGTATCGTCAAAGTAGGCGTCCATCTCATCATCGTAGTCGTCAAGCCCACGGCGGAAGCGACGGCGCGCTGAAGTCGTCCGCCCTACCCCGGGCACAGGGTCATCAAGCCCCTCGTCTGCGGCGCGGGCATACCGGCTGGTGGGTGTGACGCTTACATCAGGGGCGGGAACCGAAGGGTCCCCGCCCAGCCGGGCATCAAACTCCCGATCCAGTTGCGTCCGAATCTGATCCGCCCTGGTGCGCAGGGGACGCCTGACGACGCGATGCGGCACAGGCGCCTCGTTCCCAGCCTCAAGCGAGCCGAACAGCCGCGCCACCACGCCAGAACGCACGATCACAAAGCCGATACCGCCAGCGAGGATGAGCAGACCGCAGGCTAGCGCGCACAGCAAGGTGATCGTCGGGCCAGCTTGTGGCAGGGAATCCATCTGGCACGTCCCCGGTATCGCGCCTGCGCGCGCCTAACCGCCAGCGGTCAGCGCGGGCAACACATCAACATTGACGACATTACGAAAGTCGCCATACAGCAACCCGTCACGAATCTGCTCCGCCGCCTGAACAGCCACGGCAATTTGCGCTTCATGGGTGCTGGCCCCCAGGTGGGGCGTGTGGATGACACCGGGCAACCCGATCAGTGGATAATCCGCCGCCGGAGGCTCCTGCGGGTAGACATCGAGCGCCGCCCCGGCCACCTTGCCTGCGCGAATCGCTTCCGCCAGCGCCTCCGCATCGATCAGCGCCCCACGCGCCGTGTTGATGATCCGCACACCGTCCTTCATCCGGGCGATGCTCTGCGCGTTGATCATCTGGCGCGTGCTATCATTGGCTGGAGCGTGCAGTGAAATGATATCACTCTGGGCCAGCAGTTCATCCAGGGTGACGGAAAGCGCACCTTCCCGTTCCTCGCCAATCTGCAGGCGGGGATCGTACGCCAGCACCCGCATGTCAAAAGCCACCGCGCGCCGGGCGACGGCCCGGCCAATCCGCCCCAGTCCGATGACGCCCAGCGTCTTACCCTGCAGTTCCGTCCCCATCAAGCCGCGTTCCCAGCGTCCTTCCAGCAAAGCCTGATGCCCCTGCGGGATGTGGCGGACCAGCGCCAGCAGCAGGCCAAAGGTATGCTCCGCTGCAGCGATGGTGTTGCCGCCGGGCGTATTCATCACCGGGATGCCCCGCGCGGTCGCCGCCGCCAGGTCGACGTTATCCACACCGGCGCCGGCGCGGGCAATAGCCTTGAGGCGCGGCGCGGCAGCCAGAAACTCAGCATCCACCCGCGTGGCGCTGCGGATAATCAGCGCGTCGGCGTCAGCTGCTGCGGCCATTGCCTCAGCGCGGGAAAGCGAACCCGCCGTCAGACGAAAACCTTCCACCACCTGCAGAATCTCAAGGCCCTCACGGCTGAGTTTATCCGGAATAAGGACGTGAAATGACATACCTGGCTCCATAAAGCTACACCTGCGCGATCCCAAGCCGCGCAGAAGTTTACCACCTGGCGAACAAACAACAAGCAGTTGGGATAAACAGGATGTACGCCGGAAAGGAAGCAGGGTACAGCCGCCAGCGCCGCGCTGTCAGGAGAGCTTGATGCGCGCTTCCAGCGCCCCAAAACGGACAATATCATCCGTATACAGGAGATGGCGGTGCTGCGGTTCCAACCGGCGACCGTTGAGAAAGGTACCGTTGGTACTGGCCAGATCGATCAGGTATGCAGAATGTCCTTCAATCTTGACCATTGCATGCTTGCGGGAAACACCCCGCTCGCTGCCGTTGACGGCGGTCAGATCAAGCACGGCGACATTCGACGCGGTACCCAGGGCGCCACGCCCGATCAGGATTTCGTCCCCGTTCTGCACGGGGAAATCATAGGTGACGTTATCCACCTCAAAGGTGATCGTCCTCAACCGGTCGGTGGTCTGCTTGCGCTCCCGTTCAGGGACCAGCCCACCGCTGACTTTAAGGCGACGGGTCTCCTCAGGAATCATTAACATCTGCCCGCAGGCATGGCAGATCAATTCGCCCTCCCGGTTGACCGCCCCACAGTGTCCGCAGATCATTTCACCTACCCGTTCGAACGCGATCCTTAAACCAGTGTAAACCGCAACGGTAGGCCTGTCCAGCAAAATTCATTCCGATTTCAGAATCGCACCTCAAACAGTTGACGCCTCTTCCGACGCTGCGGGGATCGCATCCAGTTCCTGCTGCAGCCCGTTCACCTGTTCGGCCAGATCCTCCAGAACAGCCAGATCGCGCTGCGTATTTTCCGCCAGAACCGCAAAGTGGCTGAGCACCGGCTCCAGAATCTGCCGCCCATACTGCAGCAGGCGGTTACGCTCGCGGTCGGTCAGTTCGGCCATCGCCCGGCGGTAGCCCTTTTCCAGCAGGTCAAGCTGGTTGGTGAAGTCCGCCTTCACATCGCGGCGCAGCCGTCGCCAGTAGTAGACAGCAAAAGCTCCGCCGCCGATGGCTACCGGGATGCCGATCACCGCGCCCAGCAGGGCGAAGGCATGTACGGTCAGCGCTCCCGGTGTAGCAATGCCCAGCGCCGCCGCCAGCGCCCCCAGCACACTCAGCCCGGCGCTGGAGCTGAAACCGGTCAGATTCGCCTGGAACCGTTCCTGCATGACGGCCAGCATCTCAGCGTTGGAGTAGGCGCCCATCTCTGCATCGGCGATGGCAATCGCCTCCTGCAGGGCAACCCGCTGCTCGGTATAAACACTGCCGTCCACGCCGTGAACCTGCGCTTGAACCAGGTCCTGTAACTGGCTTAGCCGGGCGATGATGCCCTGCCAGTAGCGACGGTTGCTGTCAACCTGGGCGTTGACATAGTCACTGGCCAGGTCGGCGATCTGATCCAGCGAGCGCCCGATCACCTCCTCCACAAACTCTCGCTGCAGGGCCGCGGCATCCGGCGCCCGCCCTCTGATCCGCACCTTGAAGTGCCGGTCCACAAAGTCCATCCCACGCTGGCGCACTCCCTCGAAGATGCGTGCCAGTTCCTCTGTGCTGGTGCGCAGGCGCGAGTCCATGCTCTGGGCGTAGGTCTCCAGTTCCTGCTGAATCCGGTCGGTCTGCTCGCGGTTACGCCCGACCAACGCCAGTCGGTCGCGCAGAGCCTGCTGGCCATCCTCAATGCTGCGAGCCGCAAATTCCAGCTGAGTGCGCAGTTTCTGCCGGGCTGGCGGGACCTGAGCAAAGGTCGCCCGCAGGTGCGCCTGCACCGCCTCCAGCCCGCTATCCGCCTGCCCTTCCAGCGCCCGCCGTGCTGACACCATGAAGATCAACGGCTTGAGGTTCAGGCGCTGTTCGATCTGGGCCTGCACAAAACGCCGCACATCCGCCTGCTCCCGCGGAGCGAGCAGATCAATCTGATTCACCACCACGACCAGCTTCTTCCCGTAATTGCGCAGCAACTCCATATACAGCCGGTCGGTCTCAGCAAAGGCATGCTTGGCCGAGAGCACAAAGATCACCAGATCGCTACGATGCAGAAAGCCACGGGCAGTTTGCTCGTGCCGCGCAAAGACCGAGCCAGTGCCCGGCGTATCGACCAGCACGATCCCCGGCCCGCCAACGTTCGGGTGCCCCCAGACGCGCACGCCATCCGGACGCACCTCTGGCCGCCGGGTCGCCGTCTCGCTGTAACGGATCAGCTCAATGACTTCGGTGGTCGGCGTGATCCCGGTCGGCAACAGGTCATCCTGGAGCAAGGCGTTGATGAACGACGACTTGCCAGAGTTGAATTCGCCGACGACGACCACCATGAAGAACAGATCGCGCAGGTCATCCGCCACATCGCGCAGACGCCGACGAGCTTCCTCACCGTCGGGGAGCACACGCGCCAGCGCATCACCGATCTCATGCAGCAGTCGAATCTCCCGCTCGCGGAGCGCCGCCAGCGGGCCATCAAGCTTCAGCTCACTCACCACCATTCACACTCCACCACAATCCGTGCGCGCCCCCCCCGGCAACCAGTAAAGCATCCCGCCTCGTCAGGCCGGGCGCTCCCAGACACCGCCAATCTCCCCGGCAATGGCGGAAAGTTCGCCCTCCAGCCGGCGCAGGTCTGCCGCTAGCTCGCTCTGGCGGGTAACCTGGGCGTCGATTAACCGCGTGAAAGGCGCGGCGACATCCTGACGCAACTTGACGCCCTGGGCAATTTGCTCCTCGGCTGCTTCTCGCAAGACCGCCTGATACTGCCGGGACAGATCGACCATCCGCTCGCTGAAGCGCCGGGCCAGCTGATGCCCCCGGAAAGCCATTAACGCCACGCCCAGGAACATCAGCGCCAGCGCCCCCATCACCAACAACAGAGGAGTCAACACATCCGACCAATCAACAGACAGCGTCCCCAGCAGAATCAGGGCCACGACGATCGCCAGTTCCCAGCCGGCCAGGAGCACCAGCGCGTTGCGTACCGCCCGGTCTAGCCGCTCCGGCTCAACATGGCGGGCGCTGGCCGCGATCTCCTCCAGCCGTCCCCGCACCCGGCGGAGCGGCTCGCGATCGTAAGCGGCTGGCGCGCGCACTTCGCCGATCACCCGCGACCGCAGGACATCCGGCAGGTCGGCCAGCGCTTTGTTGGTGTACACCACCAGATCATCGATGTCCTGCAGATCGCGCCCTTCCAGGCGCGGCCCCAGTTCCTCGACCAGCCCTGGCAGTTCATCCAGCGGAGCCAGCACTTCGTGCGTCGCAAAGGCCGCTTCGGCATGGCTGCGCGCGCCCAGCCGCCGCGCCAGCCCGCCCAGCCCGATCAATTCGCCCAGCCCGGCGGTCACCTGCGCCAGAGCGCGGGTCGGCTGGAATAGCTCGCGGATGGCGTCTTCGCCACGCTGAGCGGACTCAGCAAAGACTGCCGCCACATTGTCAAGCACGCCATCAACCAGGCGGCGTTGTTGCCCCCGCCCGGCCTCGATCTGCGCGTCGATGTTCTCCTGCACGCTGCGATAACGATCAAGCGCCCGCTGCTGCACCTGCACCTGTTGCTCGGCCTCGGTCAGCACATGGCGGGCGATCTGCAGCGGTGTCTGGAGCTTCTGGCGGAGCCGCTCCCGGTCATCCAGCGCCCGCGTGAGGAATTCTTCCAGTGCGGCCATACCGCTGGCCTGCCAGCTGGCCACATCCGGCGGTTGCACCTGGCGGCTTGCCAGGCCCTGCCGGGCCGACAACAGAAACACCGGCGGCTCCCCGCCAAGATGGAGCGCGCACTGGTTCTCCACAAATGTTTGCACCGTCCGGCGCTGTTCTTCTTCCAGCAGGTCGATCTGGTTGACCAGCACCAGTACATTCTTGCCATAGCTCTTTAGAGCTGCAAGATACTCCAGGTTGCTGGCGGTGAGCACGCGGGTGGCCAGCATCACCATCACCACCCAATCGCTGCGATGCAGAAAGGAATCGGTGCGGGCGCTGTGCTGGGCAAAGACCGATTCCAGGCCGGGGGTATCGACCAGACTGATAGTCTTAAGCAGATCAGCCGGGTAAAACACGGTCTCAATCCCGTCCTGGCTGGTCATGCGTTCCAGGCTGGCCCCATGCCGCAGGATAGTGACATGGTCGGTCGTGGGCACCGGCCCGGTGGGCAACACTTCAGCGCCCAGCAGGGCGTTGATGATCGTCGACTTCCCCGCGCCAAAAGGCCCGATCAGGGTCAGCAGAAACGGATGATCGGTGTGGAAGACCGCGTCCCGCGCCTGATCGATCACCGCCGGAGACAGGCCATCGACGCGCGGCAGGGTATCCAGCAGCCGCAGCAAGACCTCATTCTCGCGGCGGCGCAGACCATCGTAGGCCAGCAGAATGTCCGGTGTCGCAGCGAACAGCCGGGAGATCACAGTTCAGTACTCCAATCCAGACGGCGCAAAGCTCAGCATACCGCGTTTGAGACCGGGCGACAATAAGCGTGTCAGGCGTTTGAGCGACGCCCACCGTACCCCGGCCCCAGCCGGAAGTAATCGTAATTGGCCTGAATATCGGCTTTCAGGAAGTCAGGGACGGTTGACTCCGGCCAGATGGCGTTATAGGGACAGGCGTCCACACAGGCGCCACAATCGATGCAGGCGTCCGGATCAATGTAGTAGTACGGCCACTGCTCAGGCGGCTGGCCGGGGACGATGCAATCTACCGGGCATACCCGCACACAGCCGCCAGAGCGATTGCACAGGCCGGTGATCACATGAGTCATGATTCCTCCCTGATGCCCTGCCCCATTGCCGGTTGCTGTAATGCCCGGCTGATGCCTTTGCCAGTCCAACACTCACAAACTGCCCAGCAGGAGATCACAATTTCAGTGTGAGTTTGAGCAGCTTTGTGGTAACATCTTTCCGGCGTTTTCCAGTGCAAAGCCAACTGTCACAGGCCACCACAATCCAGGTGTGGATGCAATAAGGAGAACCGTCTATGCGTATCGCCGTACTGACCGGCGGGGGTGATGTGCCGGGACTCAACCCCGCCATCAAAGCCATTGTAAACCGTGCTATTGACAACGGCTATGAAGTTCTCGGCATCCGGCGGGGCTGGGCCGGCCTGCTGGAATACAACCTCGAGGATGACCGCGAAAACTGGCGCTGCGTCGTCCCGCTCGACCGTCAGGCTGTGCGCCGGGTGGACCGCACCGGTGGCACCTTCCTGCACACCTCCCGGACCAACCCTGCCCGCGTCAAGCCCAACGCCATCCCGGAATTCCTGCGGGAAGAGGGCAAGGTGTACGAAGGCCCCCAGGACTTCACGCCGCATGTGCTGAAGGTGATTGAGGCGCTGGGGATTGACTGCCTGATCCCGATCGGCGGCGATGACACCCTGAGCTACGGTGAGCGGCTGCACAACGAAGGCGTGCGCGTGATCGCCATCCCCAAGACAATGGACAACGACGTCTATGGGACCGACTATTGCATCGGCTTCTCCACCGCCGTGACCCGCAGCGTGCAATTCATCCACAATCTGCGTACCGCTGCCGGTTCGCACGAACGGATCGCCATTGTCGAGCTGTTTGGCCGCAACTCCGGTGAGACTTCGCTGATCTCCGCCTACCTGGCCGGCGTCGACCGCGCCCTGATCTCCGAGGTGCCCTTCAACATCGAGCGCGTCGCTGAACTGATCCTCAAGGACAAGCGCGACAACCCCAGCAACTACGCCATGCTGACCATCTCCGAGGGCGCGCACCAGCAGGGTGGTATCCCCGTTGAGTATGGCGAGGAAGACGCTTACGGCCACCGCAAGCTCGGCGGCATCGGCGAGATCGTCGGCGAGGAGATTAAGGCCCTGACCGGCGAAAACATCCTCTACCAGAAGATCGGCTATCTGATGCGCTCCGGCGCCCCGGATTCGCTCGACCTGATGGTCGCAGCCAACTACGCCCAGATGGCCATGGGACTGGTGGAACGCGGCGAATCGGGCCGCCTGGTTTGCCTGCAGCGCGGCGTCTACAGCGACATCCCGATCTCGACGCTGTCGCAGGGCATCAAGCGGGTTAACGTGCCGGAACTGTATGACATCGAGGAATACCGGCCCAAGATCCGCCACGTCTTCGGCATGCCGATGTTCCTGACCTAAACCGCAGCAACCCGCCTTACCCACGTTGTAAATCACACGCCGGGGCGCTCATCAGCGCCCCGGCCTTGTTCAGACTTTCTTAGTGACTCTGAACTGGATCGGCATACCCAGCAGAAGCAGCGTCTGCGCCTGGATGGTCGGGATGGCCAGCACCACCAGCGTCAACAGAGGCAACAGCGGAAAACTCAGGAGCGTTGCCAGGACATCCCGCAGCGTCCAGGGGCGCGGACGCGGCGGGCGTTGCAGGATATCCAGGATCATCACCACTGCACCCAGGATCGAGACGATAGCCAGCGAAATCTGCAGCAGCAGAAAGAACGGCGTATTCCATTCGGCAACGAAAAGCTCCGGGTAGAGCACAAAGACCAGCTGCGGCCCTACCGTCATGATCACCCAGCCCGCCCCGGCCAGGATGATGTCGTGAGCGACGCGGAAGAACAGCCGCACCCCCGTCCACAGCGGAATTTCTGGATACTCGATGATCCGGGCCAGCGTGTACCCGACCTCTTTCGACCCCCAGGCGTGGCGCACCGACTGCTGGTAGCGGTTCTTGAGGCTTTCCCACAGAGTCTCACCAGCGGTCGCCTCCCCGGAAAATGGCAGGAAGACCCGCTCCAGCTTGACCAGCCCCTCCCGCTGAAAGAAGGCCTTGATAAACATGTGCCATTCGTCGGCAATGACATCGCCATCCCAGTACCCGACTCCATCCAGCAGGCGCAGGCTGAGCGAATAGGACGACATCGGCAGCGGAATCCAGCCCGGCGCGGAAAGATAGGCCAGCTCCCAGGCGGACGAATACGCGTGCACCAGCGCGATTGCCGCGCTGATGTTCCAGATGTTGTTATGGTAGCGGATCGGCGCCTGCCAGAAGCGCAGATGGCGCTGTGGATTCAGGGCAAACAGTGTGGTCAGGCAGGCAAAGTGCTGCGGATGCCAGAGGGTATCGGCGTCCATCGTCGTGACCAGAATGTGATCGATGTTGTAGCCTTCCTCATCCACCAGGCGGCGCTTGATCCAGCGTGCCGCCCAGGCTTCGTTGGCCGACTTGCACTGCATCTCACCGGGCAAACCCTTGGGATGGATCGTGTAATAGACGCTGGCAAAGCGGGAGCGATACTGCTCCTGCAGTGTCCTGGCCTTGCTGGCCGCCTCCGGGTCTGCCCCTTCCATCGCCAGGACAACCGTCATGCGGGTGACGGCATCCTCCTGGCGGGAGAGCGCGTCCAGGGTGCGGCACAGCACCTGCACCGGCTCTTTGTAGTTGGGGATGATCACCACATGGTGGACAAACTCGCGGGGGATGCTGCCCGGCCCGGCCCGGCGCTGATATTCCGCCACCCAGTCGATCTGCTCCCACTGGCGGATGCGCCGCAGCCCGATCACATTGGCTGCCGCCCCGACTACAAAGCGCAACGCCGTATAGAAGCCCAGCACCGCCGCCAGGCCCACCACCACGCGGGGGCGGAGGACTGCCCCGGCCACCGTCAGCAATAGCGCCAGCCAGGCCAAAAAACCGGGAATGCCATCCAGCACCTGCTCCGGGATGGCTGGAGGCGGCGAACCAGTCCAGATGGAACGCCCCACGCCAAACTGGACGCTATTCCGCCGGGTACCACTCGAACGATATGGCATGACTGCCGCCTATCCTGCCCTGCAGCGGGCGCGTGAACAGAGCCACCGCTGGCCGCTGTATCCGCGCCACGGAAACGTACCACCGTCAAACAAGGCGGCGATTATAACAGAAGACCTGCAGCATCGGGCAACAGCCCTGGCCGCTATTCCCGCGACTCCAGCAACAGCGTCAGCGCAAACGTGCCGCTGGTCGTTCCCCGTGTTTCCTGGAAACGAGTTGCCAGGATGACGTATTCGCCAGTCGCCGGAAGCCGGAAGCCACTGATTTGCGCGTTGGTTGTCGTCGGGTCAGCCGGGCTGGGCGCGTCGTCGTTGGCGGCCAGTTCGTGCCCGGCCATATCCATCAGCCGCAAGTAGGGATCCAGGCTATCAGCCGGATTCAGGCGGGCCAGGCTGATTCTGACTACTTCGCCCTGCTGCCCGCTGAAGGTGTAGGCGACGACGGGCGAGCTATCGTTGATCACACCGACAACCGTCTGCCCGTAGGCGATCCGCTGCGGCCCTGCCGGTGTCGGCGTCGCGCCAACCGGCATCTCGATGCGCCTCAGTGTCAACATAAACTCCCCGCTGGTCGTCCCGGCGCCGCGCTGGAAGCGTGTGGCGACGATGGTGTACACGCCGCTCGCTGGCAGACGGAACTGCTCGATTCGCGAATCAGAAGGCACCGGTCCCGGCGCGTCATCATTCATCGCCAGCTCATGGCCAGCGGAATCCAGCAGCGCCAGGACGGTATCCAGGTCTCCGCTTTGCCGCTCCAGCCTAATCGTGATGACATCCCCCCGGTTGCCCGCAAACGTAAAGATACGCTCCGGCTGCACATTGGAGATACTGCCAGTCGCCACATCCCCATAGGCGATCTGCTGCGGGCCGATCGGCGTTGGTGCAATCGTCGGCAGCGGCGTCCGGGTAAAGGTGGGCGGTAGCGTCCGGGTCGCTGTGGGCGACGCCGTCCGGGTGGGCGATGGCGTATCTGTCGCCGTGGCTGCCTGCGTGGGCGGTTCGGTCGGCAGCGGCGTAACAGTAGGAGCGGGAGGCATCGTTGGCAGCGGCAACGGCGTATTGGTCGGGGCAGAAGGCACGGTTGGCAGCGGCGATGGCATACCGGTCGGGGGGACAGGGGATAACGGCGGGCGCGTGGGCGGCAGGGTCGGTTCCGGTGTGGCGGTCTCGACTGCCGCGGCTATCGCCAGCAACGTAGGCGAAGGCCCGGCCGTCACCGGGACTCGCGTCGGCAGCACCGCGCCGCTACGCAGCGCCGGCGCGTTGACCAGCGTGCAGCCTGCCAGCAGGCAGACCGCCATCCCGCAGATAAGCGCCATGCGCCCCGGCAGCCCTTTCATCTCGTCCCTCACCTTCACACTGTGCGACGATCCAGGCTACCCTGATTGTATAGTAAGCTGGCAAGCGGCGGCGAGTCGCTTCGCCTGCGCCTTAACTCTTGATCCCTTTGACGCCCTTCAAGCCTTTGGCAGCGGCATGAGCCACCAGCCCGGTTTTGTAGTTGTAGCGAGTCTGGCGCTTTTGCGCATGCGCCTCAAAGGCCAGCCGGATCAGTTCATCAACCAGGTTGCGCGGTGAAAGCCCCTCCGCTTCCCACAGGTAAAAGGCCAGGGAGCCGGGCATGGTATTGATCTCGTTGACCACGACCTGCCCGTCCTTCTCCCGTACCAGGAAGTCGACTCGCGCAGTGCCCCGCCCGCTAATCGCTTTGAACGCGGCCACAGCCGTCTGCTGAATGTGGCGGGTCAATTCCTCGCTGATTGGCGCGGGAATCTTGCGCTCAGCGCCCTTCATCCCGCCGCCTTCCCGCATGTACTTCTCTTCGTAGGTCAGGAACTCTTCCCAGGTAATCGGCTGCTCACACACCGACGGGCGTACGTCGTCGTCATTGCCCAGCACCGCGCAATTGACTTCGATCGCGCCTTCCAGCGCCGGCTCGACCAGGACACGCTGGTCAAAGTTAGCCGCCACATCAATGTAATTACCCAGCGCCTCGCGATCGGTCACGCGGGCAATACCAATGCTGGAGCCAAGCGTCGCCGGTTTGACAAACACCGGATAGGCGAAACGCCCTTCCAGCCGATCCAGGACAGCCTCCCGCGCCCGGACCCACTCCGTGCGGCGCACCACCTCCCACGGCAGCACAGCAATCCCATGCGCTGAAAGCACCGTCTTGGTCATCGCCTTGTCGATGGCAATGGCCGAGGCCAGCACGCCGCAACCGACATAAGGCAGATCGACCAGCTCAAAGAGGCCCTGCAGCGTGCCGTCCTCCCCGTGTGAGCCATGCACCACCGGGAAGAGCACGTCCAGTTTGCGCAGCGTATTGCGGCCCACCAGCCCGGAGATCGGCGGGATGATCAGGCCCTTGAAATCCGTGCTACAGCTCAGCACGGCTTCCTTGATGCCCAGCATTTCTGCCACGCGGTCGCCCTCAAAGCTATTGATGTCGCGCAGTGGATCGCCAACCAGCCAGCCGCCTTCCCGCGTGATATAGACCGGCACAACGCTATACCGATCGGGGTCCAGCGCCCGCATGACCTGTTGCGCCGTCACGATCGACACATCGTGCTCCACCGACCGGCTGCCAAAGATCACCCCAACCGTCAATTTCGTGGTCATGGTCAAGCTCCTGTGGCCAAACGCTCCTCGGCTCAGCCAGTGCGCCAGTACCGCCGGCCAGCCCGGCTATCAGCGCGCCTTAGAGATAAGTATCCGGCAGATCGTTCAAGAACAGGACAGCATCGCCCGGTCGGGCTTGCTCACGCAACCAGGCGACCGCCCCGGCATGGGTTTCAAAAACATGCAGGTGCGAGCGATCGAATGTTGTGGCCAGAACGCCCTCGTAAATCGGGCGCGTCTGTTCCACACCCACCAGCAGGATATCCGTCGCCACGCCTGCTGCCGCCTCCCCCAGGAGACGGTTCTCCTCCTCCTGGCGCTCCCCCAGCTCCACCATGCCCGGCGTGATCAGGATGCGCCGCCCCTCCTGATGCAACCCCAGGACACGCAGGGCGCTCCGTGCGCCGACGGGGTTGGCGCTGTAAGCGTCGTCCAGCACAATCAGCCCGCCGGGCTGCACCCGGCGCTGCAGGCGATGTTCAAAAGCTTCCAGACCGGCTACCCGCAGGGCGATCTCCCCCAGCGGCAGGCCAAGTTGCCGCGCTGCCGCCGTCGCCAGTAGCAGGTTGGTCACGTTGTGGATGCCGTAGAGCGGCGCGTGAAAATGGCGCGATTCCCCGCTCGCCACCTCAACCACATCAAAACTCAGGCCATCCAGCGTTTCTTTGACATTGCGGGCCACGAAGGCGGCATCCGCCGCCCCTTCCTGGCTGACCAGCACGGTGCGGCCAACCTGCGCCCACTCAGCCATCTGGCGCACGCGGGGATCATCGCCGTTGAGAATGGCTACCCCATCAGAAGGCAGCGCGGCCACGATTTCATACTTGGCCCTGGCGATCGCTTCCAGCGAACCGAAGCGTTCCAGATGCTGCGGCCCCACCGCCGTCACGATGCTGATCCGGGGGCGCGCCAGGCGGCAAATCTCGGCGATCTCGCCCTCAACGTAAGCGCCCATCTCCACAATGAAGTAATCCAGCGCCGTCTCCTGCCGCAGGACTGTGTTGATAGCCAGGGAGACACCCATCAGCGTGTTATAGCTGCGGGGCGTGGCGACAGCCCGGTACCGCCCGTTAAGGATGTGCGCCAGGTAGTGCTTGGTGCTGGTCTTGCCATAGCTGCCGGTGATGCCGATTACTGTCGGCTCCAGACGGCGCAGCACCCGCCGCGCCCGCGCCAGGTACAGCCGCCGCAGGGCAGCTTCTACTGGCGTCACCAGCCAGTTGCCGGCGATCAGCGCCAGAGGCGCCAGCAGGAACAGGATCACACCGGCCAGTGCCGCCAGCAGGTAACCGGACAGGGGCAACGCCGGCACCGCCCAGTCAGAGACTAACCGCTGCGCCAGGATTGTCACCCCGCCAAAGATGAGCGCTGACGCGATCAGCAGGCGCAAGGCCCGCGATGTCCGGACAAATCGCTTTTTGACTTCCTTCTCGCGGGCAGGCCAGATGGCGACCAGCGCCGCCAGGCCGAAGACCACCAGCGCGAGGGTGTCGGTCGCCTGTTCCAGCAGGAAGAACCCGAGTATCAGCGCCGCTGACCAGGCCAGCAGCGGACGTTGCCATCCCCAGCGCTGGGGCGTCCGCAGCAACCAGCGGAAGTAACGACGGTTCTGATACTCCTCAATTTGAAAGAAGCGGGCAAAGTGGTAGATACGGGCCAGCCCGCCCAGAAACCACAGGATGGCTACCAGTGCAGACATGCTTAGGCCATCTCTCCCGATTCGGTGGTGAGGAAATGATCCACCAGGCGCACATACTCCGGCAGGCGTTCCAGATAGCTAAAGTGCCCGGCCCCTTCAAAGACGACCAGCCCGGCGTCGGGGATTGTCTGTTCTAGCTTCCGCCCCTGCCAGAGCGGGGTATCCCTGTCCTGATCGCCCCAGATCAACAACGTTGGGCGGCTGACCCGCGCCGCCTGTGGCAGCAGGTCTTGCCCGACCACGCGCAGAAAGGTCTCCCGCAAAGGCCCGGCCTCCAGGTAATCGGTCGCGCCAAGCTGCTCATAAGCGCGGCGGCGAACCGGTTCGTACAGTCGCCGCAGACCGGGCAGGCTCAGGACAGTCTTGGCCGCCTGCACGATCCCATCGCGCAAAGGGTTGCCCGGATTGGGTACACCGGCGCTGTTGGCCAGCACCAGTTTGTTGACCCGCCCGGCGTAATCCGCGCCGAGCACCAGCCCGATCCGCCCGCCAAAGGAATGCCCCAGCACATGCGCGCTCTCCAGACCGCGCGCCGTCATATAGCCTACTACCAGCGCGGCATAGGCGGGCACATCCCAGGCCACCGGCGGCAGATCGCTTTCGCCAAAGCCGGGCAGGTCGAGCAGATGGATGCTGTAGCGGCCTGTGCGGTTGAGTTGCAGCGCCACCGGCCAGAAGCTCTCAATGCTGCCGCCCCAACCGTGCAGGGCCACGATCGCCGTTGGCCCATTGCCATGGACGGTACAGGCTATCTTCAGGCCGTCGACGGCCAGTATTTCCCGCTTTGGTTCAAGCATGGCACCTACCAGTCCGTCCGAACCACGTGCTGTCGCAGCGGGCGAGTATAGCACACCCGGTTACCGACTGAGCACCCTGATCTGCGCGCCGATCGCCTCCAGACGGCGCAGCACATCGCCAAAATTCCACTCGAACATCTCCGCGCCATCGATGATCGTCTCGCCTTCGGCGCAGAGCGCCGCGCCCAGCAGCCCCAGCCCGGTGCGCACATCGGGCGTATCCAGGTAGTCGGCTCGCAGACGCGTGCGCCCCACAACCACCGCCCGATGCGGATCGCACAGCACGATCTGCGCCCCGAACCCTTTGAGTTTGTCCACAAACAGCATCCGGTCGCGGAAGAGCTTCTCATGGATCAGGATCGTGCCCTGCGCCTGCGTAGCGATCAGCGTGGCGACAGCCACCAGGTCGGAGGGAAAGCCCGGCCAGGGCGCCGTCTCGATGCTGACATCCACTTCCTCGTCGCGGCTGGAAACGGCAAAATCCTCATGGCGCGGCACATACAAATGACCATCATCCAGGTCCAGGCGCAGCCCCAGCCGGGCGTACACCTTGGCAATCATGCGGAGGTCAGCAGAGCGCACGCCGTCAACGGTCAGGCGCCCGCCGGTCAGGGCAGCAAAAGCGGCCACGCTGGCCACCTCGATATGATCCGGTGCGACAGTCTGCTCAGCCCCGCCCAGTCCATCCGGGCAACCGCGAATGCGCAACAGGTTGGAGCCAAGGCCCTCCACCGTCGCGCCCATGGCGCTCAACATCGCCAGCAGGTCGCATACATGCGGCTCCGAAGCCGCGTTGTGGATTACCGTCTGGCCGGGTTGGGCTGCCGCCAGCATGGCGACCAGCGCCGTCGCTGTCACACTGGCCTGCATCAGGATGATCTCGCGGTGTTCCCAGGGCACAAAGCGCAATTCCAGCGAGCCGCCGTCGATCGTCACGCCGCAGCCCAGATCGCGCAGGGCCGTCAGGTGGGTGTGCAGGCGGCTGACCGGATAGTCCACCTCCAGATGCACATGCTGACGCCGGATCAGTAGAGCAGGCAGGAAGAGGATCACCCCGACTTTGGCCGCGGTCATGGCCCGGTTCAGGCTGCGCGTCGTGATCGCCGGCGTGCGCAACCTGACGGTAGCCGGGGCGTCCGGCTCCCGTTCCACCTGTGCGCCCAGCATCGCCGCTACATCCAGCATCACCGCCACGCTGGTGGTTTCCGGCACGCCGTGCAACACCACAGGCCGGTCTGTCAGCAGCGACGCGGCGATCATGGCCATAGTTGCGTTGCTGTTCCCGCCGGGCATGTACGTCCCACGCAGGGGTTGATTGCCCGTGACGCCAATGCGCATCCGATCACCTCATCTACAGGCCGGTGCAGGTCCCGCGCTGATTATACCAGCAAGCCCTGCGGACTGAAGGGCCAGCCCCCTGCCCTTGATCAAAGCGCCCGGCTGGGCAATCATAAGAGTGAGAACCGCTGCTATGCAGAGTTGGGTGTCACCATGACTGTCCTCGATGTCATTGTCGCCTTCCTGACGGGCCGGACCGCCGCCCTGGAAGCCATCCTGGCCAGCCCTGGCCTGCCGGTGATTCCCCTGCAGATCGTTGCCCTGGCCGGGCTATCCGAATCAATCGGACAGAGCGCTATTCTCTTCGCCAACCGGGTGACTCCCCGCCGCTTCCTCATCAGCCTGTTCGTCTCCGCACTGATCTACGTCGGCGGGTTCTTCATGTGGGTCTTCTCCATCGCAGTCGTTGCCGGCGTTCTATTCCAGCGCACGGGGATGCTCAGCGCGGTCGCCGGGGCCGTCAGCCTCAGCTATGTGCCGCTGCTGTTCGGCTTTCTGACTTTCCTGCCCTACCTGGGCAGCCCGATCATCAAGGGCCTTTACCTGTGGGCGTTTCTGGCTCAGGTGGCCGAACTGCGGTTTGCGCTCGGCCTCAACCATGCTCAGGCTGTCCTGTGCAGCATGGGTGGGGCGCTGTTCATCCTGCTCATCCGCGCCACAGTCGGGCGGCCGGTCATCTGGCTGGAAAACCGCGTGCGCGACTGGGTGGCTGGCAAGCGTCTGGAGCTTGACCTCAAGACCCTGCTCGACCCCGCCCGCTACCAGCGCCGTTCAGATGATCACGACAGGGACAGACGATTATGACGATCAGTCCGGAGTGGATCATCGGCCTCATCCTGGCCTGGCTGTTGATCGCCGCCCTGCTCTCCCCGCTGGAGGCGCTGGGCTGGTGGGCGGGCTGGTTCCGCGGCCTGGAAGATGCGCCGCCAGTCGCAGAAGCATCGCCTCCGCCAGCGCCTGCGCCGGACACCCATCGCTACGTGGCCTATCTCACCGGCATCGCCAGCGCCGCCGAAGGCGTCCACCTGCCCCGCGAGCAGCGCTTCCTGGAGGCGCTGGCCGCCCGCCTGCCGGATACTGTGCTGATCGGCGATATTTTCCCGTATTCGATCACCCACCGCGCCCTGACCGGGCAGCGCGTCTTCGCCTGGTTCTGGCGCTACGTCTTCAGCCGCAAGACTCAGGGCAGCCCGGTCGGCTTCCTGATCAACCTGCGCAATCTCTTTCAGGTGCTGGTCTCCGCCGACAGCCGCTACGGGCCGATCTATAACCAGGGCGGCGCGGCGCTGATCATTAACGCCCTGCGCCGACACGGCTACCCCTTTGGCAGCGGGACGCCGGTCACGCTGATCGGCTACAGCGGCGGCGGCCAGATTTGCCTGGGTGCAGCGCCTTACCTCAAGGCCATGCTAAAGGCGCCCATCACCCTGATCTCGCTCGGTGGCGTGCTGTGCTCCGATCCTGGCATCACCGCGGTAGAGCGCCTGTATCACATCCAGGGCAGCCGGGATTGGGTGCAGCGCATCGGCGAGGTGGTCTTTCCCGGTCGCTGGCCGCTCCTGCCTAATTCCAGCTGGAACCGGGCCAGGGCGCAGGGCCGCATCGAGATCATCCGCCCCGGGCCGTTCAGCCATACCGGCAAAGGCGGCTATCTGGACGACGAGACTCGCCTGCCTGACGGCCGGACCTGTCTTGAAGCCACCCTGGATACGCTGGTCGGCCTGATTCAGCGTTGTCCCCCGCCCCCGACCAGACCGCGTCGCCGGCGATCATTGCGACGCTCCAGGCGTTCCATCCGCACGCCCATGTAGAGTCTTGGAAAACGCCGCGCCACGGATTACCATAACGGTAAAGGCACAGCTTGAGTCTCAGCATCAGGGATGAGACCTATGACCCAGTCACTTGCTGCCCAGTACCAGACTCAGGTTCATTGCACTGAGGAAACCATCGACCCGGAATTCTGGCAGAATCCACACGGGGTCGAGGTTCCTCACGACAATCTCAAGTTCCTGTACGTCCCCGATCACGTATCGACCTACATTGCCGCGCAGGTCGCCCGTAAGGTCTACCGCTACCAGATCGACAACATCTGCACCAAAGAGCAGATCACCCACGCGGTGATGATCACCATGGGCGGGCTGCTGCCAGGCGTGCTGCTCCACGATCATCTCGCCTGGACGCTCAACAAGAACATCCCGCCGATCGAGTTTGGCACGCTGGGAGTGCGCTATTACGCCGGGCCGGGGCAGCCGCTGGACCGCCCAACCATCATCCACCCGCTCTCGATCGAGGTTGAGGGCAAAGTGATCGGCGTGGTCGAAGATCTGGTCGACCTGGGCGGGACAGCCCGCTTCGTGGCCAATTACCTCACGGACGAGCGCAAGGCCCGCAAGGTCGTCCTGATCGCCCCGTACCTGAAGAGCACCGGGCTATTAAACGAGATGGACGTGATTTACTACGGCCATGTCCCCAAAGACACCTGGATCATCACCCCGCGCGAACGGGTTGAGACGTTGATCAAGCGCGTGCCCTACTGGCGCGATCGCGGCGCCACGCTCCAGGAATGCGAGCACAGCCTGCGGGAGATCGGCTACCCGCCTTACCTGCTGGAGATTTACCTGCGGGCCACCTACGAGCGCGGGTAATCCCCAACGCAAACAGCACGAGAGCGACATCCCGGTCGCTCTCGTGCTTTCCAGCGCCATCTTTCGGTCGGGTTACATCGGCTCCAGCGGGATGATCGCTTCCGCCCGGCGGCCCCGCCGTTCGCGGGGCACAACCGGCGGGCACTCCCAGGCGTCGGCAGGCGTCTCCGCGCGCACATCCTTGAAACGGGGGAGGATTCCGCAGGCGAAGCACTGGTTGCGGCAATCCACGCGCGTTTCGCCCTGCAATGACATCAGGTAGTCTTCCTGCAGGTATTTCTTCCTAACAGCAATGCTCAGGTGATCCCAGGGGAAAACCTCGTCCAGGCTGCGGGGACGATGGGTATAAAAGCGCATATCAAGACCGCAGTCTTCAAATGCCTGTCGCCAGGCGTCCGCCCGGTAATAATCCTGCCAGGCGTCGAAGCGGGTACCCAGTTCCCAGGCGCGGCGGATCACCGCCCCCAGGCGGCGGTCGCCCCGGCTCAGGAAGGCTTCCAGCAGCGTTTCTTCCACATCATTCCAGCGCAGATGCAGCCCGTGCCCGCGCAAGGTCTGCTGCAGCAATGCCTGCTTGGCCCGGATGTTCTCTGGCGTGTCCAGCGACACCCACTGGAAAGGCGTATGCGGTTTGGGGACAAACGTGCTGACGCCAACGTTGACATTGGCCTTGTTGCCGTGCACCCGGCGGCCTTCAGTCAGAACCGCCTTCACCAGGTCGGCGATGGCCTGCACGTCTTCCAGCGTCTCCTCCGGGTGGCCGATCATGAAGTAGAGCTTGATCGTGCGCCAGCCACGGCTGTAGATCTCGCGGGCGGTATCCAGCACCTGCTGATGGGGGACGAATTTGTTGATGATCCGGCGCATCTTCTCCGTCGCCGCCTCCGGTGCCAGGGTGAACCCACCGCGGCGGGTATCCTTGAGCGCGTCCAGCAGGTCGACGCTCATGGATTCGATGCGCAGGCTGGGCAGGCTGATGCTCAGCCCCCGGCTCCCGTACTTCTCGCCGATGACCTGCACCAGTTCGCGCACGCGGGTGTAATCGGAGGACGACAGGCTGAGCAGGCCGATCTCCTCAAAGCCGGTGTTGCGGACGATCTCGTCCACCGCCGCAACGATCTCGTCAACCGTGCGCTCGCGCACCGGGCGGGTGACCATCCCGGCATGGCAGAAACGGCATCCCCGCGTACAACCGCGCATGATCTCCACCGGCGCGCGGTTATGCACCGTGCTCACGTTAGGCACCAGGAAACGGGTGAACGGCTTCGGCAGCACCGGGACGATGCGCTTGGTGACGGTCGCCGGGATACCGGGACGGTTGGGCGTAACCGCAGCAATCGTCCCATCCGGGTGGTAAGCGACGTCATAGAAGCGCGGCACGTAAAAGCCTTCCAGCCGGGCCAGCGCCATCAGTTGCGCGTCCCGCGGCTGCCCTTTCGTCTCCAGCAGCACCCGCCCGATCTCGACAATGATCTCCTCGCCTTCGCCAATGACGAAGCCGTCGATAAAGTCGGCCATCGGCTCCGGGTTGTAGCAGGCATGTCCCCCGGCAATCACCAGCGGATAAGACGAATCGCGTTCGCGGGCCAGCAGGGGCATCCCCGCCAGGTCGAGCAACGTCAGCACATTGGTGTAGAGCTGCTCATAGGGCAGGCTGATGGCAAACACGTCGAAGTCACGGACGGCGTGCTTGGTCTCCAGGCTATAGAGCGGGATTCCTTCCCGGCGCATCAGCGCCTCCATGTCCGTCCAGGGGTTAAAGACGCGTTCGGCCAGCATATCGGGCTGACGGTTGACCGCGTCGTAGAGCAGCATCACCCCCAGGTTAGACATGCCCAGGTCGTAGATATCCGGGAAGGTCATCGCTACCCGCAGGGGAACCCGCGCCCAGTCCTTGACGACGCTGTTGTACTCCCCGCCGACATAGCGGCCGGGCCGGTCAACCTGCAACAGGATACGGTCAAGGGTGCGCTCGATCTGCTCTGGAGTCATCATGGCACGCCACCTGAATTTTTCTGACGGAAGGTTAATAAATTCGAATTATAGCCGCCGCGCTGGTGTGTGTAAAGCGTGCAGCAAACCGTTCGGCACCCCTAAATTGGGGGATGCAGGGAAGCTGACTTCCGGTGATAATGAGGGTAACCGGCGCGATGGTGACCAGGATGGTGCCTCATGATGGACACGCTCTTCGGTGGTAGTGCCCTGAATTGCATTTATGGCGCCGCCTTGCTGATCGGCTTCCTGTACGCCCTGTTCCTGATCTTCTTTCAGGGCGTCGGGCATGCTTTTGAACTGGGGCACGTGGATATTTTCGGCCACGACATCGACCTGGGCGGTCTATTTGACCTGCCCGGCCACGATGTGGACCTGCACGCCGGGCATGAGGTAATGGCCGGGCACGATGGCCATGAGGCCGGTGGGCTGAGCATGCTGGCGATCAGCGGCTTCACAGCGGCCTTCGGCGCGTTCGGCCTGGCCACCGCGACGCTCCTGGATGCCCCGCCATTGCTCAGCCTGCTGGCGGCGGTAGCTGGCGGGGTGGTGATCGGCGGTCTGGCGCAAATTCTGTTCATTCAGGTGCTTTCCCCTTCTACCAGCAGCAACATCCAGCTCAGCGCCATCAAAGGCGCTTCCGCCAGGGTGACCATCCCCATCCCCGCCCACGGCATGGGCCAGATCGCCATTGTGCTTGGCGGCCAGCGCATGACGCTTGGCGCGCGCTCGTCAGCGGAGGTAGACATCCCGCGCGGGGTGGAAGTGCTGGTCGACGGCGTACGCGATGGCGTCGCCTACGTCTCGCTGGAAGCGCCTGAAGATTGACAGCCGCCGGAGTTGTGGGCTGCCCATCTCCGGTGCTATGCTGACTGATAACCTGCACCGCGCACGGCTACCGGTAGCTAACGCTTTAAGGAGGAAACCATGTCACCTGCAGTAGGGGGCCTTGCCCTGCTCATCCTGTTCTTTGTGTTGATCACCGTCCTGATCGTCTACCTTAGCCGCATCCGGACGGTTGGCCCCAACGAGGTGTTGATCATCTCCGGTCGCAGGCGGACGGTCGTCAACCCGCTGACCGGCAAGCCAGAGGAGCGTAGCTACCGGATTGTCAAAGCCGGGCGCGCCTTCATCTGGCCCGTGATCGAGCGCGTTGACGTGCTGTCGCTGGAACTGCTGACCATCGAAGTCAGCATCGACGACGTGTACACGTCGCAGGGGGTGGCCATCAGCCTGGACGGGGTAGCCCAGATCAAGATCGCCAGCGATGATGTCAGCATCGGCACCGCCGCCGAGCGTTTCCTCTCCAAGAGCCGCGCCGAACTGCAGAATGTCGCCCACGAAACCCTGGCCGGTCACCTGCGGGCGATCGTTGGCACGCTCACCGTCGAGGAGATCTACCGCGAGCGCGACAAGTTCGCCCAGAGCGTGCAGGAAGTCTCCGCCGATGACCTCAAGAACATGGGTCTGGCCATCGACAGCTTCGTGATCAAGGACATCCGCGACAGCGAAGGCTACCTGAATGCCCTGGGTCGCCCGCGTATCGCCGATGTCAAGCGCAATGCAGTGATTGCCGAGCAGTCTGCTGCCGCCGAGGAAGAGGCCGCTCGCCGCGACTACGGCATCAAGAAGGCCGAGTACGACCGTGAAGTCGCCCGCCAGCGCGCTGAATCCGACCTGGCTTACAAACTGCAGGAAAGCATCACCAGCCAGAAGGTCCGCGCTGAGGAAGTCCAGGTCGAGATCGTCGCCAAAGCCAAGCAGATCGAGCTGCAGGAGCAGGAAGCCCTGCGCATGGAGCGCGAACTGGAGGCAACCGTCCGCAAGCCGGCTGAAGCCGAACAGTACCGCATCCAGACCATTGCCAACGCCCGGAAGTACCAGCTTGAAGCGGAAGCCGCCGGCGAAGCGGAGGCTATCCGCGCCAGAGGTCTGGCCGAGGCAGAAGTCGTCAAGCAGCGCGGCCTGGCCCAGGCGGAAGTCGTCCGCCAGCAGGGCCTGGCGGAAGCTGAAGCCATGAGCAAGAAGGCTGCTGCCTGGCAGGAGTACAACCAGGCGGCCATTATCCAGCAGCTGATTGACGCGCTGCCTCAGATCGCGGCGGCCATTGCCGCCCCGCTGGCCAAGACCGAGCGCATCGTCGTTATCAGCAATGGCGGCGACGGTCAATCCGGCGCAGGTGCGTCGCGGGTCTCGGCGGATATCACCAGCATCATCGCCCAGATTCCCGCCACCGTAGAGGCCCTGACCGGCGTCAACCTGATCGAAACGCTCAAGAACCTGCCCGGCGTGGTGGCAACGCCCCCGGCACAGCCGGAAGCGCCCGCCGAGTCCGGCCCGGTGAACATCGAGCAGTAACCCCAAATCCATCCCTGCGGACAGGGCAGGTAGGGCGCCCTGTCCGCAGCATCACACCGGCTACCGGCGCGCCCTGCAGCCGGAGCCTTGCGTTTTACCGGCGGTAATCGCCCCACCAGAAATGGAGAGACGCATGAAACGCCTGAATACCTTTTCCATCGTAGCTTACGACCCTGCTGAAGAAGCCTGGGGAGTAGCGGTTGCCAGCAAGTTTCTGGCCGCTGGCGCGGTAGTCAGCTGGGCCAGGGCCGGGGCCGGCGCGGTAGCTACCCAGGCGCTGGCCAGGGTCAGCTTCGGGCCGGATGGCCTGGCCATGCTGGCAGCGGGCAAGAGCGCCAGCGAGACTCTGGCGGCGCTGCTGGCCGCCGATCCGGGCCGCGAGGATCGCCAGGTCGGGATTGTGGACGCTCACGGCGGCGCTGCCGCCCATACCGGCGCGAACTGTTTCGCCTGGGCCGGGCACCGCGTCGGCGAAGGCTTCACCTGCCAGGGCAACATTCTCACCGGCCCGGAAACGCTGGATGCTATGGCGGAGACCTTTCAGACTGCCAGAGGCGAACTGGCTGACCGGCTGGTAGCAGCATTGCGGGCAGGCGATACCGCCGGCGGCGATCGGCGGGGCAAGCAGGCCGCCGGTGTGCTGGTCGTGCGCCACAACGGTGGCTATGGCGGCGACAACGACCGCTACCTGGACCTGCGCGTCGACGACGACCCGGAGCCGGTCAAACGCCTGCAGGAACTGGTCGCCATGCATCACCTCTTCTTTGGCAAGCCCAAGCCGGAAGACCAGCTGGTCATTGACGAATCCCTGGCCCGCGAACTTCAGGCTTTGCTGCTGCGAGCGGGTTATACCGTCCCCGTCACGGGCGTCTGGGACACGGCATCGCAACAGGCCTTCTGGGCGCTGGTCAGCAACGAGAACCTGGAAGAGCGCTGGGCCATTGACCGGCAGCCCGATCGGATTGACCGGGTAGCCCTGGACTACCTGCGGCGGCGCTTTCCCGGCGGCTGATTGCCTGCCAGTCATCCCCTCAGTACAATACAGGTATGGGGAGATTGTTCAGTAAGCTCAACACCCTGCTTCGGGCCAGCATTGAAGGCTTGCTGGAGGATGACCTGCGCCTGCCGCGGGGTCGTCGGGACGCGCCGCGCGGTAAGGCGCTTAACCGCGAGATTGAGGCGCTGCGCCGGGAGATCAACACTGCCCTGGACTACGAAGACGAGCTACAGACTCGCATTGATGCCCTGCATCAGGACGCCTCCGATCTCGATCTCCAGGCCGATAACGCCCTGCTGGCTCGCCAGGAGGAAGCTGCCCGGCAGGCATTGACGCAACTCAAGCGCACTGAACAGCAGATCGCCATGCTGGAAGCCGATCTGGCCCAGCACCGGCAGCACGTCGCTGCGCTAATGGATCGCGTGAATATGCTGGAAGGCCTGGCTGCTGAGGCACAGGCCCGCCGGGAACCAGCGTCTACAGGAAGTGCAGACGCCGAACCTGCGGCAGTGGAGCAAACGTCCCCGCCTGTTACTGCACAGGCGACAGTCGGTCGTCCTGATGAAACTGCCGGGACGAGTTCCGTCGTCTTCCCACCCTCGCCCGTCACTGACGAAGAACTCGCCGCCCGGCGTCGGCGGCTGACAGGCGGAACCAGTCAAAAGGAGTAGTCACTGCATGAGTGCCTATATCCTGACCGTCGATGACGAACGCCAGATGCGGATGCTACTGATGGACGCACTCCGCAGCGCCGGGTATGAAACCGGCCAGGCCAGTTCAGCCAGAGAAGCCCTAGCCATGATCGCCAACCGCCGCCCAGACCTGCTCGTCCTCGATGTCGGGATGCCGGAGATGAACGGCCTGGCGCTGTGCCGCAAGTTGCGCGAAGACCCGCGCTATGTCACGCTGCCCATCCTGTTCCTGACCGCCTATACCCAGCCGGACGATATTATCCGCGGCTTGGACGCCGGCGCGGACGACTACACCACTAAGCCCATCAACCTGGCAGTTTTTCTGGCGCGGGTGCGCGCCCTGCTCCGCCGGGCCGAACTGAGCACGCCCACTTCAGCGGAGAACGAGCAGCCGATCCTCACCGTTGGCGACCTGACCCTCAACTCCAATACGTACCAGGTGCAGGTGAACGACCGCACGATCCCCCTGACGGCAACCGAACACCGCCTTCTGCGCTACATGATGGAGCACAGTAACCAGCCGCTTTCCCCGCAGCGCCTGCTGGAAGCCGTCTGGGAATACCCGCCCTTCACCGGCGACCCGGACCTGGTTCGCGTGCATGTGCGCAACCTGCGCGCCAAGCTGGAAGAGGATACCCGCCAGCCCAAGTACATCCAGACCGTGCACGGCGTCGGCTATATGATCAAGGGCTGAGCGCTTCCGCGCATTAGAGTGCGCCGATGCGACGCAGCTTGGTCACCAGTTCGCGCCGCGTCTCGCGCATCGATTCTTCAAGGTAGGGCAAAGCCAGCCAGCCATTCATCAGGCCAAACAGCGCGCCGGTGACCGTCCGGAAGAGCGGCGTGCTTTCCCGCGCCGGCCACAGACTCAGCGGAGGCTGGCTGAGGAGCTGGCTGAAGCCGTCCAGACCGATCGGCCCCAGCCCCAGCAGGAGATACAACCATAGCGGCGCGGGCCGCAACCGGTTGCGGATCAAAGCGAAGAGCAGGGTGAACAGGAACAGCGCCCCGTAAATGGCAATGTCCCGTTCGCACAGGGCAACCTTGTAGCCCATCACCGGGTTGCCGATGAAGCTGCGCGACAGAAGCTGCAGATCAGCCGACCAGGTGTAGAGATCGGGCACAGCAGCGAAGAATTCATCCTGAGCCACAAACGACTCGTACGGCTCCAGCCCGGCAACCCCGGCATCGGCGCGCGGATACGCCGGCTGCGCCCCGAACAAAAACCACGATCGGAAGGCAAACTGGTGGCACAGTGGACTGTAGATCGTGTACAGCACGCGGGCGGGGCCGGTCGCCCCAACGTGCATCAGTACCGGAGCGAGCAACGCCAGCCCCACATACAGCCCGAAGAACAGCGCAACCAGCCACAACCAGTGGCGGCTCAACCACAACACCCCGCGTTGCATGCGGATGGCCCGGCGGCGAGCAGCTTCGTCACGGACAACCATAGCAGGCCCCTTCACTCATTCCGATACTATCCACCAAAGCCTCCGGCCAGCGATTACCCGACCGGCAGGGGGAGCAGACCTGTCTCCGTTCCAAAGGATGGCCCTTCCTGCAGGCACGGCCCAAGCTCGCCCAGGCTGATCCGCCCCTGGAACAGTTCGGTCGCGCAGTATTCCAGGTTATAGGAGAAATCCCCCGTTGACCCCAGCTGGCTCAATACGGCGAGCTGCCCGCTCATGACCAGCAAGCCAATCGCGATCAGGAACACGCCGCTGATCAGTTCGATGGTACGCATGTGCCGCTGCAGGCGGCGCAACACGCCCTGCATGCGATCCATCGCCAGCGCCGTCAGCAGGAACGGCACGCCCAGTCCCAGCGAATAGGCCGTGAGCAGCATCCCGGCCTGGCTGAGCGAACCGCCGTTGGCGGCCATCGTCAGCACCGCGCCATACACCGGGCCGATGCAGGGCGTCCATCCCGCCGAAAACACCACGCCCATCAGCGCCGACCCGACATAACCCCGGTCATGGTGCGGCTGCATCTGCTGGCGGGTATCCGCGTACAGCGCCGACTGCAACCGGCTCAGGGCGCGATCCCAGAAGTCACCCGGACGGGTGAATGCCCCACCCCACAGGAGCCATAGCAGGTACAACCCGGCGCCGCCGATCATCACCACCGGCGTCACCAGCGCCCAGGCCAGGATCGCCGCCACGCCCAGCTGGACGACGAAGGTGATCACCCGCCCTGTTCCGCTGTTCATCGCTGCCCGCTGACCCAGCACCCACCCGATGAAGCGCGGCAGCACGCCCATTACATGCAACCCGAACAGGATGATGAGCAGCCCGCCCAGCCGCGCCAGAATCGCCTGCACTTCCACCACCGAGCCACGCAGGGCGAATGATCCGGCTGTCGTCAGCAACCCGAAGATCACAAAAACAGCGGTAAAGCCAAGTACGAAGAATAGCCCATGCAACAACGTGACAAAGCGGCCCGACCGGATGATTGTCCCGCTGTCCCGGCCCGCTCCGGCTGCCACGGTGACCGTCATCTGCCCACCCATATACCCGACATACGCGGGCACCAGCGGTAGCACGCAGGGCGAAACAAAGGACACCAGCCCTGCAATAAACGCCAGTCCGATTGTGATATCCGCCATGACTTGCTCCCGATCCGCAGTATCGCGCCTCGATTTCGATTCTACCCTTTAGACGCTGCAATCGGGGCCGCTGTCACCTGAATATTCGATGAAAACATGCGCTCAGATCACCTCGATAGGCGCATCCGCTGGCAGCCAGCTGTATAGCCAGCGGGCCGCCCAGGGAGCCACCTCCCAGCCAGGCCCCTCGCCAGCCTCGCCAAGACGGTGGTGCCAGTACGCACCATACAGCAGCACGCCACTACCGGACAGCACCCAAGCCGCGCCATACCAGGGGCCGATCCGGGCCGAAGGCTGGCGGAGCAAACCGCCATCTATCCCCGTGCGCCCTGCCTGCATCCCCGGCGGGACAGCCGCCGGAAGGCGCAGCACGTCACGCCCGTCCTCCCGCGCGACAATCGCGGCGCGGGCGCGATCCAGCAGCAACCGTCTGGCCTGCGTCGTCCGGGCTGGCTCAGGCTCTGCGCAGATACCCCAGCGGGCCGCTGGCGTCCAGCCCAGCGGAGCCAGCTCCGGGCGCTCGCTGACCGCGTACCAGCCGCCATGGTCGCCCGGCAGGGCGTCCACGACTGCCAGGACGCCGCCATGGCCGACCCGCGTCACCAGCGGCGCAGCGGCTGACGCCCACCTGCGCACGGGGGCGACTGCCGCCACAACCGTTGCCCAGGCCGGCAACGCCGCCGGACGCGCCACCTCTTCCGGCGCAAAGGATAGCATCGGCTGGATGTCGTAGCGGTGGACGTAACCCTCCGGCACGGCATACCAGTCGCCTTCACGTCCCAGCAAAGGGGTAGTGCTGTCCGGCCACAGGCGGCGCACCACCGGGGCTGCTGCGTCCGGCGCCGATCGCACCGTCGCCGCTCTCAACGCCCGCCCGGTCACCGCCTCAGGCAGTGGCGCATCCAGGCCCTCTACCGGCAAAGCTGCCGCCAGCAGCGTTGCACCTGACAGAGACAAGAACGCCCGCCGCGTTAATGGCATCCCTGAAGCACCATGCTCGAACAGTTTCACGGTTCGCTCCCCACCAGGCGAGTCAGCGCCGCCCGGAGGCGTTCTTCCGGCTGGTAGCCAAACAACTCCTGCACGACCTCGCCTTCCGCATCCAGCAGGATAATGTGCGGAATCCCCGTGACGCCATACCGCACGGCCAGATCACGCGTCGAAATGAGATCCACGTTCAGAATGTGAAAATCCACCTGCCCGCGGTAGTCTTCCTCAAGCCGTCGCACGGACGGGCGCATCGCGTTGCAGGCGCTTCACCACCTTGCCTGAAACTCGATAAAATGCGGCAGACCGCGCAGCGTGATGGCGTACGGGGTTGCCAGCTGATCCTGCGTCGGCAGCAGGCCAGCGAGCGCGGTCAGCGTCGCCAGCGGGCCGATCGGCGTCGGCGCGGCGGTAGGAAAACTGATCCGGCTGGGAGCCGGTGTGGCGGTAGCCACAGCCTGCGGAGCAGGCGTAGGCAGCGCCGCTACCGCGCCGCCCAGCGGCTCCCGCTCCTGCGGCAAAACGGCCACCAGCGTCTGCACCACCCGACCCGCCGGCGCGCAGGCCGACAGACCCAGCAGCACGATACCCGCCAGCAGCAACAGCAACCACTTCACAATCACCTGCACCTCCCGGCCAGTGAGATGCCCGGCCACAGTCAGCGTTGAATCTGGGTCACCAGACGGCTGATCAGGAAGTCCGCCAAGCCGCTGGCGTCGTCCAGCGCAAAGCAGGGTGCGCCATCCAGCGGCAGATCGCTGACGTAGGCCAGCACCTCCTGCGGCGCGTTGAGCGGCTGCGGACTGCGCGACGCCCGCACCACCTCAATCCTGGGAAAGGCTGAATCGCTATTGAAGCCCTCAGTCAGAATAATGTCCACATCCTGCACCTGCTCGGCCAGTTCAGCCAGGGAAGGCTCCCGCACCAGGCGGCGGACAATCGCCATCTTGACCGGCGACACAATCATCACCGCTTCGGCCCCGGCCTCGTAATGCCGCCAGGTATCCTTGCCGGGCTGGTCAATGGTGAATTCCGGGTGAGCATGATGCTTGATAGTCGCCACCCGCAATCCACGCGCCTGCAACGCTGGAATCAGCTTTTCCAGCAGCGTCGTCCGGCCTGAGCCAGACCGGCCCACGATTCTGACCAGCGGTATCGTCATGCGCTGTTGCCTCTGCTCCTCGCCACGCTGTCAGCTCACCACCCGCACCACAATCCAGTGCATGGGATCGACATCGCCGGAACCGGCTGCCATATGCTCAGCACTGTCGCTTAACCCGGCTAGCCGATCTTGCGTCCGCCCTGTCCGGTCGGTGGCCCGCACCGTTAGCTGGTACTCGCCCGGCGCTTCAGGAACCCATTGGGTGTACCACTGCGTCCAGGCCAGCGGCGATTCCGGCGGGCGCAGGGTGACCGGCATCCAGTCGCCGCCATCCACGCTGAGCGCTACTGCCGCGATCCCTCGCAGCCCGGCAAACGCCACGCCCTGCACCGCGACCGGCTGGCCAACGTGGAGCACCGCAAAGGGGCGCGGCGTCATGATCTGCGCGCCTGTCCTGACCGGCGGAACGCCCGCGCCAGAAGCCTCTCGCGCTTCGATTGCCGTGATCCGGGTCAGCCACTTGACCGACGCCCCACCGTACAGGCCGGGCACCAGCGCCCGCAGCGGGCCGCCGTGCTCCGGCGGCAACAGCGCGCCATTCATCTCATAAGCCAGCAACGCCTGCGGCAAAACGGAATCGTCCAGCGCCACCGTCGCGGTATAGCCATCCGCCGCTGCAAACCGGAGGTGAGTCGCTCCCGGCAGCAGATCAGCCTCCAACAGAAGATCGGCCAGGCGGCAGCCGCGCCAGGCCGCGTTGCCAATCAACCCGCCGCCGGGCGGATTCAGGGCGCTTACCAGCGTGAACACGTCCCCGGCATCTGGCCGCGCCCTGAGGGCGTCATAGCTCAGCCTGAGCGGATGGCGAACCAGGCCATCCAGCGCCAGCGCCCACGCCCGGCGATCGACGACCGGCACTCCGCCGGTCACAGACTGCCGGTAAAAGCGACCGATCGGCGTGATCACCGGCGAATCGAAGGTCATCCCGTCCGAGGCGGACAGGTGCGTCCTGCGCCCACCCGGCAAGCGGCGCAAGAATGCGCGCCGCGAGAGCATCTCCGGCACCCGTCACTCCCTGTTCTGTGGCACCTGCCGCGCCACCAGGCGCTGCTGAGCTGCCGCGCGAACCCTGGCCACAATGCCCATCAACCCCTGGCCTTTGCCCATGGCGATGTTGCGGCCAAAGATGTCCAGCACAATGTCATCCGGGACACAGGCCACCTGTTCCAGCGGCTGGCCGGAGAGCGTCTCGTCGAGGATCGCGGCCATCGCTCTGGCGGAAAGCCCCTGTGGGTTTTCCACAGCGAAATAGAACTGCAGCGTACCATCTTCCCGGTCTTCCGCCCACACATAGGCGTCCGACTCGCAGTAGTCGACATGGGCTTCCGGTGGGTACGGCCTGGTCGCGATATGCTCTGGCACTGGCTGCAGGCGGTCGGCCAGTTCGATCAGATACTCCGCCCGCTCCTCGCGATCGGTCATCCAGCGGAAGTCTTCCAGCAGTTGCCTCAGCCTGTCAGGGTATTCTGCCATAGGTGCCCGTATTCTGTGCAAGCGGCCTTGATGCACCGGAGTCGCTCGGCATCCGGCCAAGCGCAGCGCCGACTATAATCGACTTCGGCCTACTTTTCAATCGGCACGCCCACCAGGTTGCCCCACTCCGTCCAGCTGCCATCATAGTTGCGCACATCGTTAAAGCCCAGCAGGTACCTGAGGACGAACCAGGTATGGCTGCTGCGCTCCCCGATCCGACAGTAAGCGATGGTTGGCCTGGCGGGGTCCAGTCCCTGCTCCTCCAGATAGATTGCCCGCAGGGCGTCTGCTGGCTTAAAGGTGCCATCCTCCGCATTGGCCGCCCGGCTCCAGGGGATATTGCGGGCGCCAGGGATGTGGCCGCCGCGCAGGGCGCCCTCGTTAGGGTAGCCTTCCATATGCAGCCGCTCGCCCGTGAATTCCGCCGGGCTACGTACATCGACCAGCTGGCCGTGCGCCCGCACATGCTCCAGCACCTGATCGCGGAAGGCGCGGAAAAGGCTATCGTCGCGCTCCGGCGCACGGTAAGTGGTTGGCGGATAGACCGGCTTCTCCCGCGTCAGGGGCCGCCCCTCGCGTTCCCACTTGAGACGCCCGCCATCCATGATCCGCGCCCTGGTATGGCCGAACAACTGAAAGACCCAGAAAGCATAGGTCGCCCACCAGTTGCTTTTGTCACCGTAAAAGACCACCGTCGTCTCCGGTGTGATCCCGATTCGCGACGCCAGCGCCTCAAATCCCTGCCGATTCAGATAATCGCGCCGCACGGGATCGTTCAGGTCAGCCGTCCAGTCTACCTCAACCGCCCCGGGGATATGCCCGGAAGGATAGAGCAGCGGGTCTTCATTCGATTCGACAATGCGCACCGCCGGGTCCTGCAGGTGGTCGGCCACCCACTCCGTGGAAACCAGCACCTCCGGGTGAGCGTAACCGCGTGCATCGATGGTAGTCATCGGTCATTCTCCTCAGCCACAATACGACGATCGTCAATAATTTACATCAAATTTATCTTCTTTTCTTCGGAAATTCAACGGCTTCAGGTATAATGACCAGCCGCGTCCCGCCCGCCGCCATCACTGGCACAGGCGGGTTGCGCTGGCACTGGTATGGAGCTTATCGTTACAATCTGGCTCATGAAGACTGCAGACCCGCTTTCGACCCTGCTACGACGACTACCGCTGCTGTTGACAGCGCCGATCCTGCTGATTCTCAGCAGCCTGGCCTGCAACCTGGGCAGCGCCCCGCCGCCAACCGTCCCTCCCAGTCTGCCCACCAGCACGCCTCAGGCCACCATTGGCATCAGCACCCAGGTTCCCATCGATCTGCCGGGGGGCATCCAGGCCGAAGCGCCCGCTGATCCTGGTCTGGATAGCCTGCTACAGCAGGTAGATGCTGGACGGCTGATGCAGCATGTGCAAACGCTGTACGGCTTTCAGACGCGCTATGTCAACTCCGCCCAGAATGACCCTACCCGTGGCATTGGCGCCGCCCGCCAGTACATCCATGACACCTTTGTCTCCTACAGCGCCCTAGCGGGAGGACGTCTGACCGTTTGGGATCACCCGTTCACGGTCACCTGGCAGGAACAGCAAAGCCTGCAGCACAATGTCGTGGCGACACTGCAGGGCATGGAAAGCGGCGCAGGCGTGATCATCGTCGGCGCGCACTACGACAGCACAGCGAATGATGTCGACCCGGTGATTTCCGCCCCCGGCGCGGACGACAACGGAACCGGCGTCGCCACCCTGCTGGAGATCGCCCGCCTGCTGGCCCAGAAACCCCAGCGGGCGACGATCATGTTTGTGGCCTTCTCCGCGGAAGAAATTGGACGCCTCGGCAGC
>JAIOAT010000034.1 GCA_019873685.1 Chloroflexota bacterium
GGATTTCTAAGAGAGCTACTCTACCACTCGCGGCGTAGCAGCCCATAGCAGTACATGTCGTAGGTCCGCCCATCGCGCGGGATAACTTCCCGCATCACTCCCCCATCCATCGGTATTCATAAGCTTCTCCTCGAAGCGTTCTGTGGCAGGTTCGCTGGCTGCCGAATCATGCCCGGCTGGCTGCCCCGCACCTGCCGCTGCCCGTGAAGAACACCGAAGTAAGCGAATGCCTGTGGTGTCACCGAATTGGTTGCCGTACGGAGAATCGACCTCCTGGCTTCCCGGTCTCCTGGCTTCCTGCTCTCTCAGCCAGCCCTCGCTGCCCGTGAAAAAGGCGAAAAAATCGCTCTTGCTTCCTGAAAAGTTGGTGTTACAATCCGCGCCGCTGGCGCCGTGCATAGCCAGCGCAAATTGGTGTATAGTGTGCTAAAGCACTTTAGCGCCTGAACGGAAACATCCCGGTGTGTGACGCGACGGAATGCCGGAGGACATCCCAGGGGATGCCCGGAAGCCCCGCCCCGCAGCCGGGTTTACTATGGGGGTGCCGCTTCAGGTTTTGACCGCTGGCTGCGGGGTCCTGATGCCAGTCCGCAGCCCTCTATGAGCACGCGAGAGGTGAGCAGCCATGGCAAAGAGAAAAATCACCCTGAATGTCCCGGCCGATCTGCTGGACAACCTGAAAGAGTTCGGCGTCAAAGACCCGATCGCTTTCCTGGAGGACTTCTTCGCTGAGATGGACGCCGAGGACTTCGTCGCCATGATGGAAGAAGAAGACGACGAATACTGGGACGAAGAAGAAGACTACGAAGACGAAGAATTCTAGCGCCCCGTTCAATAACCGCATCCGACACCAAGCGGGTGACCCACTGGCCTGACCGCCTGAGCGGGTCACCCGTTGTCTTTTGGGGGCTGGCCAGCTGGATCACCACGCGCCCGACAAGGGTGCGCAAGCTGACGCATGGGGCGCTTAAGCCCCCTGTCGGTTCGGCGCCTGTGCCCCCTCTGACCTTCTGCGTGAGTATAGAGACACGCCCTAGCGCCCTGCCTCTTTCTCCGTTGCAGCGCGCATCCGCGCTTCCCGCATGGGCAGGAGGGCGATCAGGCCCAGCGCCCCCATGTCGGCGAACAGCATCGGCGCCAGAAATGGCGCACCGCGCAGAAAACGCTCCGGGACGATGATGTTGCGGGTTGCCAGGCCGGCCTGCACATGCAAGAGGAAGCCAATCAGGCCGACGATGATCAGGGCGATCATGGCGGCAATCACGGTGATGGTGTCGCTCCGGCTGGGCTTCTCCAGCATGCCGTAGGCGATCATGGCTACCGTGGCGAAGACTCCTACCAGCGTTGGCAGCCACACCCACAGGTTCTCAAAGTTAAAGCGCCCGTGATCCAGTACACTGCTCAGCAGTGTAGCCAGAATGCCCAGGCCGACCCAGATGCAGTACTGGCGGGTCTTGCTGAAAGGCACGCGCCAGCTGAACAACCCCGGTACTACCATCCGCCCGCTATCCGGCGGATCTTCCACTGTAGCGGCGATCACGCCCAGCACACCCACCAGCGAGAAAGTCAACGGGCCAATGATTGGCGGGGCGAACACCAGCAGCGCCAGGGCGACATCTGGCGTGCCCGGCCCGCTGGGGGGAATCGCCCGCGCCACATGGAAGTACGCGCCCAGCAGCCCGACGACAATGCTGGCGGCCAGCACGGCAAACGCCAGCAGGATCGCTGTCGTGCGGCGGCGCAGGGAGATCGCCCCGGCGATGAGCAAGACCAGCCCCGCCGTCGGGCCGAACACGATCGGGATCATCTCATTCGGGCGGATGGTGCCGTTCATGGCATGGGCCAGGTAAATATCCAGTCCCAGGAAGGCCAGGTTGAGGGCCACCATGAGCATCATGATCTGCCCGCGTGTGATCCCCAGCCGACGCCCGGCCAGCACTATCCCCGTCTCTGTGATCTGCCAGTGGCTATTCAGGATCATGGTTGTGTCCCAGCGTGCTGCCGGGGGCAGGGGTCGACATCCCGTCGCGCCCTTGCCCCCGGCGCTCCCGGCAGGTCTTAGTCCGACCCGCCCCCGGATTCAGTCTCGGCGTGGCGCGGATGGACGTATCCCGGCAGGTGTTCCACCGCGTACTCGCGCACTTCGGCCAGGGCCTGCAGGACTTCGTACGCGCCATGCCACTGCGCGTAATCCGGCCCCTGCATCCACACGCCGAACTTGGCCGTGCGGCCCCAGTGATGCCACAGCTCATAGATGGCGAAGTCGATCGGCTCGTCGAACGGTTCGGCAGTCAGTGCGCCGGCCTGCATCAGCGCCACACGCAGGTCCTCGCCCTCCTGTGTCCACTCGTTGACGCGCTCGGTGGCGGCGTCGGCAGCGGTGTAGAAATCGTTCACGAAGTTAGAGTTGTGGCATTCCATGCACACCGTCTGCATGCGCACCTTGTTATCCGTCCAGGCCGGGCGGCGGGTGGAGACGGGGTCAAAGAGGAACCAGGTCAGACGGTCGCCGACGTCGTGGGTGGTGCTGGCCGCGCCGATGCCGCTGATGTGGCAGATCGCGCAGGTGGCTGCCGGGATGTCCTCGACTGTGATCAGGCCCGGCTCGGCTTCCCAGTTCCAGGTATGGCCCATGGTGTGGTAAGCGATGCCGTGCGGCGATTCGGTGTAAATCTCATACTGCGGATGATCGGGGCCGATATGGCAGAAGTTGCAGGTCTCTGGCTTGCGGGCCTGTTCCAGGCTGAACTCGTGGCGCAGGTGGCACATCTGGCACTCGCCAGCGGAGCCATCCTCATGCGGGCGACCGATGTTGTGGCAGCCGTAGCAGGTGAAGCGGGTGATGGCGTCGCCTTCCAGCGCGGCGATCGCATTGCGCGACTTATCCGGGCTGGGCTGGCCTTCGGCGATGCTCAGGTACTGGGCCAGGTGCGTTTCGCTCAAATTCTGTGACCCGGCCACGGCCACGTAAGCGGGCAGTCCATGACGGCTGGCGTTGAACTGAGTTACCTCCCGCGCGTGGCACTTCTGACAGAGCGCCGGGGTAGGCGAGTTGACAACATACGTGCCTTCGTGCGCGATAGCGTTGGGATAATCGGCGGCGACCACGTGGCAGTCCTCGCATTTGACATTGGCGGCAGCCATCGTGCTGTGGCCGTACTGCTGGACAATGCCCGGCGTGCTGTTGGCATGGCACTGAACGCAGGGATTGGTGCTGCCCACCAGCACGTTCTGCCGGACGATTGACCCGCTTTCAACGCGCTCGGTGGACACCGGGCGGAAGATCACCGCCAGCACTGCGGCCAGTCCGATGAATACGATGGTGACGACAACGGCTGTGATCAACACGCGCTGTCTTGACATGGCGACTCCCCCGTTAGGCGGCCCGCTGGCAAGCGCGCCCGGACCGCGCCCATACCATGGTATAAGCTCAGCATAGCTGCCCCGCCGGTGCATGTCGTTGATCTAGATCAAACCTTCAGCAGAACGCCCCTGGCGAACAGACGTCAGGGCTGTTGCACCGGCAACCCTGTGGACGAGTTCAGGCGCAACAGTTGTCCTGGCCGTGGCTGGAAGGCGGCTTCTGGCGCAGGCGGCGAGACGCCGTAGAATACAGAGCAGTGTGGATGACGGAGGGGGAACTATGCCAGACAATCGGGTACCTGAGCAAACACCGCGGCTGAACATCTATGGGGTCAACACCATCGGCAAGCATATCGGGCAGGCTGTCCTGACGGCGCTCATGCTCTTTCTGGGCGCCGGGTCGACGGACTGGCCCTGGGGCTGGGTCTTTGCCATCGTGACGCTTGTCTGCTGGATCGCCCTCAGTATTGTGCTGGCAGTGGGCAACCCGGAGCTGCTCAACCAGCGCGGCCAGCGCATCAAGCAGGCGACGGCTGGCACCAAGAAGTGGGACCTGGTTATCCTCAGCATCTACTTTGTGCTGATCCTGGTTCAGCCGCTGGTGGCCGGCCTGGACTGGCGCTACAACCTCTTAGGGCTGGTTTCTCCGCTGGTCAATGTGCTGGGCAATGGGCTGGTGGTGCTGGGGTTTGCCCTGCTGACCTGGTCGATGGTGGTGAACCGCTTCTTTGAGCCAAGTGTGCGCATTCAGGAGTCACGCGGGCATCAGGTCGTCACGGGTGGGCCGTTCCGCTATGTGCGCCATCCGGGTTATGCCGGCGTCATCCTCCAGTTCCTGGGCCTGCCGGTTGCCCTGGGGGCATGGACAGCCCTGATTCCCGGTGCCATCGGCGCCGTGCTCTTCATCATTCGTACCGCGCTGGAGGATCGCACGCTGCTGGAGGAACTGCCGGGATATCCGGAGTACGCCCGGCAGACCCGTTACCGGCTTATCCCCGGCCTCTGGTGAGCACCGGGCGTTGCCGGGGGCGGCGCTACTGCATCGCCATCACGCGCAGCAGGTCCTCCTGCAGGACGCGGATCGCGCTGCGGTCGGTGGCGATGATGCCTGCCCGTTCCAGGGCGCTCAGGGCGCGGCTGAGCGTTTCCGGCGTGGTGGCCAGGTGGGCGGCGATGGCCGTCCGGGTGATGCTGGGGCCGCTGAGGGCGGGGTTTTCCAGTTGCTTGAGCAGGAAGCGGGCCAGCCGGGTAGTGACCGAATGCAGCGCCAGGTCTTCGACCTGCTGAACCAGTTCGCGGGTGCGCCCGCTCAGCACCTGGATCACGGTCATGGCCAGCCGGGGATCAGCCATGATCGCAGCGCGCAGAACGTCGTGAGGCAGGCAGCAGGCGATCACCTCGCTGAGCGCGGCGGCGTTGGCCGGGTTGGGGCCGCCATCGAGGGCGGCGATATCGTTGCAGGAATCACCCGGCCCCACCAGATGCAGAATATGCTCGTTGCCTTCGGCGCTGACCTTGAAGATCTTGACCCGCCCGGCGTGGATAATCCATAGCCCGGCGGATGGTTCCCCTTCCAGAAAAAGCACTTCGCCGGCGGTCAGGGCATAACAGCGGGTTGCCGCTGCCAGCGCCTGAAGTTGTTCGCTGGCGACGCCCCGGAAGTAGCGATGTTGGCCCAGCTTCTGTGCCAGGGCAGTATCCGGCAGTGAGCGCGTGATGACAATCATCGTGACCTGGTTTAGAGTAAAGACAGCCGAGCGCCAGGAGCGATTATAGCGAATCCGGGCGCTCCTGGCGGAACAGGCCATGGCAGTGGATAAGTCCCCTTTTGCACGCGCTTAGCACAGGGAGGGAGCGGTGGAACTCTACTTCGTCCGGCACGGCATTGCTGAGGAGCGCGAGCAGTGGGCGCCGCAACCCGATCATCTGCGCCCGCTGACTGCCGAGGGCATCACCCGCATGCGCAAGTCCGCTGCGACCATCAAGGCGCTGGGCATGCGCCCGGCGGCCATCCTGACCAGCCCGATGACCCGCGCCCGCCAGACGGCGGACATCCTGGGGCAGGCGTTGGACTGCGTGGTCACCGAGGTTGAGGCGCTGGCCAGCTTTAGCATCGGCGCCCTGAGCGAGTTGCTCGACCACTACCCGACGGCGGATAGCCTGCTGCTGGTCGGGCACGAGCCGGATTTCAGCACGGTGGTGGAGATGCTGATCGGCGGCGGGCAGGTGGTGGTCAAGAAGGGCAGCCTGATCCGCGTTGACCTCTACGCCACTCATCCGCCGCGCGGCTACCTGACCTGGCTCATCCCGCCCAAGGCGCTCCTGCTACGCTAAGCGGTGCGCCCCGGCGGCGATGCAAACGGGGTTCAGTGATACACAGCTTAATTACCGGGTCTGGCGAAACTGAATTCCTACCGGTTCGCCGGGGATGGCGACCGGAGCAACGGGGTGGACGGAAGCAGGCCGGTTCTGCCTGAGGTCGCTCAGACGGCCAGGCAGTACAGGTAACCGCGCCGGCGTGTATAGGCTTCGAACACGGCGTCGTACAGCTCCATGGGCTGGAAGGGCAGCGGCAGGCAAACATCCACGCGCGGCCAGGCGGCGTGCTGAATGGGCAGATCCAGCACGTTATCCGCGCTGCAGATCACCAGGCCCGCGTTATCCAGGCGCGGCTCTTCCGCCACGAAAGTGACGACATCCATGCCCGACACGCTCGCCAGACGGTAATTCACCAGGATCACATCGACCGAGGGCAGCTGCCGCAAAAGCGCGATGCCATCAGCGCCGCCCTGTGCCGTGTGCACCAGGTGTCCGGCCCGCAACAGGATGCGCTGCATGCCCTGCAGCAATTCATCCGCGTCGTCGATGCACAGGATGCTGAAGCGGGTTGCGAGAAACATACGGTGTCCACCACGATGACCATCGTGCAAGTCGTTGCATCCTGTTTAGCACAGATTGCCCAAAATGCAAAATTGCCGGTGTGAGGAGCGGGGAATGGGAAGCGGTGTGCAGTCATTCTCCTCGCGGCAGCCGCGCGATGTTCCAGACAATCTCCCGGTCTCCCGGCCTCCTGTCTTGACCTCACTCAGGGCCGTTGCCAGTCGTGGCCGCTCCTGCTAAAATATGACTAAACCTGTCGACAATTGAGCAGACAAAGGAGCCGACGATGGGTGTCACCACTGCCTCCGCCGCCCCGCGGGCCGCTGCCCGGCCACAGGGCAACCTCTGGCTGCGGGACCGTAACTGGGACCTCCTGTTCATCACCTTCAGCGTGATCTGTGTGCCGTTGCCCTACCTGGTCTACCTGTTGCTGCGCGATCGGTTTGGCGTGCAGGATGATGTTGCTCGCAACAGCGTCAATGCCTTTGTCGCCATCGCTGTTGGCGGCCCGCATATGATGTCGACCTTTCTGCGCACAGGGCTGGATAGCAGCTTCCGCGCCCGCTACCCGATGCTGATCCGTTCATCGGTCATCATCCCGATCATCGTGGTTGCCCTGGCCTTCCTCAACCTGACCCTGTTGCTGACGGTGTTCTTCTTCTGGGCGGCGCTGCATGTGCTGCACCAGGTGACGTATATCGTCGAGCTATACAACCGGCGGGAGCAGGACTCCGATGAGCCAGCCCGTCGTAGCGCTGTCTCGCTCTCTGCCCGGCTGGTGGACTATGCCGTTATCCTTACCTGTCTGTTCCCGATGGCGGCCTACAAGATCAGCCAGGGATCGTTTGACATCGGGGTGAATGATCTGACCCGCGTGATCCCGACCTTCTTCCAGCAGACATGGTTCTTTGTGGTGATGAGCGGCGTTTTTGCCCTGGCGCTGGCGGCGTACGTAATCAAGACTGTCCGCGAGATTCGCGGCGGCTATGTCCACTGGCCCAAGACGATCTTCATCACCCTGACGGTCGCGGTGGCCTTTACCATGCCGGCCCTGCCCAACCTGGATACCGCTTTTCAGGGCCTCAATACCTGGCACTCGTTCCAGTACCTGGCCCTGACCTTCTACATCATCAAAATCCGCGCCCGCTATGAGGACCTGCGCCAGTCCGCGCCGCTGGTGGCCCGCGCCGCTGAACAGGCCAACGACTCGCGGGGCCTCTACGCCCTGAGCGCGCTGATGCTGGTTGGCTCGCTGGTTGTCTTTGGCGTTGTCTACCTGCTGACCGGCGTCTTCCAGCCGGGCAGCATCGGCACGGCGGATATCGCCAACTGGCGCTTCGATGTCGCTTACTACACAGCGATCCTGTCCTTCCTGTGGATTCACTACTATCACGACCATTTCCTGTTCACCGATTTTGAGGCGCTGACTCCGGGGCGCAACCGTTAAGCCCAGCGGGCGGTCCAGCCGGGGCCGCCCTTTTTGTTGGCGGCGGTGGGATCGCGGCGGGATGCCGGTTGTGGGCTTCCCGCCGCTTCTGGTAAGATTGGGTTAGCGAGGCGGACGGTGACTTCAGGGAGCGCGCCTGATCGGTTGCTGGAAAGGCGGGGGGCTGTGCCCAAGTGTCCAAACTGCCAGCATGATTATGTCGAAGGCATGATCATCTGCGACTATTGCGGCTTTGTGGTGGATTCAGCAGCCATTGCCCGTTATACCGAGACGCAGCGCTTTGGCGAAAGCGAACGCGGCCAGAACCAGCCGCGCTGGGGGTCAGCCCGCTTTGACGATCAGACGCGCCTGCTGTTGCGCCTGATGGATTCCGGCCAGACCCTGTACGTAGAGGTGCGCCAGCCGGAAGGAGTCACGCTGGGCCGCTACGATCCGCTGACGCAAACCGGCCCGGATATTGACCTGACCGGCTTTGACGCGGAGCGACTGGGCGTCTCCCGCCGCCATGCCCGGTTGACCGTCTTGGATAACTCGCTGTACATCACGGATTTGGACGCGGCCAACGGCACCTATCTCAACGGGTTGCGCCTGACCCCCCAGCAGCCGCGCATCCTGCGCGACGGCGATGAGATCCGCCTGGGCCATCTCAAGCTGCTGGTGACCTTCGTCGATATGGTCAATAAGTGAGGCGGTAAGCCGGGTGATCTACCGGGCTGCTGTGCCCGTGCCTCTATTCGATCCCTGCGAGTAATGCACCATGACGGAAATCGATCGCTCCGGGCGCGTCGCCGCCCCGCCTGTGACTGCAGCCTGGCAGGGTGTCGGGCTGGTGGTGCTGGCGACACTCTGCTTCAGTACGGCGATTCTCTTCGTCCGCCTGATTCACGGGCTGGATGCGATGACCATCACCTTTTACCGCAGCCTGTTTGCTTTCCTGTTCTTCTGCGGGCTTTTGCCGCGCTTCCGGGAGCCGCTGGACTTCGCCCGTTATCGGCGGTACATCCCTCTGCTGGTCGGGCTGGGGCTGGCTATGGCCCTGACCGCCAGCCTGTACACCTATGCCGTCCAGCACACCACCGCCGCCAACGCCGCCCTGCTCAACAACTCCGCGCCGCTGTATGTGGCCCTGCTGGCGCCGCCGCTGCTGAAGGAAGCCCGCCCGCGCTATCTGTGGCCGGGGATTGCGCTGGCTGCGCTGGGGGTGATCCTGATCACGGACCCGGCCCGGCTGCAGCTGGACCCGGCGGCCTCTGGCGGGATTGCCGCCGCTGCGCTCTCCGGCGTCACCTACGCCGGGCCGATGCTGATCGGTCGCGCCCTGCGCGGGCGGGTGAGCAGCCTCACGCAGATCTGGTGGGGGGCTGGCCTGACCGCGCTGTTGCTCAGCCCATTCGGCCTGCGCGGCGATCCCGCGACCATCCTGAGCCAGCTTCACCTGCTGATCCCGCTGGGTGTACTGTCGCTGGGCGTGCCTTACCTGTTGATGTTTCTGGGGCTGGCGCGGGTGAAGGCTCAGGTGGGCAGCGTGGCGGCGCTGATGGAGCCGGTCTTCGGGACGTTGATCGGCTTCCTCTTCTTTGCCGAGGTGCTGACGCCGATCGGGATGCTGGGGGCGCTGGGCGTCCTGACCGCAATTGTCCTCATTTCGCGTTGAGGGCGCTCCCCTGCGGCGGCAACTGGATCGACTCTCCGGGTCGGATTGCGCTTACAATGAGGAAAGATGCCGGCTCACGTCGGCTGACCACCCTGGAGGGGGGAATATGAGCGCCACAATCACCGTACCAGAAGCGGAAGCGCACCGGATTTGTGCGGAGTTGCGGGCGCGCCGCCGCTGGTACCACCTTGCGCTGTGGCAGTGCTGGGGCTGCGCCAAGTATTCCGGCGGCGACCCGGCCAAGATGTGCGGTCAGGTGGTGGGCTGCAATCAGGTTGTAGCCCGCTACCGGCGACAGCCGCGGTAGCGCATCCGCTTCACGCTGGCGCTGCGCTCCGGTCGAATAGTTCACCGGCTACTTTGCGGCGCTGGCAAGCCCAACTCATGCTTGTCCTGGAAGCAGCGTACCACGCTGCTAGCCTTATCCCCTGTCACGGACCTCTTTGGTTGCCGCGGCAATTTCCCTCTGGTCGGACGCCCACATCCCCGGTAGACTGGGGTGATAACGGAACGCTGTTGTCACGGAAACGGCCAGGATACCATGCCCCAGGAACGCCTCCATAAACTGCTGGCACAGGCCGGAGTTGCCTCCCGCCGCGCCTGTGAAGATCTGATTCGGGACGGTCGTGTGACCGTCAACGGCCAGCCGGCGAAGCTGGGGATGAGCGTTGATCCCGCCACAGACGTGATTCGCGTCGATGGCGAGGTGATCGCCCTGGCTCAGTCGCGCCTGGTGTACATCATGCTCAACAAGCCCGCCGGCGTGATCAGCGCGGCGCAGGCCCAATCCCAGGAGAAGCGCCCGACTGTCCTCGATCTGGTTGACGTACCGGAGCGCGTGTACCCGGTTGGGCGGCTGGACGCCGATAGCGAGGGGCTGGTGCTGCTGACCAATGATGGCTCGCTGACTCAGCGCCTGACCCACGCCCGCTACGGCCACCAGAAGGTCTACCGCGTTCTGGTGGAGGGGGCGCCCACGCCGGAGCAACTGGAAATCTGGGCGGCGGGCGTGATCCTCGATGACGGCCCGACCGCCCCCTGCCAGGTCAGCGTCGCCAGACGTCTAGAGAACACGACCTGGCTGGAAGTGACCATGGGCGAGGGCCGCAAACGCCAGATCCGCCGCACGGCCTCCGCGGTGGGCCTGCGTGTGTTGCGCCTGATTCGCACCCGGATCGGCACGCTACGCCTGAGCGGGGTCAAGCCGGGGGAGTGGCGCTACCTGACCGAGGAAGAAGTGGCCGCCCTGCGCCGACCTGCTGCGCCGGTTCGCCCGGCGCGTCGCCCGGCCCGATCGGCTGCCGGGGAACCGGCCCCGGAGCGCCCCCGGCGCTTCCGCCGTCCGGAACGGGGCGGGAAGGATGACGACGAGCGCCGGTCTGCTGCTGGCCGCGCGCGGCCCGGCGGGAAAGCCAGGTCCGCCCGCAGCAAGGCCGTTGAGCACGAGGAACATCCGCAGCGCCCGCTGCCGCCGGAGCGCCCGCTGTCATCACAGCGTCCGCTGTCATCACAGCGCCCGCGGCGTCGCCCGGCGCGGCCCGCCCGTGATAGCGCCTCAGAGTGGGATAACCTTCCGGCTGAAAAGCGCCGTCCCGCCAAACCAGCCCGGCCAGCGCCGGACGAAGGGGCGGTCAGCGACCGTCCCCGCCCGGCCCGGCGACCGGGTCGACCCGCGCCTGCTGGTCAGGGCAGGGGACGCCCCGCCCGGAGACCGCGCCCGGCCAGCGATCGCGGGGAGCGCCGCGGCGGGCGCGGCGGCAGCAAGCCGGGCGGCAAGAAGAAGAAAGGATGAGCGATGACCACACTCGCTGCCGATAGCTGGGCCATCCGGCAGCGCACGATCTTTGCCTCGCGGCGGCGTTTTTGCCGCGACGTGCTGTTTGTCCGCCTGGCCCCGCTGTTCTGGAAACTGACGGTCACCGGCCTGGAGAACATCCCGCCGGAAGGCCCGACCATCCTGATGATCAACCACATGGCGGCCATTGACCCCGTCGTGGTTATCGGCACGGCCCGCCCGCGCTTTGTCGTGCCGATGAGCAAGATCGAGAACTTCCAGAACCCGATCGTGGGCGTGCTGGTGCGGACATGGGGCGCGTATCCGGTGGACCGCGGCAAGGTCGACCGTGAGGCGCTCAACATCGCCATGCAGCTCATGGCCGCCGGGGAGATGACCCTGATCGCGCCGGAAGGCACGCGCCACAAAGCCCTGCAGCGGCCCAAGGATGGCCTGGCCTACATCGCCACCCGGACTGACGCCATGATTGTCCCGACGGCCATCTTCGATACCGAAGGCTGGACGCGCGACCTGTTCATCCCCTGGCGGCGGACGCCGATCAAGGTCAGCTACGGCCCGGCCTTCCGGCTGCGCACGGGCGGACGCACGCGCATCCCCCGTGACGAGATGAGCCGCATGACCGACGAGATGATGTACCAGCTGGCCCGCCTGTTGCCGGAGCGCAACCGGGGCGATTACGCCGACCTGACGAAGATGACGACGGAATATTTGGACTTTGTCAGGTAGAATTGAGGGCGGCTCGGCCCGGTCAGTTGCAGGGGCCGGGCTTTGCGGGTGGTTGAATGGCCCGGCTTGGGTGATTGTTTGCTGCAAGGAGATTGCCTCGTGACAGTGATACACGGTTTCGAACTGGTTGAAGAACGCCACATCCCTGAAATCAACTCTCGCGCCCGGCGCTTCCGCCATCTTCGTACCGGGGCGGAATTGCTTTCCCTGGAGAATGACGACGAGAATAAGGTCTTCGGCGTGACCTTTAAGACGCCGCCTGCCGATTCGACCGGCCTGCCGCATATTATGGAGCACTCTGTGCTGGGCGGCTCCCGCAAGTACCCGGTCAAGGAACCATTTGTGGAGCTGCTCAAAAGCTCGCTCAACACCTTCCTCAACGCTATGACCTACCCGGATATGACCTGCTATCCGGTTGCCAGCACCAACCTCAAGGACTTCTACAACCTGATCGATGTCTACCTGGACGCAGTCTTCTACCCCCGGATTAGCCAGAAGACACTCCAGCAGGAAGGCTGGCATTACGAACTGGCAGCGCCGAACGGCTCGCTGACCTACAAAGGCATTGTCTTCAACGAGATGAAGGGCGCGTACTCCTCGCCGGATAGCCTGCTGGGCCGCTACACCGAACGGCACATCCTGCCGGATGGGCCGTATGGCTTCGATTCCGGCGGCGATCCGGCGGTCATCCCTGACCTGACCTACGAGCAGTTCCGGGCTTTTCACCAGACGTACTACCACCCCTCCAATGCCCGCTTCTGGTTCTACGGGGATGACAACCCGGAGGAGCGCCTGCGGCTGGTCGACGCCTATCTCGCCGGTTTTGAGCGTATCGAGGTTGACACGCAGGTTCCCCTCCAGCCGCGTTTTGCCGCCCCGCGCCGCGCCACGGTTGGCTACGACGCCGGGGAAGAAGCCGGGGAACGGCGCGGCATGGTCACGGTGAGCTGGCTGCTGACGGAAACGACCGATGTCGAGCAGGGGCTGGCCCTGGATATTCTGTCGCATATCCTGGTGGGTACGCCGGCCTCTCCGCTGCGCAAAGCCCTGATCGATTCTGGTCTGGGCGAGGACCTGGCCGATAGCGGCGTCAGCCCCTTCCAGCGCGAAATGTACTTCTCCACCGGCCTCAAGGGGATCAACCCGGCTGACGTGGAAAAGGTGGAGACCCTGATCATGGACACGCTGGCCGCGCTGGCCCGCGATGGCATCGACCCGGAGATGGTCGAGGCCGCCATGAATACGGTCGAATTCGAGTTGCGGGAGAAGAACACCGGTCGCTACCCGCGCGGGCTGGCCCTGATGCTGGCCGCCCTGCCGGTCTGGCTACACGGCGGCGACCCGCTGGACGCGCTGGCCTTTGAGGGGCCGCTGGAGCGGATCAAGGCGGGCGTTGCCGCCGGGCGCTATTTTGAGAATCTGATCGCCCGCTACCTGCTGGATAATCCGCACCGCTCAACCCTGGCCCTGGTACCTGATCCGAGCGTCCGTGCTGAGCGCGAGGCGGCGGAACAGGCCCGTCTGGCCGCGGCCCGCGCCGCCATGAGCGAAGCCGACCTGCAGGCTGTGATCGCCGACGCGGAAGAACTGCGCCGCATCCAGGAGACGCCCGACCCGCCGGAGGCGCTGGCGACCATCCCCACGTTGACCCTGGCTGATCTGGATCGCGAGATCCGGCGCATCCCGGTGGAGCATCTGGCGGTGGGGAGCAGCCGGTTGCTCTACCACGACCTGTTCACCAACGGCATTGTCTACCTGGACCTGGGCTTTGACCTGCACACCCTGCCGCAGGACTTGCTGCCCTATATCCCGCTGTTTGGCCGGGCCTTGCTGGAGATGGGTACGGAGACCGAGGACTTCGTCAAGCTGTCGCAGCGCATCGGGCGCAAGACAGGCGGCATCGGCCCGACTACGCTGATCGCGCCGGTCAGGGGCGGCGGCGATACAGCCACCGCTTGGCTGTTCCTGCGCGGCAAGGCCATGGCTGCTCAGGCCCCCGACCTGCTGGACATCCTGCGCGATGTGCTGCTGACCGTCAAGCTGGACAACCCGACTCGCTTCCGCCAGATGGTGCTGGAGGAGAAGACGGGCGCGGAATCGGGGCTGGTGCCAGGCGGGCACATGGTCGTGCTCAGCCGGTTGCGCGCTCGCTTTGGCGAAGCGCACTGGGCCGGCGAACAGACGGGTGGGGTCAGCCAGTTGTTCTTCCTGCGTCAGCTAATCCAGGAGATCGATACTGATTGGCCGGGGGTGTTAGCCAAACTGGAGGCCATCCGGCGCATCCTGATCAACCGCGAACGGCTGATCGCCAATGTCACCCTGGACGCCGCCAACTGGGCGCGCTTCCAGCCGCAACTGGAAAGCTTCATCAAGGCGCTGCCCGCCGCTCCCACTGCACCGGTGACCTGGTCGCGCCCGGCAGCCTTCAGCGATGAAGGGCTGACCATCCCGGCCCAGGTCAACTACGTGGCCAAGGGCGCCAACCTGTACGAGCTGGGTTACCGGCTGCATGGTTCGTACATCCCGATCGTCAACTACCTGAACATGACCTGGCTGTGGGAACGCATCCGTGCTCAGGGCGGGGCGTATGGCGGCTTCTGTGGCTTTGACCAGGTCTCCGGCGTGTTTGCGTTTACTTCCTACCGCGATCCCAATCTGCTGGGTACGCTGGCCAACTACGACGGCGCGGCGGATTACCTGCGCCAGCTTGATCTGAGCCAGGAGGAACTGACGCGGGCGATCATCGGCGCAATCGGCCAGATCGACGAGTACCTGCTGCCGGACGCCAAGGGCTTCCGTTCGCTGCAGTACTACCTGACCGGCTATACCGACGAGATGCGCCAGCGCATCCGCGACGAGGTTCTGAGCACCACTGCCGCGGACTTCCGGGCCTTTGGCGAGGCGCTGGCCGGAGTCAGGGAGCGCGGCGCGGTGGTGGTGATGGGGTCGGCGGAGGCCATCAGCAAGGCTAACGCCGAGCGTGGCGAGTTCCTGCAGGTTACCAGAGTGCTGTAGCTGAAGGCGACGGGGGCGTTCAGGGGAGCGCCCCCGTTTTGTCTCTGCCGGCCTGTTGCAGCCAGGCGAGTCAGGCCCGCACCTGCTGGCAGGCGGGCGTGTTTGATTCTCTGGCAAGCTGTACTGTTGCTTAGAGGGATGTATGTATGGCAGGTGAAATGTCTGTCGCTGAATGGGTTGAGTGGCAAAAGACTGCCTTCACCGGACGGCGACGCTTTTTGCGAGATGTCTTCTTCCAGCGGTTCCTGGCCCGCTACCTGTGGAAGGTCACAGTGGAGGGGCTGGACTATGTCCCCGCCACCGGCCCGGCGATGATCATGATGAGCCATTCGACCATGGTCGACATCACCCTGCCGCTGGGCGTGATCAAGAACCGTTTTGTCGTGGCTATGTCCAAGCAGGAGAACTTCCAATCGCCGCTGCTGGGTCTGGTGGTCAGGAGCTGGGGGGCGATCCCGGTTCGGCGCGGGGAAGTAGACCGCCGGGCGCTGGAGACCACGCTCGAACTGCTGCGGGCTGGCGAGCTGGTGCTGATCATGCCGGAGGGCACGCGCACCCCGGCCCTGCGCGAGGCCAAGGACGGCCTGGCTTACCTGGCGCTCAAGGCTGACGCGCTGATCGTCCCGGCGGCGGTGTGGGGGCTGGAGCGTTACGTGCAGGACGCCCTGCGCCTGAAGCGCCCCGAAGCCCATATTCGCTTCGGGCCGCCCTTCCGCCTCAGGCAACAGGCGGAAAAGCGCGTTCCCCGCGATGTGCTGGCGCAGATGACCCGCGAGATGATGTACCAGCTGGCCCGGCTTTACCCGGAGCACAAGCGTGGACACTACGCCGATCTATCCTTGGCAACGACCGAATATCTGATCTTCGAGGGGTGAGCGCCCTGGACGTGGGTGGGCGTTCGTGCCGGAGGCAGCGTCAGCGGAAAGTCAGCTGCGCTGCTTCCGGCTGTTTTTAGACGGATTTTATCCTTGCCCGGCGGGACTTCGGCTACACTGGGTTAAAGCAGGCGCGGCGCTGCCGGGCGCTGGTTCGGCGGCTCCCTGCGCGGAAGGGAGGTGAGGTACTCGATCAGCCATCTGAATCGCAGGGACAAGAGCGCATGAGCCTATCCCTTTTCCTCCGGGATAGGATGACGAGGAGGCGGTTCCTGCCGTGGGGCAGTGCTAAGGGCGTGGCCGGGGAGGCCCGGCAGGCCCGAAAATCGAGGTGTCAGCGGATGCCGCCAGGGTGATCGCAGGCCACCCTGTTGTCCCTCCTGAAGCAAGACGTGTGACAAAGCCCTGTGGCTCACACACTGCCTGGTAGTGCCCTCGTTGCAGGGTGATCTCCTGCCGTCGGTGGGCGCTGGCTGCTCGTCTGTGATCCGGGTGCGCCCCGGAGGGAGGGAATGCTTCATGTGCGGAATTGTCGGTTACATCGGCCCTCAGGATGCCGCCCCCCTGATCCTGGCCGGGCTGAAGCGGCTGGAATACCGCGGTTACGATTCAGCCGGGTTGGCCGTGATCCAGGAGGGGCAGATCGCCCTGCTGCGCGATGTGGGCCGCCTGGATAACCTGGTCACGCTGTTCGAACAGCAGCCGGTCAGTGGCACGATCGGCATTGGCCATACCCGCTGGGCCACCCACGGCGAACCCAGCCCGCGCAACGCCCACCCTCACATGGGCATGAATGGGGATGTGGTTGTCGTCCACAACGGCATCGTTGAGAACTACCTGGAGCTGAAAGAGGAACTGATCGCCGAGGGGGCGGTATTCCGTTCGGATACGGATACCGAGGTGATCGTCCACCTGATCGAGCGCTACCTCAACGGCAACCTGACCGAGGCTGTGCGCAAGGCGGTAGTCCACCTGCGCGGCGCGCATGCCATTGTCGCCATGAGCACCCGCGAGCCGGATCGCCTGGTGGCCACCCGCATCGGCAACGCTGGCGGTGTGGCCGTGGGACTGGGCGATGGCGAGAATTTCATCGCCTCGGATATCCCGGCCATCCTGCCCTATACGCGGCGCTTCGTCTTCCTGGAAAGTCGCCAGATGGCAACAGTCACCGCCGACGGCTTCATGGTTCAGACGCTGGCCGGAGAGCCAGTGCTGGCCCGCACGACGACCATCAACTGGAACCCGATGAGCGCCGAACTGGGCGAATACAAGCACTTCATGCAGAAGGAGATCTTTGAGCAGGCCCGCGCCCTGACCGATACCGTGCGCGGGCGCGTTGACTTTGAGACTGGCGCGGTAACCCTGGCCGAACTCAAACTGAGCGCTGAAGACGCCCGCCGGATCAACAAGATCGTGGCTACTGCCTGCGGCACCAGCGCCTACAGCGCCCTGATTGGCAAGTTCCTGATCGAGGAACTGGCCCGCATCCCGGTTGAAGTGGACTACGCCAGTGAGTTCCGCTACCGCGATCCGGTGATTGACGAGAACTCGGTCGTGCTGGCCATCACCCAGAGCGGGGAGACGGTCGACACGCTGGCTGCCATCGAGGAAGCCCGCGAGAAAGGCGCCCGTGTGTGGAGCATCGTCAACGCAGTCGGCAGCCAGGCCATGCGCCTGGCCGACGGCTTCATTGCCATGCAGGCCGGGCCGGAGATCGGCGTGGCTTCCACCAAAGCGTTCACGACGAGCGTGATGGATCAATACTTGCTGGCGCTCTACCTGGGCCAGTTAAGGGGCCGCCTGAGCCAGGACGATCTGCGCCGCCACGCCGGGCAGATCACCCGCCTGCCGGATATCGTCGGGCGCGTGCTGGAGCATGACCAGCGCTACGCGCAGCTGGCCGCCGAACTGGCCGTGTTCAGCAACTTCCTCTACCTGGGGCGGGGGATCAATTACCCGGTGGCTCTGGAAGGCGCGCTCAAGCTCAAGGAGATCAGCTACATCCACGCGGAGGGCTACCCGGCGGGCGAGATGAAGCACGGCCCGATCGCCCTGATCAACGAGACCATGCCCACCGTCGCCATCGTGCTCCGGGATCATGTTTACGAGAAGATGCTGAGCCAGGTGGAGCAGGCCAAGGCACGCGGCGGGATTGTGATCGCCGTCGCCACCGAAGGCGATACGCTGATCGCGGAAAAGGCTGACCATGTCCTGTACATTCCGGAAGTGCCGGAGCTGCTCAGCCCGATCGTCAGCGTGATCCCGTTGCAATTGCTGGCCTACCACATCGCGGTGCGGCGCGGCGCCGACGTGGACAAGCCGCGCAACCTGGCCAAGAGCGTCACAGTGGAGTAGGCGGCGTTGGCTGTGCCGCCATGGACAGGGTGAAGGGGCGTGAGATCGCGGTTCCCCGCCATCCGTCCCGGACAAAAGAGGATGGAGATCCAATGTTCCGGGCCGCAAAAGCTCGTATAATGGCGGTATACTGGCTGATCGTGAAGACGGCTGGCGGGCCGGGCGCAGGGAGAGACTGCCCTGCCAGGTCCGCCCTGGCCGCAATCATCCGTCCGGAGGAGAGCACGTGAGCATTCTGCAAGAGATTCGCGCCAGTGTGATCAAGGGGGATGCGGCTGGCGCAACGGCGGGCGTCCACAAAGCCCTGGAGCAGAACATCCCCGCCCTGACTATTCTCAACGAAGCGCTGATCAGCGCCATGACCGAGGTCGGGGAGAAGTTCGAAGCCGGGGAGTTCTACATCCCGGAGATGCTGATCGCGGCGCGGGCCATGCAAAACGCGCTGCAACCGCTCAAGCCGCTGCTGGTGGAAAGCGGCGCCGAACCGCTGGGTCGGGTCGCCATCGGCACGGTGCAGGGCGACCTGCACGATATCGGCAAGAACCTGGTGGCGATGATGCTGGAAGGCGCGGGCTTTGAAATCCGCGACCTGGGCACCAATACAGCTCCGGCTACCTTCGTCAAGGCCGCGCAGGACGGCGCCGATATCATCGCTATGTCGGCCCTGTTGACCACGACCATGCCCGCTATGAAGACCACCATCGAAGCCCTCCAGGCTGCGGGCGTGCGCGACCGGGTCAAGGTCATGATCGGTGGCGCGCCGGTGACCCAGTCCTACGCCGACCAGATCGGCGCGGATGGTTACAGCGGTGATGCCAGCAGCGCCGTGCGCCTGGCCAAGCGGCTGATCGGGGTCGCATAAATAGCGCGTCGCCTGGCTGGCAGAGCCTCACGGGCAGGCTTTCCTGACGGGATTCAGGCGCGTCTGTTGGGCCTCCGGCCTGCTCGCCGGAGGCTTTGCCGTATTCCGGGGACGATCATGCACGGGTTGGAATGGAAGAAGGTAGAGGTCATGGCCGCTGCGCCGTTGCCCATCACCGATCGCCCGCGCATGGGCATCCGGCGGTTCCTGCGGGGACCGGCGCGGGCGATCCTGTACCTGGCCGGCTGGCGGATCGTCGGTGCACCGCCGCCGATTCCCCGCTATGTGGTGATTGCTGCGCCGCATACCTCCAACTGGGATGGCATCCTGATGTTGCTGGCGACTACCGCCCTGCAGTATCCGCTGAACTTCCTGATGAAGGATAGCCTGTTCCGAGGGCCGCTGGGGCCGGTGGCGCGGCGGCTGGGCGGGATCGCGGTGGATCGCCGCCGTAGCGCCAACACAGTTGAGCAGATTGTCGCCGCTTTCCGCCAGCGGGAAGCGATGGCGCTGGCCATTGCGCCGGAAGGCACGCGCCGCCCGGCGGAGTGCTGGCGCAGCGGCTTCTACCATATTGCCCTCCAGGCTGGCGTGCCGATTGTGCTGGGCTACATCGACTACGCCCGGCGGGAAATTGGCTTCGGGCCGGTGCTGTGGCCTACCGGCGATGTCCGCGCCGACATGGATCGTGTTCGCGCCTTTTACGCGGATAAGATCGCCCGCCACCCGGAGCGGGTTGGCCCCATCCGGCTGCGGGAGGAACTGCGCCCGTCCGGCAAACGTTGACGCCCCTGCCCGCATTTGCTAGACTCTCCAGCGCAGGGGGCAGTGGCGGAACTGGCATACGCAGCAGACTTAAAATCTGCCGGGAAACCATGTGGGTTCGATTCCCACCTGCCCTACAAAATAACAGCGGGAGGCCACGCCGGCTTCCCGCTGTTGCATTTCAGGCTAGAGTAACCGTGCTCTGGCTTACCGCTGCCAGGCTTTGAGCATCCACAGGTGTGCTTCCAGGCCGTCGTTGATCCCGTCCAGGAGGTTGACGGTGGTACGATCGCCGGCAGCTTCAGCCACGGCGAGCGCCGCCCGGACGTTGTTGGTGATGGTCTCCAGGTCAGCCGCTGTGCGCGCGACCATTTGCGCCGCCGCCGGGACTTCCGGGTCCTCGTGCAGCGAGGTTTCATCCAGCATGTGACCGAGGGTATGCAGCGGCGTGCCGCCCAGACCAACGATCCGCTCCGCCAGCGCGTCGATTGTATCGCCGACGCCGGTGTACATCTCCTCGAACTTGATGTGGAGCGTGAAGAACTGCTCACCCTTCACGTTCCAGTGGTAATGACGCAGCTTCTGGTAGAAGACGGTGAAATCGGCGACCAGGCTGTTCAGCTTGGCAATTGTTTCGTTTGACATTATGTTCACTCCTTATCAGCAAAATCCTGTATTCTGGTAGCCCGTGCTACAGCGTTGCACATGGTCTGTTCTGACAGTAAAGGACATTCCCGGGCTGCCCCGCACATTTTCTTAGATGCAGGTTGAGGCCGACGGTTACATTCTGGCGGCAATCGCGCGGTCTCCTGCCAGGGCGTCCGGGTGGGCGCGTTGACACGCTGGCCGGGCGCTGTTCTAATTCGGTGGCGTGGGGGATCAATGCTCTGCTGGCGGCGCTCCACACTGGCCGCCGCGAGTCCCGGAGGTGGCGCGATGACTTCCCCGGCAGTTCTGCTCGTGGAGGCGTTCAACGAAGCGTTCAACCGTCACGACGCTGACACCATGCTGGCGCTGATGACCGACGACTGTATCTTTGAGAACACGGTGCCGCCCCCAGATGGCGCCCGTTACGTGGGCCAGGCGGAAGGACGGGCCTTCTGGTGGGCGTTCTTCCGCGCCTCGCCTGCCGCCCACATCGAAATCGAGGAACTGGTCATCTGCGGTGAACGGGGCTTTCAGCGCTGGGTGTACCGCTGGACGGACCCCGCTGGACAGGCCGGGCATGTGCGCGGCGTGGATGTGTTCCGCTTCCGCGACGGCAAGATCGCGGAGAAGCTGTCCTACGTCAAAGGGTGACCGGGGATAGGTCATCTGCTGGCGGCTTCCGTACCCTTGAGGAGGGAAAGACGATGAAGTATCGCATTCTGGGCCGGACGGGTCTGCGCGTTTCGGTGGTGGGGGTGGGCACCTGGCAGTTTGGCGGGGAATGGGGCCGCGCCTTCAGCCAGGCGGAAGCGGACGCCATCCTTAGCCGGGCCAAAGCACGCGGCATCAACCTGATCGACACCGCCGAGTGTTACGGCGATCACGTTTCCGAGGCGCTGATCGGGGACTTTCTGCGTCGTGACCGGCGCGAGGACTGGATTGTCGCCACCAAGTTCGGCCACCGCTTCCGCAGCAATTTCACCCGCGACGATCTGTGGAGCGCCGCCGCTGTGCGCCAGCAGCTGGAAGATTCCCTGCGCGCCCTGCAGACCGACTATATTGACCTCTATCAGTTTCATTCCGGCGGGGATGACGCCTTTGACAATGACGAGCTGTGGACGATGCTGGCGAAGCAGGTGCAGGCGGGCAAAATCCGCTGTCTGGGCGTCTCCATCAGTAGCCAGGGTGACCGCCGCCATCAGGTTGCCGGGGCCGTCGCTGTTGGCGCGGGGGCGATCCAGCTGGTCTACAACCGTCTGGAACGCGAGCCGGAGGCGGAGTTGCTGCCACTGTGCCTGGAGCACAACCTGGGAGTACTGGCCCGTGTGCCGCTGGCCAGCGGCCTGCTCAGCGGCAAGTATAAGCCCGGCGCCACCTTCACCAACCCCGCCGATGTACGCTCCCTGCGGGAGCAGGAACGCATCCAGGCCCAGCTCCGCGAAGTGGAAGACATCCGGGCGCGGGAAGTGCCGCCTGGCGTTGACATGGCCGCTTGGGCGCTGGCCTGGTGCCTCAAGCACCCGGCGGTAAGCTGCGTCATCCCCGGCTGCAAGTCGCCGGAGCAGGTTGACGCCAACGCCGACGCTGCTGAGCTTGACCTGGTCGCCGACGATCACCCCCAGGCAGCCTGAGCCATCGGGATGAAAGGCGCAGCGATGAAGATCATTGGCTTGATTTCCGGCACTTCGGCGGACGCCATCGACGCGGCGCTGTGCGAGATCGAGGGCGCGCCGCCCCACCTGCGCGCCCGGATTGTCGCCGCCCGGACGCATCCGTACCCGCCCGGCTTCCAGGCCCGTATCCTGCGCCAGATCCGCCCGGAGAGCAGCCGGGTGGATGAGCTGTGCGAGCTGAACGCGGCGCTGGGCGAGTTGTTCGCGGAAGCGGCCCTGGCCCTGCTGGCGGAAAACGGCCTGACCCCCGCGGAGGTTGACCTGATCGGTTCACACGGTCAGACAGTGTGGCACACCGTCCAGCCGGACGGACGGGCGACCTCTACGCTGCAAATCACCGAGGCCAGCGTAATTGCCGAGCGAACGGGTATCACCACGATCAGCAACTTCCGCCCGCGTGACATCGCCGCCGGCGGGCAGGGCGCGCCGCTGACCAGCTACGCCGATTGGCTGCTGCTGCGCCATCCGGATCACTGGCGGGCCGTCCAGAACCTGGGCGGAATCGCCAACGTGACCTTCCTGCCGCCGCTGAATGACACCACAAGCGATCCGCTCAGCTTCGATACCGGCCCGGCCAACTGCCTGATCGATGAGATCGCTGTGCTGCTGAGCGGGGGCAGGCAGAGCTACGATGTGGATGGTGCGCTGGGCGCGGCAGGGACGGTCGATGAAGCCTGGCTGGCTGCCCTGCTGGATCACCCCTACTACCGCCGCCAGCCGCCCAAGACGACCGGACGCGAACTGTACACGGCGGCGATGGCTGCTGATCTGCTGGCAACCGGTCGGGCGCGCGGCCTGCGCGACGTCGACGTGGTCGCTACAGTGACCGCGCTCACGGCGGCCAGCATTGCTGACGCTTACCGCCGCTTCGCCCCGGCGCCGATCGCCGAGGTGATCATCGGCGGCGGCGGGCGGCGTAACCCGACCCTGATGCGTATGATCCGGGAACGGCTGGGCGGCATCCCCGTCCGCACCCACGAGGATGTCGGCCTGGACAGCGACAACAAGGAAGCGCTGGTCTTTGCCCTGCTGGCCCATGAGACCTGGCACGCCCGCCCCGGCAACCATCCCGCCCTGACCGGCGCACGTCATCCGGTGGTACTGGGGCAGATCACGCCCGGCGCGAACTATGTCGCCCTGGCCCGCCGGACGTGGGGCGCGCTGGATTGAAGCGATAGCACTAACCGGGAGGGCGGGGGCAGCGCTGCGCTATAATCTTGCCCGGTGCATGGCTTACCCAGGCGGCAGACCCTTATGGCAGGCAGACGCTTTGCACGTTATGCATGGCTGGTGACCGGCTTCACCGTGCTGGTCATCCTGTGGGGGGCGGTGGTACGGGCCACCGGCTCCGGCGCGGGCTGCGGTAATCACTGGCCGACCTGCAACGGCCAGATCATCCCTCAGCCGGAGCAGATCGAAACGCTGATCGAATTTATTCATCGTCTGACCAGCGGGCTTTCCGGCCTGCTGGTGCTGGCGCTGGCGGTGTGGGCCTACCGCGCCGCCTGGGCCACCCGCTTCACCCGGCGGGCGGCAGCGCTGGCCCTGCTCTTCATGGCGGTGGAAGCCTTCGTGGGTATGTTGCTGGTGCGGCTGGAACTGGTCGCGGATAACGCCTCCACAACGCGAGCGGTGGTCATTGCCCTGCATCTGGTCAACACGCTGGCCCTGCTGGCCAGCCTGGCTCTGACCGCCTGGAGCGCCTCCAGGCGGCGGGTCAGCCTGCAGGGGAAGCCGCGTCGCCTGGTCGGGTTGCTGGGCCTGGCGCTGGCGGGGATGGCGCTGCTCTCCGCGGCGGGGGCGGTTACCGCGCTGGGGGATACACTCTTCCCGCCGGAATCGCTGGCCGCTGGCCTGCAACAGGACCTGGACGCTACCGCCCACTTCCTGATCCGGTTGCGGGTGATCCATCCGGCCATCGCCCTGCTGGTCAGCGCCTTCCTGCTGGTGGCCGGGCAGGAATTTCTGGCGGCCTCGGCGGGAGCGCGGCGTCCGGTCATCGCGATGTACGCGCTGGTGATCGCGCAGATCGCCGCCGGATTCGTGAACGTGATCCTGCTGGCGCCGGTCTGGATGCAGGTGTTGCACCTGTTGCTGGCGGATAGCCTGTGGCTGGCCCTGGTGCTGGTGGCGGCGGAGGCGCTGGCCGTGCAAGATACCGCTCCGGCGATGCAGGCGGTCTGAGGGATAGGCGCGGCGGCTTGTCGAGAAGAACGCTGAAGGGCGTACAATAGAAGTATGACAGACCGCCCGGTTGCCGCCGTGGCGGGAAAGGATGCCTGATGGGATTGTTGCGCCGTCTGCTGGGGCGGCAAAAGGAAGCCCGCGGCCCCGGGCCAGGAGCCACGCCCGGCGAGTTGCTCGACTTCCTGGAGGCGCGCCGCGCTGACGCCGAGAAGACGCTGCTGGGACGCACCCGGTTTTGCCCGCAGTGCCAGAGCAACTACCTGCGGGTGGGCGCCTGGGCCAGCCGGGGCCGCGCCGGCTGGACGCTGACGTGCGTCAATTGCGGCCTGTTGCTGGAACAGACAACCGAGATCGAGGTGCGCTGACGGGCGCGGCCCCGGACTCGCCGCAGCGTTATAGCCCGTTCTGGCGGCTGGCTTCGCGGTACTGGCACCACTCACACTTGGGATCGGCGGCGGGCGGTTCCGGCAGTTCCAGCACGGTCAGTACCTCGTCCAGAAAGCTCAGGAGGGACTCGTCATCGGGCTGGATGGGGTGCCACTTGAGCGAACCGGAGAGCATCGAGCGTGATGTGCCCTCAGCGGTATAGCTCTCCGGCGTGAAGGCCAGCAGACCCATGTGGCTGATCGGGCTGAGCGTGAACTTGCCCGGCGCGGGATGTTCCAGGGCATAGGCGTAGGCGCGTAGCTGGCGGGCGTAAAGCTGCAACGAAACAGCCTTGATGTCCGAAGTCTTAAAGTCGATCACGCCGTAGGAGCCATCGTCAAACTGCAGGACGGCGTCCAGCTTGCCGCGGATGGTGCAGGTTGCTGTGTGGCCGTCCAGGTGGATGGGCGCGGATTGCACCCACTTTTCGCCGAAGATCATCAGGCCGGGCGGCAGGTCGGGCGTCATGGCTGCCGTTTCCTTCCACATGAAATAAGCGCGCATCTCCCGGTCGATGATCCCGAAGATGTTGGGGAAGGGGCTGGAAGGCCGGTTAAACTTGCGCACCAGCTTGAGGTAAAAGCAACGCTTGCATTCTTCCCACAGGAACGAAAAATCAGACGGGCTGAGAATATAGTTGGTCATCGGCCTTTCCTGTTTGTCTCTGCCTGCCAGGGCAAAGCAGGCCGGAATCAGCCCGGCCTGCGGCTTCGATGGGCCGGTCTGTCGCGGCGGGAGAAGGCGCTGGCCCACAGCGCCGCCTGTTCCGCCGCCGTCAGGTCGCGCCACTGACCCGGTTGCAGCCCCTCCAGGGTGATCGGCCCTACCGCCCAGCGCACCAGCCGCAGTGTGGGATGCCCGACTGCCGCTGTCATGCGCCGCACCTGCCGGTTGCGGCCTTCGGTGATTGTCAACCGCAGCCAGCAATCCGGCACGTTGGCCCGGTAGCGGATTGGCACGGGGCGCGGCGGCAGATCGGGCGGCTCCGCCAGCAGCGTCACCTCCGCCGGGCGGGTCAGGCCATCCTTGAGCAGCACCCCTTCGCGCAGCGCCCGCAGCGCCGCCTCATCCGGGATGCGCTCCACCTGCACCAGGTAGGTGCGTGGATGAGCGTAACCGGGATCGGTCAGGCGGGCGCTGAGCGCGCCGGAATCCGTCAGGATCAGCAATCCTTCGCTGTCGTAATCCAGCCGTCCGGCGGGGTAGACGCCCGGTACGTCCACATAGTCGGCCAGCGTCGGTCGACCGGCGGCGTCGGTGAACTTGCTCAGCACCAGATACGGCTTCCACAGGCGAATCACGCGCATGAGCTTCTCCGCGGCATCCTGTGCTCTCTTAGCCGGTGTCGCCGGGATTGTGACCGGCTCATGCGCCGGCCAGCACCGCCGCCCAGCGCGGATCGGCCCGCAGGGGAGCCAGCGTTTCATCCGCTTCTGCCCAGCGGCGGAGCCGGGGCGCGGCAGTCAGCGCCGCCGTCAACGCCGCCAGCGCCTCGTCGATCTGGCCCAGCCGGATCAACAGGGCGAGGTAACGGCGCTGGATCGCCACTTCGTCAGGGGCCAGGTCTGCTGCGGCGCGGTAGGCGTTCCGGGCGGCTTCCAGCTGGCCTTCCCGCTCCCAGCAGCGGCCCAGGTTGGCGTGCGCTTCGGCAAAGCCGAAGTCAAGCTGGATGGCCCGGTTGAGCGAGGCGCGGGCGTCGGCCAGCTTGCCCGCTTCCAGCTGGGCCAGGCCAAGCTGGTTGTACAGGCGGGCATCCTCCGGCTCCAGGAGGACCAGCCGCCGGTAGAACGAAACCGGGTCTTCACCGGGGGCAAGGATGTAGACGTATGCGCGTGTGCCGTCGGGCACGTCAGCGGGCGGGGTCAGGTAGATCGCGCCGTTGCCAAAGACGCCGATGTGAAAAGGCATAGCCGTTGCGCTCCAGAGTCTGCAGGGTGTGGCGGCGATTATACCCCCGCGGGCGGGCGCGGGAGAAGGAAGACGCCAGGAGGCCGGGAGGCCCGGCGACCAGGAGGCTGCCCCTGAGATGACCGGCGCGGCGCGGATGCTGACCGGCTGTGATCATCATGGCGTGGCCGGTTTGAGTGCCTCTTCCGGCAGCGGGGCGAAGGTGTTCAGCATACGCCAGATATCCCCGTAAGCGGAGGCTTCGTCCTCATCGAGCAGGTTGACGGCCTCCCCGGCCAGGCGCAGGTTGGCGCTGATGATCTGCCCGCCGGGGGTGTTGAGCAGCAGGGCCAGGCCGCCATGCGTCGCGCCGTCCGCGTCGCTGAAGCGGTAAGCGATAGCGTAACCTTCCCCGTAGGCGCGCGTGACCGGCTGCATATCCAGCGCCTCTGCGCCGGGGCGGTTCTCCGTCAGCCAGGATTCGGCGTCGGCGGGCGCTTCCAGGGTACCAGATGCGGCGGAAAGGGTCAGGGTATCGCCGCCAGCGCTGGTCAGCGTGGTGACAACACGCCCCGGCCCGCCATCAGCCAGCGTCCAGCCAGCCGGGTGGCGGATGACGTAACCCGCCGCCGGGTCAACAATCCCGGCCCAGTCCAGCGGGGCGCGCAGGCCATCAGGCAGTACGTGGAAGGAGGGCCGGACAAGCGCTTCCAGAGCGTCCAGCAACGGGGCGTTGTTGCCCGGCGCTACCAGCCGCACGACGCAAACCAGCCGGGGGTCTTCCGCGGCGGTCCAGGTGATATGACGGGCCAGGTAAGTGTTGCCAGCCAGGTCCAGCGTGAAGTCGATCGTCACGCTATCGGCGTCGATTCGGCGTCCGGTCTCCCGCCAGCCATCGTATTCCGACCAGGAAGCGGCCAGCGCAGCGGCGTCATTGGCGGCATCCAGCGTCGTTGCGTCCTGGGGAGTGCTATACTCCTGGATGTAGGCATGGATCACGCTGTAGCGCGCGCCGTCGACCAGACTCAGGCTGTTGACCGTGCTCCCGCTGGTGGCGCTGGGGGTGAACCCCTGCGGCTGGATCACCAGGAAGGTGCCCGCCGGATGGATATAGACCTGCGCGATCTCCAGCGCCGGGCCGTCCGGGTCAGGCGTGGGGAAGACGACGACAGGCGCGGTCAGGTCGAGGGTAGGCTGGCTTGGCGGAGAAGTCGGCTGGCGATCCAGGCCGACCGGCAGGATTGAGGTCAGCAGCATGCTGGCGATGATCATAAACAGGCCGACAAGGGCGCTGATTCTTCCCAGTGAGCTTTTCATACCCGGACTCCAGGAGATACAACAAAGCGCAAATCCACCGGATGATACCGCACAGGAAAAGAGGATGCGATGATGACTCCGCAGGAACCACCCGAACCGATCGCCCCGCAGGAAGCGCGCCAGCGCCTGGAAGCGGCTATTGCGCCCTATCTGGCGGCGGGCTGGGTTGTGCGCGCCGAGCACGACTATATGGCCCGCCTGACGCGCGGGCGGCGCAGAGTGGACTTCTACGTTGACCTGCTGGGGGAGGTCAGCAGCGAAGAGGGCCAGATCAACCCGGCCCAGGATAGCGGGCGGCTGGTGGCCTGGCTGCTGCTGGTGCTGGCGTTCCTGTTAGCGCTGGCGCTGGCTTCCGCGCTGGGCTGGTTATGAAGTCCGCGGGGCGGGGCAAGGGGTCAGCGGTTGAAGATCGCCTGCAGGTCGCGGCGCAGTTTGCTGGCGGTTACGGGTTTGGCGATGTAGCCGTCTGCGTCAACCTCCCGGCCATTGGCGGGGAAGTAGCTCTGCACATGGGCGGTCAGCAGCAACACCAGCGTATGTCGTCCGGTCAGCCGGTCGCGCCGCCGGATCTCTTTCAGGATGTCAAAGCCGCCCATGCCCGGCATGGCTAGATCGAGCAGAATGAGGTCAGGGCGCGCTCGTTCGTACTGCTCCAGCGCCTGCGGCCCGTTCAGGGCGCCGACGGTGGTGTAGCCATCCTTCTTGAGCATGGTGGAGATCAGCGCCACGATGCCCGGATCATCGTCAACGACGAGAATGGTTCGGCCCGCCATACTGCCCACCGCCTTTGTTGAGCAGGTACAGGGTCTCACACGCTCCAATACTAACATCACTCAAACGAATCACCGGTTAGATTTTCGTTTGAGTTTCGTTTTGAATTGAGTGGCCTGAGGGGTAGCGACGGGATCGCGGCCCCTGTTCCGGTATCACGGAGAACCTATGCAGCCATCACACTACGATCTGGAAGTTTTGCGCCCGCTGTCGCTGTTCCAGCCGGAGGTGCGCGTCCTGCAGGTGACGCTGGAGGCGGAGCCGGTTCAGCTGGGGCGGGTAGGGCGTGGCCGCAGACGCGAGGCCGAGGTGTTGCTGGCGCTGAGCCGGGCCGGGGAGGTCCTGCTGGTGCGCCGCACCCAGTATCCGCCGGGGGTCTTCCGGCTGCCGACGGGCGGGATTGAGACGGGCGAAGCCCCGGCGGCAGCGGCCTGCCGCGAGGCTTACGAGGAGACAGGCTACCGTATCAGCGCCCCACGCCTGCTGGGTATCGTGGATTACGCCATGTGCTGGCCAGGCGCGGGTTGCGCCCCGTTTGTGTCTTACATTTTTGTAGCCGCCGTCCCCGCCGGGCAGGAGCCGTATTCGGCCAATGCTGGCGAGGTTGCCGCCTACCGCTGGCTGCCGGTCACGGCGCTGGGGGAGCTGGCCGCTCAGCTACGCCATCTGCCGCCGGATTGGGCTTACTGGGGGCGTTTCCGCGCCGCTGCCTACGATTTCATCCGCTGCGGTATAATGGAGCTTGACCTGCTGGACTCTGCTCAGGGGTAGATGGAGACCTGCCGATGGCCTCTCCCTATCGTATTGTGACGGCGGATCGTACGCCGCTGATCCCCACCCTGACCCGCGCGGCGCTGGACCTGCTGGAGCGCAGCGGCACCGTGATCAGCGTGCCTTCCGGGCAGGCGGCCCTGGCCGAACTGAAGCGCGGCGAAGTCGACCTGCTGATCTGCGCGCCGACGCTGGCGGATATGCGGGGCGCTGAACTGGCGCTGCAGGCTCACCGCCTCAACGCCGACCTGCCGATTGTTATCCTGGCTGGCTCCGATGACCCGGCGGAAGATCAGAGCGCCCTGGAAGGGAGCCTGTTTGTTCACCTGGAGCGCCCGGCGGATGGCGAGCAGTTTGTGCGGGTGGTGCGTGCGATGCTGGATGGAGAGCCGCCATTTCCGCCGCCGGTCGAAGCCCTGCCCGTGCCGCTGCCGGTGGCGAGCGTCCCTGTACCCGATCTGGGGCCAGTGCCGCCGGTGGATGTGGGCGCGCTGGCGGATATCCTGGCTACGCTGCTCAACGATGTTGGTGCGATGGCCGTCGTGCTTGTCGACCGCACCGGGAAGATCCTGCAGGAGATGGGCGCGGTGGGCTACCTGGATCGCGACCGGCTGAGCGCCACGCTGGCGCCTACCTTTGCCGGTATGGTGCGCATCGGCCCGCTGGTGGGCGGCGCACGACCCCAGGCGATGCACTTCTATGACGGTGAGGATTTTGACATCTTCGCTCTGGCGGTCGGGCTGCACCATTTCATCTGCCTGATCTTTGAAGGCACGGCTGGCTCAAGGGCCTTCGGCGCGGTCACTATGTTTGGCCGCCGCGCTGTCAACGAGATGCTGGCGGTGCTCGGCGAGGCGGCCTTCACCATCACCGTGGTCAAGGAGGAAGCCGCTCCGCCAGCGCCGGGGACGCGGCGCAAATCCGCCAAGCGCAAGACGCAGGAGATTCGGTTGGCCGAACTCCAGCAGGCTCAGGTGGAAAAGGCTGCCTCCTACCAGCCGCCACCGCCGGAATCCCTGGAACCGCTGCCGGAAGATGTTGACCTGGAAGCCGTGCTGAGCAGCCTGGACAAGGTCGATCTTTCCCAGGCGGACGACCTCTTCGATCCTGAGCAACTGGCCCGGATCGCGGCGGAGAAACTGGCTGGCGAGCGGCTGTCTTATGATGACGCCCGTCAGCTGGGTGTGCTCAAGCAGGATTAACCTGCGCGGCCTGGCGGCAAACTGCCAGACCCCTGACCGAACGTCTATGTCGGTATGACCGGATTGTCCTCCACCGATCCCCTGATTGGCACCCGGCTGGGCGATTACATCCTCCAGGACTTGCTGGGCCGTGGCGGGGTGGCCCGTGTCTATCGCGGCCTCGACCCGAATCTGGGTCGCCTGGCGGCGGTCAAAGTGGTCGAGGTCCCGCCGGAAGATTCTGGCGAGGATCGCACCATCGAACGCTTCCGTCTGGAAGCGCGGGCCATCGCCCACTTTGAGCACCCCAATATTGTCAGCGTGTATCAGTACGGCGAAGCGGGCAACCTGTTCTTCATCGCCATGAAGCTGGTCAAAGGCCAGTCGCTGGCGCATCTCATCCGGGAGGCCCGGCGTACCGGTCAGGATATCCCCCCGCAGCGCATCCTGGAGATCGTGCGCGATGTGGGCGACGCGCTGGACTACGCCCACGCCCGTGGCATCATCCACCGCGATGTCAAGCCCTCCAACATCCTCTTCGACGCAGAGGCCAACAACCGGGCCATCCTGACCGACTTCGGGCTGGCAATGGAGATCGGCGGGGCAACGACCCTGGGCACCGCCTTCGGCACGCCACGCTACATTTCGCCGGAACAGGCCATGTTCTCCCAGCAGGCTGTGCCCCAGAGCGACATCTATTCGCTGGGAGTGGTGGTTTACGAGATGCTCACCGGCCAGGCCCCGTTCCAGGATGATTCGCCGATGAGCGTGGCGCTGGCCCATATCACCAAGCCGCCGCCGCCGCCGCGCAGCCTGCGGGCGGATATCCCCCCGCAGGTGGAGGCGGTAGTTCTGCAGGCGCTGGCCAAAGAGCCGGAAGCGCGTTACCCCACCGCGGGCGATTTTTACCGCGCCCTGGAGGAAGCGTACTTCAGCGCCGGGATCGATCTGCCTACACTGGCTGTGCCGCCGGAACCGCCGGGCGCTGATCCCCGGCGCCTTCCGGGCACCGAGGCCCTGCCTGCCGCGGCGCTGGGAATCACGCCCGTCGTCGCCCCCTCGCGCCGTGGCCGCGTTCGCCAGCCGTTCCTGCTGGCGCTGCTGGCGGCGGCGCTGGCCGGCCTGATCGGGTTCTGGTGGCTCAGCGGAGGGATGGTTGGCGCTGGCGGGGCGCTGCAGGCGGCGCTGACGCGCCTGCTGGGCGGTGCACCCTCGCCCTGGCAGGACATCCCGCCCGATGTGGAGATCGCCCTGGAACTGATCTACGACGCCGACCGCTTCGCCCTGCATAACCTGACGGCATACCGCGTCCCGCTGGACGGACTGACGCTGGAATGGGGGGATGGTGCGCCCTATATCCTTCGCGGTGAAGTCTTCAACGGGCCGTTGCCGCCGGGCCAGTGCTCGTGGATGCGTTTGTTGCAGGAGGGTAGGCTCAGGCCGCCGGAAGGCTGCCCGGCGCTGGCCTATCACCTGCGCTTGCTGGACGCCCCGGCGGATCGCTTCTGGGTGGGGCGGGGCAGCTTTGAGGTGCGTGTGAACGGCGTGAGCGTGGCGACCTGCCCGGCGGAGGCCGGGCGTTGCCGCTTTGTGGTGCCCCGCCAGGGCTGAGCGCCGCGTCGGGGCCGGTGGTGCTTCGGTTGGTGTATAATTTTCACAGCAGGATGATGCGGTTATCGTAAACTGAGACAGCTTTTTGGCTAGGTGGAGCAAATCTAATGGCCGACCGCCCGATTGATGACCAAGAGAAGAAGCCGCTAGACGAGGAAAGCACGACGCCAGCGGCTCCGGAAAGTTCCACGGAAAGCGGCGATGGGTGGCACACCCCCCTGGCGGCGGGCGCTGAAGCGGGCGCTGAAGCGGGCGCTGAAGAAAGCTGGCATGTGCCGGAAAGCGCTGCGGAGGCACAGGCGGAGCCTGTACCGGCCAGCGAGCGGGAGGACATGGATGTACTGCCCGGCAGCTGGTTCACGCCAACCGCGCCTGTCCCGGCTCCCGGGGCGGCCTATGAGGATGTGGCGGAGGGCGGCTGGTTTGTCCCACCGAGCGCCCGTAGCGCCGATCTGCTAGCCGGTGTCGATCGCACGGTTCATCCCCTTCCGTTGGCTGAGGCAGCCCCTGAAGAAGCCGCCGCGCCGGAGGAGGAAGCCGCTGTTCCGGCCCCGGAAGAAGAGCCTCGTCTCGTCGCTGATTGGGAGCAGGCCGCCGAGGAAGGACTCGGCACCGGAGTCCTGGGCACCGAGGAAGAGCGCGAATTGTTTGCGCGGGGCGACGCCGCCGCGATTGCCGCGGCTATGGCCGCCCGCCTGGCCGGTGAGGAAAAAGAGGCGCCCGGTGGGGCGGCGCCTGAAGAAGCCCGCGTGGAAGATAGCTTCTTCCGCCAGGGTGCGCCGGGCGCGCCGACTGGCGTTTCCGGAGCGCCTGCGGTGACAGCTGGTCTGGATCGGCTGGTTGCGCAGTTCGACAACGTTGAGGGCCAGGTCGGGCGTCTGCGCGATCTGTACCGCCAGGGGCAGATCAGCCGCGATACGCTCCAGGCCGAGCTGCGCAAGCTGATGATCCTGGATGATCAGGGCACCTGGTGGATGATCGGCGTCGAATCCAACCAGTGGTACCGCTTTGCCGATGGCAAGTGGGTGGCTGCGGAGCGCCCGCGGGCGATTGCCCCGCTGGGCGAGATCGCCGCCCCGACGCTGGAACCGCATATGCAGGAGACCCAGGCGGCGATCACCCTGGATGAGTACAACATGCCGGTGGTCAAGCCGGCCCCGTACACCGATCCCAGCGCAACGGTAGTCGGCCCGGCTGCCGTGCAATTTGACCACCTGCGCTCTGAACAGGCGACAGTGCCATCTGCCGCCGCACAGGAGACCATCCCGCGCCCGGGGCAGCCGGATTACGCTCAGGCCTATACCAGCGCGGAGCAGTCGGATCTCTACCGCCGGGTGCAGGTGGAGAAGGCTCGTCGTCAGCGCAGCCTGCTCATCCGTCTCTCGCTGGCTGCGGTGTTCGGGCTGCTGGGCCTGTTGTTCATCCTGTTTGTCGGCTCGGCGCTGTTCTACATCAGCCGCGTCAACCGCTATAGCGAGCGTATCGCCTCTCTGGCGGAGATCGCCGGGGAATTCCAGACGACGCGCATCTACGACAAAGATGGCAACCTGCTGACCCAGATCAACGATCCCACCGGCGGGACGCGGATCAGCACCACGCTTGACCAGATCAGCCCGTTCCTGATCCACGCTGTGATCAGCACGGAAGACGAGCGCTTCTACCAGAATCCGGGCTGGGACCCGATCGCGATCCTGCGCGCCGCCATCCAGAACCTGCAGGCGGGGACGGTCGTTTCCGGTGCGAGCACGATCACCCAGCAGCTGGCCAGGGCGCTGGTGCTGGAACCGGAGCGCCGCACAGACGTCAGCTATGGCCGCAAACTGGATGAAGCGATCATCGCGGCGGAGATCGGGCGGCGCTATACCAAGAACGAGATTCTGGAGCTGTACCTGAACGAGATTTACTTTGGCAATCTGGCTTACGGCGCGGAAGCCGCCGCGGAAACCTACTTCAACGTGACCGCCCGTGAGCTGAACCTGCCGCAGGCGGCGCTGCTGGCCGGGCTGCTCCAGGCGCCGGCGACCTACGACCCGGTGGTCAACCGCGAGGCGGCCTTCGACCGCATGGACGCCGTGCTGGCCAAGATGGTGCAGATCGGCTGCCTGCAGTTCCAGCATGAGCCATACGCCAGCCAGGGGCCGTTCTGCGTCAGGCAGGCCGATCTGGACGCCGCTGTCGTGCAGAAGGCCGAGGTGGAAATCCGCGAGTACGCGCCACCCAGCCGCACGATGCGCTACCCGCACTTTGTCAACTACGTCGCCCAGCAGCTTGAGGAAAACTACGGCCTGGCGGATATCTACCGCGCCGGGTTCAACGTCTATACCACCCTTGACCCGGTCCTGCAGGATCAGGCACAGCAGGCGGTGACCAGCCAGCTGGCCGCCCTGCGGGCGGCGGGGCGCGGCGGCAACAACGCCAGCGTGATCGTGATGGATCCGCGTGACGGGCGTATCCTGGCCATGGTCGGCAGCGCTGACTACAACAATGCGGAGATCGACGGCAAGGTGAATGTGGCCTTTACGCCTCAGCAGCCCGGTTCCGCGCTCAAGCCGATCCTCTATGTGGCCGCCTTCCAGGGCAACGCCCAGGGCCAGTACTGGACTCCGGCGACGGTGATCTGGGATGTGCCGACCTGCTGGGGCGGCTACTGCCCGCGTAACTACGACGGCGCCTATCATGGCCCGCAGTCGGTGCGCTCGGCGCTGGCCAACAGCTACAACATCCCGGCGGTCAAGACGCTGGATTTCGTCGGTGTGGATCGTTTTGCCCAGACGGCGCAGGTGATGGGCCTGACCTTCCCCGGCAGTTCGCCGCAGGCCGCCGGTCTGGCTGGCGCGCTGGGCGGCTTTGACGTGCGGCTGTACGACATGGTGGTGGCCTACGCCACGCTGGCCAATGGCGGCAAGCGGGTCGAACCTTACGCCATTACCCGCATCCTGGACAACGATGGCCGTGAGGTGCAAATCCCGCCGCATGCCCAGCCGCAACAGGTCATCCAGCCGGAGCACGCCTACCTGATCACGCACATTCTCTCGGATGATGTAGCCCGCAGCGCCGCCTTTGGCCGCAACTCGGTGCTCAACATCCCCGGTTACACGGTGGCGGTCAAGACCGGCACGACTAACGATAACCGCGACAACTGGACACTCGGTTACACGCCGAACGTGGTCGTGGGGGTCTGGCATGGCAACACGGATAACTCCCCCATGCTGGGGACGAGCGGCCTGACCGGCGCAGCGCCAATCTGGAACGCGGTGATGACGGCGGCCATCGCCCGGCTGGGGACGCAGAACTTCCCGATCCCGCCGAACGTGGGCACGATCGAGGTCTGCGCGGATAGCGGCACGCAGCCTTCCGCTGAGTGCCTCAACCGGCGGCAGGAGCTGGTGGTGACCTCCCAGCTTCCGCCGGGGCCGGAACAGGACATCTACAAGAAGGTGCGGGTGGATACGCTGACTGGCTTGCTGGCCAACGAATTCTGCCCCAACTTCACCGAGGAGCGCCAGTTCCTGAACATCAGCGACCCGTCGGCGTTTGATTGGATCAACAACACGGCTGCCGGTCAGCAGTGGGCCGCCCAGCGCAACATCCCGCTCCCGGCCCGCCCGGTGCCGACCGAGTCCTGTAACCCCAATATCCAGCAGCCGATCATCTCCGTGGAGTGGCCGGTCCCCAACGGGCAGGTGCAGGGCGTGGTTGAGGTGCAGGGCCGCGTGCTGGTCTACAACTTCAACCGCTACCAGCTTGAATATGGCATCGGTAACGCGCCGCAGGCCTTCCAGGTGGTGGATGGCCCGTACACGAATCAGCATGCCAACACGGAGTTCCTGGGCCGCTGGGATGTCAGCCAGTTGCCCAACGGGCCGTATACGCTGCGGCTGAAGGTGTTCACCAACGACGGCGGGTATGCCAACCTGGATCGTCTGGTGCTGGTCAACAACCCGATTATCACGCCGACGCCCAGCCCGTCGCCGACGGTGATGGTGATCACCCAGACGCCAACCCCGATCATCATCACGCCGACGCCGATCATTGCAACGTGGGCGCCGCCGACCTTCACGCCGATGTTCCCGACGGCGGTTGTGGTGACCAATACGCCGCTACCGGCGCCCGGTTCGACCACCCTGCCGCCGCGCGATCCTGCCTTCGACATCCCGGTGATCTACGGCGCGGAAGCGACGGGCGTGGTCAACAGCGTGCAGGTGGCTAACTACTACTGGTTTGACGGCACCGTAGGCGACATCGTCCAGATCACGGCGCAAACAACGGCCGGCGACCTGGACACGCTGGTCTACCTGATGGACAGCGGCGGCGGTATCCTGGCGGAGAATGACGACGGCAGCATAGGCACTGATTCCGAGCTGGTATACACGCTGCCCTATACCGGGCGGTTCACCATCGTCGTGACCCGCTTTGATGTAGGGGCCGGTTATACCAGCGGCGAGTATCGTATGCGGCTGCTTAAGCTCAACTGAGGGCCGCCCGCCCGGCCTCAAGCGGCGGTAAGGGGCGTATTGTCGGGCCTGGTGCCCCGGACAGTACGCCCTTTTCCTGGTTCCTGGCGCGTCCCCGGCGCGCGGCAGCAGTGGAGTGGGTGATGATCGGCACGATCCTCAACATGATCACAGTGGCGCTGGGCAGCGGTCTGGGCCTGTTCATCGGCGACCGTCTGCCGGAACGGATGCAGGGATCAGTGGTGACTGGCCTGGGGCTGGTCACCCTGACGGTGGGCATCTCCAACGCCCTCAAGACGGGCAACATCATTCTGCCGCTGCTCAGTGTGGGCAGCGGCGTGATCATCGGCGAATTGCTCAACCTGGACGCCCGGCTGCAGGCGTTCGGCGGCTGGTTGCAGCGGCGCTTTGTGCCCGGTGCAGAGGAAGATGACCCGGCGGGCGAGGATGGCCGGGCGCGATTCATCAATGGCTTTGTGACGGCCAGCCTGGTTTTCTGCGTCGGGCCGCTGACCTTTATCGGCTCGATCCAGGATGGCATGACCGGCGACTACCAGCTGCTGGCAATCAAGAGCGTGCTGGATGGCTTTGCCTCGCTGGCTTTTGCCTCGGCGATGGGGGTAGGGGTAGCTTTCAGCATCGTGACGGTGCTGGTGGTACAGGGCGGGCTGGCCCTGCTGGGGGCGCTGGGCGGCAGCGTGATGAGTGAACCGATGATCACGGAGATGACGGCGACCGGCGGGCTGTTGCTGATGGGCCTGGCGCTGATCCTCCTCGACATCAAGCGGCCACGGATGGCTAACTTTCTGCCGGCGCTGGTGATCGCGCCGCTGCTGGTGGCGCTGGCGGGCTGGCTGGGCATCCCCATCTATCCGCTGTAGTGGCGCCGGGGCTTATTGCGGGCGAGGATCAACAGGCGCGGGGGCGGCGTTGCCGCGGGCGGCGGGGGCTTTGAGGGTGTGGGCGCTGGTCTGGATTCCGCTCAGCCCGCCGCGTAGCTGGCCAAGCTGGGCGCGCATCTCCTGGCCGGCGTTGTCCAGCATCCGCAGGGCGCGGGCGTAGCGGCCCTCCAGCTCGTTCTGCAGGGCGTCCAGGTTTTGCTCCACGCTGTTCAGGTAAGCTTCCAGACGGTGCAGGTCGATGTGCTGGCTGGTGCGCAGCATGGTCTGGAAGACCAGCAGTAGATAGGGCACGAACAGGCTATAGCTGATCAGCACGACATTCAGGCTGAAGGATGCTGCCTGAATGCCGGTACACAGATCGTAGATCGCGTCGGGCAGGACGGCCACGCCGAAAGGCGTCGTCAGACCGGGGTGCAGGTACTGGCGCACCTCGCGGGCTTTGAGCAGGACTGTGCGCTCGATCTCGCGCTTGATCTGCTGTTGCCTGGCAGGGCTATCCGCCGCCAGGAACTGCTCCAGCAGGTGAGTGGCGGCCCACTTGCTGTCGATGGGCAGGATCAGGTTGTTGGGCAGGCGCATCCCGAATTCAACCGTCCGGTTGTCCAGGGTAAAGTTGCGCACCTGCCAGGCGGCAGGCAACTGGGCAAAGACCGCCTCAACGATGTTTTCCCCGGCCCGGCCTTTAGTCTGCGTCCCGGCGATCACAGCCTCCAGCCGCCGGACAGACTCCACGGTCTGGCGCTCCAGGTCCTGCCGGGCATGCAGGGTGGCCCGCAGTTCGGTCAGACCATTCTGCAGCTGGTTGAGGCCGGTCGCCAGCGTCTGGGCTTCCGTCTGGCGGCTGTGGGCCTGGAGTTGCAGTTCGGCCAGGCTGAGCTGTAGCTGGCTCAGCCGCGCTTCCAGGGCGCGGTTATCCGCGCCGCGCCGGATGAGCAGGATAGTGACGATCAGCAGCAGTCCGGCGATTCCCCCTGCCAGCGCGATTTCCAGCCCGGTCATGCGC
>JAIOAT010000035.1 GCA_019873685.1 Chloroflexota bacterium
ACATCGTCAACCAGCAACGGTTCCCGCGTGCGTAATACTTCGGCAACCACGCCCTGGTTGATTTCGGTGTACTGGCGGTGTTGCAGGCCATTGCCGTTGGCCAGCCGCCAGTACAGGCTCAGCGGGCGGTCTGAACCAGCTTCAGCTTTACCGGCGTTGAGCGGGATTGCACCCGGCTCGATCAGGGCGCAGCCCAGCAGGTCGGCGCGGGTGACCGTATAGACCGCATCCAGCACTTCCCGGATAATCGAGACTTCGTCCGTGCTGACGGAAATGCGCCGCAACACATTCTGCAGCACATTGATCTCCAGGACACGGTCGCTCAATTCGGCTTCGGTCAGCTGGTGGAAGCGGGCGTTTTCCACAGCGGTGGCTACCTGAATGGCAATCGCTTCCGCCAGACTGATGTCGTCGCTGCTCAGCGGGGATCGCTCCACCCTGCCCAGGATCAACGCCCCCAGCGCGTCATCCCGAACGGCCAGCGGGATGAAGATCAGCGTCTGCAAGCCGGACTGGGCGAAGATTTCATGCAGGGCCGGGCTAAGGGTGGGGTCGCCGGCCATAAACGCCCGCGACCAGTGACTCTGCAACGCTTCGCCAATCTCCGGGTTGGCGGTCAGCGGGCAGAGCAGCGCAGGCGGCGGCGCAAAGCTCATATCCCGTTTGCTGGCATGGGCCTGTACAACCAGGCAGTCTTCCTCACGGTTCCACAGCGTCAGCATGGCCATGTCGACATCGAGCACTTCGACCGTCCAGATCACCACCGATTCGGTGACCTTTTCCAGGGCCAGGCTTTCCGAAAAGACGCGGGCCGTCTCAACCAGGTAGGCCAGCCGCTGGACATTGCGCCGGGTCTCTTCAAAGAGCCGGCTGTTCTCGATGGCAATGGCAGCCTGGTTGGCGACCATTTGCAGCAGGTAGCGCTGGTTCTCGTCAGGCGTGTGGGGCCGGTCAAAGAAGATCGCCACAAAGCCCAGCGCATCCTGAACCGGCGTGAGCGTCTTGCCGTTGATCTGGTTGCGGATGGAAATGAACGGCACTACGGTCATGCTGTGCAGAGGTGTTCCGGCCAGGGAAGGCGCCAGCCAGGCCGTGCGGGCATCGGTGTGGAGATCAGCGATGCTGACCATACGGGGCCAGGAGAGCAAAGCATCCCATCCACCCGTGTTGCTGAGCGAACCGGCCAGCGCCGCCTCCGCACCGTCCGGCAGGCCAACGCTGTGCGCGATGTGATAAGACGCCGTCCCCGACTTGAGGAAGATCGCCGCGCCGGAGCCGCCGCTCACGTCGCAGGCCACGCTGCACACTTCCCGCAGGATCACCTCGCTGTTGAGGCTGGCGTTGACCACATTGGACACGTGGTTCACCGCCAGCAGGCCGTCGGTGAACTTCTGGGCCTCGCTGCGCAGATACAGGTTACGCAGAGCGCTGGCGGCCTGTGAAGCGATCGTCTCCAGCACGCTTTGTTCCGCCAGGGTATAGGCCCCGGCGACATCAGGATGCTGCACAGCCAGCACGCCGTAGACAGTGTCATGCAACTGGATCGGCACGCCCAGGTAGGCGCGGCAGGGCGGCCCGTCGCCGGTGCGCAGCAGGGGGTCCCCCCCATCCAGCGATAGCAGGGCGGCCCGCCGCTGGATGATTGCCTCGATCGGCCCCTCACCCCAGGGGCGGTCCGGCCAGTGGGTGCGCCGGTAGTTTTCCACTACCAGCGGGAAGGTGATGCGCTGCTGGCCCGGTTCGGGTACAGCGATATAGAAGATCGGCGCGTCGATCAGGCGGTTGACCTGCTGGTAAAGGGACTCGAAGAGCATCTGCGGCGTGGTAGCCGTGGTCAGCGCCTTGCTGACGATGTTGAGGATGCTGAGTTCATCGATGCGGCGGTAAAGCGCGCTGCGGGAAAGAGTCAGGGCGCGCAGTCCCAGCGCGCCCAGGATAAGCGGCAACAGGCTGAGGGTGACAACCATCCGGCCCGCCTGATAGTACAGCAGGGTCATGACCACCGCCGGGACGGTCAACAACAGGTCCAGCCCAACCCAGTACACGCGGACATAAAGCGGATAGAGGCGGTCTACCTGCCGCTTCCCCTGGATCAACGGCAGCCGCATGACCAGACTGCGCAACCCCAGCGCCACCCCCAGCAGAACGGCCAGACGCGGCAGATCAGTCTCCTGCAGGTTCACCAGCGGCTGGCTGCCCCCGGCAGCCGCGTAAGCCGCCGCACTACCCAGCAACCCTGCGCCTACCCCCATCAGCTGGGGCAGGACACGTTGCCGCAGAAAGCGGTGCTTCCCCTGCGGAACGGTAGAGATCAGCCCATCGCTGAGGTGGACGTACTGGATTACGCTGGCGAGGAGCATCCCGGCGATCAGCAGCAGAACAGCTGAAGTCAGGTCGAAGGTCAGGTAGGCAGCCAGCAACGGCAGCAACAACCCCAGCACATCGCTCGCCGGAACGCCTTCCACCGAGAGCGGGTTAAGGGCGTACAGCACGAAGGTGATCAAATAGACCGCCCACAACAGGCGGTCAAACGTGGCGGCAGGCGCTTCATCCCCCAGGAAGGTCAGCCACAGCGCCAGGCCCAGACCGAGCAGAACCAGCGCCAGGTATGACCAGCGGAACGCCTCACGCGATGTTTTCAGGGAAACCGTCGAGGCGGTCATGTCCATCGCCCAGTCTCCCTGGTCAATAATCCGGGCCGATCGCTCATACGGATAAACGCCAGGTCGATAAATTCGCTACCAATGATTCCGGCCGTTGAAAGGATAGCTGCGCCGGGCAGGCTGCCAGGCCCCCCTGCCTGCCGCCAGCGTGCGGTCTATAATGTTAATAAATCCTTACTTTACTGTAGCACACAATGCCTGCTGAATCAATGAGCCTGCCCGGATCAGTATGGCCTAAACGATTTCTTAATAGACCTATAGCGTGTTGCTCTTATCGGACTGTTAGAGAATTCGCCAGGGTCAAACGGCATCCGCCGCCAGCAGGCCGTGCCTGACCAGCCAGGCGGCGAGTTGCTCGGCGCTCGGCTCGGTCAGAATCGTGCCGCGATCCACGCCCCGCGGACTCTGGCCGGGGGCCAGCGGCAGGGCCGGGGCAACAGGAGTCCTTTGCCCCGGGGCAGCGATGACCAGCGTCGGGACAGAGAGGTAGCCTACATTCTGCAGCAGCCATTCCCGCGCCGCCGGGTCAGCATCGATGTCGATCTCCCGGCAGGGGATGCCATGGCGGGCCAGCAGAGCGCGGGCAACGCCGACGTAATAGCAGCCCCAGTTGCGGGTATACATCACCAGTTCGCGGTCCACAGCCACCTCCTCAGCGGATTGTCTGGCGCTCAAGACAGGCCGGGCGAAGGCAGGGGTGTAGGCGTCGATTCCAGCGTCGGCCAGGGAGTAAGCTCCGGCAACGGCGTGGGCACCGTTTGCTCCAGGAAGCACAGCAGTCCCTGGACGATTCCCTCCGCCAGCAGATCAGGCCGGTTTTCCAGCAAATCGCGATCCTCGTACAGAAAGCCCAGTTCGATAATCCCCGCCGGGGTCACCTCAGAAATCTCGTTGAAGCTATGGTACTCGGTCATGTCGCGGGTGATGCTGGGATGCACCGGCATATTGGTGACTGCCTGGTAGCGCTGGAGCAGGCAGTCGCGCAGGCGCAGGTCGTCGGCGCGGGCGGACGTGCGGGAGGCCGGCGGCGCGACCTTGAAGCCGGTCGCGCCGGGCAGGTTGAACTGGTGGCAAGAATCGGCGTGAATGGACAGCAGCACGGAAGCCTGGTAGCCATCCAGGCGCGGGTCCCACTCGTCCAGCAGGTCAACATCGTAGCCCCGGCGGCTGAGCGCCTGGACAACAAGCTGGGCCACATTGCGGTTGACCTCAGCCTCGGTCAGACCGTCCGGGCAAACCGCGCCGGGATCGCTGCGACCGGTGCTGGGATGCGGCCCCCAGTGCCCGCTGACGATGCCGATGCGCCGCATCCAGATCGGCGTCGGGATGGGCGTCGGCGGCGATTGGGCGCTGAGGGTGGCGTAGGCCGGGCGCAGACCCTCCCGTGTTTCGTCGCTCAGGAAGCTGGCCGGAGTCCAGAACGTGAAGATGGTGGCGATCAGGGCGGCGGCAGCAGCAACGACCATCAGCGACTGGATCATGTTGAGCAGCGGGCTGGCATGGCGCGCCCTGGCCCGGCGCTCCCGGCGACGGCGAGCGCGGGCGGCGGCGGGGTCTTCCTGGATGGCCGCTGATGCCCCCCCTGCAGCGGTCGCCTGTATAACAGGCGCCGCCGACGCCCCCTGCCCGGCAGGCGCGGCGACAGACTCATCCGGCGCTTCAACCGGGATCGGCAGCGGCCCCTGATCTGCCGCTTTATGCATCAGCGCCGCCTCCAGCCAGGCCGGACCGGTTTCTCCGGCAGCTTCTTCCGGTCGGACGCTAACATCCTGCAGCCAGGCCGGAACGCCTTCCGCCGGTGTAGGGATATTCGCTGCGGCATGATCATCGGGGGGCCGTGCCGGTGGCGGAGTCGGAGGCGGTGATGCTGCCGCGCGCGCCCGGCGCGCCGCGGCCTCGGCTACCCGCCGGTCGCGGATGCGCCGCAGCCAATCCGGGATTTCGTCTGGCCCGCCAGCAGGCGGGGGATCGCCGGGCGTCGGGGGTTGGATGGGTTCGTCGCTCATGAGCGGGGATCATACCAGCCCTGCCCTGCCATCCGCAAGCACCCGGCAGCGCAGGGATGAGACCGGAGGCCGGGAGACCGCGACGTCGGCGGTATGGACAACCGTCAGCAGGCTGGCAATCGGGGTCTGTTGGCGGTTAAGATAGTAAGGGAAGGAACGGCGAATTGCCGGGGGAAACTACGATGCATGAGACTGCCGCGCCCGCTTATGTTGCGCTGCTGGAAAGCGGCGAACTGGCCCGCCGGGCGGAAGAAGCCTGCCGCCTGATGACGGCCTGCGTCCTGTGCGCGTGGAAGTGCCGGGTCAACCGCACCGCCGGAAAGATCGGCTTTTGCCGCACCGGGACGCTGCCGCGGGTCAGTTCTTACTTCCCCCACCTGGGCGAGGAAGATTGCCTGCGCGGCTGGCGCGGCTCCGGCACGATCTTCTTCGCCAACTGCAACATGCGCTGCCAGTACTGCCAGAACTACGAGATCAGTGCGCTGGGCCAGGGCACGGAGATCACGCCGGAGGCGCTGGCAGGGATGATGCTGGAATTGCAGGAGGCCGGCTGCCACAACATCAACTTCGTCTCGCCCAGCCATGTCGTCGCGCCGATCCTGGTCGCCGTGCTGATCGCGGCTCAGGCCGGGCTGCGCCTGCCGCTGGTCTACAACACCGGCGGCTACGATTCGCCGGAAGCGCTGGCCCTGCTGGATGGCGTGATCGACATCTACATGCCGGATATGAAGTACGGCGACGCCGCCATTGCCCAGAAGTACAGCAAGGTGCCGGACTACCCCCGTCACAACTACCGCGCCGTGCGGGAGATGCACCGTCAGGTCGGCGACCTGGTGATCGACCCGGCGACCGGCCTGGCCCGGCGCGGGCTGCTGGTCCGCCATCTGATCCTGCCCGGTGGGCTGGCCGGGACGAAAGCGGTCATGCGTTTTCTGGCCAAAGAGATTTCGCCAGATACTTACGTCAATCTGATGCCGCAGTACCGGCCCGCCTACCGCGCCGCAACGGAGGATATGGGCGTGCTCAGCCGCCCGGTCACCGCTGAAGAAGTGGATGAAGCCTACACAATCGCCCGGAAGGCTGGCCTGCATCGCTTTGATGCCCGGCGTCCCTTTGCCATCTGGCAGGTCTGAGCGCCGGGTAAACAGGACCGTTGCCCGGCGAAACCCACACGAGGATTCAAGGGCAAGAGATGACCCATACCCGCAACGTCGATACGCTGATCGCTATCCTGCGCGACCCGCGCCGGGGCCTGGCTGTCCAGGATGAGGCCGTGCGCCAGCTGGCCCGCTACGCCGAGGAAGCCATCCCGCCGTTGATCGCGCTCCTGAGCGACGAGGATACTGGTGTGCGCGGGCGGGCCGCAGCGGCGCTGGGCCGCTGCGGAGCCAGGGCCATCGCGCCGCTGCGGGCGGCGCTGCCGGACGCCGCCCCGCTGACCCGCCGGGGCATCGCCCTGGCGCTGGGGCTGACGCGCAGCGCGCGGGCGGTGCGCCCGCTGGTCGGGCTGCTGGCTGACCCTGACGCGGAAACGCGCCGCCGGGCGGCTGTCGCCCTGGGCTGGCTGGGCAATGATTACGCCGTTGACGCCCTGACTGCCGCCATCAATAACGATGAAGAAGAGGCGGTGCGCGCCGCCGCTCAGGACGCCCTGGCGAAGATCTGCGCCGGGCGCAGGCCCTGAGTCTGGCTACTCCGCATCACAGGAGGACGGTCGTGCTGGAAGACCTGGATCGGATTGACTGGGCACACCTCAGGCATTCTCATGGTATGGCGACCGAGTTCCCCACGTGGATTCGCCAGCTTCGCTCGGATGATGCTGCTACCCGCCAGGAAGCTCAGGAGACCCTGTTCGAATACAGCAATCATCAGGGCAGCATCTACGAGGTAACCCCTTACCTCGTCCCCTTCCTCATTGAACTGGCCGCGGCAAAGGATACGCCCGATCGAGCCGCATTGCTCTACCACCTGGGGAACATCGGGCGATGCTGCAACTGGACGGTGGCCCGGAGCATCTATGGCGGCGACGAGCACGAGACATACGAGCGGATCAAGGGCGGACTGGAGCTTTACCTGGCGTTACTGGATGACAGCGATTCCGAAGTGCGGCTGGCCGCCTTCTTTGCCGCCACCGCCGTAACGCTGTTCGTCAATATCTGGAATGTCCTGGAGCAGCTTATGACGGCCCTTGAGCGTGAGGGCGATCCTGCCGCCAGAGTCGAGATGATCGGGTGGCTGGGCGAGTACACACGCGGCAAAATCCGGCGGGACACCCCCGCCGGGCATGCCATATCAGGTCAAAAACTGGTGGCATTTCTCTGCCGGTTGACCCGACCGGAAGAGGATCGGCGGGTCAGGCTTGCCGCCGCTCTGACCTACCTGACGCTATGGGGAGATTGGACCCGGGAGGCCGCCGCCTTCCGCCCGCTATTTCGGGATGTCCTGGCGCAACCGGAAGCATATGCGGGTTCGGATGATGGACTGGCGTGCCTGATCATGCTTGAAAAGGTCATCGAAGGGCTGATGTTCGAGCCGCGTGCTGGCCGCCTGGAAGATCTGGCGGCAGGCTTGCGGGCAGCGCGTTACCCTGAGGACGCTCACCTGATCGCACGGGCGCTGCTGGATACCCTCTTCTGGGGTGTGGTGCGTGCCGATGATGCGAGCTACGGCCCGCCCCGGACAGAGCTGCGCCTGGAACGCCGTCTCCTGGCCGACGGCGACCTGGCTGAGCGCCCGGACAACCGCGCGATCACCTTTCGGCATTATCCCTGGCAAACGCAGGAGGAAGCCCGGCGACAGGGCTGGTTTTACCTCAGCGATCCGCCCCCAGTTGATCCCGGCACCCTGTCAGCCGGTGAGCGCGACATGCTCCGGTTGGTGCTGGAAACGCCCCTGGTCTGGATGGTACACAGCAATCTACTGGCCGCTTACGGTCTGCCGGTAAACCGCGCCGAGACCCTGCGCCTGCTGGCTGAAAGCGAACCGGGACCTTCCCTGTCCTGACAGGCAAAGACAACGCACGCCGGTCGTGGCGAGATTCCAACTGGTAAAGCATGAAGCACGCCGCAATGCGGCGAAGTTCTACTCGTCTTCGGTGCCTATGGGATCAATCCCGGCAGTTTCAACCATGAGCATCACTGTCTTCTTTGGCGCCCTTGTCCGGTGCATGACGCCTCTGGAAATCGTCGCTCCCTGATTAGGGTTAAGCGCGATCGTTTTGTCCTCCAGATCGATGAGCAATTGTCCGCTCAAGACAAAAAAGAACTCATCGTCGTCTTCATGCTTATGCCAGTGATATTCGCCTTCAACTATCCCAAGCCTGACTACACTGTTGTTGACCTTGGTTAGCGTCTGATTGAACCATTTCTCGTTGCATTCTTCGACCAGTGCAGGCACATCAATGACTTCCTGATGATCGTACTTGATGTTCATTTGCTGTTTGTAGTTGTACTTCTTGCTCATTCGATGTTTTCCTCTTTCCTTCTCGAAGAGGGCGAATCGCCAGGTCCACCTGAGTGCCTTTCGATAGATACGGGTGATTATAACGCCCCCGCGACCGAAGCATGGCAGTGAAAACCCGATGCGCAACGGCCACGGTGGTTTGCCTGCCGCGGTCGCAAGACCTTGCCTCACTACTGCCAGACCTGGATCAGTCAACAGTCACCCGCCAACAAAAACGCGGCGGGTGAACGTCACCGCCGCGCTGATAACATTCCGGCATGGGCAGGCCGTCAGGCTTTGCGGAAGCGCAGCCAGAAGATCAACAGCCCTACAGCTGCCAGGAAGACCATGATCAGCAGCGCGCCCGCCGCCGCAAAGACGACCCGCAAAAGCACACTGTCATCGCCGGTCAACAGGCTGCTGGCCGGGGCCGTCGCGGGCGATTGCGCCTGTTGCGCTTCCGGGACAGCGCCATAGTTCACCTGCAACGGGACGATCTCAGCCCCGCTGAGCGTCACTCCGAAGTCCTGCTCACCCGTCGGGGCGGCCATGCCGCCGCTGAAACCGACCAGGTAGAAGCCGGGGGCCAGGCCCTCAAAGCAATGGGGTTCGCTCCGACCGGTGGTCAGGTATGTGTCCACCACGATGGCCCGGTCGTTCTGTAATGTCACTACCACATCAGCAAGCAACGGTTCCACTGGATCGCGCATACCGTTGGCGTTGGCGTCATGGTACGCCGCCACACAGATGCGGCCTCCGGCCTGCTGGGCCAGCGCAGGAAGCACGCCCGCCAGCAGGACGATCAGCAGCAGCGCCAGTGCGCGTAAAGGATTCACGGCCATGGACCTCCGTCCTTTGGTTGCCAAGCGGGAGGATTATACCACTGCGGCGGCAGCGGGATCAACGCAGGTATCGATGCGTTGTACCCCATCCAACGGAGCACGGCGCTCGCCCGCCCCGGCCAGCCGCTCATCGTCACTGCTCGATGATCTCTACGCTCAGCAAGCGGTCGCCCGGCGGCGGATCGGGATAGCGCAGCGGGTCCTGTGGATCGCGCGGCGTCAGAGCGCGGATGGCATCCATGCCGTCAGTCACGATGCCAAAGATCGTAAACTGGCCGTTCCATTCGCGTTCCGGCGTCAACGGGCCATAGGTGATGAAGAACTGGCTGCCCGCGCTGTTGGGGACTCCGCGCGTGCTGGCCATCGCCACCAGCCCTTCGCGGTCGAAGATCAGGCCGTTGTCGGCCTCATCGGCGATGGTGTAGCCTGGCCCGCCCAGTCCCGTGCCGCTAGGATCGCCCGTCTGGGCGAACAGGCCCGGCAACACGCGATGGAAAGTGATGTCGTTATACCAGCCCGCGCGGGCCAGAAAAACGAAGTTATTGACGGCAACGGGTGCGCGGTCGGCAAACAGGTCAATCGTGACATCGCCGCGCTCGGTGTGGAGGATGGCCCGGTAGGATTTGTTCAGATCAATGATCAGTTCCGGCTGGTCAGGGAAGTGGCGCTCCGCCAGGGCATAGAACCGCACCGCCTCATCCAGCCCATAGGTGTCGTAGCGACCGCTGTAGGGCTGACCGTTGATCAGCAGCGTGGGGATGCCCACCAGGTCAAGCGCCAGCGCCTCCAGGCGGTACTGCTCGACCAGCGGAGTCGGGTCGGCGGCCAGCGCCGCGCGGAAAGCGTCCAGGTCCAGGCCAAGCGTACTGGCATAAGCGATCAGCGTAGCGCGGAAGGACTCCGGCGAGAGATCCCGCCAGACCGCCTGCTCGGCGAAGAGCAGGTCATGCATCGGCCAGAAAGCGCCCTGCTCGCCCGCCGCTTCCGCCCCCAGCAGGGCCAGCGGCGCTTTGTCATGGGCGACGATATCCGGGAAATGCCGCCAGATCAGGCGCACCTTGTCCGGGTAGCGTTCCTGAATGATGGCCAGGCTGCGGGCCAGGTCAGCGCACGGCTCACACTGGAAATCGCCATAGTGGATGATCGTCACCGGGGCGTCTTCCGGCCCCTGGCTGTGATCGGTCGCCGAGAACACGACGCTATCCAGCGCTTCCGGCGGCGGCAGGGTGATGATCAGCGGCGTAGCTGTCGGCGCCAGCGTAGCGGTCAGGGTTGGGGCGGCGACTGGCGCGGCAGCAGGAGCGCAGCCGATCAGCCCACCGCCCAGTGCCACAAGCAGGAAAAGCGCCAGTCTAACTCGCCGCACTGCTCCCCCCGGAGTCCGCCTCGTCGTCTTCGTGCAGCACAGCCAGCAGATCTTCCGACTTCAGGGTGAAGGCATCCGGCTCCAGGGCCGGATTGAGTTCGACCCTGACCGGGGAAAGGCGCATGGCCAGCGTGTCATCCCAGTACCGTTCCAGGTACTGCGGCAGAATCAGGCCATCCACCCGGATCAGGTCTCCAGCGGGCTTAAGCCTCTGGAGCTTGACCCTGTTGTCATTCGGGTCCATCCGCTCGATTTCCACCGCCGCCAGGGTATGATCCTCGTTCAGGCGGACCAGGGCAGCGATTTGCGGCATGTCAGGGGCAAAGACGCGGAAGGCGTGGTTATCGACGCTCTGCACGCGGACGGCATGGTCGGCAATCATGGGGCTGATAAAGTACACGGCTTCCGACCAGGCCCGCGCGCGCGCTGAATCAACGCCGTTTTCTTCCGTGTTGCGCGTAACCCGCCCGCCCTGCACTTCGTAGACCGCCTGGCCGTCAAAGGCGGTGGTGTAGCGGCTGGAGAAGATGCGCAGCATCCGCACGGTGAAATCCCAGCGGATCTGGAAGGGGAAGCGGTAGGTCGCCACAGCTTCCACAGCGGCCCGCAGCGGCAACGGCCCCAGCCGGGCGGCGCTCCAGCCCCGGTAGGTCACGCGCAGCGCGTCGAGGGCAGGCGGGCTGCCGCCATAACGCTTATCCACCAGCTTCTTGAGCAGGTCAAGGCCAATGGGATCGCCCTGAGTTAGCAGCAGAAAAGGCATGGGAGCCACTCCATCAAGGACAGATGATATCCAGCTTCACCGAATCAGCAGGCCGTCAGAGGCCGGCGCCATTGTACCGCCCTGCCCGGCAGCGGCCAACTGACTGCCCGGATTATTGCGCCAGGTGGCGCTCAGCCTGTGCCGCCGGACTGCCCACCAGCGCCCAGTTGACCCGGCGCTTGTTCCCGGAAGAACCGCCCTGGATGGACGGCGGCCAGCGCCTGCCAGTCTTCAGCCGTGGCGTCTGCTGGCCCCACGCGCACTTCCAGGTGCAGGTACGGGCCGCAGCAGCAGCCGGTGCTGCCCGTCAGGCCGAGGATCGTGCCTGCCTCGACCATCTCTCCGGCGGCGACAGTAACCTCCTGCAGGTGGCCATACAGCACAAAAACAGCACCGCCTGTCAGCGCCAGATCGTCCAGGCAAGTGCGCAGTCCGGGGGGCAGGTCAGCGTAACTATGACGCACAACAAGAAAAGTGCCGTAGCCAAAGCCCCAGGCCGGATCGCGGCGCAGTTCTTCCTGCCCGGCCAGCCCCAACCAGCTCGGTGAGATGCGCGGCAGGTCGCCCTCGCGTCCGGTGCAGAGCACCCGGCGGACGACTACTCCCGGCGCGGCGGCATGGATCGGCGTGCCTTCCGGCGCAGCCAGATCGTAAGCCGGATGGCTGTTGTGGACATGCTGGATCACCCGGCCCGGCACCGGCAGGGGGAAGGCATCCTCCGCCGCTTCCGGCACGGCAAACAGCGGCTCTGGCGGTTCCGGCACCTTGAGCAGAACATCCGCGCACTCGCCGGAGATCTGCACCAGGTCGCTGCGCACCCAGCCCGCCCCGCCATCCCACTCCAGGCGGTACCAGGGTCGACCGTCAGGGTCCGGGCCGGAAACGCCGGCGATCCCAAAGGTCATCCCGCCACCCGCCCGCTCCACGCGCGGATAGGTCAGGCCCGGCCCGCTGCGCAGGTTGACCGTCCCCAGATCGGGGCGGATGGCCGCCATGCACGGCACTTCGACAGCGCGGGAGAAGGATTGAATAGTCGGAGGTGGGCCGGGTAGCGGCGGCAACGGCTCGGTGGGAACGCGGCGTTTTTCGCCGGGGTCGTCTGCTGCGCCCTTGCCGGATGGATTGCCCTGTCCTGCAGCCGGGCCGCCCAGCAGCCGCTTGATCGCTGCCCACAGATCGGCCAGGGTAGCCATGGTGGTTTCTGCCTCTCGCCCACAGAAAAATGATCATCCAGGTCGAGCGCCTGCTGCCCGCAGGCCATGATCAAGTCTAGCACGGAGCCGCCTGCTTGCCTATGCCTCTACAGGCGCACAAAAAAAGAGACCGGGAGACCCGGATGCCGGGAGGCCGCTTGCTGGTAATTCCCCACCCGCCACGGCAATGCAGAAGGCGGCGTCAGTGCGCCGCCTTCCCGTCTCCGTCCCTGTATTCCAGTAAGACCCGGTTTTGTCCCGTTAAGCGCCCTTACAGTACTGCTCTTGCCCCATCTACCGGTACATCCCTGACTGTCCTTACGATAGCGCCTTCACCTGAAGGGCGCATGAGAAGGACGTAAATAATCGGTAAGAAATGCCCGCGGCGCACCATCGGCGCTAGCGGATCCCGCCCCCGCGCGGATCGATCTGCAGGAAGCGCTGCAGCCAGCGCCCGCGCCAGGCCCGGCGCAACACCAGCGCCCACAGCCCCGTCCAGGCCGCGATCGCCAGGTAGCCCGGCAAGCTCAGGTTCACCAGCTCAAAAAAGTGCCGGAAGGGTTCATGAGCGAGCACGACGATGAACACCCCCAGCAGCGCCAGGGCCAGGATTGTCGGACGGCGATCCGGGCTGAGCCGGTCGCCAGCCACGAAGAACGGGATCGGCGGCTCCACAAAGACGATCAGCAGCAGCCCGGCCAGCACCACGAAGACTGTCAGCGCCGATTGCGCCGTCAGACTGGCCACCTCCTGGGCAAAGGACGCCTGCGTCGGCAGCTCGTAGTCGATCCCGGCGTAGACCTGGAAGTTGGCGATCTCCTCCGGCGTCACCGGGGCCACCAGCACATCGGAATACATCAGCGTGAAGACCGCTGCATAGAGCAGCAGTCCGAACACGAAAACCGTGATCGCCGCCGGGAAGACGAAGTGCATGATCGACCGTAGCAGACCGCCCTCCGGCTGCCGGGGGCGCGCCCATACCGCCAGCGCCAGGGTCGGGATGCCGACCGTCAGCAGGGCGGAGAGCGAGTTGTGCTTGGGCACAAACGGGAAGCCGATGTCAATCACCATCGTCGCCAGGATCAGCAGGGTGACGGAGAGCGTCCGCGCCAGGAAGAGGCGCAGGATATCCTGCATGCCGTTGATGATCCGCTGTCCTTCAGTGAAGGCGGGAGGCAGCGCAGCGAACGAATCGCCGAGCAGAACCATATCGGCCACGCTGCGGGTGGCGTTGCTGCCGCTCTGCATGGCGATGCCCAGCTGGGCCTTCTTCAGCGAGAGCACATCATTGACGCCGTCGCCGACCATAGCCACGTAATGCCCCTGCGCCCGCAGCGCCTCCACGATCCGCTCCTTTTGCTGCGGCGTGATCCGCCCGAAGATCGTGCCCTCGTCAACGGCGCGGGCAAACTCGGCCTCGTCCATCTCCGCCAGTTCCAGGCCGGAGACAATGCGCAGGTCGCCGGTCATCCCGGCCTGGCGGGCCAGCGCGGCGACAGTGTGCGGGTTGTCGCCGGAGATCACCTTGAGCCGGATTCCGGCCTCAACAAAGCGGGCCAGTGTGCGCTCCACATCCGGGCGCAATTCATCGCGGAAGGCGATCACGCCCAGCGCGTTCAGGCCATCCGGCAGGGCGGGCTTGCCATCGTCGTCGTACAGGCGCAGCGTATCGGCCCGCTGAGCGAAGAGCAGCACACGCAACCCGCGCGCCGACCACGCTTCTACCGGCTCGCGGATGGCTTCGGCGTTAGCCAGGTGCGGGGCGATCATCTCCGGCGCGCCCATCACAAACACGCCGCGCATCGCCTCTTCGTCAAAGGCCAGGGCGCTCCATTTGCGCTGGGAGGAGAAGGGCACCTCGTCCACCGGCTCGCGGCGTTGCCCGCCCAGCGCCTCGGCCAGCGCCTCGCCAGTGCGGTTGGTGGCGGCGGCGCTGCTGGCGAAGTCGCCCAGCAGCCGGCGCAATGTCGGCTCGTCGATCCCGATCGGGTGGATAGCCTCGAACTGGATGCGGTTGGCGGTCAGCGTGCCGGTCTTATCCATGCACAGCACGTCAACGTTGCTCAGCGATTCGACCGAGTTAGCCTGCTGCACCAGCGCGCCCAGCCGGGCGATGCGCACCGCGCCCATCGCATAGGCCACGATGACCATGAAGAACAGGCCATTGGGGATGATCCCGGCGATCACCGCCGCCATCTGCACGCCGCGCATCAACGGCACATCGTAGATGATGGCGGAAGCCAGCAACAGGAAACCAATGAACACGGCGATCAGGATCAGCAGGCGGATGACCAGGTCAATGTCGCGCTGCAGCGGCGTCCTGACCACGCGGAAGGAACGGGCGTTGGCCACCAGCTGGCTGGCGAAACTTTCCGCCCCGACGCGGGCCGCTTCCATCACCCCCTGGCCAGTGATGCAAAAGCTGGCGGAGAAGACATCATCCCCGGCCTGCTTGCGCACCAGGTCAGATTCGCCGGTGAGCTGCGATTCGTCCACCTCCAGCGAACCTTCCAGCAGCGGGCCATCGACAACCACCTGATCCCCGGTGCGGACGACAATCAGGTCACCCAGGACGATCTCGGATGGATCGGCTTCGCGCGCCTTGCCGTCGCGGATCAGGGTGACGCGCGGGCGAGTGAGCAGGGCGATGCGGTCAAGCTGGCGCTTGGCTCTGATCTCCTGGTAGACGCCGATCACGACGTTGAGCAGGATCAGGCCGACGCTGACCACTGCATCGCTGACGCGACCAATCAGGATCATCACCGCGCCGATGAAGAACAGCACCAGGTTGATCGGGTTGAGGAAGTTCTGGCGAAGGATATCGCCGTAGGAACGGCTGGTTTCTACGCGGATGTTGTTGCCCTGTCCACGGGCGCGGCGCGCCAGCGCCTCCGCCTCGGTCAGCCCGCGCAGGCCAGTTGCTGACGCTGCGGTTTCGAGGGTAGCCATGAGGGTTCCATTCTGCGTGCGAACGTGCGGTTCATCTTCCCCGCTATTGTAGGCGCCCGGCGCCTTCCTGAGAAGTCGCCCGGCAGAACCGGGTGGATCAGCGTGAGAGCCATTCACTGGCCTCTGACCTCTGTATGTGGTGCCCGCGAGTTACCTGCCCCCTGCAGCATTCAGTCTAGGCAAAACGGCGCTCTTCGGGCCATAATAGGCGGTACCAAGCACCTCTTCTCTCCCCCGATTTTGGAGGAACCCTCATGCGTGATTTTGTCTCGGAGCGTGTACGGAGCGTCCCGCCATCCGGCATCCGGCGTTTCTTTGACATCGCCGCCACCATGGACGACGTGATTTCGCTGGGCATCGGCGAGCCGGATTTTGTCACGCCGCAGCCGATCCTGCAGGCGGGCATCCACTCGCTGCAGCAGGGCGAGACTCACTACACGTCTAACTCCGGCATCCTTGAGCTGCGGATCGCCCTGGCCGCTTACCTGGAGCGGCTTTACGGCGTCAGCTACGATCCCAACGACAACCTGTTGATCACCGTTGGCGTTAGCGAGGCGATGTACCTGGCCATGACGGCCACCATCAACCCCGGCGATGAGGTGATCATCCCGGAGCCGTGCTTCGTCGCCTATGCGCCGGAGGTGGTCTTCGCCGGTGGGACGCCGGTCATGGTGCCCACCCGCGTTGAAGAAGAATTCCAGGTCACCGGAGCGGTGGTGGAAGCGGCGGTTACCCCCCGCACCAGGGCCATTCTGATCGGCTACCCCAACAATCCGACCGGCGCGGTGATGTCCCGCGCCCGGCTGGAGGAGATCGCGGCTGTCGCCGCCCGGCATGACCTGCTGGTCATCTCCGACGAAATCTATGACCGGCTGGTCTACGGGGTGGAGCACGTCCATTTTGCCGCCCTGCCGGGGATGAGGGAGCGCACCATCGTCCTGGGTGGGCTGAGCAAGTCCCACGCCATGACTGGCTGGCGGCTGGGCTGGGCCGCCGCGCCCCGGGAACTGCTGGCGGCCATGCGCAAGGTGCACCAGTACACCATCATGAGCGCGCCAACCACCGCCCAGCATGCCGCCATCGAAGCCCTGACGCGCGGCGAAGAGCATGTCGAACGGATGCGGGCGGAATACAACCGGCGGCGGTTGCTGCTCGTCAACGGCCTCAACGCGCTGGGGCTGGCCACCTTTGAGCCGAAGGGCGCGTTCTACGCCTTCCCCAGTATCGCCGCCAGCGGCATGGACGAAAACACCTTCGCCGAAAAGCTGCTCCAGGAGGAACGGGTGGCGGTCGTGCCCGGCAGCGCCTTCGGGCAGAGCGGCGCAGGCTTTGTCCGGGCCTGTTACGCCACCGCGTACGAAAAACTGGAGGAGGCTCTGGAGCGCCTGCATCGCTTCATGGCGCGCCACGGCTGAGTTGTGGCGGAGGGAAGAACAAACAGGCAGACAGGGGGCTTAGGCCTTCTGTCTGCCTGTCGCCGTCATTCTCCGGCGTAGCCCGCCCGTCAGACCAGCGGCTGAGGCGTGGCAGTAGCGTCCCGGCCATCCCGCGCGATCTCCGGCGCGCCCTGCGGCGCGGCAGGCTGATAGCGCTCCAGCTCCCGCAGGGCAGGGAGCAACAGCCCGGCGACCGCCGCCACCACGGCCAGGATGCCCGCCGCCAGGTACCAGATCTGCACGCCCACCGCGTCAGTGACCGGCCCGGCGATGGCCAGCCCGATCGGCGAAGTTAACGTCACCAGGCTGCCAAACAGCATAAAGACACGCCCCTGTATCTCCGGCGCGACAGTGCCCTGCAGGATGGCAAACAACGGGCCGTCGGTCATAGCGGCGGCAGCGCCCATAACCAGCAGCGCGCCGATGGCTACGCTCAGGCCCGTCGCCGGGAGCAGGCCGAGTAACATCATGCACGCGCCGATGACCGTGATGCCCAGCATCGTGGTGTAGATCCGCCGCTTGAAGCCTCCCCACAGGCCCAGCAGCAACCCGCCTACCACCAGCCCGATGCCCGACGCCGATTCCATGCCGGCCAGTTCCGGCGCTGCTCCGCCGAAGTGCCGGGTGACCAGGATCGGCAGCAGCGAAAAAGCGGGCGTCATGGCGATCTTGACCAGCATCGCCAGGCCAGTCAGGAGGAGCAACCCTTTCCAGCCCAGCAAATAGCGCCCGGCTTCCCGCAGGTCAGCCCAGATCGAGGTGGGTCGGCCATCGGCGCCGTTGGCCGCGCGTTCCGGCTGGGGAATGCGCACAGCGAACAGCGGCAGGATGGCCACCAGGGCAGTCACCACGTCCAGCAGCATGATCTGGTGCATGGCGGCAACAGCCAGCAGCAGCGCCCCCAGCGCCGGGCCGACGATGTTCAGCGTACCATAGAGAGCCTGGTTGACCCCGGAAACGCGAGCCAGATGCTCGCGGGGAACCATCAATGATGTGGACGCCTGCATGGCCGGCCAGTGGAAAATCCCGCCCAGTTCCCGCGCGACCATGATCACATATACATGCCAGATCTGCGCCTGGCCAGACCAGAACAGAAAGGCCAACCACAGCGACAGCAACGCGATCAGGCCGTCGGCGACGATCATGACGGCGCGACGGTTCCAGCGATCCACGTACGCGCCAGCGATTGGCCCCAGCACGATCTGCGGCAACATGGCAAAGAGCGAGGCCAGCGCCAGAACGGTGGCCGAACCGGTTGTCTCCGTCACCCACCAGATCAGGGCGAACATGGCGATCCGGCTGCCAAAGAGCGATAGCGCCTGGCCGGTCCAGATGGCGAAGAACGGTCCGCGCCAGGCTCCGGATGATGACTCAGCGACAGTGGTAGTCATGGTGTTTCCCCTCTGCAGTGCAATGTCTTGGTGGTGTTTCCCGCCTCTCTTTCTCTATATACGCATTGAATTTCTTCAGGTTTCACCTTATGAATTTCAATATACCGGGAAGAATATTCAGGGGCAAGCGGCAGACTGCCTGAAACAGGGGAAAAGGCGAGGCGATCCCTGCCGCTACAAGGGCAAGGAAGGGAAGACCGATTTGCCGCACGGGATCAGGGGATGAGGCCGGGGGCGATCGCCGCCCGCACCTGCCCGGCGATGCGCCCCAGTTCGGCGCTGTAGAGCATCTCCAGCGTGCGCGGGCGCGGCAGGGCCACCGGGACATGCGCCACAATCCGCCCCGGACGTGCGCTCATGACCAGAATCTCGTCTGCCAGCAGCACCGCCTCGCTGATGTTGTGCGTGACCAGCAGGATGGTCTGGCCGTGCGCCGCCCAGACGCGCAGCAGATCCAGGCTCAGGCGCTCGCGGGTCAGGGCGTCCAGCGCGGCGAACGGCTCATCCAGCAGCAGCACCTCCGGGCGGGAGATCAACGCCCGCGCAATAGCCACCCGCTGGGCCATCCCGCCGGAAAGCTCCGCCGGAAAGGCATCGGCAAAGCCCGCCAGGCCGACGGCGGTGATCAGGGCGTCGGCCCGCGCCGCCCGTTCCGCCGCCGGGACGCCCGCCAGTTCCAGCGGCAGGGCGATGTTGTCCCGCACACTGCGCCAGGGCATCAGGTTGGCCTGCTGGAAGACCAGCCCGATCCGCCGCTGGGGGCGGGTGACTGGTTCACCTTCCAGCAGGGCCTGGCCCCGCGTTGGCCTGATCAGCCCGGCCAGGATGCGCAGCAGCGTCGACTTGCCGCAGCCGCTGGGGCCGACCAGGGCGACAAACGTCCCACGGCGTACGGCAAACGAGACATCCTCCAGCGCCTGCACCGGCGACCCATGGCGCCGCGCCGGGGGGTAAGTATGACTGATCGCCTGCGCTTCCAGGACCCACGGGCCGCCGCCATCCGGGGTGGGAACTGGAGGCGCGGACGCCCGGCGCAGCCGCGACGCACGCAGGGTTAACTCACGGGAGGAAGTCATGGTTGTAGGCCTTGCTGAAATCCAGCGGGCCGGGCAACAGACCGGCAGCGATCAGGGTGTTCATCATAGCTTCCCAGGAGGCGGGGTCGCTCAGGCCGGGGTTCGGCCCTTCCCACAGACGGATGGAATTGAGCAACACCTGCATCTGGGTGACCTCGTCCGGGTGATAAGCGGCAGCCAGGGAATCAGCCAGCGCGCCCGCTTCCGCGGCGGAAAGGCCATCGCCCTCGGCGGCGCTGCGCAGCGCATCAACGGTCTGCGCGGCGGCCACGGCCAGCGCGATCCGCCCAGCGCCCCGGGGCAGCGTCTCCACATAGCGGCGGCTGATCTCAAACGCCTCATCCGGGTCGGCCAGCGTGTCGGCGATGCCCCGCGCCAGGGCGCGAACCATGCCGCGCACCAGCTCCGGCTCCCCGGCGATGGTCGCCTCATTCGTGATCAGGCCATTGCCGACGAGGTCAGCTTCCGGCGGCAGTTCGATCACATTGACTGCGCCGCAGGAACGGGCGATCTGAGCCGGTTCGTTGGCGATGTAAACGACGGCTGCCTCCACCCGCCCGGCGCACAGCAGGGCCGGAGCATTGTAGCCGATCTCTTCCAGCCGGATGTCCTCCTCGGTCAGGCCGCCGGAAGCCAGCAGGGCGCGCAGCCCGACATAACTGGCCCCGAAGCGACCCGGCACGCCGACCGTCCGCCCGCGCAGGTCCTCCAGCCGGGCAATTCCGGACTCAGCCAGGGCGGCCACGGCAACCGGGTAGCGGCGGTACCACTCATACAGGTAGACCAGCGGTCGCCCACCATAACGGGCCAGGAGCACCTGCTCCCCGCTGAAGATGCCAAAGCGGAGTTCCCCGGCGGCGATCCGTTCCGCGCCGAGATTCTCGTCGCCATACTCCAGCGTAATGCGCACCCCGGCCTCCTGCGCGAAGTACCCTTTCTCCACGGCGACATAAACCGGAGCGAACTGAATATTGGGGATAAAGCCCAGGAACAGCGTCAGCTCGGGTAGCTCGTCCTGCGCAGCGGCAGGCAACCCCGGCGTCAGGATGGCCACCAGCAGGGCGACAGCAAGCAGCGCACGCGTGATCATCGGTCTATCTCCTCCTGTGGTACAGACCGCAGCAGGCAGTCTGTTCCAGATTGAGCAGGGGAAGGGCCGGGGAATGAGCGAGAACGTCAGGCGCGATCCGGGTGAGCTTCCCCGGCGGCTTCCGTTTCACCGATCGTCAGGCTGGCGAGCAGGGGACAGAATGGCAGGCGCAGCATGTGGGCCAGCGACCAGAAATGCCCCGAACGAAAATCGCCGGGGCATGAGGCAACCCATATCAGCCTGCTGCGCGTAGCAGGAAAGGCGACCTTCTCCCATCCGGACTGTTACCGTCGGCCCTGGCTTGTCACCAGATCCACCGGCGCTGTCTGAGCGCCGGGTTGCGGGCTTGGCGCGGACGCCTTACCGCCGGTCGGGAATTGCACCCTGCCCCGAAGGCCAGCACTATTTCGTGATGTTACTGACGAGTATAACGTGCCCGACAGCCGGCGCAAGAGTACACGCACAGGCAGAAAGGCCGGGACGCCGGGAAGCCAGGAGGTCAGGAGGCCCCGACATCTGGCGCAAGGCGACCGGCGATCCTGCTGCGGTCGGCGGCGGCTAACGCGGCGCGTGCGGCCCGATCAGCGGCCCGGACAGGATCAGCACCGGCTGGTCAAGCGGCGTCACCCAGCGGTTCCACGCCTCATCCCGGTAGAAGTAGCGCGGGCCGGGCGGGAACTTGGCGATCAGACTCTCGCGCAGCGCCGGAGGCATAAACAGCAGCGGGTTGACGATCCAGCGATCCCGGTAGCGAATCTCCACATGGACGTGATTCTGCCCGCCCAGTTCCAGCGTGCCCAGGACGGTATCCGGCGTGATCGCCGCGCCAGGGGCCAGCGGAGCCGGGTTGGCCAGATGGCCGAAGATCACGGTGTAATCCCCGGCTTTGACCCACATGCCGTTAGGCAGGGTGTAGCGCGTTTCCCGTTTGATGAAGACTCCGTTCAGGCCGGCGACCACCGGCACGGCCTCCTGCGAGTTGCCAAAATCCACCCCGCCGTGCAGCCCCTGGGCGTAAGCGTACGAGCGCGCCCCGCCGGCCCACAGGTTATAGGCAAAGACATTGTTGCCAAAGTACTGCCACCAGTGCGTCTTTTCCAGCGGGATGGGCGGGCGGCTGAACAGATTATCCAGCAAGGGCAACGTCTCCGGAAGGGGGAGACCCTCCTCAAAACGCGGCCCAGGAACAGGCGGACGGTTGGCGAATTCGGCGGGATCAAAGAGGTAGCGCTCCGCCCCGCTGACGCTGCACTCGGCGCTCCAGCCGCGCTCGTGCGCCCACCAGACATAGCCATCAGCGACCGTACGCGACGATCCCCGGACGGTGATCTGCTCGCCGGGCAGCAGCCAGCCCAGATGCACGCCGCGCAGGGCGGGGATATCCCGGATGCGCACCTGTTGATGCCCCGCCTGGAAGGTGCGTGCGGCCGGTTGTTCGCCCGGCGGAGGCGCTTCCGGCGGCGTAGCGGGGGGCAGCGTCGCCGGGTCGAGCAGGTAGGTCGCTGATCCGTCCAGGGCGCGCTCGGCGCTCCAGCCCTCGGCGTGCCGCCACCAGACATAGCCATCGGCTTCTGTGCGGGAGGTGGCATCCACGTTGATCGTCTGCCCCGGCTCCAGCCAGCGCACCGGCGTCGCATTGAGGCCGGGCGCCTGTCGGACACGGACGCTCTCGACAATGGCAAAGGTGCGGACCAGCAGGATCGGCGGCGCGGGTGCAGGGCCTTCGCCCGTCGGCTCCTGCAGGTAGATCTCACCGCCGTCCAGCCGCCGCTCGGCGCTCCAGCCTTCGGCGTGCCGCCACCACACATAGCCATCAGCCTCCGTGCGGGAAGCAGCATCAACGGTCAGGCGTGTGTCGCGGGGCAACCAGCGGAGGTGTCCGCCCTGCAGCCCCGGCGCGGCCCGGACGCGCACCTGCTGAACGACCACGAAGTCGCGCGTCCCGGCAGGGGGCGCGGGCGTTTCCGCCGCCGGGGCGGGAGCCTCGGCCTCCAGCAGCACAAAATAGACCGCCGCACCGTCGAGCGTACGCTCGGCGCTCCAGCCACCGGCGTGCTGCCACCAGATATGGCCATCGAGCGCCGTGCGAGAAGCGCCATTGGCTGCGAATACCGTACCGGGCGTCAGCCAGCCGACCGGCTCCCCGCCGAAGCCAGGGGCGGCGCGGACGCGTACCGGCGCTTCCCCGACGCGGAAACGGACTGTTTCCGCCGTCAGCCCGGCGTCGATCAGGTAGACCTCAACGCCATCGAGCGTGCGTTCAGCCGTCCAGCCCCCGCCATGCTGCCACCAGACATAGCCATCGGCTTCCGTACGCGAGGCAGCGTCGACCGTGATCTGTTCCCCCGCCGCCAGCCAGCGGAGATGTTCCGCCCGCAAGCCCGGCGCACGACGGACGCGCACCTGCTGCCGGGCGCGAAAAACGCGGATGCCCTGCGGAGTTTGACCTGCCATAGCGGGTTCCCCTTCTATCGGAATGTTGATGGGAGTGATTGCCGGGGGAAGCCCGGCCGGACGGGTTAACCGGATGCCAGCGCACCCAGGAATTCGACGAGATCGCCGCCCGTCGTGAAGACCAGGCCGACCAGCAGCGCCAGCAGTACGGCCAGCCCCGCCAGCGTCAGGCCGACGACCACAGCGATCAGGCCGCATTCCACCAGGCGCGTCCACGACCACACCGGATGGCCGTTGTCTGCAGTCATAGGCGGCTCCCCCGTGTGTGCGGGCGTCTGCGCCGGGGATGAACAATGCGCACCTGCCCGCAGCGACCGGCACTTTCAGTATACGGGGTTTGCCGCCCGGCAATCAAGGCGGCCCCTCTCCCGCGCCCATCGCCAGCCGCCCGGCAGGCCGTTGATGGGCGCGGGAAGGCTCATTACACGTAGCGCGCCATGGACATTCCCAGCACGGCAATGATCATCAGAATCACGCCGATCTGGGAGTTACGGCCCATGCGCTGACCGGCAGCCTGAAGCTGAGCGCCCTGCTCCGGCGTGGGCGGGCTGTTCTGGGCCACGACGGCATCCACGATCGCTTTCTGGTCGTAGAGCGCCCTGCGGGTGCTGGCGAAGCCATGCCCGGCGGCCAGCACCCCGGCCACAGCGCCGATCGTCAGCACGATACCCCCCGGCGAGCCGAGCCAGGTGGCGTTGAAAGTCCCCGAAACACGGATGTACAGCAGGAAGCCGGCGATGACCGTCACCAGCGCCATCGCTGACATGACGTTGCCGAACGGCGTGACGTTCAGCAGGGCATGGGTGTAGCGCAGCCCGCGATCCTGCATGCTCCGCGCCGCAGGCGACCCGAAATAGAGCATGAACACGGCAAAGCCCACCCACAGAATCCCCGCGCCGATATGCAGGATGCGCAGGATAACCATATAGAGATCCATTGGAGTCTTCCCCCTGGAAGTATGCTCTGGATGCTATGGCTACAGCCCCAGCAGGAACGCGATGAGATCGGCGATCTCCTGCGCGCTCAGCCGGCTGGCGTAGTCAGCGTACATGATGTTGGAGTAACCGGAGACGATGTAATGGGCCGGGGCGACGATGCTGTCGAAGGTATAGACCTCGGCGGATTGCCCGGCTACCTGCGCGCCCGCCCGGCTGCCGTACCCGGCCAGGCCGGGGCCGCGACCGGGCGCTTCATCAAGACGGTGGCAGGAACCACAGGCCGGAGCGCCATCGACTGACCGGGCGAAGACCTCCGCGCCACGCGCCGCGTTGCGGCTGGCGGGGAGGCCCGCCACCGCCAGCGGGGACGGCTCCGGCGTGCAGGCCGCGCCCAGCAGCAGCAATACGCCCAGCAGGGCCAGGCCCGGCAACAAACGGTGATGCATTGTTGTGTTTCCCCTCTTTCTGGCAGTTCCTTCCGGACGGCCCTGGCCGCTGGCCGGGGACATCCGGGCTGGCGACCGGCAGGCCGGGCGTCGCACAGCCCTTTATTGAACTGCTACCTGTCATATTATAGGAGCCATTGAATCAGAAATAAAGAGTTTGTTCATCATGAATATCATCAAAATGACGCAAGACCGGGGAGCCTGACAGGAGATACTCGAAAAAAGGACAGGGAGCCTGCGCCCCGGTCTGCCGGGCCAGGCCCCCTGCCGATTCTGCTCGTGATACAACACAGTCAGGCCGTCTGCCTGACGACGCAGAGATCAGGCCAGTTCGATGCGGATCGCCCCCACCCCGCCGCTGACGTCAATATCCAGGCGCACATCCGAAGCGTCGTACGCCGCGGTCTGGTAGCTCTTGCCACTTCGGATCAGCTCGTCGTCGGCGTTGATGCCGCCCAGGCCGACGCTGGCGTTCACCCGAATCGCGGCGTCTTCCTCCAGGACGAGCACGATCTCGCCCAGGCCGCCTTCCACCCGCACCCGCCCGCTGGCGGTCAGCCCGTCGCCGGTGAACTTTGCCACGACCTGCCCGACCCCCGCGCCGATCTTGAGGTATTCCGCGTTGGCGTTCAGCAGGTTCTTGAGGGTGGTGCGCCCGGCGCCGGTGTTGATCCGCCCGTCGATCAGGCGGGTCGGGTTGGGCAGGGCAAAGTCGACGGTCATATCGCCCGCGCCGGAGGCCAGCTTGAAGCCGGTCAGCGGCACGCCGCCCAGATCAACGTCCGCTTCCGCCGCGCCGATGCTTACATCCAGGCTGTAGGGATGGGCCGTGCCCAGCAGGAACTCCCAGTCGTTAATCACCTGGCCGGTCGGTACCAGCAGCTGGAACTTCTGGCGGATGGTGACGGTGCGGTTGTGCACGCTGTAGGTCGGCTTCAGCTCGGCGACGTTGTAGGTGACCTTGCCGCTGATCAGCGACGCTCCCCCGCCGGGCTGCAGGTTCACCCGGCCCAGCGGCACCTCCAGTTTCAGGTGCGCCGGGGCGACATCCGGATATGGCAGGTCAACGGTGGCAGCCCGCCGCTCAATGTACGTAGCAGTCAGTTTCATTGGATTTCCCCTCTCATACCATGCCCTAGGATGACTGCAGTCGATAGATGCGCAACATCCTCTGCCTGCCTGTACGCAGGATCGCGCCGGGGAGTTGCGCGGTCACGCCCGTAACCTCCTCTCCGCGGCGGCTCATCCGCCGCCGGTCAGCGCGATCAGAGTATCCCAGAAGAAGAGGGCCAGCCCGATCAGCAGGATCGCCGCCGGCCAGCCCTTGCGTTCCGCCAGCAGGAGGAAGAATGCCCCGGTCAGGATCAACCCGCCGCCGCACAGGCGCATCCAGCCAACCGTGCGGGTGAGCAGGCTGCACAGGATCAGCGCAGCGGCCAGGGCTACGATAACGACGAACACGGTGCGGTTGGACGTATCCGGGCGACGACTGGCAGGGTTCATGGGAGCCTCCTGTTGTAGCGTGCTTTTGCCTGCCATTATCGGCGTCCTTCCGCCTGGACGTCAACCGCCATTGACAGCCGGGCTGCCAGGGGCGGATCATAGTGCCAGCGCGACGAATCGCGGAAGGAGCGCGGTATGACCCACCCGGAAGTGCTGGATCGGCTGGCGGCGGGGGCGCCGGACGTCCCCCCTGCACTGTGGTCGGCGTATCTGGCGGCGCACGGCGCGGCAAATGCAGCCCGCCTGGCCCAGGCGCCCGCTTACCTGAAGCTGCTCAACGCTGTCTACCGTGTGCACCGATCCGGCGGCGGCATCCACGAACTGCTCGATCTGCTCCAGATGGCTATCAATGACCGGGCGGGAGATGTCGGCGCTGCCGTCGCCGACTGGCAGGAGGCCCTCAGCGGTGACGTGCGGGTGGTGGATACCGGGATCGCCGTTGGCGGCGTGGAGGCGCTGGTCACGCTGCCACCGCGTTCTATGGCTGGCCTGCGCGGAGAAATACAGCTGGGCGATGGCGGCGGGCGACCGGGCGCCCAGTTCAACAACTGGAGCACCTGGAGCGTGCGCGAATTGCTGCGTTTGGATTGCGGCAATCCGGATGGCGACCCGCCAGCGCCGGGCGGCTGGGGCAACCGCGGCGGTTTTCATCCCCGTTTCGTGCGGGGCGGGGGCGGCAACCAGATCGCCCACTTTGCCCTGGCCCTGCGCCTGTACGTCTACCACCGCCTGCCCTACGGCGCACTGGTTGGCCCGGTGCCGCCCCAGGACCCCGGCGGTTCCGCTGACGCCGAAGTGACTACCGCTGCCTACTGGTTCGCCGCCGGGTATACGCGCCGGGAGGAGCCGCTGGGAGAGACACGGGTGATCGTTCCGCGCCATGACGTAGCCGCGCTCAAAGAGGTGCTGCGTCGGGGGCTGGCCGCTTTCCGCGCCTGAGGAGGCGACTTTCCTGTAACGGTTTAATCCCCTTTTAAGCTCTCCATCGTCGGAATTTAACAGCGGTCGGGTAGAATGGGCGCCACATCTCAAGTAGATTGGAGCATCTGTGATGGCTACAACCAGGACGCGCGTCCTTATCCTGTGCACGGGCAACTCGGCCCGTTCGCAGATGGCCGAAGGTTTGCTGCGTGCCAGAGGCGGCGACCGCTTTGAGGTCTACAGCGCGGGCAGCCGGCCCGCCGCGCAGGTGCATCCCGGCGCGGTACAGGCCATGGCCGAGATCGGGCTGGACATCAGCGGCCAGCACCCCAAACCGCTCAGCCAGTTCCTGGGGCAGGAATTCGACTACGTGCTGACCGTCTGCAACCACGCCGCGGAAACCTGTCCTTTCTTCCCCGGTCGGGCGGAACGCTACCACCGCGATTTCACTGACCCGCCGGCCGCCCCGCCGGAGCAGCAGGCGGCGACCTTCCGCCGGGTGCGCGATGAGCTGGCGGCCTGGCTGGACGAGTTATTCTTCGCGGCTGGCCGGTGAGGAACCCGTCACTTTGCTGCTGGCTACGCGCCGTTTCTTCCGCTACTATTGGGGCATTACCGGTAGGGGCTGGCGCGTACAGCAGGGAGAACACCTGATGGGAATGATCGAACAACTGGCGGTGCTGGCCGGGCCGCTGCTGAACATCCCGGTGATCCGGCGCATCCGGCGCAATCACGGCCTGGAGCACGCCACCATCCACATGCTGGCTCAGGGTCGCCGCAACCTGCGCGTCGCCGGGCGCAGCGACAGCGCGGGATTCTATCTCTACGGCGACGTGTCTACGGCGGAAGTGGCGCGGGCGGCGGACGAGGCCCTGCGGCGGCTGCGCAACGGCCAGCACGAGCTGGCCCTGCACCCCAACTGCGGAACCAACCTGCTGACCACCGGCACGCTGGCGACGCTGGCTGCCATGGCCGGACTGGCCGGGGCGGAAGACAGCGCCGGGCGCCGGGCTGAACGCTTCCCGACCATCCTGCTGATGGTCATTGCCACGCTGATCTTCGCCCCGGCGCTGGGTATGGCGCTGCAGCGCCACTTCACAACGCTGGGCGATCCGGGCGAACTGGAGATCGCGGCCATCGAACAGCGGGTCGTCAATACGCCGTTCGGCGGAGAAGTAGTCGTCCACCGCGTGACGACCACCGGCGGCTGAAGTACGCGGAAAGAATTCCGGCGCGGGCGGCCTGCCACCACAGAGCGGGCCGCCCGTTTCTATGGGGGCGCTACTCCCCGGCCTGCTGGCAGTAGATCCGGATCGCGCTGCGCATGAACGGCGCCAGATCGGGGTGCAGGCGCTGGAAGAACGCGGCAAAGCGCGGATCGTCGTTGTAGCCATCCGCCAGACCGAGCAGAATCTCCGTTGTCGGTTCGTAAAAGTAACGCAGGTGCTGGTGCCAGCGGGCGACGCACGCCTGCGCCTGCGGACTGGCCGGGCCGTAAGGCATGGCCGCGACCATATCACGGTAGATCGCCCCGCCTTCCTCCATGATGCGGCGCTTCTGTTCCAGGGAGTAACTGCCCCAGCGTTGCCGCGATTCATTCAGCTGGCGGTCGCCAAAGCGCTGCTCGATTTCCTGCTCGTACCGGGCCTGCTGTTCCTCGCTGAAGCCAGCGAAAAGCTCATTGTCGCTCATGGTGGTTTCCCCTTTCAGGTGGAGGATGGTGCGCTCCACCGTCTGAATCAGCCGCGCCAGCCGCGCCTGGCGTTCCCGCAGGGCCTGCCGCTGTTCCTCCAGGGCGTGCAGCAGGTCAAAGTCGGGCCTGTCCAGCGCCGTCTGAATCGCTTCCAGGCTCAGCCCCAGTTCCCGCAGGAACAGGATTTGCTGCAGGCGCAGCACATCTTCCCGGCGGTAAAGTCGGTAGCCGTTGGCCGGGTTACGCGCGGGCCGCAGCAGCCCGATCGCGTCGTAGTGGCGCAGGGCGCGCGGACTGATCCCGGCCAGGGCAGCCAGCTGGCGGATGGTGTAGCGCGGCTCGGTAGTCATGTCATTCATCCTAAACGATGACGTAACGTCAATGTCAAGGGGCAAAGGCGCGGGCTGCGCTGCCCCCGCTCTGCCGGCGGCAAAACACAGAGGCACGGCGCTAACCGTGCCTCTGTGGAACATCACCAGTGAAGCGCGGGCGCTACTTGACCTGTGTCCAGGTGCCGCCGGTCACGCCCTGCAGGCGGTACACCCGACCGTCGGGGATGTCGATGTAGATCGCGCCGCCGCCCGCTTCCACCTGCCCGGTGCGCGGGCCGGTGTCGGCATTGGGAGTGGACGAGTACTGCAGCAGATTCTTGATCGGCTGGCCGTTGAACAGGCCGGTTTCCCAGACATTGCCCAGGATCGGATCGCCGGGCAGGTAGCGACCGGATGGCGGTGACCCGGTCGGCGTGGCATTGCCGACGTTTTCATACGCCTGCCACTGGCTGGAGCCGTAGAACAGGACGTACACCCGGTTGCCAGGGAAGTTCTCGGTGGAAGCGGCCAGGTAGATCATCATGCCGCCGTCGAAGCCCTGGAAGCGCCCATCACCGATCGCGCCCAGGTTGGCCGGGCAGGCGCCCGCCGCATACTGATTGCCAAAGAACCAGTCATAGCCGCAGGTGATGGTGATCGCCAGCGTCTGCGCGGTCGGGATGCCCTGACGGATGACGGTCAGCCGGTAGGTCACCACCCGTCCGCTGCCCACCGGGATGGTCACGGCCTGCTCGCCGGTGACCGGCACGGAGAACGACTGGAGCAGGTTGCCCGCCGCGCCGATCTGGTCCAGCACGGCGGTATCGCCCAGCGCCTGCCAGCGCAGCACGGTCACGCCCCCGGCCCGCATCTCGTAGTTATCGGCGGTGAAGGAGTAAATCACCGGCCCTGTTGGCGTCGGCGTCGGGATCGGGGTATTGGTCGCCACGGGGGTGAAGGTCAGGGTGAGCGTCGGGGTGAGGGTGCTGGTCGGCGTCAACGTTGGCGTGAGCGTAGGGGTGGCGGTCAGGGTGAAGGTCGGCGTCGGGGTGAAGGTTGGCGTGAAGGTCGGTGTCAGGGTAAATGTCGGCGTGAAGGTTGGCGTGATGGTGGGCAACTGGGCCAGCGTCGGGATGACGATCTCCCGCCGCTGGCAGCCAAACAGACCCGTTGCCAGCAGGAGCAGCACCAGGATAAACGTTGCGCGTTTCACGATACTTCGCCTCCAGACGGTTACAGCCTGTATCGCAGCGTGCAGGCAGGGATAATCGCCGGAATCAGTTATGGTCAGCGTAGCACAGCCGCGCAGACGCGGCAACAGGAAGTATATGCTAGAATGCTGCCCGTGAAAATGCGCCGCCTTCCGCGCGCCCGCGCGGCCCGTACCGTGAGCCGATGAAAGCATTCTTCTCGATCGTCCTGCCGCTGTTCGGTCTGCTGGCGCTCATCCTGCTGGCCGGGACCGGCTGCGAAGTTCTGGCCCCCCGGCCCACCCTGGCCGCGCCGCTGGAACTGACCACGCCCACGCCGCCCCCGACCCGGCGGCCCAGCCCGACGCCACGACCGATCCTCTCCCCCACGCCGCGCCCGACATCCACCGTCACCCCGACGGCGACCGTCACGCCCGATCCCCGCCTGCCGACAGCCACCCTGGAGGATGCCCCGCCGGAAGCGACCCTGCCGCCCGCCGTCCTGACTCCGCTGGCCGCCGACCTGACGGCCACCCTGCCGCCGGACATCATCGCCTTCGGGCGGACGGTAGAGGGGCGGCCACTGCTGGCCCAGCGCCTGGGGAACGGCCCGCGCCAGCTCCTGCTGGTCGGCGGCATCCATGGCGGCTGGGAGGGCAACACAGTCGAGTTGATGCTGGCGGTCATCGAGCACTTCAGCGAGGAGCCGGAGGCCATCGCGCCGGGACTGGCCCTGGTGGTCATCCCCGCGCTCAACGCCGATGGTCTGCTGCGCGGGCGGGTGGAGGAAGGCCGCTTCAACAGCAACGGCGTCGATCTCAACCGTAACTGGGGCTGTGAATGGTCAGCGGAGGCGATCTGGCGCAACCAGCGCGTCGATCCCGGCAGGGCGGCGTTCTCCGAGCCGGAGACGGCGGCCCTGGCCGATTACATCCTTCTCAACCTGCCGGCGGCGGTGATCTTCTACCATAGCGCGGCCAACGGCGTTTTCGCCGGGGCGTGCGAGGGCGATCACGGGTCGCAGGCGCTGGCGGACGCTTACGGCCGGGCGGCGACTTACCCCAGCGATGGGCGCTTCCTGGCCTACCGCGTAACCGGCGACGCTTCCAACTGGGTCGATGGGCAGGGCATCCCCGCCCTGACGGTTGAGCTGCAAAGCTGGACCGACCCGGAGATCGCCCGGAACCTGGCGGGGATCATGGCCGTGCAGTGTGAGCTAACCCGCCGTCGCGCCGACTCTGTAGCACGCGCCTGGGTGGCCGCCCGCTGCGCCGGGGAATAGCGCCCGAATGGGACGAATTCAGGCACACACCTTACGCACGGGCTGAGCGCCTTTCACTCCCAGTTCCCTGTTTCCCACTTCCCCATAACAAAAAAACCGCCCCCGGTTGCAATCAGCCGGGGGCGGTATGCCGGTTTACTTCGTTGTCGTGGTCGGGCGCGGGGCCAGCGTCACCCGCACTTCGCTAAGCTCGCCATTACGCAGGATGCCCAGTGTGATTGTCTGGCCGACTTCCGTCTCGTTGCTGATGTAATCCAGCAGGTCGTCAAAGGTCACCACCGGACGGCCATCCACGCTGACGATGATATCCCCGCCGACCCGGATCGTGGTGTCATCAACGCGGGCTTCGCGGCTGCTGCCCAGCAACCCGGCCCGCGCCGCCGGCCCGGTGTTGTCCACCGTAGCGATCAGCACGCCGGTCTGATCGTCGGGCAGATTCATGGCCTCGCGGATCGTATCGTTGACCGTGCTGCCGCTGATACCCAGCCAGGGATGCGCAAAGTGGCCCTCAGCGATCAGCACCGGCACTACACGGCCAACCGTCTTCGATGGCACGGCAAAGCCGATGCCCGCGTTCTGCCGGGTAGTCGATTCAATCGCCGTGTTGACGCCGATCACCTCACCGGCCAGGTTGAGCAGCGGGCCGCCGGAATTGCCGGGATTGATCGCCGCATCGGTCTGGATGATGTCGGTGATGTTGAAGCGGCTGCCGTCAGCGGTCGCGGCCTGCGAGGGCAGCATCCGGCCCAGGGCGCTGATGATCCCGCTGGTCATCGTACCTGACAGGCCAAACGGATTGCCGATGGCTACCACCATCTGGCCGACCTGCAGAGCATCCGAATCGCCCAGGGGCAGCGGCTGAAGCTCCGGCGCTTCCGCCGGGTCGACCTTGACCACGGCCAGGTCGCTGTCCGGGTCAGCGCCGACCAGTTCGGCGTTCACCGCAGTGCCATCATGGAAGATGACCCTGATCTGGTCAGCTTCGCCGGCGACATGATAGTTGGTCACGATATGGCCATCGCGGTCATAGACAAAGCCGGAACCCTGGCCGTAGACGTACTGCTGCTGTTGCTGCTGGTTGGGCGTCTGCGGCCACAGGTAGCGCGGCAGCTCCGGGAAACCGGGGATTTGCGGCAACTCCGGGAACTGCGGGATGCTGACTTCCCGCGTGACCGCCTGGCGCACCTGTACGCTGACCACAGAAGGATTGGCGGTGTTATAGAGCGCGATCAGTTGCTCTTCAATGGTATTGGTCGTTGAGGTTGCACTGGCGCTGCGCGCCGCCGGGAAGATCATCGGGCTGAGAACCGCCAGCACCACAGCCATCAGCGCGGCGCCGGTCAGCAACCAGCCAAAACGGGCCTTGTACGACATACACTACCCCTCCTGAACCTGTGTGTTGCGCGAAGGCTGCCACACGGCAAAAGCGCGGCTGTTCCTGGGTCGTGGTCCAGACCGCGTCAGGTCGGGGGTGGTCTGTTGGCCGCGAGCGCCCGCTGAAGCCGGGCAATCGAGGAAACGAAGCGCGCTTTCCGGGGTGGTCTTCGCGCTATCCCTGTAAACCGCCGATCACGATAGCGCGGCAGGATTAGAATCGCTTTAACGCTGCATAGAAGTTCTGTTAGAGTTTTCCCGCCACCGGCGGCCTGGCGGAGCGCCGGGTGACGCCGCTATGGAAGTTGTCCCCGTCCCGGCTTGCGGGCATAATCAGATTGTGGCGGCGCGACGCTCCAACAACGAAGGGCAGCGGCGGGAATCCATGGACGAACAGGCATTGATCGCGCAGGCGCAGCGGGGGGATGTCCTGGCTTTTAACGAGCTGGTGCTGGCCTACCAGGATCGGCTGTATAGCGCCGCCTACCGCATCCTGGGCGATCCGGCTGCCGCCGCCGATGCCACGCAGGAAGCCTTTATCGCCGCCTTCAAGGCGCTGGAGGCCTTTCGCGGCGGGAGCTTCAAAGGCTGGCTGTTGCGCATCGTGACCAACGCCTGCTACGACGAACTGCGCCGCCGGCAGCGCCAGCCCGCCGATTCCCTGACCGATCTGCCGCCGGAGGATGGAACCGAATCGCTGCCACAACTGGCCAGTGACGCCGAAGACCCGGAAGATCACGCCCAGCGCCGGGAACTGAGCGCCGGGATCGAGGATTGCCTCCGCGGCCTGCCCGCCGAGCAGCGGGCGCTGGTCATCCTGCGCGATGTCGAAGACCTGGACTACCAGGCCATCGCCGCCGCGACCGGCCTGGAACTGGGCACAGTGAAGTCGCGCCTGAGCCGCGCCCGCGCCCGGTTGCGCGATTGCCTGCGTGCACTGGGGGAACTTTTGCCGTCCGCTTATCGTCTAGAGAACGAGTAACTCTGTGGGCCTGCGCGGGGAACGATATTGAGGCCGCAGCGGGGATATGAACGATCTGACGCCTGCCGACCTGGAATTGCTGTCGGCGTACCTGGATAATGAACTGGCGCCTGCCGAACGGGCTGCCCTGGAGCGCCGCCTGGCAGCGGACGCCCGCCTGCGGGCGGAACTGGAGGCGCTGCGCGGGGTTGCCGCCCGTGTGCGTGCCCTGCCTGTTCTGGCGGCCCCGCGCGACTTCCGCCTGGACCCGGCTGTTTACGGCCGCCGGGAAGCTGGCAGCCTGCGCACACCGATCCGGAGCGTACCGCTGCGCCGGTTCTACGGCTGGGCCAGTGCCCTGAGCGCCGCTGCTGCCGCACTTATCCTGCTGGTTGGCGTAGCAGGCCTGCTGGGATCGGGCGCACTGCCCTACGCGGTAGCCCCCACCGGGCAACAGGCTGCCGCGCCGCTTACCCTGACCGGCGAAGCGCAGATCGCCATGGCCCCGACCGCCACCATCCCGTTGACGCTAACGCCTCTGGAAACCGGGGAGACACCTGAAGCAGTGGGAAGCACCCCCCTGCCGCCGAATGCGCTGGCAGCGGAAAGCGCGATCGCCGGCGCAGAAGCAGCGGCGCCCGCCGCTGAGGCTACCACGTTCGATGGCGTTGCTGCCGCTTTCAGCGCCGCCGACGCTGCCGCCAACGGCGTCGAAACCGACAGCGGCGAAGAAGAAGCGCCGCCCGCCGTGTTGCTGGCGCCCGGCCTGCGCGCCGGCGAAGCGCCCGCCACCAAGAGCGGGGTCGCACTCCCAGAAGCGACGGCGCTGCCCACAGCGACCGCAGTGCCTACCGCGGTCGCCATCGTCCCGGCGGGTGGTGGACTGCCAGCGGTCGAACCTGCCGCCGAACTGACGCCCACCCCCTCAATGCCGCCCAGCGATCCGGAAGCGCTGATCGGCGCCGGGTGCGCCCTGATGGCGCTGGCGGTGATGTTCTTCGCCCTCAGCCGCCGGGCCAGATGAGCGGCAGCGCCGCCCCGCCCAATCAGGTTTTGTCCCCATCAGGTTCAGCCGCCGCCAGTGCGGCGGCGATGCGCTCCCCCTCGTCCAGCGGGCGGCCAGTCGCATCAACGGCCAGCATCGCCCCGTCGATGGCCCGCGCCCGGACGCGCCCCGGTGCATAGGGATTGTTGACAAGCTGCGGTGCGTCCAGCAGGCCCAGCGCCACCGCCCGCGCCAGCACGTCCGGGCTGGTCAGCGGATCGTCGCTTTCGCCGGCGTCCAGCGCCCGGATCGCCGCGATCAGGCGCTGCGTGTCCGCGATCAGGGCCGCCTTACGGGCCTGGACAGCCGGGTCAGCGGCCATGTCCAGGTTGCCGCGCAGGGCCGTTTCCACCACTTCCTGCGTCATCACACAGGCCTCGATCACCTCGTCGGCAGTGGCGGCGTGATGCGCTTCTGTGTGGCCGACCACATGGATGATGTGCGGGCGCAGGGCCATCTGCAGCATGGTGCTCTGGGCCAGGTGCGCTCGCGCCCGGCGCAGATCAACCGGATGGCTCAGGAGGCCGGTGCGCGTCTGCCGCCAGATGTGGAAGTCGTCGCTGGCGAAGGATTCGGTCAGCTCGACAATCGCCAGCGCACGGGCCAGGTCCATCCGGTTGGAAAGCTGCGGCGGACTCTGGAACATGTAGGTCATGATGTAGTCGCGCACGCCGCAGCGCCGGGCGTTGTAAGCGTAAAGATACGCCGAGGCGCACACGATCACGTCCGGCGCGTCGCGCATCCCCCAGTGATAGGACTCGTTGCCCTCCACCGGGATGTCGCGTTCGCCATGCCAGCGCATCAGCGCCTGGTGCTCGGCGATGGACTGCGCCAGCGGCGATGGCCCACGCCCGTCCATAGCGTTGAACCAGAACAACGACGTGGCGCACCAGGCGTTATCGATGGTGCGGACGAGCATCTCGGCGTAGCGCAGATGATCAGCGGTGCCGGAGTAGGCCCGCAGCAGTGGGTAGTTGCCTCGTCGGCTGGCGGCGTACAGCGCGCGCAGGTCGTCTTCAGTGCGGAGGGGCACACCGCCCGCGCCTTTGCTGCGCGGGTTCTGGCGGGAGGGGTGGAAGAAGTTCTCCTGCGCGTCCTGGTCGGAGCCGAGCGAGATCACATCCAGCGCGCCGGATTCGGCAATGCGGGCGATGCCCTCCACCGTCGGCGCGATCGTCTGCGCAGGCAGGCCGAAGTGGTGGCGTAGAAGCGGGTAGGGAGCCTTCCAGCGGATGCGTTCGACAGCCCGCTGAGGGAAAAACTCCGGTCCGGCCTCGGCCAGGGTCTCGCCACGCAGGGCGGCGCGGATGGCGTGCGGCGGTTCCTCGCCGGAAAAGACGGCGTCGAAGTAACCCATCTCGCGGGCGACCTCGGCTACCGGCGGCGTCCCGCCGAAGAAGATGCGCTTACGGCCCAGCACACCTGCCGCTCGCAACATACCTTCCAGTTCCCGCAGGAGCGTCCGGGCGTTCTCCGGCGTCAGGCGATAACTGACACCGATCACGTCGGGGTCAAAGGCGACGATTGCATCAACGAAGACCTCCGGATCGGTGGCCGGGCCGGTGAAATACGTCTGGCAACCGGCTTCCTCAGCGATCGCCAGGAAGCGGGTCACGCCGGCGACATGGACGCAGTCGCCCAGGCTACCGGCCAGCACGCGACTGGGCATCCCGGTCATGGCATCCTCCTGGGGAATATGTAGAGAACGGCTCAGTCCGAGGACCGGTGATTGGCTTCGGCGCGGCCAGTATTCACGAGATTGGTGATCTCCGTCAGGGAAAGGCCCTCCAGCCCCATACGGGCCAGCGTCCGGCCCCGGTAACGGTAATCCGTGCCATGCAGGACACAGGCCAGCTGGATCATGGCCTCCATACCCCACACATCCACGCCGAAGCGCCGCCCCAGCTCGGCGATAGGCACCATGCTGTAAGGCACATCCTCGAAGATATAGCGGTGACGCAGGGTGGAAGGAGCATTGATGCCCTTGTAGCCGGGGTTATCGTGGATGGCCTCGTAGAGGTCCTCGCCGTGGGCGGAGTAGGCGCGGGCCAGCCATTCCTGGGCGCTCTGCGCCCGGACGCCCATCGCCGTCGCCACGGTGACGCGCTCGCGGTCAAGCCGTTCCAGCAGGCGGGCGGTTGAGGGGGTCACGCCGTCGATATAGAACTCGAACTCGCCGCCGGTGGCCTCGATCCAGCCGGCGTTGAGCAGGGTCAGGGCGGGGTGAAAGATCGCGCCCATGTTGTTCAGACTGGTGTAGAGCACGTTCGGCGCAGCGATGAAACTGGGGTAGATCTCCTGGACGAGATCGAGCACCTGGGCGGTCCGTGTGGCGGGCAGGGCAGCCAGCGGCACGGCGTCCTTGCGGCGGAAGATCCGCGCCTCCGCTGGCCCCATACTGCGACTGGCGAAGATGAAGGTCTCCGCCTCGGCAATGGTCACGTCGGCGGTGCAATTCTGCTCGGCCAGCACCTGGCGGAACTCCAGCGCGCCGCCAGTGCGCCCCGGGTTGAGCACCACGATCTGGCCGTCCTGCAGGTGCGGGGCACAGGCCAGGGCTACATCGCGGTGGGCCGAGGCCGGGACGACAACCATGATCAGCTGCGATCCGGCCAGCGCCTGGGCCATATCGCTGGTGACGCGGTGCAGATGGCCGAAGACCTGACGGCCATCTTCCAGATCAACCGTGATCCCGCCGCGGGCGTCGATGGCAGCGATGTTCTCATAGCTGCGGTTGTACAGGCAAACGCGGTAGCCGCGCACGGCCAGGTCGGCGGCCATCGCTTTGCCGCCGTGCCCGGCCCCGATGATCGTGATCTGTAGTTCCTGCGGGTACTGTTGATCGGTCATGCTCGCTCCCTGGAAACAAACGGGCGAGGGTTGTCTGTTCGGCAAGCTCCTCGCCCGTGGGCGCTGTGCTATACACTTATTATACCCGCTGCCGGGCCATTCCTAGATATTAAAGCGGACTGTAATAATGTCACCGTCCTGAACGACGTAGGTCTTGCCTTCCAGCCGCTGCTTGCCCGCCGCCCTGACCGCCTTCATATCGCCCAGCGCGCGCAGGTCCTCAAAGGCCGTGACCTCCGCCCGGATGAAACCGCGGGCCAGATCGGTGTGGATGACGCCCGCCGCCTCCACCGCCGTCGCCCCGACCGGCACACTCCAGGCCCGCACCTCGTCCTCGCCAACGGTGAAGAAGGACTGGATGCCCAGCAGCTGGTAGCTCAGGCGGATCACGCGGGATGCGCTCGGCTCGGCAATGCCGTATTCTTCCAGGAAGAGAGCGCGGTCGTCCGGTTCCAGCTGGGCGATCTCGGCCTCAACTTTGCCCGGCAGGCTGATCATGTGGGCCGGATCGTGCCGGTCGTCGTTCAGCAGTTCGCCCGGCGGGACGACCGTATCCCCGCAGTTGAACAGCAACAACATCGGTTTGAGCGTCAGCAGCCCGTAGCCGCTGATCAGCTTGATCTCGTCGGCGGTCAGCGCCAGCTCGCGCAGGGGGCGTTCCGCCTCCAGCTGGGCGCGCAGGCGTTCCATCAGCGCCGTCTCGATCTCGTTCTGGCGGCGGGTGTCCGGCTTCTTGGTCCATTCGTCCTTCAGCCGTTCCAGCCGCCGCTCCACGGTGATCAGGTCCAGCAACAGGAACTCGCCATCCAGGATAGCCACATCGCGGGCAGGATCAAGGCTGCCCTGCGGGTGCGCCACGCTGTCATCGGCAAACACCCGCACCACATGCACAAAGCCATCGGCCTGGGCCAGCTCATTGCGTAGCGGGCCGCTCAGCCCGCCTTCGCCCATGCCGCTTTCCAGCCCGCCGATGTCCCGGTAGGTCACGGTAGCGTAGGTGGTCTTCTTGGGCCGGTAGAGGGCGCTGAGGAAGTCCACCCGCTCGTCGGGCACGGGTACGACGGCGGTATGGACTTCCATCTGACCGGAGCCGCCGAAGCCTGTCGGCAGGTTCTGGCCGGTCAGGGCGTTGAAGATGGTCGTTTTGCCGCTTTGCGGCAGGCCGATAATGCCTAAGCGCATTGGTGGTTTCTCTCCAGCC
>JAIOAT010000036.1 GCA_019873685.1 Chloroflexota bacterium
GCTTGAGCCGCCAGGGCGCTTTCCACTTCTACCAGCGCGGGGAGCAGCACCGTCTCCAGCCCCTGCCGGATCAGCAGCCCGTACGCCAGGTTGGACACATCCTCCGAGGTCAGGCCAAAGTGGATGCCCTCCCGCAGGGCCTCCAGCGACGTCCCGCTGACTTTTTCCCGCAGGTAGATTTCCACCGCCTTGACATCGTGACGGGTGACGGCTTCGATCTGCTTGACACGGGCCGCCTCCGCCGGGCCGAAGCCCGCCACCAGATCGTGCAGGAAGCCGATCTCGGCGGCGGTCAGCGGACGCAGGAAGGTCACGCCGGGATGGGCGGCCAGAGCGATGAAGTACGCTACTTCAACGCGCAGCCGGGCGCGGATCAGGGCGAATTCAGAAAAGCAGGCGCGCAGCGGCTCGACGGATTCGGCATAGCGGCCATCCAGCGGCGACAGGGCGAATAGCGGATCGGGGCACACGGCGCACCTCCCGGAGACATGATGCTGATTCCATCCTGATTGTATGCCAGGGCAGGCCGGACGCGCTTTTTTTCTTTGGCTTGCCGCCGGGCTGATCTACAATAGCAGGTGTGCGGTGGGAGGAGAAGGAGCATATCATGACGGCAGGGTTCGTGATCGGCTTGCTGGCGCTGCTGGGGCTGGGCGGGCTGGGCTTCCTCATCCGACCGCGTCCGTTCCCGCCGGTGATTCCGTCAGCGACGACTCCTCCCAGCAGGGACCTGCCGGCGGATTTGCCGGCGCCGGTGGCCCGTTACCTGCGCGTGGCGCTGGGTGGGCAGCTCCCCGGCTACCGCACAGCCATCCTCAGCGGGCGGATCCGCCTGCGCTTTGGGCCGCTGCGGCTGCCGGCGCGCTTCCGCTTCTACTACGCCGTCGGGCAGGGCTACCATCACACCATCGAGATCACCTGGTTTGGCTTCCCGGTCGGGCGGGTAGAGGAAAACTACCACCGCGGGCGGTCGCACTTCAACCTGCTGGGGCGGATCATCGACGACGATCCGGCGGTCAACCGGGCGGCTAACATGGGCCTGTGGGCGGAGATGATCTGGCTGCCCTTCGCCTACGCCGATCCTGCCGTGCGCTGGGAAGCGGTCGACGCGACCTCAGCGCGGCTGCACTTTCCGTTTGGCGCGGAGGAGGATAGCCTGCTCTTCACCTTCGATCCGGAGTCCGGCCTGCCGGTAGAAGCCTTCGGGATGCGCCAGCGGGCGGCGGGCGCGCCATTCACCGGCTGGCGCAACGTCGTCCGCCGCTGGGGAACCCTCAGCGGCGTGCAGGTCCCGCTGGTAGCCGAGACCATCTGGGAAGATCAGGGCTACGCCTGGGCGGTCTGGCAGGTGGAGGCCGTCTGTTACGGCGCGGATGTGGCGGCGTGGCTGCCGTAGCCCGGACGTATGCGGTAATTAGAGGGGGTAGTGTCGATGGTCGACGGGACGGGCTGCCTGATTTTCGGGCTGATCGTGATCCCATTCCTGATCAAGGCCGCAATTGAGGATATCCGCCGCATCAGGCGGTATGGCTGGCCCAGACAATCCACCCGCGGGAGTGAGTTCATTCTCTACGACATGCTTGATGACGATGACTGGTGATGTGCTGACCACAGGACAGGCAAGGCCATGAGAACCATGCTTTCAAAGGAAGCGGAACGGCATAAGCCTCTCACAGCGACCGACCGGCTGCGGGAGACGCTGGACGAACTGGAGCGCCAGATCGGCGTCCTGGGCCGCAGCAGCCCGGAAGAAGTACGGCGCATCCCATCTTTGCTGGATGAAGCGACGGTGCAGCTGGCCGAACTGAAGAGCAAGGGCGGCGACTTCCTGGCGGAAGAGGTGCGTCTGCAATCCCTGTACGCCCGGCTGGAGCGCAAAGCGGCGGCCTTTCTGAACGCCGCCGGGGGCGCGGCGGCGCTGGCGGCCATCCGCCCGGCGGAGGTTCCGGAAGGCCACTGGTGGTGGCATATCGAGCGCATTGTAGCCGAACAACGGCGCGCCCGGCTCAAGCAGGTGTTGCGCATCGCAGCGATCGTGGTGGCTGTCGTGATCGTGGCGGCCATCATCTACCAGGCTTTCCTGGCCCCCGACCCTGCCGTGCGCGAGCGCGCCCTGCGCATCGACGCCGCCGGTGCGCTGGCCGAACAGGGCGACTACGCCGGGGCGATCCAGGAGATTCAGATCGCCCAGACCGCCGTGCCCGACGACCCTTACCTGCTGATCATGGAAGGGGCGTACTATGAACAACTCGGCCAGACGGAGTCAGCGGAACAGGCCTTCGGCGCGGCCAAGCGGCTGGCCGAGGACGAATCGAACTTCCTGATCATGCGGGCTGAGGTCTACCTGCGCACATTCCAACCGGCCCGCGCCCTGGAAGATTTGCAGGTCGTCCTGGCCCGCGAGCCGGAGAAAGCGGTCGCCCACTATCTGCGGGGCGTCGCCTACCAGAACCTGGGCCGGCTGCAGGAGGCGGTCACCAGCTTCCAGATGGCCGCCGACTACGCCTCCGCTGCTGGCGATACCCAGCTGGAAGGCATGAGCCGTGTTCAGATCTCCTACCTGATGCAACAGATGATGGTCCCCCCGCTGACCACGCCGACCCCAACATCCTAGCCGGTCAGCGCGGATCGCGAACGTCACGAGCGCAGGCGTCGGGCTTCCCCCGCCTGCGCTTTTTCGTCCACCAACCGGGGCTGTCATGGCCGCACGGTTTCATCCAGGCGGCGCAGGAAAGCGCCGATCGCCAGCACCGCCTGCGCGTAATCCGGCTCCCACAGGCACCCTCCGCTCTCCGCCAGGCGCCACACCCGCGCGTCAGGCAGCAGCTGCAGGTACCGTTCGACCTCCGGCAGGGTCAGCCCCGCGCCCGGCTGCCCGCCATACAGGATCAGCGCCGGGCAGGTAATGCCTGGCAGCGCCTCCCACAGGGAGACTTCCTCCGTCTCGCGCTGCAATCCTTCCGCCACATGGCGCATCATCCGCTCGGAAACCGGCAGGTTCCGCCAGGTGGAAGCCAGGAAATCTTCCACCCACCCCGGCGGCAGGGCTGACTGACAGGCCGGATGGTCGCCCACGATCAGCCCGGCCAGCCGATCCGGCCAGCGGGTGGCATAGGCCAGGGCGTAAATAGCGCCTTGCCCGCAGCCCAGCAGGCAAAACGGGGGAAGCCCCAGGGCGGCAACGAACGCCGCCAGATCGCTGACATGGTCGGCCAGGGTATACCCGTGCGCCGGCGCGCTGCTCTGCCCCCTTCCGCGCAGGCTGAGCGCGAAGCAGGGCCGGGGAGCCAGCGCCTGGAGCAGGTCAGCGTAATCTTCCGCTGCTTCTGCCAGCGCCGGGACAATCAGCAGCGGCGTGCCGTGCCCTTCCGCCAGGGAAGGTACGCCGGTCAGGAAGTGTAACGCCAGCGGACCATTCCTGACCCGGCCTTCCCACAGTTTCATCGTTCAGCCGCCGCGCCGCTGGGCCAGGAACCACTCGTACAGGGCCGGGCTGTCGTACGTCTGCGTCCACGAATCATGGCCCACGCCGGGGTAGACGGTGAAGATCACATTTCCGCCGCACTCCCGCAGGGTATCAACGAGTTGCTGCGAAGCCGTCAGCGGCACAACATCGTCGTCTCCGCCATGAAAAGCCCACACCGGCACATCGCGCAGAGCGCAGACCCGCTGCGGAAAACCGTATGCCCACAGCGCCCCGCCGCAGATCGGAGCGACCGCGGCGAAGCGCTCCGGGTAGGCGCTGGCCAGGTGCCACGATCCATAGCCGCCCATGCTCAGGCCGGTCAGGTAGACACGGTCAGGATCAGCGTGGTAGCGGCCCAGCACCTCATCCAGCAGCCCGATCAGCGCTTCCAGAAAGTCCGGCCACCACTGGTTTTCCGGGCATTGCGGCGAAACGGTGATGAACGGCAGGTCGGGGCGCGCGGCGACCACTTTCGGGATGCCATGAATGCGGACGCGCTCAAGGTCGGCGCCGCGTTCCCCCGCGCCGTGCAAGAACAGGATCACCGGCCAGCGCTCGCCGTCCTCCCGGTAGCCTTCCGGCAGGGTTAGCAGGTACGGCAGGCGTACCTGGCGGGTGATTGTCGTCTCAAAAGCTCCCGCTACTTCGGTCACAGGTCATCCCCCCTACTGATGATTGTTGCGCAGGGCGCGATCCAGCAGATCCACGCTCAACTCGGCCAGCGACTGCACGCGCATACTGGCCGCAGAAAGGTCCAGGCGGCGGGTCAATTCGGTCGGCACAACCACACAGAATAGCCCTGCCGCCCGCGCCGCGATCACCCCGTTAGCCGAATCCTCCAGCACGACCACCCTGTGCGCTGGGACGCCCAGCAGGTCGACTGCCTTCAGGAACAGATCGGGCGCGGGCTTGGTCCGGGCGACGTCATCGGCGCAGACAATCGCCTGGAACCGACTGAACAGCCCCAGCCGCTGCAGGTGGCCATCAACCCAGCGGTGCGAGGAACTGGAGGCCACCGCCAGGCGCAGGCCATGCGCCTGCGCGTCATCCAGCAGGGCGACAACGCCCGGCAGGGCTGGTTGCTGGTTGGCCAGGGCCAGCTCGCGGGCGTAGCGACGCGCCTGGATCGCCTCCCAGTCCAGCGGACGCCCCAGCCGCGCCTCCAGATCGAGGCACGGGTCAAACGTCTCCGGGCCGTAATCCGCGCCGATGCTGCGGATCCAGTCGTCCAGCGGCAGCTCAAGGCCATGCTCGCGGTAAACCTCCGCCCAGCTTTGCAGGACGGTGCTTTCCGTATCGACCATCAGGCCGTCAAAATCGAAGATCAACGCTTCCAGCATGCTTGCTCAACGCTCCCCGGTGTGCCTGAAACTGGTTTCAGTGTGCCCTCCCGGCAAACTTTGCCCTATCGCCGGGCTTTGCGCAAGCAAATCCCCAGCCAGGGGCAGGAAGCCGGGAGGCCGAGAGACAGCCCGATCGCTGGCAGGCTGGGCATGCCATCCAAACTGGGCGATTCCGGGGGCCTCACATTGGTCATTCTCACCTCACGGGGCTGTTAAGAATAAACAAAGGTATCACAATATCCTAATGAAATCTTGTACATTTTGTGCTATCTAAAGCCTTGAGGGATCATTATAATGCGACTGAGTTGAGTGGTTTAACGGTTGTCGTAGTGGAGCAATGATCAAACCCATGGTTGCCGAGCAATCGCCACAATACCGCTCGGAGGCACGGCTGGAATGGGCGCGGGCACGCCGTAAAGCCCGCATCCACCAGTTCCGGTTCACTCCGGCGTTTCCCGGCCAGCAGGCCGGTTTGCTTGATTTTAATGAGATCGAGGAGCGGCTCAAGCTCCGCCATCCCCTCTATCGCGGCGTGCAGAACGTCCCGCTGGAGGCGATCGTGGGCAGTGTGGGCCGCTACAAGGACTTCACCAGCGCCTTCCTGCCCGCTGATGACGGCCTCAAAACGCGCTGGCAGAATATCGCCATGGTGTACCTGGACCCGACCAGTGGCGGCGTCCCGCCTGTGGAGCTGTACAAGGTCGGCTCTGCGTACTTCGTCAAGGATGGCAATCACCGCGTTTCGGTCGCCCGCCAGCTGGGGCTGAAGGACATTGAAGCGTACGTCTGGGAGTATCCGGGGCCGCTCCCCGACCTGGACCCTGACGCCGACCTGGACACGCTGATCATCGCTGCCGAGCGCCAGGAGTTCCTGGCAAGGACGCAGCTGGATGACCTGCGCCCCGGCCACGGCATCGAGTTGACCGCCCCCGGCGGCTACCCCGTCCTGCTGGCTGAGATCGAAGCTTTCCAGCAGGCGCTCAGCCAGATCGACGGGCGGGACGTTCCCTGGTCTGAGGCCGTCGCCAGCTGGTACGATATGGTCTACGAAACCTCGATCCAGGCGATCGAGCGGGCGGGGGTGATGTCGCTGTTCCCCGGACGCACCCGCGCTGACTTTTTCGTCTGGGTACGCCAGCATCAGCGCCAGCTGGAGGAACGCTATGGCCGGCGTGTCAAGCTGATCGAAGCAGCCCGCGACTTCAGCAAGCGTAACCACCCCTGGCAGCCGGGCCGTTTGCTGCGTGCTTTTCTCCGCTGGCTGCTTTCCTACTTCATCTGATCCGCGGCTGCGCCACGCCCTCCCCGGCGCCCGCCAGAATCGGCCCGCCCTGCAAAATTGCTATAATGGAGTCGCCAGTGTTCACCGGCCCGCACGGGACTGCCGAGGGGAAACAGCATGCCGGGTCAGATGGGTTCTGTATATTCCCTGGAAGCGCGCAACGAATTCGAACAGGCCACCCGCAAGGCCTTCTGGAGCCGCTTCCTGGCGCGCCTGCAGGGCCAGCAACCGCCGGAGTTGCTGGATTTCAACGAGATTTCCCAGCACCTGGGCCTGCGGACAGCAGTCTACCGCGGCGTGCAGACCATCCCGCTGAACAAGATCGTCGGCAGCGTGGGTCGCTACAAGGACTTCACCGGCGCCTTCCTGCCCGTCAACACCGATATGCGCGAGCGCTGGCAGCGCGTGGCTGTCCTCTTCCTGGATCCGACCAGCGGCGGTGCGCCGCCGATCGAGGTCTACAAGGTGGGGGATGCCTACTTTGTCAAGGATGGCAATCATCGCGTCTCGGTGGCCAACCAGTTGAATATGGGCACCATCGAGGCGTATGTCTGGGAATTCCCGGCCCCGGTGGCCGGCGTCGATCCGGAGGCCGATATTGACACACTGCTGCTGGAGGCCGAGCGCAAGGAGTTCCTGGAACGGACGCAACTGGACAGGCTGCGGCCCGGCCACGACATCCGCCTGACCGCGCCCGGCGGCTACCTGGATATGCTCCAGCAGATCGCCGCCTACCAGGCCGCGCTCAGCAAAATCGACGGCGTGCCGGTCCCCTACGAGGAGGCGGTCACCGCCTGGTACGACATGATCTACGAGACAGTCGTCCAGTTCATCAAGCAGGAGGGCATCCTCAAGCTGTTCCCGGATCGTACTCCGGCAGACTTCTTTGTCTGGACGATGCAGCACCAGCGTGAGCTGCAGGAGCGCTACGGGCGGCGGATGGCCGTCCGTGAGGTGGCCCGCCAGGTCTCGGACGAGCTACGGCCGGGGATGCTGGGCCGCCTATGGCAGGCCGGGCGTAGTCTGCTGCGGCGCATCCTGGCGCATTAGCGGCCTGCAGCGGGCAACGAAAGCGCCGCCGGGATCACCCGACGGCGGCAGGGAGGCGGGAGCGGATGGGAGTCGAACCCACCGCGGACTGCTCAGCGCAGCCCGCCACCAGTTTTGAAGACTGGGGCATCCACCGGGACACATCCGCCCCCGGAGGAAAGCTTACCCTGCCGGGGGCGCTTCGTCAACGACGGTGGTGGCGTTTGCAGATGGGATCGGGCTGGCCCGTTTTGTGCGCGTCTAACGGGAGAATGTGAACCAGCCGCTACTCCCAGTTCCACTTTGCGAAAGCACTGTTCGGCCATCAACCAGCACAGTGAGTGACCAGTTTGGACTGCTGGACGCCCCGCAGGATTGGAACTGAACTACCTGAACCTGATAGGTGCCGGAAGGTGCAGTTCCCCTAGGCCAGAAAATATTCTCCACATACAGCAGATTGCTCCCACACGGATAGTTTGCGTCAACATCCAGCTGGCCGCCCGTGCTTGAGGATGGATTGCCAAAGTAGATCTCAGTGCCATTGGGTTCACGAACGTGCAGATCAAGGTCGGCAATATTGTTCCAGCGCAAGGTCACCTGCACATCCCCGGTGCCAAGGTTGATTGACCCTCCCACATTGACCGTAACCTGGCGTCTGACGCTACTCCCACTGCGGGTAATGACTTCCAGGGTATAGGTCGTCGTGGAAGCCGGGCACTCCTGTTGACTTGAATGACCGGTAACACCACGCCCCTGATAGTAGACTGCTTGAACACCTTCGACATCCCACCTCAGCGTTACGCACTCTCCCGCTGTTATCTCCGTCCGGCTGGCGGTGAACTGGATGCTCTCTCCGGATGGTAATGGCGCTGCGGTCGGTGGTACAGGGGTAGGTGTCGAGATCGGGATAATCGGCGGGGGTGCAACCATCGGGACATTGTTACAGGCGCCTGATGCAGACACCTCCTGTTGTGGCACCCAGACCAGTCCACTACGACCCGGAATCTCGATCTGCCACCACATGGAGTTGTCGAAAGCCGCCGCCTGGCCCGTCACACGAATGTCCTGATTCGCCGGCATAAAGACCAGCGAAGTCCGGTTAGTGCCCGGACCAACGCGAGCCGCCACCGAATTGGCCCGGGTAGTGCGAACGACACACGGCCTCTGCGGCGTCGCCGTTGCTGTCGCTGTAGGAGAACGCCTTGCCCTGGTTTCAGCCACAACAGGTGCAAGATCCTGCTCAGTTGCTGAAGCCACAGCTGTTAACAATGCTACCTCTGATACAAGAAAATCATAACAGTTGACCACATCTCCGCCGGTAGCGCAGGATGCGGCAGCAACAGCCATTGACGTTCCTTCCAGCAGTGGCGATTCCTCGCCACGCAACGCCAGGATGGTACGGATAACTAGCGAGCCACATGTGATACCCGCCGGCAGGCAGGCAAGCGCAGCACCACCCGCCGCCACAGGCGCCGCCACACCCACCGTCGCACCCGTCGCCACTCCTGCCATGGCCACTGCACCTCCGCACGCCTTCAGCGATACGGCACACGAAACCGCCCCGGTAGTGAGACTGACAACTTTGAGAATGCTCTGCAAATCAACAGCACGGAAGACGCTCAGACGAACGCCGGCTGACGACCACTCATACGATGCCCGAAGCTCACGCAGGGCGGCAAGATACTCCGGGTCTATGTCAGCAGCCAACGTCGTCTGGACCGTGCCATCCGGAAAAATGGTCGCTATATCCACGGTACGATCGGTATAGTTTGAGAAGAGGGTTATGGTGCCATTGGTAATCATCTTTTCCGGAAGGCCATCTTCTCCAAAATACAGGACCACCGCCAATCCTTCCGGGTTCATCCAAATAGCACCGGAAACTTCCACAACGTTTCCAGCGCTATCACGTTCAACCAGAGCCGCTATGATTTCTCCATTGAGATGAACAGCTACAGCGCCAATGTTCTGATCATCAAGGAGTGAAGCAGCAATACCTCGATAGGTAAGCGCTTCATCCAGCACGATTTTATAGGTTGGCAAGCCAGAAATTGCTGAATAATTCGTCGGCAGGGGCGTGGGCGTGATCGTACTGGGGATAACCTCAGCTGCATTGGTGATCCTTAGCGGCTCAACTTCATGGAATATCGTTTGGCCTGAAGCAAGCACTACCTGTAACCGAAGGCGGTACAAACCATTTGGAAACCTGGTAGTATCCCACGATGCGAGCGCACCTTCCTCTACCGGTATAGTTTGTGGCAGCGTGATGGGAATCCACAACACGTCAGCCCCTTCACGACCGAGTTCTGCTACTTCTAGAAAGTAAAAGCCCAGGTTGGACGGCTTAACCGTACCGGTGATCGTGACGACGCCCGATAGTTCGGATACAGGTAGAGGGCTGGTAATGACCGCAACACCCTCTTGAGCGGATATACTGGCTCCAGTGAAAGATAAGAGAAATAGGATAATTGATATCATTAATAAACGATACATAGCATCCTTCCTTCTTGATAGGCATGATATACTTTTATACCATGATATGTATTCATAATAGGCTGTCAAGAAACAAACCAGGCCGCTGGTGTATGAGAACAGCGCGTGTATCTGTCCCCAGCACGGGCACATGCAATACACCCCGCGTAAGCAATTCCACCCATCAATCTACCTGAACCGCCCCACTGCCCCAGGCGGTATAATACAATCACCCGCTGTAAGCATACTCTCCACCCCACCAGGAGCGAGCGGCTATGCCTGCCCTCACCGGCGAGCGGCCGATCAGGGCCAGCGGCACGGTCACGCTGACCATGATCGTCAACCTCAAGCGTTTCGTCAGGCGCGGGGCCGCGCCCGGCGACGAAAGCGCCCTGGAACGCTTTGAGCAGGTGCGCGGCACAGAGCGCTTCGCCGCTTACCTGCGGGTGCTGCCGGAGCGTATGCGCCCGCCCTTTGTGCGCGACACCGAGGAGGACGCCCTGATCGATGCTGCGCACCAGATGCGCATCTTCCGCGGCTATGTCGTCTCGCAGTACTTCTTCCCCACCTACCGCCTGGACGAAGACGCTTTCCTGCGCCTCCCCGACCGGCTGGAAGGCGACACAGTGCTGATTGAGACCTTCCCCCAGTGGGATTATCAGGTCACCCTGACGCGCAACGGCTTCGCTGTCGTGCGCATGATCCGGCAGTTTACCGATACGCCGCTCTCCGTCATCGCCGCCGAGATCCAGCGCGTGGAGCGGGCGCGCGGCGGCGAACTGGAATACGCCGAGTCGCGCTCCAGCTGGCGCATTGCCATGGATGTCACGGCGGCGCTCGTGCAGGCGATGGGCGGCTGTATGACGCTCACCGGCGAACATGGCGAGCCGATCCACCTGCCGCTGGACCCGGAGCAGCGGCGGGGTCGGCTGCCCCTGCACGACCGCTATACCACCATCCAGCTTGATCATGTCCACCGGGGCGGGGAGACCATCCCGCCGGAAGTCTTCGCCACCGAATACAGCTCGTTCGCGCTGGGCATGACCCGCCTGGCGACCGTCCTGCACGGCGGCGCCGCCCAGGATATGCGCCAGCGGCGGGCGGTCACCCCCGCTGATCTGTTCAATCTCTCCCCCTGGGTGGGCGATCTCTGCCTGGTGACCAACGACTCGCTGCTGATCTACAGCCCGCCCCCCACCGACCCTGCTGCCGACCCGGACGGCTATACCCGCCCGCAGTTCTGGCGCGGCGTGGCCCGCGGCGTGGAATGGCTGGTCAACCTCAAGACGGAATGGCAGTTAATCGAACGGCAGAGCACCGAGCTGCTGAGCACGATCTCCAACCTGACGACCCGCGTCAATGATGGCCTGCTGGACGATGAAGATAAGCGCCGCCTGCGCGCCCTGGCCCAGGGCGTCTCCCGCGCCTTCAACATCCTGCCGGAAGTACGCTACGCCCTGGTACCCTCTACGATCTCGCACGCTCCCGACGCGGTGCTGATCTACGGGCACGTGCTGGAACAGCTTGGCGTCAATCACGTCGCCGAGCATGTGGACACCAACATGGCCGAGCTAAGCTCCTTCCTGACCTACTACAGCAGCACCCAGCTACAGTTTGAGAGCCGCCAGCAGGAAGAGGCGGAAAACCGCACCGGCCTGACTATCTCGATCATGCTGATCCTGCTCTCGCTGGTATCGGTGCCGTCGCTGGTCAAAGACGCCAGCGAGATTCACTGGGAGGCGCTGGCGGCGTTGCCGCCCCTGCAACAGGTCGCGCTGGTCGGGCTGGCCGCGCTGCCGATCCTGTTGCTGGTGATCACAGCCCTGTATGTCGTGCGGCGGCTCCGCCGGCGCTGAACGGCCCGCCGCTGTAGACGGCAGGCGAGCAACCGTTGTAGAATCGGTCACAGATGCCAGCTAACCTGAAGGGGAGCATACCTATGGCCGGCCTGACATCCCATCAGATGGCCGAGCTTGCTGCACTGCGTACCGCGCTGGCGGCAGGTGATCACGAGATGGCCGCCGCCTCGTTTGAATTGCTGGTCGGCATGGGCACCCCGCCGCTCGACCTGCTCGACGCTCTGGGCGAAGGGCTGTGGTCAGGCGATGACGACGAGGAGATCGGGGGCGAAGACCTGCTGGAACAGGTCTTGCCGATGCTCGATGAGCGGGCCATTCCGGCCCTGGCGACTTACTTCATGGAGGAAGACGGGCCGGACCTGCTGGTAGATATGGTGGGCGAACGGCTGGCCGAATTCACCGAGGCGGAACAACTGCAGGCTCTGCGGGCCGCCCTGCGCGAAGGGCGCGAGGACCTTGACGAGCGCCTGCTGGAAGGCATCACCGAATACCTGGGCGAACTGGCGGTAGACAGCCCTGACGCCAGGGCCTTGCTGGAGGAACTGGGGCTGAATGACTGAACCGGCGAAGGGAAGCGTCATGCGGCTTCGAGATCGATTGCTGGCGGCGGCGCTGCTGATGCTGGGGCTGGCGGCCTGCCGCCCTGCGGCGTCAGGGCCGCTTGCCGAAACGCTGATCGCTCCCCGCCAGCTGGCGACCGTGATCATCTCCCCCACGCCGGTGCGGACGCTGGTTGTCCCGCCGACGCCCACGCCCGTGCCCAGCGCCACACGCACACCCGCCCCGCCAACGCTCACGCCCAGCCCGACGCCCTATGTCGGTATCTTTCTGGGCGACGGCTCCGCGCCGCTGATCCTGCCGACGGCGTCGCTGGCCGCGCTGGTGGAAATCACCCTGCTGCCGCCGACTCCACTGGGCGGCGCACCGCCGCCAACCTACGCCCTCCCCACCATACCGGGCATGGCAGTCGCCGCTGGCGGGCCATGCAGCGCAGAAGTGGCCGCTACCTTTGCAGCGGCGATCGCCGCCCGGCCAGAGGCGGGGGCGGCGCTGGGTTGCCCGCTTGGCCCGGCGGAAACGATCTTCATGGCTCACCAGCCCTTTGAGCAGGGGGTGATGTTCTGGTGGTCAACGGGGGAGATCTACGCGCTGTCGCTGCAGCCGGTCAGCGGCGTCGCCAATCCCTTCTGGCGGGTGCCTGACCAGTGGCACGAAGGAATGCCCCAGGACGATCCGAGCATGACCGTGCCCGCCGGACTGCTGCAACCAATCCGGGGCTTCGGGCTGGCCTGGCGCACCAACGCCCAGATTCGTACCGCGCTGGGCTGGGCCGTCAGCAATGAGAGCGGCTACACGGGGACATTTCAGCGCTTCAGCGGCGGGGCGGTCTTCACCGCGCCGGAAAACGCTGTCTACATCCTGATCGGGGATGGCGCGCCCGGCAGTGCCAGCCGCTACTTCGGCCCGCTGTACTGACGCGCCCCAGACGAAAAACCGCTTACAGCAATACGAGGAGCCAGCCCGGCGCCAGCGATGCAGCTTCTCCCTGGGCCAGCCCCACCGCCAGGATGGTGGCCAGCAGCAGCAGAATCACCCCCAGCGCCACCAGCAGACGATAACGCACTTCGGCCATACGTTGAATTCCCGCTTCCTTACCGGCGCAAAACCAGGGCGGGATTATCCACGCTAGCGGCGCAGATGCAAGGGCCAGAATCCGCGTCAGGGACGCGGCGCGGCGCTCGAGTCGCGCACGACCAGCTGGATGGGCAGCACAACCGAAGCCGGCTGGCTATCCGCGTAGTCGTCGTGGGTAGCCAGCATGCGCAGCGCGTAGAGACCGAAGCTCTCCTTGGGGACATGCACGGTGGTCAGGGCGGGGCGGCACATCGCCGCCAGGCCGATGTTATCCACGCTGACCACCGACACATCGCCCGGCACAGCCAGCCCCAGGTCATGCAGCCCGGCGATCACCCCCAGCGCCACCTCGTCGCTGGCGGCGAAAATCCCCGTCGGCGGTTCCGGCAGGGCCATCAGTCCCTGCGCGGCACTATAGCCGTCTTCCGGCAGGTTGAACAGGCCATCATGCCGGATATACGCCGGATCGGTGGGCAGGCCGTGCGCCAGGAGCACCTGGCGGTAGCCGTCGACGCGCTCGTCCACGCCGCCAGCGTAGGCGATCCGCCGGTGGCCCAGCGCTACCAGATGGCCGACGGCCAGACGGGCCGCCTCCGCCCGGTCGAAGAGCACCGCCGGGAAGTCACCGCTGACCACCTCCAGGCTGACGATGTTGTGCACCCGCTCGCGGATGCGCCCCAGCAGGGCGCGGGCGCGGTCATCCTGCACAGCGTGGTAGGGCGCGCACAGAATCAGGCCGGAGACAACCTCCGGATGGATGTTCTGGTTGAAGATGACCGGGTTGAGCAGCTCGTTGAAAAAGGTCAGGTAGGCGATCTGCTGGTTCTGGCGGTGAGCGGCGGCGTAGATGCCGGCCACCACCGAGGCGAAGTAAGGGCGTTCCAGGAGCTGGCTGGTGCCGCCCATGATGATCCCGATCCGGTCGACGGCGCGGCGGGCCGGATGGCGCTTGAGGCGCTGGGCGTCCAGGTTGGGGCGGTAGCCCAGTTCCTCAATGGCCTGCAGCACCCGCGCCCGTGTCGCCGGGGAGACGATACGCGGGCCGTTATTGACCACATAGGAAACCACCGCGCGGGAAACCCCCGCCCGCGCTGCCACATCCTTCTGGGTCACCTGGCGCTTTTCGCCTGGCTGGGTGTGTTCCTGAGGCTCGCTCATCTCCCCCTCGTCCGGTTACGCGGCAATGCAACTGGATACGCAATTCAGGCACTTTGCCCAACATCCGCCGGATGACGGGGATGCGGGCCGGCAATGCTTGACAGCCGATCGAACCCGTTTTATATTGTACTATGATTATACATGTGCGTCTACACGTGTTGATCTGCCCGCAAACGCCGAGCTGCCCCGTACCCCGAACCGCATTTGTGCGCAGCATACAAAAAGAGGGCTGACGCTGGCAAATTAGTTTTTCCGTTTGATTAATGAACCGCCGGGCGCAGCCTGAAGGAGGTGAACCGCTCCCCCTGACGCCGGTTATCCGTTCCGCTGGCTTTACGGACGCAACCGCAGGGCGTCCCCCCGGCCCTCAGCGCCGCCGGGACGCCTCACGCGCTGATTAAATGTTCGGAGCGTTAAAGAAGGAGAAGAATACGATGTCCCGTCTATCCCGTTTTGGCGTAGTGCTGACCTTCGCCCTGCTGGTCAGCATGGTAGCCCCCGTCTTTGCCCAGGGCGGCCCCACCTACATCACTTACAACTCGTACAACGGCGACCCCATCCCCCGCGCCTTCGATGAGAAGATCGTCGGCATGTGGAATGAGGCGCACCCCGAAATGCCGGTCGAGCATTCGATCGTCGCCCATGAGGACTTCAAGCAGGCCATCCGCGCTTACCTGACCGCCGATCCGGCCCCCGATGTGCTGACCTGGTTCGCGGGCAACCGCGCCCAGTTCTTCATCGACAAGGGCCTGATCGCCGACATCAGCGCGCTGTGGACCGATTACGGCTTCGCCGAGAGCTACGCCCCCGGGTTCACCGCCCTGGCCACGGTCGGCGACAAGCAGTACTTCCTGCCGACCTCGTACTACTGGTGGGCGGTGTACTATCGCCCGTCGCTCTTTGAGCAGGCTGGGATCACCAAGGTGCCGGAGACCTGGGAAGAATTCCTGGGCGCCTGCGATACCCTGAACGCCGCTGGCATCACCCCGATCACCATCGGCGCCCGCTTCCGCTGGCCGGCTGCCGCCTGGTTCGACTACCTGAACATGCGCGTCAACGGCCCGGAGTTCCACATCAACCTGATGCTGCTCAAGGAATCCTACACTGACGAGCGCGTCAAGGCCGTCTTTGAGAAGTGGAACGAGCTGTTTGAGCACAACTGCTTCATCGAGGACCCCGCCGCTTACGACTGGCAGGAAGCCATCGACCCGATGGTTCAGGGCCAGGCCGCCATGTACCTGATGGGCCAGTTCATCAAGGACTCCTATCCGGATGACATGGAGGACGACCTGGACTTCTTCCGCTTCCCGATCATCAATCCTGACGTGCCGGTAGGCGAGGACGCCCCGACGGATGGCTTCTTCATGTCCGCCAACGCCCGCAACCTGCAGGGCGGGCTGGAGTTCATGGCCTTCCTCGGCTCGCAGGAAGTCCAGCAGATGGCCTTTGAAGAGCTGGGCCGCCTGCCCACCCGCATTGACGTCGACATCTCCGGCGCCCCGGCGGATGTTCAGAAGGGCATCCAGCTGATCCAGACGGCGGATTACGTCGCCCAGTTCTATGACCGCGACACCACCCCGCCGATGGCGGAAGCCGGCATGGACGCTTTCATGCGCTTCTGGGACGATCCATCCAGCGTCGACCAGCTGCTGGAGGAACTGGAGGCCGAGCGTCTGCGTAACGTGGAAGAGGCGGGCGGCTAACCCTGCCCCCTACTGCGCGCGCCCGGTGCGGTGAGGCGACCGCCGCGCCGGGCGACCCGTTGCCCATGCTGCCGGGGCGTGCTCGCCATGCCCCGGCAGCGCGCCATCCTGCCTGGTGAACTGGCCCGGCCACAAGGGAGGCCCTATGGCTGCGATAACCGATTACCGCATCCGTGAGGACACGGCGAGCGATGTTTCCGGCGCGAACTTCATCGGCCTGTTGTGTTCGGCCCTGCTGTTCATCGCCTTCATTTTCATGCCCTGGCATGGCACCAAGATCGTCGATAACGCAGCCAAGCTCCTGGCCGACTTGCTCTCCGGCGTGCCGGGGACGCAGATCACCCTGGCAGTAGCGATCCTGCCCATCGCTTCGATCGCCGGTGTGGCGCTGGCGCTGTGGGGCGTGCTGCAGCCGGAACGAGGCCGCCTGGCCGCCCTGCTGACGCTGATCCTGGGCGTGCTGGTGCTGGCCTACTGCCTGGCGGTGCTCCTCTTCCCCACCGGATCGCTGGATATGGCGGCTGTCGGCGGGGCGGGGTTCTGGACAACACTGGTCGTGGCGCTGGGGATGGTCGCCCAGTACGCGATCACCGTGCCCGCCCTGCGCCGGCAGGTAGGGCTGGAGGCAGCGCGTCCGGCCCGGCGGCGGCTGCCAGCCATCCCGCCGAAATGGGTGCCTTACATGTTCCTGCTGCCGCCGCTGCTGCTGTACCTGGTGTGGATCATCGCCCCGACGTTCGCCACGTTCTGGCTGAGCCTGACCAACTGGGACGGCGTTTCCACGCCGGGCTATGTGGGGCTGTCCAACTTTGAGCGGCTGTTCAGCATCGACCGCACCTTCCGCGAGGCGCTGGTCAACAACGTACGCTGGCTGGCGATTTTCATTACCGTGCCGACGACGATGGGTCTGGGCCTGGCCCTGATCTTCAACACGGAGATGAAGGGCGGGCGCTTTTACAAAGTCAGCTTCTACTCCCCGCTGGTGCTCTCCTTCGCCGTGATCGGGCTGGTCTGGGCCTGGCTGTACAACCCGCGCCTGGGGTTGATCAACGCTCTGCTGGGCAGCCTGGGGGTGGCCGATTTGCCCGGCTGGCTGGGCGACCGCGAACTGGCGATCTGGTGCGTGATCGCGGCGGCAGTCTGGCGGCAGGTCGGCTACGTGATGATCCTCTACCTGGCCGGGCTGAAGAACATCGATCCCAGCCTGGTGGAGGCGGCCATCGTCGACGGCGCGGACCGCTGGAACCTGTTCCGGCGGGTGGTGCTGCCGCTGCTGGCCCCGGTGACAACCGTGGTGATCGTGATCTCGATCATCGACTCGCTACGCGCCTTTGACCTGGTGGCGATCATGACCCGCGGCGGCCAGAGCACGCAGGTGCTGGCCAACTTCATGTACATGGAAGCCTTCAACAACTACCGGATGGGCTACGCCGGCGCGATCGCTGTCGTCCTGTTCGGGATCAGCATGGTCTTCATCGGGTTCTACCTGTCGCGCATCGTCAAAGACGAGCTGGAATACTAGGAGGCCGCCATGACCACTCTGGCCCAAACCCGCCGGGTCACCGGCGCGACCATGACTCGCCAGCAGATCGGCGCTGCGCTGAAGTACATCGGCCTGACTGCCCTGACTCTGCTGTGGTTACTGCCGATCTTCGCCGCGCTGATCACGTCCTTCCGCACGATGGACGACATCGCGATCAACGGCTTCTGGAGCATCCCCGGCGTCCTGACCTTCCAGAACTTCCAGCGCGCCTGGACCGACGCGCAGGTGAACAAGTACCTGCTCAATAGCTTCATCATCACCATCCCCTCGCTGTTCGGGATGATGTTCCTGTCGTCGATGAGCGCCTATGCCCTGGCCCGCTTCAAGTTCCGGGGCAATCTGTTCTTCTACTTCATGTATGTGGCCGGGACGCTCCTCCCCTTCCAGATTCTGCTGCTGCCGGTCTTCCGGCTGACCAACGCCCTGGGCCTCTACAACACTTATGGCGCGCTGATCCTGATTCACACCGCTTTCCAGCTGGGCTTTTGCACGTTCGTGCTGCGCAACTTCATGCGCACAGTGCCGGGCGAGATTCTGGACGCGGCGCGGGTGGATGGCTGCGGCGAGTTCCGCATCTACTGGCAGATCATGCTGCCGCTGACGCTCCCGGCGCTGGCGGCGCTGGGCACGCTGGAATTCACCTGGGTGTTCAACGACTACCTGTGGGCGATCATCCTGGTGCAGTCCGATTCGCTGCGCCCGGTGACGGCCGGCCTGGCCACGCTGCGCGGGCAGTACAATACCGACTGGCCGGTGATCACCGCCGGGGCGCTACTGGCGACGCTGCCGACGCTGTTTGTGTTTGTCTTCCTGCAGCGTTACTTCATCCAGGGCCTGACGCTGGGTTCGGGCAAGTAACGCCAACCGCCGAACGTCTTCGCCCCGGTCGAAGAGGCCGGGGCGTTTTTTGCATCGGGGGATGGAACGCCGTGCTATACTGGAATCAGCAAGCAACGGAGCTAGCCCACGATGAAGCCGTGTCCACAATGCCACCAGATGAACCTCGATCAGGCCCGCTTCTGCGCGGGCTGCGGGGTGGAACTGGAACGGGAATGCTATACCTGCCACCGGATCGTCCCGGCGGACGCCCGCTACTGCCCGTACTGCGGTGCACCGGTGCTGACCGCGCCGCCGACCCCCTGGCTGGAACGGGCGATCAGCCCGGAGGCCCGCCTGGGACTGATGGCCGTGACACGCGGCCTGGGTGTGACGCTGATCCTGCTGGCTGTCGTGACCGTGTTCCTGACCCCGCCGCCGCGCATGCTCGATGACGCCCTGTTGCTGGCCAGCGGGGCGGCTTTGCTGGTGATCTCTGAGGTTTTGCGCCAGGGGCGCAAGCCCAAACCGCCGGACGATGACGGCGGCGATACCCTGCGCCAGCCGGACCTCCCTCCGCCGGACGGCCTGCGGCTCTCCGAACCGGAAACGCCGGAGGAGGTAGCGGAACTGATCAGCCGCCACAAGTTGCCTCCGGGCGGGATGCAGGGGCCGTTCCTCAACTGATTGCAACAGGCAGAGATTCTACGGATGCCGCACGTGGGCCAGGCTGCGGTCGAGCAGATCGCGGACGTGCTCGTCATCCAGGCGGTAGTAGACCTGCCGCCCGCGCCGCTGCCGCCGTACCAGCCGCCATTCGCGCAGCGTGCGCAACTGGTGGGAAACCGCTGACTGCTCCATCCCCAGCAGCATGGTCAGATCATTGACGCACAGCTCGGCATCAGCCAGGGCGGTGATCAGCCGCACACGGGTCGGGTCAGCCAGCGCTTTGAACAGGTTGGCGATCCGGGCGGCTGTTTCACCGTCGACCAGCGTCGCTCTGGCGCGGGCCTGCGGGGTAAGGGAAGACACTTCATGAGGATGGGGCACGGCACACACACTCCTGCCCTCAACGGTAGCAGATGTGCCGAAGGGCTGTCAATGGTCGCCGGAGGCGCCGGGGAGAAGCCAGGGGACCGGGTGGCCGGGAGACCCTGGAGCCGGGGCGCTCCCGCCACCTTTGCCGTGACCCATCGCCTCGCACCGCCCGGAGCGAGGCGCTCGGCGGTATAGCTCCGTACCGCACAACGCCCTCAGGTGCGGTAGTGGCCGTTGATCGAGACGTAATCGTGGCTCAGGTCGCACGTCCATACGGTGCAGGACGCCGCGCCCAGGCCCAGGTCGAGCCGCGCACTGACCTCCGGCGCGGCCATGATCGCGGCGGCGGCGTCTTCGCTGTAGGCGGTCGGGCTGCCATCCGCCACCAGTTGCAGGCCGTCGGCGCAATCGCTCTCGCCCGGCGCGATCCACAGGGCCAGCCGGCCAGCGTCCAGCAGGACACCGGCGCGCCCCGCCGCCGCCAGGATGCGCCCCCAATTGGCGTCGCCCCCATAGAAGGCTGTCTTGACCAGCGGCGACGTGGCGATGGCCATGGCCACCTGCCGCGCCGCCTCTTCATCCGGCGCACCGCTGACGTGCAGGGTGATAAAGCGCGTCGCGCCCTCGCCATCCATGACGATATCTTTGGCCAATTCGGTGCAGACTGCCGTCAGCGCCGCCTGGAAAGCGGCCAGGCCATCCCCGTCGGTGACGGTCACGCCGCTGGCGCCGTTGGCCAGGGCCAGCACGGTGTCGTTGGTGCTCATGTCGCCGTCGACGACGATCCGGTTGAAGCTGAGCCGGCTGGCGGCGCTCAGGGCAGCCTGTAGCGCGGCGGGACTCAGCGCGGCGTCAGTGGCGATCACGGCCAGCATGGTCGCCATATTGGGGGCGATCATGCCCGCGCCCTTGGCGATCGCGGCGATCGTGTAGTCGCCGTCCGGCGTCTGCACGCGGACACTGGCCGTCTTGGGCACGGTGTCGGTGGTCAGGATCGCATCAGCGGCGGCGGCCCAGCCATCCGGAGCCAGGTTCCCGGCCAGGGCGCTGATGCCCGCCGCGATCCTCTCCATCGGCAGGGGCACGCCGATCACGCCGGTGGAGAGCACAAAGACATCCTCCGCCCGGCAGCCCAGGGCGGCGGCGACCAGCGCCGCGCTCGCCGCCGCATCCGCCAGGCCCTGTGCGCCGGTGCAGGCGTTGGCCACGCCGGAGTTGACGACGATAGCACGCATCCCCGCCGGATTGGCCGCCAGGTGAGTCTGATCCAGCAACACGGGAGCAGCCTTGACCTGGTTAGTGGTGAAGACGCCCGCCGCCGCGCAGGGAACCGCGCTGGCGATCAGGGCCATGTCGCGGCGTCCGGACTTGCGGATGCCCGCCGGGACGCCGGCGACGGTGAAGCCGCGTACAGGGGCGATGATCGTTTCTACGGTGCTGATCGCGTAATCGGCCATCGTCAGGGTCATCGGTTGTCAGTTCTCCTCATCATAGCGACCCGGAGGTCGTCTTGCGTACTAACCTCAACCTCACCCCATCAAAAAGGGGCCGGGGATAAAGGGTGAGGCTATCCCCGCAGGATTGCATCCAGCTTCTCCAGCGCCTCATCCACGTGCACCTGCTCCAGGATCAGCGGCGGAACCAGCCGTAGCACGTTTGGCCCGGCGCTGACCATGATCAGGCCGTGGGCGTAGCCCGCGCTGACCACCTCCGCCGCCGGGACGGTCAGCTCGACGCCGATCATCAGCCCGCGCCCGCGCACCTCGACAATCTGCGGGGCGCGCAGGGCCGCCAGCCCATCCCGCAGGGCCGCGCCCATTGCTTCCACATGGCGCAGGAAAGCCGGATCGCTGATCCGTTCCAGCACGACCCTGGCGGCGCTGGCGACCAGCGGCCCGCCGCCAAAGGTGCTGCCATGGTCGCCAACCTCGATGGCAGCGGCGATCCGGTCGCTGATCAACGCCGCGCCGATCGGCAGGCCGCCCGCCAGCGGCTTGGCCAGCGTCATGATATCGGGCGTCACGCCGGATGCCTGATGCGCCCACAGCATCCCGGTGCGGCCCATGCCACACTGCACCTCATCGAAGATCAGGACGGCGTCGTGGGCGTCGCACAGGGCGCGCAGGCCCTGCAGGAATTCTGGCGTTGCCACGTGAACCCCGCCCTCGCCCTGCACCGGCTCGACAATCACGGCGCAGGTATCCGGCCCGATGATCCCGGCGGCGGCTTCCAGATCGTTGAACGGCGCGATCGTCACGTCTGGCAGCAGCGGGCGGAAGGGGTCCTGGTACCTGGGGCGCGGCGTGACGGAGAGCGCCCCGATCGTGCGCCCGTGGAAACCATTCTCAAAGGCCACCAGGCCGGTCTTGCCCGCGCCGGGATGATTGGCGTAGACCCATTTGCGAGCCAGCTTGATCGCGGCTTCGTTGGCTTCCGCGCCGGAGTTGCAGAAGAAGACCTTCCCGGCGAAGCTCAACGCGCACAGCCGGGCCGCCAGTTCTGCCTGGGGCGCAGTCAGGTACAGGTTGGAAACATGAATCAGCCGCGCCGCCTGCTGGCTGATGGCGGCGAGCAGCGCCGGGTCGCCATAGCCCAGCGCGTTGACCGCGATTCCGGCGGCCAGGTCCAGGTAACGGCGGCCCTCAGAGTCATAGAGGTAGACGCCTTCGCCATGAGTCAGCACGAAGGGAGCGCGGGTATAGGTGTGCAGGACGCATTGTGCATCCAGATCAAGAACGGCAGGCATAGTGGTCAGAGTCATGTGGCGCTTCTCCAGGAAAGCGGCCTGCCGCTAACGGGCGGCGGCGCTGGCGGACGCAGCATTATACGCGCTGGCAGTCGCCGCCAGCGGCGAGGCATCACCGTAGAACACCGTCCCACCGCCGCTTTGCAGCCCGGCCAGATCGGTGATCACCGCCTGAGGGATGCCCAGGGCGACGGCGTGCAGGGCGGTCTGTACCTTGGGGATCATGCCGCCGCTGATCACGCCGCTGGCGATCAGGGCCTGCGCCTGCGCCGCGCTGAGGGAGGGTTGCGGGCGGCCATCAACCAGCACGGCGCTGACATTGGTCAGGAAGACGATCCGCGTCGCGCCGATAGCTTCGGCAATGGCTGCGGCGGCATGGTCGGCATTGACGTTGTACGCCCCGCCATCGTCACCCAGGGCCAGCGGCGCGATCACCGGTATGACGCCCGCCGCCAGCAGCCCCAGCAGGACATCCGCCCGTACAGCGGTGATCGTCCCCACGCGGCCCAGATCGCCGCCGGGATGCTGGAGCCTGACGCCGCGCAACAGGCCGCGGTCCGTCCCGCTGAGGCCCTGCGCCTCAACGCCCGCCGCGATGAGCTGGCGCACCAGCCGCTTGTTGACGCTCCCGCACAGCACCATCTCCACCACGGTCAGCGTGGCCTCGTCGGTCACGCGCAGGCCGTCCACCCACTGCGGCACAATGCCCAGCGCCGTCTGAAGCTGCCCGATCTCCTTGCCGCCGCCATGCACAATCACCGCCGGGCGGTCAAGAGCAGCCACATACGCGGCCAGATTGCGGAGAAAGTCCGGGTCGTCGATGTCGTTGCCGCCGATCTTGAGCAGGATCGGTGGGGCAGCGAAAGGGGAAGGCGGGGTCGGATGGGTGGCTGTGGTCATGGCAGTGGTCTCCTTCTCCTGGCTGGGTCGCTGTGATTTGCGGGCTAGAGCAGGCCGGTTGTTTCCGGCAGGCCAAACATCAGGTTGAAGTTCTGTACAGCCTGGCTGGCAGCGCCTTTAAGCAGATTGTCGATTACAGAGACGATCACGACGTGCGTGGCAGTCACGGGGGTGACCGAGATCGCGCAGATGTTCAGCCGCTGGGCGTGACGCAGCGTGACCAGCTGCCCCGCCGGGAGGACGTTCACCAGCGGCTCAGCGACATAGGTTTCTTCGTAGAGGCTCTGCAGGCCCGCCGGAGGCCAGGGCGCGGCCAGGGTGACATAGATCGTCGCCAGCAGGCCGCGGTCGACTGGCAGCAGATGCGGAGAGAAGATCAGCGGCCCGGCCTGGCCGTCCAGCCTGGCAATCTCTTGCTCGATCTCGCCGGTGTGACGGTGGACACGCCCGATGTTGTACGGGGAGAAGTTGCCGAACACCTCCACGAAGTGGGTGCTGGCTTTGGGCGTCCGCCCCGCGCCGGAAACGCCCGACTTCGCATCGACGATGATCGGCGCGCCGGGGGCCAGGGCATGCGCCGCCAGCAGCGGGTAGAGGCCCAGCAGGGTGGCGGTCGGGTAGCAGCCGGGGTTGGCCACCACCTGCGCCCCGGCGATGGCCGCCCGGTAAATCTCCGGCAGGCCGTAGGGGACGGGCAACAGTTCCGGGTTGGGATGGGCCGCGCCGTACCACTGCTCAAACGCTTCCGCCGTGTCCAACCGCAGATCGGCGGAGAGGTCGATCACCCTGGTTCCGGCGGCCTTCGCCTGTGCGGCAACCGGGGCGGAAGCGGTATGTGGCAGGGCCAGGAATACAGCGTCCACGCTGGTCGGGTCCGCCGCCTCATGGGGGAGATAGGTCAGGGCCGTGCCGGGAACCGGCTGTCCGGCGTCCTGGGTTGAGGTGGCAAAGACCAGCCGGACAGCAGGATGGGCGGCCAGCAGCCGGATCAGTTCCGCGCCGGTGTAGCCAGCCGCGCCGTAGACGCCAACGTTGATGGAGGGGTGAGTGGTCGATTCAGTCATCCTGCTTGTGAGCCGTTCCTGTCAAACAAAAATCCCCCCGGTCTGGGGGGATTAAGGGTCGTTTGCCGGGCGTACCGTTCCCAGGCGACACTATCCCTGCCAGACCGGGTCGGTCTGGGGGCGACGGCGCGGACGGCGCAGTTCAGCCACCGGGATAGCGATCAGCAGGGTCATCCGGGCAAATACTCCACTGCGAAAAAGAGGATGCCTACAGGGTAGCAGCCTGCCAGGAGCGCGTCAAGAAACCCGGAAAAGTTCAGTTATCCCGCCGAAAATCGGCCCCTCTGCTTGTGCAGGTCGTCCAAGAGACAGCCTTGAAAGAACAACCACCGGCGGCGGTTCACATGAATCGGTTCAGAGAGCACCTTCGTAACTACTACTACTTTAGTCCTATAGGGATAGTCAGTTTCTTGACAGACAATAATAAATGTGTTTTGCTGAGATAAAGAGGTTCCAACCGCCGGGATCGGCCCAGGCCGCGCTCATAGGGCGACATCGCCGCTGCCATCGGAGCCTGCCGCTATGCGTGACGGGGTGCCTAACGGCACAATTGCCCCGCTTTGCCCCTGTAGTAGTGCGGACGCGCTTGCTGCGCCCCGCGTCGTTTCCCGCTCGTAAGCTCTCTGACGTGCCAGTGACGGTCGTGGATTGAGCGATTCACATCGGCTCACAGGGTGACAGTGGATGTCCGGCTGCCCGGTGATACATGGGCCGCTGAAAGGCAACACCCTGCCCTGTCCTCCCCGGTAACTGGCTACCAGTGACGACTTCAGGAGAATTCAGTATGCCCAGAGCAGTGACCGAACTCAGGCAAATCCCTTTCGGGTATCTGATCGGCGCACCATTGAAGGCGGCGGTGGAAGCGCAGGCCCTGGCCGCCCGCACTACGGTGGAGTTCATCGAGAAGGTCGGCTTTAAGGAGCAGGATAGCGACATCGGTTCGATCTTCAACGATCTCACCCAGGACGCCAACACCGGCGAGATTCGCAACATTACCTTTACCTACAAGAAATTGGATGAGGATGGCGTCATCAAGACTGTTGAGCTGACCGTACCGATCCTGTCGATCGTCCCCATCCCCTTCATCCGCCTGGATGACATCTCGATCGACTTCACCGCCAAGCTGACCGACACGATCGCCAGCACCACCAAGAGCGACTTCAAGTTCTCCACCGATGCCAAGGGCAAGTTCAAGGCCTGGTGGTCGCCCGTCAGCATGGAGTTCCGCACCTCGGTTTCCTACCAGAATACGCGGGAGAGCGCGTCCAAGTACGTGCGCGAATACACCATGAATGTCAAGGTGCACGCCGTGCAGGATAGCCTGCCGGCTGGCCTGGAGCGCGTGCTGGACATTCTGGAGCAATCGATCAAGGAGAAGCCGCCGTCATCGTAACCGGGCTGACCGGGCCGGGATCGGCAGGGGTGCGCCGCGCCGGGACACCCTGGCTGCGGCCAGGCGGACAGGAGGAGCTGATGAGCGCTCAGGCGCTGCCGGAAGGACTCAGCGCGCTGGCGGCTTTTGTCCTCAAGACGGTGGAAGAGCTGCGGGCCATGACCGGCGCGCAGGCCGCCGCAGCGGAACTGGCCGACGTGCGCATCCGCGAGATCACCTTCTCCATCCCCTACGATCCCGGCCCCGGAGCGGCGGCGCTGAGCGCCGCTGAACGCCCGTCGTTGACGCTCCAGCCGGCCATCCCCATCCTGCCTCTGCCGCAGGCGGTAGAGGTGCTCAAGCTGCTGCCTGCCCATGTGGTCTTTGAGCGGGCCAGGCTGATCCGGGTTCCAGAGCAACGCCTGGCCCGGCTGGAGATCACCATTCGCCTTTGAGAGCCGTTGGAACCGGGCTGCCACACCGGCGCCCTGGAGGGATTATGGCAGAACTCACACAGGTGCTGGGAACCATCCTCAAAGATGTGGCCCACTCACGGGTGATCAGTGACGCCTTCTCCCGCGACATCAGCGTTGACTACGCCAAAGACCCGATTCTGGTGAGCTTTCCGGTGCCCCGCGTGGAGATCCGCGAGGCGTCTATCCAGCTCAAGTTCGCCGTCAACGCCGTGCAGCAGGGGGAGGTCGATCGGGAGGGCATTGCCAGGGATCGCCTGTCGTCGCTGGCCAGCGCCCTCAGCCAGCGTGTCTACCAGGGCCTGATCCTGGATAGCCCACAGCGCGATCAACTGCTGGCCATGCTGGAAGAAAAAGGGCTGGATGTGCCGGCCCTGCTCGCCGCCCAGATCACGCAGGTCACCACGAAACAGTTCCCGCTGGTCCTGGCAGCGGTGCAGGGTAAACCGCAGGAACTGGTCCGCCAGTTAGAAGCCGCCCTGCAGGAAAGCGTGCGTAACAACGAGGCGCTGTGGGCCATCCTCAAAAAGAGCACCCGCGTGCAGGACCTGCGCGAGCGCGTCAGCGCCGCCGTCGCCCCCGCTGTCAACGACTATGTCGCCGGGGTCAGCCAGGCTATTGATTCGGCTGGCCGGGAAGGGCTGCGCGTGGATGTCGCTGTGACCCGCAACGAGCTGGCTGATACGCCTGAAAGCGTGCTTTCCTTTGTCAGCATCGTGACTGAAATCCGCAATTACGCATGGACACAGGTGGGCGGCACAGAAGAACAGCCCATCTGGCGCTTGCAGGCCGAATAGCAGGCGCGCACCGACCCTTTTCAGGAGAGAGGCGGCACATCTATGGCAGGTACAGTCCAGGGAATCCGGTCTTTGCCCTTAGCTGATCTGATCGGCGCGACCCTGGTGGCGATCGTCCAGGCCGATACCGAAGCCGCCAGGGCCACGCTGGACTTTATCGAGACGGTCGGTTTCGTCCCACCCGCCCAGGAGCAAACCGCCGAAGGCGGCATCGCCGCTGGCAACCTGCGCATGGCGGAGTTCCGCTACAAGAAGCTGGACGAAAACAACGAGGTAGCGGAATTCGTGGCGACGGTGCCGGTGCTGGCCCTGGTGCCCATCCCGGCGCTGCAGGTCAAAGACGCCCGCTTCAAGCTCGCCGCCCAGATCACGGACATCAGCCAGGAAAAACCGGCGGCCACCCCGGCGCCAGCGCCAGCGACGCCGACGGCTCTGGCAGCGGCGAACGTCGCCGCCATCAGCCGCCTGCAGCCGCTCCGTTACCAGCTGCTGGCCAAGCCTGCCGCCGCTTCCGGCGCCAAAGAACAGGAAGTGCGCGGCACCTTCCACATCGAGCTGGAGGTGACCATGGGCCAGGCGGATCTGCCGCTGGGGATGGAAAAGCTGTTCAACCTGATGGATCAGGCCATTCAGGATCGCAAGCCAGCCGAAACCTGAGCGAGCGTGGTTCGACCATGAAACCCGGCGTCCGCGGGCAGCCCCCGGCGGGGCTGCGCGCAGGGCGGCGGGTTTATGCTGGGTGGCTGTACCCGGTTTGACCAGCCGAGGATGAGGGTATGCCCGATAACAAACGCATGAGCGCCCGCGAGGTCCGCCAGACCGCCCGCATGCTGGAGAAGTCCCTGAAGTCCACCGCCGAAGGGCTGGACATGCTACGCCAGTCGCTGGAGCGTGGCGGGCTGGGGGCGGCAGCCGGCCCGTACCAGCAACTGGGCAGGGTGTTGATCCAGCAGCGGCTGTGGGCGCTGGATTACCGGCGCGACGAACTCAAGCCACTGTGGAAAGCGATCGCCGCCAAAGCCGCGGCCATCCACGCCCTGCTGGAGCCATTCGCCGCCGTGATGGGCGAGTTGAAGGACATCGACCGCATCACGGCAACCGGAAACGTCGCGGAAGCATCCGCCCCGGCTCCCACGCCAGCCCCCAAGCCGCCGCCCGCCCCGGACGCCCTGACCGGCCAGGTGATCGACCTGCTGGTGGCGGAACTGGCGGTATCGGGGGTGCGGCTGGCCGGGGCGCTCGATTGTCCGCCGGAGGAGCGCCGCCAGCGGCTGCGGCGGCTGGCGCAGGCCGGTATGCTGGAGGAACGCGGCTGGGGGCGGGGACGTAGCTATCGGCTGACCCCGGCGGCGCGGCAGGCGCTGGCAGAACGGCTGGCCGCGCTCCTGCCGCCAGCGGAGGGCAGCGGAGAGCGTTAGTCTGCCGCGGCTCCCCGCTGCCCGGCCAGCCAGCGCGCCGCCTCCTCCACGGAGAGGGCAGTGTTATCCAGCCGCCAGTCGTATTCCCGGAGTTGCGCCTGCTGCTCGTAAGGCAGTGCGGCCTCGGACTCGGTGATAGTCGGCCCCCGGGAGCGCAGGCGGCGCAGCGATTCCTCCCATGTCGGCAACAGCAACACGATCTTGAAGTCCTGCCCGGCCAGCAACTCCCGGTAGTAGCGGGCCAGCGCATCGCCAACCACGTCGCAGATCACGACCTCGTACCCTTCCGCCGCAAACGAACCGGCCAGCATACAGCAATGCCTGATCCCCAGGCGGTGCTGCGCCTGGGCAGGCGAGTCCGGCGGGTCGGTCGGCCAGGGAGCCAGGTGCGGGTTGCGCAGCATCCAGCGCACCAGGTCGCCATCGATGACGGCGCAACGCTGCCGGAACTGTGTGGCGTAAACATGGGCGACGGCGTTCTTGCCGGAAGCAGCCGGCCCCGTCAGCAGCGTGATCGGTGGCATAAAGTGACTCCTTTCAGGGATGTTGGTTCAGGTGCGCAGCGATGATCTCCACCGCCCGCGCCACGCCATCCTCGGCGCGGATGCGCGCCCCCAGCGCCGCGGCGCGCTGCCGCATGGGCGCGTGCTCCGCCGCCACGCGGATGGCGTAGGCCAGCTTTTCGGCGGTCAGAGCGCGGCGCGGGATCGGTTCCGGGCTGACGCCGAGCGCCCGAACGCGCCCCGCCCAGAACGCCTGATCCGCCGCGAAGGGCACGACCACCATCGGCGTCCCGGCCCGCAAGGCGGCGGCAGTCGTCCCCGCCCCGCCGTGATGCACGACCGCCGCCATACGCGGGAACAGCCAGTCATGCGGCGCGGCGTCGATGCGCAGGACAGTCGCCGGCAGATCAGCGCGGCCCAGCCCACCCCACCCGCCCAGCAGCACTGCCCGCTGACCGGTCCGCGCCAGCGCCTCCAGCACAGTCGTGGTCACAGCATCCATGTCGCGGCTGATCATACTGCCAAACCCCACATAGACCGGCGGCGGGCCACCCTCCAGGAAGGCGGCCAGATCGTCCGGCGGCGTCCAGCCCGCGCCCTCGTCGGTCAGCCAGAAGCCGGTCATGTGGGCGTGATCCGGCCAGTCCGCCGGGCGAGGGATCACCTGCGGGCTGCAACCGATCAGGGTCAACGGCGGCTCCGGCGAATCAAAGGGCCAGCCGTGCAGCGGCGGCAGATCGGGGTAGCGTCGCTGCAGGAGGCGGTAAGACAGGCGGTTGCTGCCCCAGAACAGGGCCGTGTACAGGCGGTGGGTCAGGCGGTTAGCTGCCGCTGTGAAGATCGGCAGCCGCGGGAAGAGCAGCGCCGGGAACTCCGCCGTGGGTACAAACAGCGGGTACATCTGGGCGAAGATCTCCGGGATGCCACGCGCTACGGCGATCTCGTGACCGGCTACCGCCAGCAGAAAACCGGCGATCACCGCGTCGGCGTCAGCGCAGGCCTCGCGGCACTGGGCCAGCACCTGCCGCCCCAGCGGGAAGGCGTAGGCAATCACCGCCTGCACCGTCCGCAGCGGGTTCAGCCCGGCGACATCCACCAGCCGCTGGCTCAGGACGGCGGGGTCACCGGCCAGCGGGGCGAAATCCAGCCCGTAGGCGGTCACAAAATCGGCAAAGCCCTCCGGCGCAGCCAGCCGGACGCGGTAGCCGGCCCGTTGCAGGCCCAGCCCCAGCGCCACATAAGGCTGCACATCCCCCCGCGAGCCATAGGTCAGGATGGTGATACGCATCGGCGTGATCCCTCTCGCCCCGCCGGGGGCGGTGTGATAGGATGATGACGCAGCGACAGGCGGCGGCGTGGCACAGCAAAAAGGCAGCCGCGGGACGCCGCAACAGGCAGCGGCGCGGCAGAAAGAAGCAGCTACAGAGCAGCACAAAGCAGCCGCCCTGCGATTATAGCAGGGCGTGCGGGTTCAGGAGGGAAACGGCATGGCGCAACGCCTGGTAATTCTGGTGATGGTGGCCGTCCTGCTGGCGGGCAATGGCTGGCCCGCGCTGGCCCAGGGCGGGGAGGGCGAACGGCCCCCCTGTACGGCGGCAGATGTGGAACCGGTCAGCCGCCTGGTGATCGCCATGATCGACTCGCTGGGCCAGGGCGGCCTGAGCGTCGACGATCAACTGCGCTGGCGGGCGGAAATCGCCGCGCTCGATGTCACCAACTGCGCCGGGATGCGTGACGCGCTGGTGCAGCTCCATCTGGCCGCTGACGAACTCCTGATCGGCGCGCTGCTGCTGGAGCGGGCCGCTGACCCCAGCAGCAATTCCGCCGCCGACACCGCTGCGCTGGCGATCAACAACGGTCTGACTGCCCTGGTCGGGATGCGCTTCGCCCTGCGCGATACACCCGCGCCCGCCGACAACTCGCCTGACGCCAGTCTGGGCGACCTGGACGGCGAAGCGGTGCTGGCAGCGTTCCGCGCGGCAGGGCTGCCGGTGGGCGAGGTCACCCGCCCGGATGCGCCCGCTTCCGCCGCGCTGATCGCGCAGATCGACTTCAGCCTGACCGGGTTGCCGGAGGGCGAGGGCGGGCAAATCCTGGTGTTTGCCAGCGCCGCCGGGCGCGATTCCTGGCTGGCCGACCTGCTCAGTGAGGAAGCCGAGCCGGGCTACCTGTATCTGCACCGCAACGTGATCGTCCGGCTTAGCCCGGCGCTGGATGGCGCAACCGCCCGGCAGTTCCGCGCCACGCTGCGCGGGATCGAGTAGCCGACCAAGACGCGCCAGTGGGCGAAATGCCCTCTTCCCAAAACTTGCTTTTTGGTGTTTTACGGTAAACTTACTACATTATACTGTTCCCTGTCGAGGAGAGAGCACCCGTGGCCACCCGATCGTCGCGGCACCGCCGCCCCCTGCTGCTTGTCATCCTGGCGCTCCTGATCCTGCCGTCCGCCTTTCCTCCGCCCGCCGCCGCCCAGACGGGTGCCCCGGCGCTGGCCCTGCAGGCCGAATATAACATCGGCTTGGATTGCCCGGTCAGCGCGGCGCTGGACACTACCGGCGTCCTGTGGGTATTGATGGACAACTGCTTCGACTACGACCACACCCTGCGCGGCTTCAGGGTGGAAGATGGTTCTCCTGTGTCTGCGGGCAGCGCCGATGATTTCGCTGCGGCGCTGGCCGACCTTGCGGAAGTGTTCTCCTCGGATACAACGATGACCTTTACGCCGGATGGTGCACTGGACATCTTCTACAGCACCTACACCTCCCCGCAAACCTATGACACCCGGAATCTGCGGCTGGGCATCCGGACGGAGGCCCCGGCTGACACACGGGCAATACTGCCCACCCTGCAGGCGCTTGAGGAACTGATCCCCGGCTTCACCGGTTATCCTGAAGCGACGGTTTACAGCGCGGATCACACCCGCGCTGTCGCCGTTGAGGAAACGCGCTTCACTGTCATTGACCTGCAGGCGGGGGAAGTCCTCCTGACGATGGCTATCCCGGCAGGGACGTACGGTTCGTTCCCGACGTTTACCGGGGATGGGCAACTGCTGGCCATCGCCCGGTTGAACGATCCGGATGACTACAACACGCTGGAATCGACCCTGACCTTCTACAGCCTGCCAGGCGGCGAGGAGGTGGCGACCATTCCTGTCCCAACGCCATACCTGTGGCTCAGCCCTGATCGGCGCACCGCTGCTGCCCTGCTGGACACTGACACGTTGATCGCCATCGATCTGACCAGCGGCAATGCCAGCCAGCCGCTCGATATCTTTGAGCGGCCAACCTCCGTCCCGCGTTGCCTGAACAATGGCCAGGATGTCAGTGATGTGGGGTATACGACTCGCGGTGATCTGTACCTCATGGACCTGGAGTGGCTGCCCGACAGTTCCGGCTTCCTGACCATCAACTCCTATATGGGCGATGGCGCTCAGGGCAGCGGCAGCGACTGCATCTTCAATTACAGCCGCCTGCGCCTGTACAGCGTCCGCTACGAGTGATCGATCCGCCGGGCCGCCAGCACGTCCCAGCCGGCCCGGCAGGCCGATCGCTTGGCCGCGCCCTGCAGCGCGTCTATACTCATCGTCAGGCGCCTTCTCATTCACCGGGTGCTGGACGATGATGAAGTTCCTTTCTCCCAATCGGCTGATTGTGCTCCTGGCGGCGCTGATGGCGCTGGGGAGCGGCCTGGCCCTGCTGAGCGCGGGCGCAGTAGACGCTGACGGGACGCGCACGCTGGCCTTGGACGACTCCTACATCCACCTGCAGTACGGCTGGCAGGCAGCGCAGGGCCGCTGGCTGCAATACAACGACGGGGAAGCGCCCTCCAGCGGGGCCACCAGTCTGCTGTACCTGCTGTTGCTGGCGGGTGGCTTTGCCCTGGGCATCAGCCGGGCGGCAATGCCGGAGGTCGTGATCGGGCTGGGGCTGGCGCTCTACCCGCTGGCGGCGGCCCTGTTGGCCGATCTGACCCGCCGGGCAGTTGAGGCCCTGTACGCCCGGCGCGGCCCGCTGGACGACAGCCCGCCGCCTTACTTCCCGCCATGGAGCGCCGGGTTGCTGGCCGGGCTGATCTTTGGCAGCAGCGGCTGGATGGCCTGGGCCTACCTGAGCGGGATGGAAACCGGTTTGCTGCTCACCCTGATCGCCGGGACGCTGTGGGCCTTCCAGACCGGGCATGTGCGGCTGACCGCGGTGCTGGGAGCGCTGGCCGTATTGACCCGCCCGGAAGTCGTCCTGCTGGCCGGGCTGTTGCTGCTGGCGCAGGCCATCCTAGACCCGGCGGAAACCAATGACCGGCGGCGGCGCTTCCTGTGGGGATGCGTCCCGGTCAGCGCGGTGATCGTCGCCCCGCTGTTCTACCTGGCTGTGACCGGCTCGCCTTCCTCCAGCGGTCTGCTGGCCAAGTCTTGGCTCACCCTGCAACCCTTCTACCCCGATCGCGTGCTGCTGACCATCCTCGGCACGGCGCTGGACCTGCTGCTGCGTGTGCTCAACTTGCCCGCCCCGGACGGGTTATGGCACGCCTTCCCGCTGGCGCTGGCCTTCGGGCTGGTGGGGGCACTGGCCCTGGCAGCCCGGGGACGGGTGAGGGAAAAGCGGCTGGCGCTGGCTGCGCTGGGCTGGGTGATCCTCGGTGCGGCGGCCACCGCCACGCTGCAACCTGCCACCTGGCACCATTACCGCTACCAGATGCCACTGTACCCGGCGCTGGTCGTCCTGCTGAGCGCCGGTCTGGCCGCCCTGGCCAATGAGATCGCCCAGCGCCTGGCGGGGCATGGCCTGCCGGGCCGGGCGGTGACCGTCGTGGGGCTGCTGAGCGTCGCCGCCTGGAGCCTAATTACCCTGGCCAGCTTCCGCGCCCAGTACGCCCTGGACACGGCCACCACCGCCGGCCAGCAGATCGTGCTGGCCGACTGGCTGCGGGCCAACACGCCAGAGGACGCGCTGATCGCCGTGCATGATGTGGGGGTGATGCGCTACCGGGGCGAACGGGCGACCTACGATGTAGTCGGCCTGACCACCGCCGGGATGGCCGCCGTCGCCCGTCACGGACCGGGCGCGATCTACGAGCGGCTGGAGGTGGCTCAGCCGGACTACTACGCCGTCTATCCGGGGGTTGCGCCGCCCTACTACGGAATCGATGTCGCGCCCACGCTGTTCGGCGAGGAGGTTTTCCGGGTGACGCTGGAGGAATGGTCACGCTACACCAGCGCCCAGGATACCCAGATCGTCACCCGGCCCGACTGGTCGGGCGTTCCGCTGACGGAGGCGCCACAGCAGCCGCACCTGCTGGAACGTCTGGACGGCTGGACGCTGACCGACACACTGGACGTGGCCGATCTGGATAGTGAAGCCGCCCACGACTATGCCTGGTGGCATGCCGCCCGCCCGGAAGGCTTCCTGACCCTGCCGCTGGTGATGACCTACCATGATGCGCCGGGCCTGACCATCACCGACTCCGTGCGCATCCTGACCGGCGGGGAATCCTTCACTGCCCGCACACCGCAGACCGGCGAGTGGGCGCTGCTCGTCGCGCGCCTGCACCAGACGCACGACATGGCCGTGCGCGTCACCGTCAACGGTGATGACGCCGGGTTATGGAAGCTGCCAGCGCTGCCCGGCGAATGGCTGGAAAGTGCCTTCCTGATCCGGGCTGACCTGGTGCGCGGGCCGCGCACAGCGATCCGGCTGGTGGTGGAAGACGCCCCGCCGGAGGCCCGCCTGAGCGCCGCTCACTTCTGGCTATACCAGGGCGAGCCGCAGCTCCTGCCACCCCCGCCGGGAACTATCAGCGGCGCGGCCTTCGCCGATGTCGTGCGCCTGCGCGGCTATGACCTGCCGGGCCGGGTCTATGCGCCGGGAGAAACGCTCTCCCTGACCCTGCACTGGGAGGCCATCGCGCCCTACCGCGCTGATCACCGCGTCTTCGTCCACCTGATCGATCCGGCGAATGACACTGCCGAAGGCATCCTGGCCCAGGCGGACGGCGCGCCACGCGGCGGGACGTATCCCTTCTGGGTATGGGCGGAGCGCGAGGCCGTCAGCGATACCATCACGCTGACCATCCCGGCGGATGCCCGCGCGGGCGAGTACCTGTTGCTGATGGGCATCTATGACGGCGCGACGCTGGAACGGCTACCGATCATTGGCGGGGACGACTTCGGCGCCAGCCGCCTGATCCTGGGGCCGATCACCATCCGCTGAACGGTATAGAACGCAGCGGCGGAGCCTTTGTGCCCCGCCGCTGCCGGACCCGCTGTCCTCAGGCCGCCTTTGAGCCAGACTGTTCGACCTGCTGGCTCAGGTGTTGCGCCGCGCTCACAATCACCTGCGCCGCCAGGTCCAGGTCACAACGCCCTGTGTTGATCACCAGATGGTAGTGTTGTGGGTCATCCCAGGCGATATGGAAGAAGCGATCCAGATACTGCGCTGCGGCCAGGTCGCGCTGGTCGATCAATGACCGCGCCTCCACCGGTGAGAGATGCTCCTTTTCCCGGATGCGCGCCAGCCGCCACTCCAGCGGCGCCTGAATGCGCACATGCAGCACGCCGGGCTTATCCGCCAGGATCGCCTGGCTGCCGCGGCCCACGATCACCATGTTGTCCCGCGCGTAGGCTGCGTTCACCGCTGCCCGCACCAGGGCGATGCACTGCTCCTCATCCAGTTGGACGACGCTGATCTCCGTTGCCCCGGCGGTGCCCCGTGTCCGTTCGGAGACTTCCGCCACGACCCGCTGGCGTGGGCCGAACAGGCTGGCGAAGAAGCTACGCGCCCGGTAATGTTCTTCGGAAAAGTCGACCGCCTCATCCCGTGACAGGCCGACTTCCACGGCCACCTGTTGCAGCAAACGCTTATCCAGCAACCGGTATCCCAGCAAGTTACAGACTTGCTCCGCGATTTCATCCCCGCCGCTCCCGTACTGGCGGGAAATCGTGATGACTGCCATCGTGCTTGCCCCCTTGAACCACTGTCAACGACCGGCGCGATGCCTTTCGGCGGCGGAATCGATATGGCTCTCAGCGGGCGGCATGGGGTCCAGGGAAACCGCGTTGACTAACCCATCTATGTTTATTGTACAGCCATATTCACGCAGCATAGCGGATCGGCTTCTTTAGCCTGTCTTGAGGGCGTTTCCCAAATATCGCAAGGGCTTTTCGCCAGCATATCGCAATGTTAAAAAATCGCGAAGCAGGTTATCCACAGGCCGATCGAAGATGAGAAATTTTAACATTGCCCGCCTCCTCGGCACCCACCCCCACATCTGGCGATCACCCCCCTGTTGACTGGCCAGGACTCCCGCATATAAAGCTTTCCGAAAGCCTGTTCGAGAGCGATTCGATTCCCCACCGGCGGGCGATTGTGGATAACCCTGGGGAATCTGGGGATAAACGCGAAAAGCTGTGGAAAAGTTAAGGCGGTAGATTCCCCCTCAAGCCAGCGCTGGCGGCGATCAAGCGGCCATCCCCAACCGCTGGCGCCGAACAAACGTACCGTTTTCCACAGTGCCGAGCCTGTGGAAAAGCGCCGGAATCATCCACATTTCCGGCTGTGGATATGTGGAAAAGACTGGCCCACACAGACAGGATCGCAGCCTCCACTTACCCCCACAGATAGGGGGTAGACAGGCGTTTCCTGCCGTTCATCCACATATCCACAGGCCCTACTATGATGACTGAACGACTCTGATCCGGCTGGGGATAGCTGAGGTGTGGGGGCAATTGCCCCGCGCCGGGAATTCAGGTACGATGATCACCACCATCTGGCGTTATCCGGAGAGAGGACAGCACTCTCCCTATGGCAACTCATGAATCGCCTGAGATGCTACGGCAGCGGGTTGACGCACTGACCCGACTGGTGCAGGTCAGCCTGGTACTCAATTCCACTCTGGCGCTTGACCCATTGTTGCGCTTCATCATGGATTCGGCCAGCGCTCTGGTTGACGCGGAAGCGGCTTCGATTCTGTTGTTGGATAGCGATACGCATCATCTGGTCTTTGCCGCCAGCAGCAGCGCCGGTTCGCAGGGTTTGATCGGTCAGCCGGTCCCGCAGGAAGGCAGCATCGCTGGCCAGGTTCTGCGGGAAAATCGCCCGCTGGCAATCAACGATGTCCGCCGCGATCCGCGCCATTATCGCCGGATGGATGAGATCACGCAGTTTGAGACGCGCTCCGTGCTGGGCGTGCCCATGCTGATCAAGGAGCGCCCGATCGGCGTGCTGGAGGCGGTCAACAAGCGGGTTGGCCCCTGGACAGTGCAGGATCGCACCACGTTGACGATCCTGGCTTCGCAGGCTGCGGTCGCCATCGAAAACGCCCGGCTGGTCAGCGCCCTGCAGAAAGCCAACCAGGAGCTTTCCCGGCTGGATACGCTCAAGAATCAATTCATCGCCATCGCCAGCCATGAGCTGCGTACGCCGCTGGGGATCATCCTGGGGTACGCCTCATTCCTGAAGGAGGAAGCGCAGGGCGCGGTTAGCACCCACGCGGAGGCCGTCTTCCGCGGTGCGCTACAACTGCGGGCCGTCATCGAGCAACTGACTAACCTGGGCTACCTCAAACAGCACGGCGGGGTGGAACTGGTGCGGGCCTGGACTCCGCTGGCTGACCTGCTCCGCGTGGCGGAACAGGACATCGCCTCGCTGGCGGAAGCCAAGCGCCACTGCCTGACCGTGATCATTCCGGAGGACGCGCCGGCGCTGTATGTGGATGCTGCGCGGGTGCAGTCGGCGCTGGGTAACCTAGATCAT
>JAIOAT010000037.1 GCA_019873685.1 Chloroflexota bacterium
TGATGGCCGTGTCGTTCCTGTCGATGCTGCCGGTGCTGATTCTGTTCTTTATCCTGCAGAACCGGTTCATTGAATCGATGGCCCTTTCCGGGATCAAGGGCTAAACTGCTGCCTCGTTTGAACCGGCTTGCTGCCGCATGAAAGTGAGAAGAACCGTCTATGGCGGACCCCAATCTCATCCTCAGCAAACTGGAACACGGCCTGATCGTCTCCTGCCAGTCTGCCCCACCCCTGAGCGGGCCGCAGTTCGCCGGGCCGATCGCCCAGGCCGCTGTGCTGGGCGGCGCGGTTGGCATCCGCGTCAACGGCCCGGCGGATGTCGCTGCTGTACGTGCGCTGGTTGACGTGCCGATCATCGGCATCTTCAAGCAACGCCACCCGGACTACCAGATCTACATCACCCCTACACTGGAAGCGGCTCTGGCCGTGATCGAGGCTGGCGCAGACATTGTCGCCCTGGATGGCAGCCCGGCGCCCCGTCCGGATGGCCGCAGTCTGGCCGAAGTGATCGCCGCCATTCACGAGCGGGGTGCACTGGTGATGGCCGACATCTCCACGCTGGAAGAAGGGCTGGGCGCCGTTCGAGCGGGAGCGGATATCGTCGCCTCAACACTCTCCGGCTACACCCCCTACAGCCCCAAACTCACCGGCCCGGACCTGGACCTGATCTCCGATCTGGTCCGCGAAGCGGGCCGCCCGGTCATCGCCGAAGGGCGCTATAACACCCCGGACGATGTGCGAGCGGCCTTTGAACGTGGCGCGTTCGCCGTGGTTGTGGGGCGGGCGATCACCGAGCCGCAGCTGATCACCCGCCGGTTCGTCGAGGCCATCCCGCGAGCAAAGCGATGAGCACCGCAGCAAACCAGCGTCCCCGATACTTCCTCGGCGTGGATGGCGGCCAGACCTCCACGTTGACCGTCCTGGTCAACCAGGATGGCGAAATCCTGGCCTCCGCCCTGAGCGGCCCCTGCAACCACATCCATGAGCCGGGCGGGCTGGAGCGCCAGTATCGCGCTCTGCGCGAAGGCTACGAGCAGGTTATGGCGGCGGCAGGCGTGAACGATGAACTGGCCTGCGCTTACCTGGGATTGACCGGCAGCGGCAGCCCGGAAGTCGCTGCCCGCGTGTATCGCACTGCCCGGCTGGTGCTCAAGAGCGACACCGTCACGGCGCTAGCCGGGGCCATCCCGGACATGGTCGGCGTGATCGTCATCTCCGGGACAGGCTCAGTAGCTTACGGGCGCAACGCCAGCGGCGCGGAGGCGCTGGCTGGCGGTATGGGCTACTTTGCCGGGGATGAAGGCAGCGGCTATGAGATCGCCCAGCGGGGCATCCAGGCCATCTATCAGGCGGCGGACGGTCGCGGGCCGCAGACCCTGCTGACCGACCTGATTCTGGCCGGTTTTGAATGCCAGACCTTGCGGGAGCTTCACTACAAGATTTACAGCGGCGCCCTGAGCCGCGACCGGCTAGCCAGGGTGGCCAGCATGGTTGGCCAGGCAGCATCCCGGGGCGACGCAGTAGCCATCCGCATCCTGGCCAACGCGGGGGACGAACTGGGTCGGGCAGTAGCCGCTGTGCTCACCCGCCTGGAAATGACCGCCGCGCCCGTCCCGGTTGCGCCCATCGGCGGTGTGTTCAAGTCTGGCCGCCTGGTCACGGACCCGCTGCTGGCGCGTGTCCATCAGACTAACCCGCAGGCTTACCTCACCCCGCCCCGTTTCATCCCGGCCATCGGCGCCGCTATCCTGGCGCTCCGGGAAGGGGGTATCATGGTCGACGAACGTATCCTCGCTGCGCTGGAACGGACCCGGGAGCGGCTGGCAGTAGGCGCTTCCGGCGAGAAATTCACCCTGGAAAAGGACTGAGCATGACAGCCACAGACGGGATCGAACAATACTACAGCATCATCACCGAGCAGCTGCACAGCGTGCTGGCGGCACAGAAGCCGCAGATGGCCCGCGTCGCCGAGTTGTGGGCGCAGGCGATCCGGGCCGACCGCCTGGCCTACGCTTTCGGCAGCGGCCACTCGCGTTATATCGCCGGGGAACTGTACTGGCGGGCCGGTGGGCTGGCCCCGGTGATGCTCATCGAGGAGCCAACCAACGGCCTGGCGGAACGGCTGGAAGGTTACGCCGAGCTGTTCATGGCTGCTTACACCATCCAGCCCGGAGATTTGCTCTTTGTGATCTCCAATTCCGGGATCAACCCGGTGCCGATCGCGGTGGCCCGCTACGGCAAGCAGGCGGGAGCGACGGTCATCGCCGTGACCAACCTGGAACACTCGCGGAATACGCCATCACGCGACTCTTCCGGCCAGAAGCTGTACGAACTTGCCGATGTCGTGCTGGATACCATGGGCGTGCGCGGCGATGCCGCCGTGCCCCTGCCGGGCGTGGAGTGGCGTGTAGCCCCGACTTCTACCCTGATCAGCGTGAGCATGTTGAACGCGATCGTAGCCCAGACCGCGCTCAACCTGATGGCGATGGGCATCACGCCGCCCGTGCTGATCAGCGCCAATGTGCCGGAAGGCGATGCGCACAACCAGGCCCTGTGCGACAAATACTGGCCGCGTCTGACCCATTTCCCGCGCAAGAAAGCCACCAGCTAACGCGCCGGGCGGGCGATCGCAGCTTCCGGGGATCGCCCGCCCTTCCCTTGTTGGGTCTGCCGGGCGCAGTCGGTTCAGCCCGCAACGCTGCCCGAAGCCATGTTCGGCCAACGGTGACGCAGGCAGGAACAGCCCGCTCACCGGCGGTGCTATTGCAGTTTTTTGCAGTAACGCTCTGGCTCTCTGCTGGTTGCCTATAATGGGCTTATACCCCGATACCCGCGGGGTCAAAGTGGATCAACCACATTCCCTCGCCGATCGGCAACTGCCGCTGTGGTCAGCCGGTTGTACCCATGACCTGAAAGGAGGCCGCCGGGTCGTTGCAAATTAGATAGCCTGTGTGATAATTTGCCCCACCACTGCCTGGCCGAAAGTTGTTCTTGTTCTAAATCAAGGAGAAGGCGCATGTTGAGGAAAGCCACCCCGCGTATCCTGGCGGTAAGCCTCGTCCTCGCCCTCACGCTGCTACTGGTCGCAACCGCCGCGGCCCAGGGCGCGCCCGTCGAACGGCTGCGCATCGGCATTCTTGGTGATGAATCAACCCTGACCCCCTATACGTATGTCACCGGTTACCCCGGCTGGAACCTGCTGCTGCTCCAGTACGACACGCTTTACCAGCTTGATCTGGATGGCGTGCCGCAACCCTGGCTGGCAACCGGCGCTACAGTCAGCGAAGACGGCCTGACCGTCACCATCGACCTGCGGACAGATGTCACCTGGCACGATGGCGAGCCGTTTACCGCCGCCGATGTCAAATTCACCTACGATTACTTCCGCGCTCACCCTGAAGCCGGGCGCTTCGCCCGCGATCTGCGCCCGCTGAGCGCCATCGAAGTCACCGGCGACGCCCAGGTCACACTCACCCTGACCGCGCCCAGCCCTTCGCTGGCGCTGGGCACCCTGGCGGATGTCCCGATCCTGCCGGAACACATCTGGGCGGCGGTGGAAACACCCGCCGAGCATGACTTCGGCGGGGTGAACATCGGCACCGGCCCCTACAAGCTGGCGGAATACCAGGCCGGGCAGTTCTACCGCTTCGTCGCTAACGAAGCCTACTTCGCCGGCGCGCCGCTGGTGAAGGAACTGGTCGTCGTTCAATTCGCCGACGACGCTGGCAGCCTGGCTGCCTTCCGCGCCGGTGAAGTCGACATGCTGGTGCGCTCCGTCGCCCCGGAGCAGATCGAGCTGCTCAAGGCGCAGGAAGGCGTCACCATCGCCCAGGGGCCGCTCTTCACCACCCAGATGCTCAACTATGATATCGGGCGGACGCCTTTCAACCGCCTGGAAGTGCGCAAGGCCATCTCCCTGGCGGTGAACCGGCAGGACCTGGTCGACACGATCTATCTGGGCGCGGCGACAGTGGGCAGCGCTGGCTGGATTCATCCGGCGTCGCCTTACTTCAACCCGGAAGTAGTCACCGTTTACGATCCTGAAGCCGCTCGCAGCCTGCTCGATGAAGCGGGCATTGTGGACAGCGACGGCGACGGCATCCGCGAACTGGATGGCGAGCCGTTGACGTTTGAGCTGCTGGTCAATGGCGGGGATTCGCTGCGCCTGCGCATCGCGGAGCTGGTGCACGAAATGCTGCTGCAGGTGGGGATGGATGCTCAGGTTGCCGCGGTCGAACAGGGCACCTGGGAAGAAGCGGTCTGGCCCGGCTTTGATGTGACCCAGGGCCGCAACTACGACATGGCCGTGTGGGGCTGGTCAGCCTCCGTCCAGGCTGACCCGATCCGCATCTCGCAGCTGGTTCACTCTGACCCGGCGCTCGGCTCGCTCAACCTGACTGGCTTCGTCAATGAACGGGCGGATGAACTCTCGGCGCAACTGAACAGCGAAACCGACCCTGCCGTACGGGAGCAACTGCTGGATGAATTGCAGCTGATCATTGCCGACCAGTTGCCGTTTGTGCTGCTGCTGTACCCGGATGGCGCATACGCCTACCGCGCTTCCGTCTATGACGGCTGGGCCTTTATGAACGGCCAGGGCATCTTCCACAAGCTTTCGCTGCTGCCGGAAACAGCTCGCCCATAACGCTCAAACCGGAGTCTGTCGATGCTCAGTCAGGCTCGTGGAGGCCGCGCCGTCCAGTACCTGATCGTGCTGGTCGTGGCCATTACGCTCAACTTCTTCCTGCCGCGGCTGATGCCCGGCAACCCGCTGGCCCTGCTGGCGGGGGTGGATGTCGGGTTGCTGAAGCCGGAGGAGCGGGCGCAGATCATTGAAGGGGCCGGCCTCGACCGGCCCCTCGGCGAACAGTATCTGCGCTACTGGGGCGACCTGTTGCAGGGCGACCTGGGCTACTCCTACCGCCAGAAGCGCCCGATCGTCGACCTGCTGATGGAACGGCTGCCCTGGACACTGTTGCTTTCCGGCGCGGCCTTACTGCTCTCAGCAGTGGTAGGGATCATCACCGGTGCGATCTCGGCCTGGCGACGGGCGAAAGCGATTGACCTGAGCCTGCTGTGGACGATGATCGTGATCAATTCGCTGCCTTCCTTCTGGCTGGGGATGTTGCTGATCGCGGTGGTGGCCGTGCAACTGGGGCTATTGCCATCGTTCGGCGCGGTCACGCCAGCCTCCGGTTACAGCGGCTGGGCGCACGTGGTCGATGTGCTGCGGCACGCCATCCTGCCGGTGATCACCCTTTCAGTGATCAGCGTGCCCGATATCTACCTGACCATGCGCTACACCATGCTGGGTGTGCTGGGCGAGGATTTCATCCGCACCGCACGCGCCAAAGGTCTTAGCGAGCGGCGTATCCTGTTCGCCCATGTCATCCCCAATGCCCTCGCGCCGGTGGTGACCGTCCTGACGCTGCGGTTGGGCTACGCCTTTGGCGGCGCGGCAGTGATCGAGACCGTGTTCTCCTACCCCGGTCTGGGTCGCCTGATCTTCGAGGCGGTCAGCGGACGCGACTACCCCGTGATGCAGGCCGCGTTCCTGCTGTTCACTGTGGCCGTCCTGCTGGCTAACCTGCTGGCGGACTTCCTGTATCCTTTGCTTGATCCCCGGACGAAAGCCGCATGAGCGCAACGGTGCCCCCGCTATCCCAGTCACAGCAACACACCGCCGGGAGCATCCGGCTGCTGGCCCGTCCGTCGCTCCGGCGCTTCCGCCTGACGACCAGCAATGTCACCGCTGTCATCGGCACGCTGCTGATCGCCGGTCTGGTTCTAACAGCCATCTTCGCTGACGTGCTCAGCCCGTACCCCCCGGCTGAGCGCGTCGGGCGCCCCTTCGCCCGGCCCAGCGCGGAACACCTGCTGGGCACTAACGACATCGGGCAGGATATCCTCAGCGAACTGATCTACGGCACGCGTATCTCACTCACGGTCGGCGTGACCGCTGCGCTGGTGACCATCACGATCGGGACGGCTGTCGGCGTACTGGCCGGGTACTATCGGCGGCTGGGCAGTATCCTGATGCGTCTGGCCGATATCGTGCTGGTACTGCCCTTTCTACCGCTGCTGATCATGCTGGCCGCTTACCTGGGGCGCAGCCTGTGGAATACGGTCATCATCATTGGCCTGTTGAGCTGGGCGGGCACGGCGCGAATCATCCGTTCTCAGGTGCTGACCATCGTGAATCAGGATTACATCCTGGCGGCGCAGGGCATCGGCGCCACCCATCGCCATATCCTCTACCACCATATCCTGCCGCAGGTGCTCCTGCTGGCAACCGGGCAGTTCGTACAGGCCACCAACGCCGCGATCCTGCTGGAGGCGGCGCTGAGCTTTCTGGGTCTGGGCGATCCAATCCAGAAGAGCTGGGGGACAGTGCTGTACTGGGCGCAGGTGCGCGGGGCCTTCCTGACCCCGGCCTGGTTGTGGTGGGTACTGCCGCCGGGACTGCTGATCGCCCTGGCCTCGCTGGGCTTCGCCCTGATTGGCTTTGCCCTGGAACAGGTCATCAACCCGCGCCTGCGCCACAACCGTTGAACCTTGGCTATACCGTGCCTGTCATATCGTCTGATGAAAGGGAAAGAACATGACCCGTGTGTTGATGCTGGCCAGTTTCGGCCTGGAGATCGTGGAGTGTGGCGGGGCGCTGGCCCTGCACGTCGACGCCGGCGATGAGGTCTATGCCGCTGTGCTGCTCTCCCGCCCGGAAAGCCGCCCCCAGGTGCGGGAAGCGGCAGCCATCCTGGGCATCACCGAGGTCGAATTCCTGGACTTCCCGCTGGGAAGCTGGACTCTGGATGTACCCTGGAAGATCAAGATTGTGGAACTGGTGCGCCGTGTCCGCCCGGATATCGTGATCACCCAGGACCCGGAACACGCCCAGCACGACCTGGACCCCGACCGGCGTCAGATCGCCCTGCTCTATACCGAGTCCTTCGCCCTGGCCGGGCGTGACTGGCAAATCGAGGCCTGCGGCGGCCACCCGCCTCACCTGGTGCGGACGATCTACTACATGACTCCGGAGCATCCCAACTGCGTGATCGAGATCAGCCAGACGTTTGCCCGCAAGCAGCAGGCGCTGGCCGCGCTTGGCTCCCAGATGGCCTTCAGCGCGGACATGATCGAGGCGCAGGCCGCGCCGGAACTGCTGCGCCTGGTCGTGCCGGACTATGACGCCATCCGCCAGGAGAGGGCCGCCCTGGGTCTGGCGCTGCACCGCCAGTTCGACCTGGCGCTGGCGCTGGTCAACGGGCTGGCCGGTCACTCCGGCGCGGTGATGGGCGAAGCCTACCGGCGGGAAGGGCCTTTCGTGCTGGACCGACTGCTGGTGTAAAAGCCGCAGCCTGCCCCGGCTATTACTCCGGAAGACAACAGCGTCGGCGCGAATGGCCGACGCTGAGTCTTTTCTGGGGAGAAGAACGGGCAACGCCGCCGGGTCAGACGCCCGGCGTGCTCCCATTGCCTGGCGTGACCACCAGCCGCACTTCCGCCAGGTTGGGGATCGTGTGCACCAGCTCGTGACGGATGCGGTCAGTGACGGCGGCGGCAACGGCGGTGGTGAGTTGCGGTGGCAGGGCGATGGTAGCCTCCAGGTGAAGCGCGTGGCCTATCCAGCGCATCCGCAGCGTCTCGACCGCCTGGACATCGGCATCACGGCGGATCGCTTCCTCAGCCTGGTCTACCAGCGCCGGGTCCACCGCGTCCATCAGCCGGTACCACATGGCGATCACGGCATCACGGGTGATGAAAACAATCGCCAGGCCGATCAACAGGCCGATAATGGGGTCAACAATCGGGTAGCCCAGCCATGTGCCAACCACAGCAATCAGCACCGCCAGCGAGGTCAGGCCGTCGGCGCGGGCGTGTCGGCCATCGGTGATCATCGCCTCAGAGCCGATCCGCCGCCCGACCTGAATTTGCAGCAACGCCACGAATTCGTTGCCCAGGAAGCCAATCAGCGCCGCCGCGGCCACCCAGCCCAGATTCTCCAGCGGTTCGGGATGGATGAATTTCTGGATCGATTCCCACAGGATGTACCCGGCGCTGAAAGCGATTGAGACGACGATCAGCAGCCCGGCGATATCTTCCGCCCGGCCGTAGCCGTAGGTATAGCGACGGTTGGCTGCCCGGCGGGCCAGCACAAAGGCGATCCACAGCGGGACGGAATTGAGGGCATCCCCCAGGTTATGGACGGTGTCAGCCAGCAGGGCCACACTGCCGCTGGCCAGGTAGATCAGCAACTGCAGGACAGTCGTCAGGCCCAGGGCGGCCAGCGCCAGTTTGATCGTGCGGATGCCCAGTTCGTTGGTATAGAGCGGATCGCTGTAAGCAGGCCGGGCATGTGAATGGGCATGGCCGGGCAGGTGCAGCGCCCCGGCGATTAGTCCCCACAGGCTATCGTCGTGATGGTGATCGTGGTCATGGGCATGCTCATGATCATGGTCATGGGGATGGTCGTGGTCATGCTTGTGATCATGGTCATGGGGGTGGTCGTGGTCATGCTTGTGATCATGGTCATGATGGTGGTCATGGTCATGATGATCATGATGGTGATCGCCATCATGCCTATGATCATGCTCGTGCTCATGGGCTTCCACCGCCATTGATTCTGCCTGTGTCAGCTCTGTCGCCTGTGCGCTATCGTGCATATTACCCTCCAATCCACTGCCCCACTCAGAGGGAGTATATGGTACATTATAGGCACTGCAGGGCAGGCGAAAGCGTTATTGCAAAAAACTGCGACAATCGCATCAGGGCGCGGAATGACTCACCAGCGGATCGACTACGTTGAGATCATGCGGGCGCACGGGCTGCGGGTAACGCCCCAGCGGCTGACCATCCTGGACGCCGTATGCGAAGGCGGCGGGCATACTACGCTGGGCGAAGTCTACGCGCGGGTGCGGGCCAGAGACCGGTCAATCGACCGGTCAACCGTCTACCGGGCGCTGGACGTGTTTGTGGCGCTGGGGCTGGTCGTCTCGGCGGAACTGGCCTCCGGGGAAACCGTGTACGAGATCGCCCATGCCGCGCCGCATCACCACCTGGTTTGCCAGGCCTGCGGGCGAGAGATGGAAGTCGAGGACACTATCCTGCGGGGGGCATTCCGGGCGATTGCCAGGGAATACGGCTTCGCCGTGCGCATGGACCACCTGGTACTTTACGGGCTGTGCGCCGCCTGCCAGGTCGAGGGTCGGCCTGACACTGATACGCTCCACGCCGCCGATCACAGGGAAGAATAGCGCCCACAAAAACAAGCGCGATCGTTTTGCCGCAACAGAGTGCCATCGCCATTGTGCATAAGGATCCGGGCATGACTCCTCCAATGACCTCACGAGAACGGGTACTGGCAGCCTTCAACCATACTGAGCCGGATCATGTACCGGCCTGGCTGGGGACTTCGCCCGCCTTTGCCGCCAAAGCGCGGCGCTTCCTGAACCTGCCGGATGACGAAAGCCTTCATCGCGCCGTCGGCGATGACTTCCGGCGCGTCCTGGCGGTCTACGCTGGCCCTGATCACGCCGCGCCCTACACCAACCTGCCCCCCGGCGCGACTTACCGCTCGCCTTTCGGCATCCTGCGCCACGGCTACGAAGGCGGCCAGCCAATGAGCCACCCCCTCGCCGCCGCCACATCCACCGCTGAGATCGACGCCTACGCCTGGCCCGACCCGGACTGGATGGATGTTTCCCACATCCGGGCGGAAGCGCTGCAATACGGCGGGCAATACGCCATCATGGGCGGGGAATGGGCGCCCTTCTGGCATGACGCCATCGATCTGCTGGGCATGGAAAACCTGCTGCTGAAGATGTATGACGCGCCGGCGATTGTTGACGCCGTGCTGGAGCACTGCGTGGATTATTACGCCGAGGTTAGCCGGCGTGTCTTCGAAGCGGCGGCGGATGTCATCGACATCTTCTTCATCGGCAACGACTTCGGCACACAGCGCGGCCCCCAGATCGGCGAGACGCAATTCCGGCGCTTTGTCCTGCCTCACCTCAAGCGCCTGATCGACCTGGGCCATCGCTACAACCTCAAGGTGCTGCTGCATTGCTGCGGCGGCTTCGCAGATCGGCGAGGCGCAATTCCGGCGCTTTGTCCTGCCTCACCTCAAGCGCCTGATCGACCTGGGCCATCGCTACAACCTCAAGGTGCTGCTGCATTGCTGCGGCGGCTTCGCCCCCCTGATCCCGGCCATGATCGAGGCCGGTCTGGACGGCCTGCAGGCCCTGCAGCCCAACTGCCGGGGCATGGACCCCGCTGTGCTCAAGCGGGAGTTCGGCGGCGCGATCACGCTGATGGGCGCGATCAACACGCAACTGCTGATCGAAGGCACGCCTGACCAGGCCCGCGCGGAGACCCGCCGTGTGCTGGAGATCATGATGCCCGGCGGCGGGTACGTCGCCAGCCCCAGCCACGACTACATCCTGGAAGAGACGCCGGTGGAAAACCTGCTGGCCGTCTACGAGACCATTCGCGAGTACGGCGCTTACCGCTGAGCGCTATCCCCGGCGGCTGTCCCGCCGTCGCCGCTGTAACCGGCGGCCATCCAGCATACAGGCTGTCAGGAGGGGAGAAACATAGATGCTCACGCTTGAAGCTTTCTTCCACCTGGCGGCGGTAGACCGGCTGGTCGCCCGGATCGCTGCCGAACGGGCCGGCTGCGTGGTTGTTGCCGGGCTGGACGCGCGTCCGCTGGCCGTCGGCGCCAGGCAGCAGGGTGTGCTGCCCAGCGGTCGTTCCACCATCTTTCGCATTCTGGTGCGCGAAGTGCTGACCACCCATCCGGAAGCGACCTGCGTGGTTGTGGCTGAGGAAGAACCGCTGGGACGACTGCCTCCCGACATGCGCGGGCGGGTGCACGTCCTGCCGGTCACAGCTCCCAACACACACGCCGACCTGATCGCCCGCACACTGGCCGCCGGGCGCCCTGACCTGCTGGTCATCGACCGTCTGTCCGAGCAGACCGCCCTCCCCGCGCTGGAAGCTGCTGCACAGGGCGTGCAGGTATTCTCCCAGCTGGACACGATCTTTCGCGGCGGTCAGGTCGCCGGGCAACTGGCGGCGCTTGGCGTGGATGAGCGTTGCCTCAATCATCTGCGCTGGACGGTCACGGTGGAGCGTCTTCCAGCGCTTTGCCCGACCTGCCGCCAGCCGGTGCTGCCAACAGCCCACCAGCAGGGAATCCTGCGTCAGCTGTGCCCGGATTACGAGGCGCTGGGGCGCGCAGCGCTGGCGGAGCGCTCCCCGGAGGCGCTGCCCCCGCCCGGCGAGTCCATGCCGTTCTACGCGCCGGGCAGTTGCGATCGTTGCGGCGGCACAGGGCGCTACGGCGATGTCCTGCTCTTCGACATCCATCATGTGCAGGAGGGCGGCCTGCTGGCCATGGAGCAGTATGCCGTGCAGCTGGCCGCGCTCGGCCACCTCTCCCTGGCCGATGTCCTGCGCTTTGAGCACGGCCAGCTGCTGCACACCTACCACCTGCTCACCGCCAGCGAGACCGCGCTGGCCGACCTGAATACCCGGCTGCAGCAGAAGCTGGCCCAGCTGGAAAGCGCCAACCGCGTCCTGGAGGAGCGGACCAGAGCTTTGATCACGCTGCAGGGGATCAGCCACAGCCTGCTCGGCTCGACCTCACTGACCGGGCTGGGCCATCGCGTCTGCGCCTGTGTGCGCGATCTATGCGGGGCTGACCGGGCCATCCTGTACCTGCTGTTGCCGGGCAACCGGGCGGAAGTGCTGGCCGTCAGCGGCTGGCAACCGGATCACGTGGGCCGGCAGATCAGCCTTGACCCGGCTGAGTTCAGCGGAACGGCGCCGACCCCCTTTCATGCCTGGCCGCCGGGCATCCCGCCGCGCCACCCCGATCTGGAGGGCGGGCGGTTACGGGTCGGGTTGCGCATCCCTTTGGCGGCGCAGGATCAGCCGGTTGGCCTGATGATCGTGCACTCGACTTTCAAAGGGCGTTTCACGCCGGGCGAGATCGCCCTGGTTCACGCCTTTGCCAATCAGGCCGCCCTGGCCATCCAGCGAGCCGGCCTGATCGAGGCGCTCCAGTCGAAGGTCACCCAGCTTGAAGCGGCGCAGATCGAACTGGCTAAGAAGGAACGCCTGGAACACGAGCTGGCGCTGGCCCGCCAGGTGCAGCAGAGCATGTTGCCGCGCACCTTCCCGCGCATCCCCGGCTACAGCTTCGCCGCCGGTAGCGAGCCAGCCCGGCAGGTGGGCGGCGACTTTTACGACGTGATCCGGCTGGACGATGACCGCTTTGCCCTGGCCATCGCCGATGTTTCTGGCAAGGGGATGCCAGCGGCGCTGTTCATGGCCCTGACGCGCAGCCTGTTGCTGGCGGAAGCCCGGCGTACGGCCTCCCCCGCCGCGGTGCTGGCCGCCGTCAACCGCCTGCTGCTGGAGCTTGGCGAGCCGGATATGTTCGTCACGATCTTTTACGGTGTGGTGGAGCAGGCCGCCGGTTGCCTGACCTACAGCCGGGCCGGGCATGATCGGCCGCTGCTGCTGCGGGACGCGCAGGCCGTCGAATTGCAGGGAAGCGGCCTGGCCCTGGGCCTGCTGGAGGGAGACCGCCTGGCGCTCTCCGAAGAGCAAATCGATCTGCGCCCCGGCGACCGGCTGGTGCTCTACACCGACGGCCTGATTGATGTGCAGGCGGCGGATGGTCGCCTGTACGATCGCGACCGGCTCAAGAACCTGTTGCAGGCTCACAGCGCCCTGCCTCCTGGCGCACTATGCCGGACCGTGTTTGACCACCTGGCCGCTTACCAGGGAGACGCCGAGCAGTTCGACGACATGACCATGCTGATCCTGGGCGTGAGTGCCTAGCCATCCCCCTACAGAAAACCACACGGGGAGCCGATTGGCGGCTCCCCGCTGGCGTCTGGCGCTGCTTGCCGGGCGTTTTAGCTCCCGGAGTACAGCTTCTCGATGGCCGCCTGCCGGGTCTGGATACGGCGGATGCGCTCCAGGTCGAACTTGGCCCGGCGGTCAAAGGTGTAAATCCCGTTCTGCTCCTGATAAACGTCGGTGAGCTGGGTGTAGCAGTAGCCGAACATGGCCGGGTTATCCAGCAGGGCGCTGCACAGCCCCTCAAAGCGGGCGTAGAACTCCTCCAAGCTGCGCGGTCGTTCACCGTAGCCCCACGAATCGCCCTGCGCCGCCTCAGGATTCCACCACGTGCCGCCGAATTCGCTGACGAAGAACGGCTGGCCGCGGTAGGCGATCGACCACTGCTTGCCGGGGAAGGGCGACAGGCCGTCCCAGGCGACATACTCGTAATCCGGCGAATTGTAGAAAGGCAGCCCCTCCCCCGTCCGGGCGTGACGCTGGGCAAAACGGGCGACATCCTGAGTGTAGTCGTGGTTGTCGTAGACGTCCGCCTCCGGCACGCGGTGCGAATAGCCGGAAGCGTCCAGCACCGGGCGGGTGGTATCGAGCGCCTTGGCCGCCAGGAACATCCCGCGGGTGACGTCGTCCAGCACGGTGATCCGGTCGGTCAGAGTCTGATAGGTTTCATTCAGCGGGCACCAGCCAACGATGCATGGATGCGAATAGTCACGCTCGATCACCTCCAGCCACTGGGTGATATACGTCGCGCCGGGCTGCTGGTGATCTTCGTGCGGGCCATAGCCGGAGCAACCCCAGTCGGGGAACTCGCCCCAGACGATATAGCCCAGCCGGTCAGCATGGTACAGGAAGCGCTCCTCAAACACCTTCTGGTGGAGGCGTGCGCCGTTGAACCCGGCAGCCATGCTCAGCTCAATATCGCGGATCAGGGCTTCGTCGCTGGGCGCGGTCAGGATGCCATCCGGGTAGTAACCCTGATCCAGCACCAGCCGCTGGAAGACCACCTGGCCGTTGATCTTGATCGCCTTGCCATCGATGGCGATCCCGCGCAGACCGGCATAGCTCTGCGCCCGGTCAACGACGCGCCCGTCAGCGTCCACCAGCGTGAGTTCCAGATCGTACAGATGTGGATCGCCGACCGACCACAGACGGCGGCGCTCCGGCGGAACCGGCAGGTAAAGCTGGGGAGCCAGGTCGGAATCCGCCGGGACCTCAGCGCTGCTGACGACTCCGGCGGCATCCCGGAGGACAGCACGGACGCGCAGTCCGGGCCGGTTGCCGGTGATCGGCAGTTCCAGCCGGAACAGGCTATTGGCCACGTCGGGCGTGATGCGCGGGCGCTTGAAGGCGATCTCCGGTACCGGCTCCAGCCAGACCGTTTGCCAGATGCCGGTCGTGCGGAGGTAGTGCGCGCCGCGGGGGCCATAGTAGCGGTGGATTTGCTTGCCACGCGGCTTGGGCGACTGGTGATCGTCACGGGCGCGGACGACGATCGTGATCGTCTCGCCGGGCTTCGCCACGCGGCTCAGGTCGCAGCTGAACGGCGCAAAGCCGCCACGATGACGGCCGACCTCGTGGCCATTCACCCACACAGTCGCGTCATAATCGACCGCCTGGAAATGCAGCAGCACCCGCCGTCCTGCCCATTCCGGCGGGATAGTCACCTGGCGGCGGTACCAGACTGCGTCCATGAAGTCCAGGTGGCCGATCCCGGAGAGCGGGGATTCCGGGCAGAACGGCACCAGGATACGGTCGCTCAACTCACGCTCCAGCAGGCCGCGTTCCAGCCCGCTGTCGCCAGCATCGATCTCGAACTGCCATTCGCCATTCAGGCATAGCCAATCCGGGCGAACAAACTGCGGTCGCGGATATTCAGGGCGCGGAACACTCATAGGGTTTTTCCCTCATCGCCTCACTAGGCCACACTATCCGGGCGGCCATCAGGCCCCCGGCCTGCACGCAGGACTGTTTATGGCATAGCTCCGGCACAAAAGCAAGGGAAAACGGCGTCCAGGCACCCCTCTTTTCAACCTGTTCAGGGCAATTGCTGGCATGGCGTGTTCTTAGTAACCTCAGCTTTCGATTGTCCGATCCACCTGCACAGGGTAAAATATGTCAGAATACAGAGCCGGTCGGCCAAGCCGACAGGGCCGTATTAACAACCACAAACACTCTCCGAGTCTGTCGATGGCCTGCGACAGCGTGATCACGCGCATCGCGGCCCCTAAGGCGCGCCACCGTCCGCGCTATGGCGGCAGACCGACCCGCAAGGGCTGTCCGTACTCCGGACATGAGGGTATGGGTGGAAACGCCCATGCCTCCCGTTTTGGAAAGGAGAAACGACCGCTCGCTGCCCGCCAGGATAGCGAGTCCGCCAGCCGTCCGATTCTCCGGCTGGCGTTTTTATGACCGCACCATCTGCTCCCTGTTCACCGTCCATCACCGGCCCGGTCAGCGGCGCTGTTAGACCGGGGGCAATCCATGTCGAAAGTCTGAGCGTCGCGTTGCGCGGGCTGCCGGTACTGCGCGATGTCAGCCTGCACATCGACGCCGGTGAATTCGTGCTGATCAGCGGCCCTTCCGGCAGCGGCAAGAGCACGCTGGCCCGCGCTCTGACTGGCCTGCTGCGCAGCCAGGAAGGGGTATCCCTCACCGGAACCATCGGGATTTGCGGCGGCGACGCCCTGCGCCTGCCGCCTGCCCAGGTCGCCCAGCAGATCGGCATCGTCTTCCAGAATCCGCGCGCTCAGCTTTTCAACCTGACCGTGGCAGAAGAACTGGCCTGCGGCCCGCGTAACCTGGGACTGGACGAGCAGACTGTCCGCGCCCGGGTATCCTGGGCCGCCGACGCGCTCGATCTGACTCCTCTGCTCTTGCGCCGCCTGGATGCCCTCTCCGGCGGGGAAATCCAGCGCGTTGCCATTGGCGCCGTCCTGACCATGGGGCCGCGCGTGCTCATCCTGGATGAGCCAACCTCCAGCCTGGATGTCCAGACTACCTGGCAGGTCGTTCGCGTGCTCAGGCATCTGCACGAGCAGGAGGGCACGACCATCCTGCTGATCGAGCACCGCCTGGGTGAGGTGGCTCATCTGGCAACGCGGGTGGTGTTGCTGGATGAAGGGCGTGTCGCCGCTGACGGCCCGGCGGCAAGCATCCTCCAGAACACGGCCCTGCTGCGCCGGCTGGGGATGCGCCGCCCGGCCCCTCAGCCAGTGGCAGACGGGCAGACTCTGCTGGAACCTGACGGTGTGCACCCTACTGCCGACCAACCGCTGCTGATCCTGGAAGGGATCGAGGCCGGTTACGCCCGGCACACCGTCCTCAAGGATATTCACCTGACCCTGTGGCCGGGCGAATTCGTCGCTCTGGCCGGGGATAACGGCGCGGGCAAGAGCACCCTGGCGCTGGTGGCCGCGGGTCTTAAGTCCCCCCGGCGCGGGCGGGTCATCTTCAATGGCCGCCAGCGGGTGCGGATGGGGCTGGATGTCGGGCTGCTCTTCCAGAACCCGCTGGATCAACTCTTCTGCGACACGGTGGACGAAGAGGTTGCTTTTGGCCCGCACAACTTTGGCTGCTTTGCGCCGGATGTGCACGCCCGTACGCTGGAACGCTGCGACCTGACCGCCCTGCAGTGGCGGCCCGTCCACGCCCTCTCCGCCGGGCAACAGCAACGCCTGGCGTTGGCTGCGGTGCTGGCCCTGCAGCCCGCCCTGCTGATCCTGGACGAACCCACGCTCGGTCAGGACTGGCGGCACCTGGAGCAACTGATGGCCTTCGTCACCGATCTCAATGCGCAGGGGACAGCCGTCCTGATGATCACCCACGACTACAAGCTTGTACACCGTTACGCCCACCGTCTGGTGCTGCTGCAGGAAGGCCGCATCGTGGCGGATGGACGGCCCATTCACCAGAAAGAAGGAGAGTTAGAACATGCGCTTCAACCTGCGTGAACTGGTCCTGATCGGCACATTCGGCGCCCTGTGGGGCGTGATCGAAACCACGCTGGGATCGGTGATCCACCTGGCCAATATCCCGTTCAAAGGGATCATCCTGGGTGGGATCGGCGTCACCATCCTGCTGATCGGTCGCCTGTTCGTGCCCCGGCGTGGGGCGACGCTGGCGATGGGGATCGTCACCGCCGTGCTCAAGATGTTCAGCCTGGGCCAGTCTGTGAACAATCCGATGCTCGCCATCTTCATCGAAGCGCTGCTGGCTGAAGGCGTGCTCACCCTGCACGGCAGGATCAGCCGGAAAGCGTTTTTGCTGGCGGGCGCGGCAGCCATTGCCTGGAATTTCTTCCACCCCTTCCTGACCTGGGGCATCCTGGCCGGGCAGGGCATCCTGACCATCTGGACAAGCACGATAGAGAACGGAGCGCGGACGCTGGGTCTCAGCCCGGACCTGGCCTGGGCGGTTGTAGCCATTCTGCTCGGCATCCATGTGCTCGGCGGTCTGCTGGCCGGCTGGCTGGGCTGGCAGGTCGGGCAGCAGATCCGCCGCCGCCAGGCTGCCCCGCTGAACGATCCTGCTACATCCGCTTGAACTGGACTGGCGTTTTTCTCGACGACAAGGAGCGTCTTACATGCATACCAGACACCTGCCAGTAGCTTTGATCCTCCTCGCGGTGCTGCTGCTTGCCGCCTGTAGCCCCGCCGGGCAAGCCTCACCCACCCCGCCGCAGGAAGCCTCCGCGCCCGGTATCATCCTGACCATCAGCGGCGGCGATACTGAGCGCACCTTCACGCTGGAGCAACTTCAGGCCCTGCCAGTGACCGAGGTCGAATCAGCGGACGGCCAGTATGTCGGTGTGCGGCTGGGCGATCTGCTGACCGAAGCCGGCTTTGACCTGGAAGCGATCGCCACCGTCCAGGCGGTGGCAGTCGACGGCTTCAGCAGCACCTACCCGCCGGAGCTGTTCACGCGGCAGGACGCCGTGCTGGCTTACGCCCGCAAAGACGGCAACCTGAACGCTGACGAAGCGCCGCTGCGCATGGTCATCCCCGGCGAAGGCGGCAGAATGCAGCCGCGCATGGTCAACCGCATTGAGGTGAGCGCCCAGGGATGACCGTAGAGCCGCGTCCACGCCCCGGCCCAACTGTGCTGGCCATGACTGCCGCGATGATCATCGCGGTCGCTGGCAGCGGCTGGTGGCCGCTGGCCAGCCTGCTGGCCATGTTTGGCCTGGCCCTGCGCCTGGCTCCGGCGGCGTTGCACGCCATCCTGCGCTGGCGCTGGCTGCTGCTGATCCTCATGCTGATCCTGCCCGGCGCGCTGTGGGCCGGACAGCCGGATGACCGCCTGCTGGGCATCGCTTACTCGCGCTCCGGCCTGATCCTGAGCCTGCAGATGGCCTGCCGGGCGACGACGATCTTGCTGGGGGTGAGTGTCCTGAGTCAGCGGGTGTCGGTGATGCAGATGGCCGGGATGCTGGAACGGGCCGGGATGCGGGACATCGGTTTTGCCATCGGCGTGGGCTTCCACGCCCTGCCCACATTGCAGCGGCGCTTTGTCACGGCCTACGCCGCTTTCCGGCTACGCGGCGGCTTCCGTCGGCGGCGCTGGCGCGGGCTGCAATTGCTGATCGTCACAGTGATCAGCGGGGCGCTGCGCTACGCTGAAGATGTGCTGATGGCGGCGCAAGCACGCGCCTTCCCCTACGACCACTGAGCAGCAGTGCAAAAACCGGCGGGATCGCCCTGATCCCGCCGGTATCGCACTTCCTTTCAGGGCTGCGGCCCCGGTAGCGTGATCACATGCACCGGCAGCGGGGCCAGCCGCGTCAGCAGCGCCTCGACCAGGCTGGGCCGGATCACCACCAGCGCCCGCCGGTAGGCCGCCGCCCGCAACACATCCAGCGCAACCACCCAGCCCTGATTGCGCTCTAGCTCCAGCGGCCCGATCTCATCGATCACCAGCAGGTCGCACGCTCCGCTGGCCGCCAGCAGCGCCGCCCCACGGGCCAGCGCGTCCGGGACAAACTGCCAGTGCAGGGTTGCCACTGATTCGGCTGCACCATCAGGTGCGCCCGCACCGCCAGGTGCGCCCGCGCCCTGCTCGTGGCGGACAGCCAGCGGCCAGCACTGCGCCGTCGCCGGATCGAGCAGATCGATCTCGATCCGCGTGCCATCCGCCGCGTAGCGCCCCGGCGTCAGCACACCGCGCACCGTCAGACCAGCGGCGCGAGCGACGGCAACAGCACGCAGGCACAGCAGCGTCTTGCCGCTGCCGGATGCCCCGCTGAGCAGGGTGATAACCGCTGGCGGACGAAACAGGCTTTCCAGCCAGTCACGATCAGAGTCCACGACGCCATCCTTACCCACCCGCCGGGGATGCGCCGGCAACATGCCCGTACAGCACGCCGGAGCGCCCCCCAACGCTACAACGCCTGCGCCAGAATGGCCGTCAGTTCCTCCGTCGTCAGCGCAATCGGATTGCCCTTCATTGAACTGGCGCGGCTGGCGCCTTCCACCACTACCGGGAAGTCGGCCTCGGTCAGGCCATAGTCAGCCAGCGGTGGGACCTCCAGGTCGTGGCACAGATCATGCACCCAAGCCACGCCATCAGCGGCGGTAGCGGTCAGCCAGCCGGTCAGCAGGTGAGCGACCTCGTCATAGCGCCGCAGAGCCGGGTTGGCCGGGTCGCGCGTCTGCAGCGCGCGGACATTAGCCTCCATCACGAAAGGGAGCAAGCGGGCGCAGATGGCCCCGTGCGGCGCGTCGAACATGCCGCCCAGCACCCCGGCAAAGCCATGTACGGCCCCCAGCGCGGCATTGGCCAGGGCCAGCCCGCCGAACAGGCTGGCCAGAGCCATGTCCTCCCGTGCAGCGGGATCAGGCGCCTGAACCACCCGGCGCAGCGAACGGGCGGCGCGCCCCAGTCCTTCGCGGCACAGCGCGTCCGTCAGCGGGTTGGCCCGGTGAGAGACGAACGGCTCCACCAGCTGGGTCAGCGCGTCCAGACCGGTGCTTGCGGTGACCTCCGGAGGGAGGCTGTAGGTCAGTTCCGGGTCAACAATAGCCAGCCGTGGCAGCATCAGCGGGCTGCGCAGACTGACCTTGACCCGATGCTCCGGGGACAGCAGCACCGCGTTACGGGTGACCTCCGCGCCCGTGCCTGCGGTGGTCGGGATGGCGATGCACGGCGCGGCGGGGCGAGTCAATGCACGCCCGCCCCCGATCACCTCCAGATAATCGAGCACATCGCCGTCATTGGTCAGCAGGGCGGCGATAGCTTTGGCCGTGTCCAGGGCGCTGCCCCCGCCAAAGCCGATTACCAGATCGCAGTCGTCAGCGCGGGCGGCAGCGCAACCCTGTTGCACCACGGCCGTCGTCGGTTCCCCTTCCACCCGGAACAGCGTCACCGCCAGGCCATGCGCTGCCAGATCATCCAGCAGGGGCCGGGCGTGCTCGACAGCGAGACCGATCACCACCAGCGGTCGCCGACCCAGTTCGGCAGCCAGTGGAGCCGCTTCCTGGAGCGTTCCCGGCCCAAAGAGGATGCGCGTGGCAGTGGCGAATTCGAAGCGCATCAGCCTATCCCCAGCCCGCGTCATCAGGATGGACGTTGTGGTACACGACGCTGTAGCGCGGCTCGGCCAGCAGGTCCGGCACAGCCTCCCGCCACTTCAGGTAGTGGGCGGTTTCCCGGTGCCGGGCGACATCTTCCTCGGTGCGGTAGACCTCCACCAGCACAAAGCGGGTGGGGTCGTCCTTCTGCTGGATGACATCGAACCGAACGATGCCCGGTTCCTGGATACTGTGCCGGGCGTTCTCGACAGCCACGGCCTTGAAGTCCTCGATCGCATCCGGCTTGACGTGGATATACACGTGAACGATGTGCATCAGGTTGTCTCCCCTGGCTATCCCCGGCCCGCGCCGTCGGGGCGCAAGCCGGGAGAGTCAGGCAGAATCCGGAGCATACCGGCTTCCGCCGCCAACGCAATCGGCTGGCTATACAGAGCCAAACCACTCAAAGGTATTGTAGGGGAGCACGGGCTGCTGGACAAGGCACGGGCCAGCGCCGGAGGCCGGGAAATCGCGCCGTTTCGCAGCCGGGACACTGGCGCATCCGCGTCCCGCGCCGCCCAGGCTGTGGGAGCATGGCAGCCATCGGGTCTATAATCGTGCTCGGACGGGCGCGGGCATCCCCCGCTTCACACAGGGAGTAGCACCATGCTGAGGCTGTACGGGCCATTGCTGGCAGCCAACGGCGTCCTTGCCGAAGGCGAAGTCATCCTCGAAGGCGGTCAGATCGCGGCCGTTCACCCCGGTCCGCCGCGAGCCACGCCGGACATCACCATTGACGGCGTTCTCCTGCCTGGCTTCATCGACCTGCAGATCAACGGCGCCTTCGGCCACGATTTCATGGGCGAGCCGGAATCCGTGATCGAAGTAGCGGCGCGGCTGCCCGCCACCGGCGTGACCGGCTTCCTGCCGACGATCGTCGCCGCCCCGCTGGATCACTACCGCCCCTGGCTGGAGCGGATCACCGCCGCCAGCCGTGAGACGCATGGTACACAGGTACTCGGTCTGCACCTGGAAGGCCCTTTCCTGAACGAAGCCCGCAAGGCTACCAACCGCCCGGAATTGCTGCGCCAGCCCAATGTGGACGAGCTGCACACGATGCTCAACGGCTTCGTCCGCCTGATGACCCTGGCTCCGGAACTGCCAGGCGCGCTGGAACTGGTGGCCGAATTGCGGCGCAACGGCGTCGTCGCTTCCGCCGGGCACTCCGACGCGACCTATGAACAGGCGATGGCCGGCTTCGCTGCCGGGATCGCCTATGGCACGCACCTCTTCAACGCCATGCGTGGGATGCACCACCGCGAGCCGGGTCTGGTCGGAGCGCTGCTGGCCAGTCAGGTGCCGGTCGGCCTGATCGTGGATGGCATCCACGCCCACCCGGAGATGATCCGCCTGGCCTACCGGCTCAAGGGTTCCGCCGGGATCACTCTGGTAACCGACACCATCGCCGCCCTGGGCATGGCGCCGGGGACTTACCAGCTCGGCACGCAGCGCGTCACCACGGACGGCGTCAGCGCCCGGCTGGCCGACGGCGTCACCCTGGCCGGGGCTGTACTGAGCATGGATGCCGCCATCCGCAACATGCGGGCGATCACCGGCTGCTCGCTGGCGGAGGCCGCGGCTATGGCCAGCACAACGCCCGCCCGCGTCCTGGGTCTGCCCCGCAAGGGCCAGATCGCCCCCGGCTTTGACGCCGATCTGACGGTCATGGACGAACAGGGACAGATCACCCTGACCATTGTCGGAGGCGAAATCGTGTACCGGCGCGCGGAAGCGACGCCAGAGTGAGGAAAGGCAGGGACCAATGGCACGCTTGATCGATCTATCAGGGAAGATCACCAGTGGAATGTGGGATTACAACCAGCTTGACCTGGGCGGGGCTGTCCTGCCGCCTGTGGAGATCAGGCCGGTGGCATCCATTGCCGCGCACGGCTTTGACGCACACGCACTGCAGCTCTCCACCCTGACCGGCAGCTACCTGGAGACCTCCGCCCATCTCATCGCAGGCGGCCCGACCATCGATCAGATCGGCGTGGAAGCCTTCATCCGTCCAGCGCGCATCCTGCGCCTGCCCACCGCCGAACCCTATACGCTCATCCGCGCTGACGACCTGCGCCGCTGCGATCCGGGCCTCCGGGAAGGCGAGGCGCTGCTGATCGACACTGGCTGGGGGCGGCGCTGGAACCAGCCGGAATACGTGACCCAGGCGCCGGCCTTTGCCCGTTCCACCCTCGACTGGTTCCTGGAACAACCTTTCAGCATCCTGGGGCTGGACACGCCGGTGATGGAATGCCGGTGGGCTGATCGGGTTGACGCAGACATCCAGGATGAGGTCGGCAGTCTGCTCGCCCCCCTCTACGAACGGGGGATGCTCTTGCTGGCCCCGCTGGTCAACCTGGATCAGGCCGATATCCTGGAAGGCACGCTGATCGCCTTTCCGCTGAACATCGCCGGGGTCTGTTCGACGCCATGCCGGGCGGTATTCGTGGAGGGTGTGCGCTGGCCACCCGATTCCTCCGGCGCGGCTTGACGTTGATTCGCCATTCGGGTAAAGTGCGGACAATACACCCATCCCGTTTCAACGCCTCCCAATAGTTTGCCTTTTACCCTGCTCACCAGTGAGAAACCGTTATGCCTCAAGAACCTGTTCTGCGTAATTTCATCAACGGCCAGTGGCACAATTCTGGCTCGTCTACCGTGCTGCCGGTCACCAACCCGGCCACCGCTCAGACGCTCGCCCATGTCCCGCTATCGCCCGGCGTGGAAGTGGATGCGGCAGCCCAGGCTGGCCTGAAGGCCTTTCAGGAATGGCGGCGCACCCCTGCCCCGGATCGCATCCAGTTTCTCTTCAAGCTCAAGGCCCTGCTGGAAGAGCACCTGGATGAGCTGGCCCGCATTGTGACCAACGAATGCGGCAAGACCTACGCCGAGAGCGTGGGCGAAATCCGGCGCGGCATTGAGAACATTGAAGTCGCCTGTGGCATCCCCAGCCTGATGCAGGGCTACAACAACGAGGACATTGCCCGTGGCATCGACGAGCACATGATCCGCCAGCCGCTGGGTGTCGTGGCAGCCATCACCCCCTTCAACTTCCCGGCCATGATCCCGCTGTGGTTCCTGCCCTATGCCGTCGCCACCGGCAACTGCTTCATCCTCAAGCCCAGCGAGCGCGTCCCGATGGCCAGCCAGCGCCTGTTCGAACTGATCGCTCAGGCGGGCTTCCCGCCGGGGGTGATCCAGCTGGTCAACGGCAGCAAGGAGACCGTCGACGCCATCCTGGATCACCCGATCATCCGGGCGATCAGCTTCGTTGGCTCCACGCCAGTCGCCCGTTACATCTACCGCCGGGCTGCGGAAAACGGCAAACGCGCCCAGTGCCAGGGCGGGGCCAAGAACCCGGTTGTGATCATGCCCGACGCTGATATGGTCACCACCACGCGCATCATGGCCGATTCAGCTTTCGGCTGCGCCGGGCAGCGCTGTCTGGCGGCATCCGTGGCGATCACCGTCGGCGGGGCCAGAAACACGTTCACTGAGTCTATCGCCGAAGCCGCCGCGACCCGCGTCGTCGGCTACGGGCTGGACCCGGGCGTGGAGATGGGGCCGGTCATCACCGCGCAGAGCAAAGAGCGCATCGAAGGGCTGATCGCCAAAGGCGCTCAGGAAGGCGCCAGCGTGCTTGTGGACGGACGGGGCAAGCGGGTTAACGGCTATGAGGACGGCTATTTCGTCTTCCCGACGGTTCTGGATGACGTACCGCCGGACAGCGAGATCGCCCATACCGAGATTTTCGGCCCTGTCCTGAGCCTGATGCACGTCCAGACCCTGGACGAGGCCATCGAGCTGGTCAACAACCGCCGCTATGGCAACATGGCCTGCATCTTCACCAGCGATGGCGCCAGCGCCCGCCGGTTCCGCTACGAGGCCAACGCCGGCAACATCGGCGTCAACATCGGCGTCGCTGCGCCGATGGCTTTCTTCCCCTTCAGCGGCTGGGGGGAAAGCTTCTTTGGGGACCTGCACGGTCAGGCCTGGCACGGCGTCGAGTTCTACACGCAGACCAAAGTCGTGATCGAGCGCTGGCCGCGGGAATGGAGCCGCCGGTTCTAACCCATCGGTACACGAGGAAAAGCGCCTTGGACAAAGCTTACGATCTCCTGAGCATTGGCCGCAGCGGGATTGACCTGTACTCCAACGACATCGGCGCGCCGTTCGAGCAGATCACCAGCTTCGCGGCCTATGTCGGCGGCTCCCCCACCAACATCAGCGTGGGGGCCAATCGCCTGGGGTTGAAGACCGCCCTGCTGACCGGCCTGGGCCAGGACCCGGTCGGCGACTTCATCCTCCACTTCCTGAACAACGAAGGCATCGACACCCGTTACATTGTGCGCAAGCCGGGCCGGCGCAGCGCCGCCGTGCTGCTCGGCATCCAGCCGCCGGATCGCTTTCCGCTGGTCTTTTACCGCGACAACTGCGCCGACACCGAGATCACGATCGACGATGTGCTGGCCGCGCCGATCGCGCAGGCCAGGGTCGTGCAGATCGCCGGGACCAATCTGGCCAAGGAACCCGCCCGCAGCGCCACGTTCTTCGCGGCGGAAATGGCGCGGCAGCATGGCGCGAAAGTCGTCCTGGACATCGACTTCCGCCCCGATCAGTGGCACGACGTGCGCGCCTTCGGCGTGATGATCCGCGCCCTGTTGCCGCTGGTGGATACCGCTATCGGCACCGAGGATGAGATCAACGCGGCCATGCTGAGCGACCCTACCCAGGTCAGGCTGACTCAGTCGCTTTCAGACGCGCGAGTTGTTGGCGATGTCGAGCACGCTATCGCTGCCCTGCTCAGCCGTGGCCCGCAGGCCCTGATCCAGAAGCGCGGGGCGCAGGGTGTACGGATTCATCTGGCCAGCGGCGAGGTCATTGATGCGCCAGGCTTCCCGGTCGAGGTCTACAACATCCTGGGGGCTGGCGATGCCTTCGCCGCCGGTTTCCTGTACGGCTATGTCAAAGGCTGGAGCTGGTACCGCGCGGCCCGGCTGGGCAATGCCTGCGGCGCGATCGTCGTCACCAAGCACGGCTGCGCCAACTTCATGCCCACGATGGCCGAAGTCGAAGCGTTCGTCCAGCCCTATGGCGGTCTGGAGTGAAAAGGACGGAGATCATGAACTACACGGCTGAAACGCTCCTCATCCGCGCCACAGACAACGGCAGCACAGGTGTCTTTGCGGAAGTCACGCCGGAACGCGCCGGTTGGCGCTACCTGAACATGGCTGCCCGCCGCCTGAATCACGGCGAACGCTGGGCCGCCACTACCGGCGAGTACGAATACGCTCATGTCATCCTGGGCGGCGTGTGCCACATCCGCACCAGCCGGGGCGATTTCCTCAAGGTTGGCCGCCGCCCGAACGTCTTCAGCGGGATGCCCTATGCCCTCTACCTGCCCCGCCATACCGACTTTGAGATCGAGGCGCTGACTGATGGCTTTGAGGTAGCCAGCTGCTGGGTACCCACGGACCAGGATCACCCCGCCCGGCTGGTCACGCCAACGGACAGCACTATCGAACTGCGCGGCGGCGGCAATGCCTCCCGCCAGATCAACAGCATCATCCCGCCGGGCTTCGATTGCCACCGCATCGTGGCCTGCGAGGTCTACACGCCGGGCGGCAACTGGTCCAGCTACCCGCCGCACAAGCATGATGTCCACCGCGAGGATGGGCACGGCAATCTGCTGGAGGCCGACCTGGAGGAGATTTACTTCTACAAGATCGACCGGCCCGAAGGCTACGCCTACCAGCGCGTCTACAACGACGATCGTTCCATTGACGCGCTGATGCTGGCCCGGCAGCACGATTGCGTGCTCGTGCCGGAAGGCTACCATCCGGTCGTCAGCGCGCACGGCTACACCACGTACTACCTCAACTTCCTGGCCGGGTCTGCCCAGTCGTTGGCCGCGACCGATGATCCGGCCTATGCCTGGATCAAGGGCACCTGGACGGCCATCGATCCGCGCCTGCCGGTGGTGGATCACGACATGGAGCCGGTGCAACTGTAAGAGGGGGGATGATGACCACCAGACGTTTGACCATGGCGCAGGCGCTGATTGCCTTCCTGCAGAATCAGTACGTTGAGCGCGACGGGGTGGAAAACCCGTTCTTCGCCGGGGCGTGGGGCATCTTCGGCCACGGCAATGTGGCCGGGATCGGCCAGGCCCTGCAGCAATACGCGGATACCTTCCGCTACTACCAGACCCGCAACGAACAGGCGATGGTGCACCTGGCCGTGGCCTACGCCAAGATGAAGAACCGCCTGCAGACCTTCGCCTGCACGTCCTCCATCGGCCCCGGCGCAACCAACATGATCACCGGCGCGGCGACCGCCACCGTCAACCGCATCCCGGTGCTGCTGCTACCCGGCGATATCTTCGCCGAGCGTTTGCAGGCCCCTGTGCTCCAGCAACTCGAATGGGAGCATTCACAGGACATCTCGGTCAACGATTGTTTCAAGCCGGTTTCCCGCTACTGGGACCGCCTGACCCGCCCGGAACAACTCCTGACCGCCCTGCCGGAGGCCATGCGTGTACTGACCTCCCCGGCGGATACCGGCGCGGTGACGCTGGCCCTGCCGCAGGATGTGCAGACGATGGCCTACGATTACCCGGAAGCGTTCTTCCGACGGCGCGTCTGGCACATCCCGCGCAACCGCCCCGACGCTGCCCTGCTGCGGCAGGCCGCCGAATGGATCCGCGCCAGCCGCCAGCCGCTGATCATCGCCGGAGGCGGCGTCCACTACAGCGACGCGACAGCTATGCTGCGGCGCTTTGTGGAGGCGACCGGCATCCCCGTCGGGGAAACCCAGGCCGGCAAGGGCGCCCTGCCCTACAACCACCCTGCTTGCCTGGGCGCGATCGGCGCGACCGGCACCCGCGGCGCGAACCTGATCGCCCGCGAAGCCGACCTGATCATCGGCATTGGCACGCGCTACACCGACTTCACCACAGCCTCCAAAACCCAGTTCCAGAACCCGGAGCTGCGCTTTATCAACATCAACGTGGCCGAGTTTGACGCCGGGAAGCACAGCGCCATCCCCCTGGTCGGCGACGCCCGCGTGACGCTTGAAGAGCTGCTTGGCCTGCTGGAAGGCTGGGCGGTTGATCCGGCCTACCGGGGACGTTGCGCCGACTACAACGCCGCCTGGGACGCCGAAGTAGAACGCATCTACAACCTGGAGCACGGCCCGCTGCTCAGCCAGGGGGAGGTGATTGGCGTGCTCAACAGGCTCACCCGTCCGCAGGATGTGGTGCTCTGCGCGGCGGGCAGCCTGCCCGGCGACCTGCATAAGCTCTGGCGCACCCGTGACCCCAAAGGCTACCACCTGGAATACGGCTATTCCTGCATGGGCTACGAGATTCCGGGCGGGATCGGGGTCAAGATGGCCGCACCGGAGCGTGACGTCTGGGTGATGGTCGGCGATGGCTCCTACCTGATGATGCCCACCGAGATCGTCACAGCCGTGCAGGAGGGCATCGCCGTCAAGATCGTGCTGCTGGATAACCACGGCTTCGCCAGCATTGGCGGGCTTTCCAAGAGCGTGGGCAGCGACGGCTTCGGCACCAAGTACCGTTACCGCACCGCCTCCGGCCATCTGGATGGCGAGGTGTTGCCGATCGATTACGCCGCCAACGCGGAGAGCCTGGGCGCGCGTGTGTTCCGCGCCAATAGCCGGGACGCTCTGGCCGACGCCGTGCGCCAGGCCCAGCAGATCACCGACCGCCCGGTCTGCATCGTCGTTGAGACCGACCGCCGCCAGCGTGTGGGCAGCTACGAATCCTGGTGGGATGTGGCCGTGGCGGAAGTCGCGGAGAATCCGGACGTACAGGCCGCCCGCCACGAATATGAGGTGCGCAAGCGCCAGCAGCGCCACTATCTGTGATCACACGCAACAAGGAGAAGAGGAGAGGCATGAGCGAACCAATCATTCGCGTGGCCAACGCGCCCTGTTCCTGGGGCGTACTGGAATTCGGTTTGGAAGGCCAGGCGGCAGGGTACGCGCAGGTGCTGGACGAAATTGCCGCCACCGGCTACGCTGGCACCGAACTGGGCGACTGGGGCTTCATGCCCACTGATCCCCCCGCCCTGCGGGCCGAACTGGATCGACGCGGTCTGACCCTGATGGCGGCGTTTGTGCCAGTCGCGCTCAAAGATCGGACTACCCATGCCGCTGGCGAGGGGGTAGCCGTGCGCACCGCCCGCCTGCTGCGTGAGGCAGCGGGGGAAGAGTGCTTCATCGTCCTGGCCGACGCCAACGGGACCGTTCCAGTCCGCACCAAGAACGCCGGGCGGATCTCCCCCATTCACGGCCTGACCGAGCCGGAGTGGGAAACCTTCGCCGATGGCGTGGAGCGTATTGCGGCAGCCGTCCGGCGGACGACCGGCCTGCGCACTGTCTTCCACCATCACTGCGCCGGTTACATTGAGACCCCCTCTGAGATCGACCGGCTGATGACCATGACCGACCCGCAGCTGGTCGGGCTGGTGCTGGATACCGGCCATGCCATGTTTGGCGGCGGAGACCCGCTGGCGATGCTGCGCCACTACCGCGACCGCATCTGGCATGTGCACTTCAAGGACTTCGACCCGCAGGTTGCCGCGCAGGGACGGGCGGAAGGCTGGGACTACTTTGAGGCCGTGCGGCACGGTATCTTCTGTGAGCTGGGCAAAGGCGCGGTGAACTTCCCGGCAGTGCTGGCCGACCTGAAGGCGCACGGCTACAGCGGCTGGGTCGTCGTGGAGCAGGATGTCCTGCCCTCGCTGGGATCGCCTAAGGCCAGCGCCCAGCGCAACCGCGATTACCTGCGCAGCATTGGCCTGTAGCCATTTGTGTTTCCGGGCCGCGCCCTGCCGCGCGGCCTGCCCGACTCCTGGAACGAGGTACGTATGACCATCAATATTGGCGTCATCGGCGCCGGACGCATCGGCAAAGTCCACGCGGAAAACATCGCCTACCGCATCCCGGAGGCGCGGGTGCTGGCGGTGGCGGATGTCGTCAGCGAGGCGGCCCAGGGGCTGGCCGCCCGGCTGAACATCCCCCTGGCTACGACCGACTACCGCGAAATCCTGGCCCGGCCAGAGATCGACGCTGTGCTCGTCTGCTCCTCCACCGATACGCACGCCCGGATCATCATCGATGCTGCCGCCGCCGGTAAGCATATCTTCGCCGAAAAGCCGATCGACCTCGACCTGGCGGTGGTGGATAGCGCCCTGGCGGCGGTGGAAAAAGCGGGCGTCAAGTTCTTCGTGGGCTTCAACCGCCGCTTTGACCCAACCTTTGCCCGCGTGCGGGAGGCCATCGCCAGCGGCGCAATTGGTGACGTACACCTGCTGCACATCATCAGCCGCGATCCGGCCCCGCCGCCTATCGCCTACGTCCGCGTCTCCGGCGGCATGTTCGTTGATATGACCATCCACGACTTCGACATGGCCCGCTTCCTGGTGGGCAGCGAGGTGGAAGAAGTCTACACCCGCGCGGCGGTGCGCGTTGACCCGGCTATCGGCGCGGCGGGGGATGTGGACACCGCCGTAATCGTGCTCACCTTCGCCAATGGCGCCATCGCCACCATCGACAACAGCCGTCGCGCCGTCTACGGCTACGATCAGCGCGTCGATGTGCTGGGCAGCAAGGGCGGGATCACCACCGGCAACCTGTTCCCCAATCAGGTCACCTTTAGCACTGCGGAAGCCATCTGCCGCGATCTGCCGCTCAACTTCTTCATGGAGCGCTACACAGAAAGCTACGTGCGGGAGATTCAGGCATTCATCGACGCGGTAGTCAACGACCGCCCGCCGGTCGTCACCGGGCGCGATGGGCGCGTGCCGATCGCCATCGCCCGCGCGGCGCGGCTCTCCTACGAGCAGAATCGTCCCGTCCGGCTGAGCGAGATCGGCTGACACCCGGCATTTGCCGCCCTCCAACAGCAGACAGACACCGGCAGAGCGCACAAAGCCCTCTGCCGGTGTCGATCTTGAAAAGGGGGCGAGCTGTCTCAGGCGGCAGAAGCCACACCCTGCCAGTCCGGGGAGGGCGCCGTCTCCGTCTCAAACAGTGGCGGCAATCCCCAGGCAGCCCTGGCGCGGGTGCAACGCGCGAGATCGGCTTCCTCGTAGTGCAACACCCCGTCGGCCCACTCAACAGCGAAATCGCGGCAGGGCGATGGTCGTTGCTCATAGATTGCGCACGCCACCGCTCTGCCGATCTCGCCGGTCAGGGCGGCGCAGCGTGGCTGGCGGCCACTGGTTCCCTTCATGCAACGGCGCAGTGGGCCAAGGTCTTCGGTCAGCGCCAGCGGAACGGTGCCGCCCGGCGCGTCATCGGCCTCCGCCCAGTAGAACGAAACACGATAATGGGCGCAGCATGCCCCACAGGTCAGGCAGGGATTGATCGGCATCACCTTGTCGGGCATAGGGCAACAACGGCGGATCCTCCATCACGAACGCCAGCCGGTTACGGCTGAGGCTTCCGTCACAACTGTAAGACACCCGCCATTATAAGAAGGCTGCCCATCCTGAGAACGTATAAGCTGCACGAAGCTGCTCAGGCAAGCGCGCCGATTTTCCCCCCTCCCTATTGCACCTGCGCGACCAGCACCGTCACCGAGTGCGGCGGGAAGCTCATCTCCAGCGTATCGCCGGCAGCGGCGAGGGTGGTGTGGCTGACTCCTACCCGGTCGGGCGCGTCAAACGTATTTTCCGCCTTGATGTCCGAGCCATTGACGGTGTACACGTCAACCTTCCCGGCCAGACGACCCGCTGCCAGCTTGATCGCCGTCTCCGCCGCCGCGTCCCGGCTACGATTGACCACGAACAGGGCCAGTTCGCGCCCGGCTTCGCGGTAGGTCCCGGCAACATCCAGCACCCGCACACCGGTGTGCTCGCCCCCGCTGAAGGTCTCACCCGTCCAGAACACGTCCAGCGCGGCATCGCCGCAGTGCGTGCTATATAGCTCGAACGGATAGAAGATTGTCTGCAGCACCAGACCCTCTTTGTGCGTGCGGATGGGAGCGATCATATTGACGATCTGGGCGATGTTGGCCATGCGCACAGTGCGAGCGTGGCGGATGAAGGCGTTGAAGTGCATGGCCGCTACCAGTGCGTCTTCCAGGTTATAGACTTCCTCAATACCCTTGTCCAGGTCGGTGCGGTAGACCACATTCCATTCGCCGACGGCGATAGCGATCTCGCGCTTGATCCGCCGGTCGAGTTTGACGCCCCGGATCATACCCTCGATGCCCGCCAGCCGTTCCTCGATCGTCTCCGAGACGGTCATGAAGGCGGCGAAGTCATCCGCCCGGTTGTTGAAGTACCAGTGAATATCCACGTAATCCAGCAGGTCGCTGGCCTGCTCGATCAGCAGACGGATGCGTTCCAGGACATCCCCCTCCCAGTGCGAAATGGCGGAGGCCACCAGCTTGATCTGCGGGTCAACCCACTTCATCACCTTGCCGAACTCGGTGAAAGCGCGGGCGTATTCCTGCGGCGTCTTGTAGCCGATCTGCCAGTGACCGTCCACCTCGTTGCCGATGCCCCAGTAGCGGACGTTATGCGGCGCATCAAAACCATTCTCCCGGCGCAGGCGGGTGATAGCCGTGTCGGCAGTGCCGTTGCAGTACTCCACCCAGTCCCGCGCTTCGCGCATATCGCCATCGCCGCAGTTGACCACCAGGAACGGCTCCGTCCCCACCAGGCGGCAGAAGTGGATGAACTCGTCCGTGCCAAAGTGATTGCTGTCAATAGCGTGCCAGGCCAGGTCCAGACGGGCCGGACGCTTTTCGACGGGGCCAATGCCATCCCGCCAGTGGTAGCCGGAGGCGAAGTTGCCGCCGGGATACCGCACCAGCGGCATGCGTAGCCGACGCAGGGCGGCGATCACATCCGGACGCAGGCCCCGCTCATCGGCCAGCGGCGACTCCGGATCATAGATTCCGCCATAAATACAGCGGGCCATATGCTCCGCGAACCCGCCGAAAATATTGCGATCGATGGCGGCCAGCGTATTTTCCAGGTTGACGTAGATTCGATTGCGCATCGTCTTCCCCCTGCAAAACGGAACACAAGATCAGTGCGCCGGGCAACAAGGCGCGACGTCGGGTATGCTACATCGGGAGCCACAGATCGGCCAGAAGATCATCAGATCGGGCCTGTCCGAACCCTGACCGGAGGCGCTACAATCGGCGGGCGTGAGGTCACTGCGGCGACCGTCCTCCGCTGGAGGGCGGTCTGGAGGGGAGATTGCGATGACTGTGGAATTCAACGGCCTGGGCATGAGCCTGGGCAACCTGGCCCGACTCTCGAATGCTCAGACCCGCTCGATCAGCGCGGAGAATCCCACCGGCGCCAGAGGCGCGGGCGGCATGGCTACCGAAGGCACCGGCGCGATTGCTGCCCGCGAGCTGGGTCAGGGCTGGAAGATTTCGCCCTGCCTGGACCTGGTCGGGAGCAGCACCGTCACCCTGGCCGAGATCGCCGGGCCGGGCGCCATCCAGCATATCTGGATGACCGTCACGCCAACCGCCTGGCGGCACCTGATCCTGCGCTGCTACTGGGACGGCGAGCCGACACCCTCGGTGGAAGTGCCGATCGGCGATTTCTTCTGCAACGGCTGGGGCGTGCGCGCGAACGTCAGCTCGCTGCCCGTGGCCGTCAACCCGGCTGGCGGCTTCAACAGCTACTGGGAGATGCCCTTCCGCGCCAGCGCCCGGATCACGGTGGAGAACCTCTCGCCGGACGCGGTGCAGGGCTTCTTCTTCCAGATCGACTACACACTGACCGACGTCCCTGCCGACCGGGCGTACTTTCATGCCCAGTTCCGCCGCAATAACCCGCTGCCTTACATGCAGGTGCATACCCTGCTGGATGGCGTGCGCGGTCAGGGGCACTACGTCGGCACGTACCTGGCCTGGGGCACGCACAACAATGGCTGGTGGGGCGAAGGCGAGATCAAGTTCTACCTGGATGGCGACGACACATGGCCGACGATCTGCGGCACCGGGACGGAGGATTACTTCGGCGGGGCGTGGGGTTTTGAGCAGCCCAAAGGCGAATACGGTATCTATTCAACGCCCTTCCTGGGCTTTCACCAGGTGATCAAGCCTGACGGCTTTATGCAGAGCCAGCAGCGCTTCGGGATGTACCGCTGGCACATCATGGACCCCATCCGCTTCCAGCAGGACCTGCGCGTGACCATCCAGGCGCTGGGCTGGCGCGCCGCACGCGAGGGCAAAGGACGCTTCCTGCCCCTGCAGGATGACATCGCCTCCACCGCCTTCTGGTACCAGACGGAACCGCACGCGCCGTTCCCGGCCCTGCCAGACATCAACGGGCTGGAAGTGATCTAGAGCGCACAGGTTAACGCGGGCCTGGCACGGATCGGGGTGAGCAGGAGGATGATCACCTCCGTTGCTCTGGCATCCTGACCCGTGCCAGCCGCGTCCCTTTGCACCGATCAGGAGGAAAGCGGATGAGCCGCACCATCGGGATTGGCATCCTGGGCCTGCACGAAGGGCGTACCCTGCTCGTCGCCCTCAACCTGCCGGAGCCGCCGCCGGTCGGGGAGAATCCTGCCGCCGTCCCCCGTACGCGGTATGCCCGCGCTGTAGCCGGCTGTGACCTGCGCCCGGAAAAACTGGCGGAAGCCCGGCGGCTGGCCCCCGACCTGTTCTACACGACCGACTACGCGGCCATGCTGGCCCGCCCGGATGTGGATGTGGTCGCCATCTACACGCCCGACGCGCTGCACGGTCAGCACATCATCCAGGCGTTCGAGGCCGGCAAGGACGTGATCTGTACCAAGCCGCTGGTCAACAGCCTGGAAGATGCCCGCCGGGTACTGGAAGCCAGTCGCCGGACGGGGCGACGGCTGATGGTCGGTCAGAGCGTCCGCTTTTTCGAGCCGTTCATCCGCCAGCGCCAGGCCTTCGAGCGCGGCGAGATCGGCGCGGTGGAACTGGTGGACGCCCACTACATCCACCGCATGGACTGGTACTATGCCAAAAGTCCCTGGGCTGTCGCCAGCACGGACTGGATCTTCCTGGGCGTCAGCCATCCTCTCGATCTGGCCCGCTGGTATCTTGGCCCGATCGCCGAGGTGCACGCCTATGGGACGCGCAGCGCCCTGGCGGCGCGGTACGGCGTGCAGTCCTTTGATATCTACAGCGTCAATCTGAAGGCCGTCAGCGGGCAGATCGGGCGCGTGCTGGGTCACTATGGCCTGCACGAGCTACCCTCCGCCCGCAATGCCATTGAGTTGATGCTCTACGGTTCCGCCGGGAGCAGCCTGGCCCAGTACCACGACATGCGCTACCTGCATACCGCCCCGGATGGGACGCAGATTGTCGAAGACCCGCTTTACCGCAAGCGGGCCTACTACTTCAATAACGAGGTGCACGGGATGCACTACGGCGAGTTCGCCAACTACGCCGATGCCTTCGCCCGCGCTTTGCTGGAAGGCACGCCGTACTCGCCCGACCTGATCGAAGGGCTGGAGACCGTCTGCGTCATGGAGGCGGCCCGGCGCTCCGCCAGCAGCGGCGGGCCAGTCGCCGTCGCGCCGCTGCTGGCGGAGATCGGCCTGGGTTAGTCGGGGTCGGCGAACTGGCTATCTCCTGTGCCGCGCCCGGGCAGGAAGAACGCCCACCCCGGTTCCAGAACCGCCTGTCCGCCGGGGTAGATCAATGGCACCGGGCCGTCTTCCGCGGTCAGCGTCGTCACCTGGCCGTCGGTCGAAAAACGCACCCGGCGACCATGCCACAGGAAGCTGAAGCTCACCTCCCGCCAGGCGGCGGGCAGCACCGGCCAGCCGGTCAGGTAGACGCCGTCCTCGCGCAGGTCAAGGCGGCAGAAGCCATGCACGATCGCCAGCCACGCCCCGCCCATGGCCGCCGTATGGACGCCCAGATTCCAGTGCGGCCCCGTCCCCAGCAAGTCCATCATTGCTGTGTGCAGGAAGTAGCGGTAGGCCCACTCCGTCCGGCCCACGTCCGCTGCGACCAGCGCGTAAGCCATCGGGCTGAGGCTGGAATCGTGGGCGGTGCGCGGCTCGTAATACTCCCAGTTAGCCCGCTTGATCGCCTCCGGATAGCGGTCGCGCCACAGGTACATCAGCAGCACCACATCCGCCTGCTTGATCGCCTGTGTCGCCTGGAAGGGGCCGTGCGGCCCGCCCGGATGCAGGTCAGGATGGGCCAGGCGGGCGCGGACGACATCCGGCGGGGCGTCTTCCAAGGCGAAGTAGCCGTCAAACTGCGGGATCACGCCGGTCTGCGGGTCTGGCTGGGGGATGTACAGGCGCTCCGCCACCCGTTCCCACAGGGCGATCTCGTCGGCGTCCAATCCCAGCCGGGCGCAAACTGCCGCATAAGCCGCCGGATCGTCGGTACGGGTCTGCTCCAGCGCCGTCAGGGCGATGCGCAGGCAGTCCTGGGCCAGGGCGTTGGTGTAGGCGTTGTTGTCCACCCGCTCATGGTACTCATCCGGCCCCAGCACGGTGCGCAGCTCGTAGCGCCCCGCTGCCTCGTTCCAGACAGCGCGAGAAGCGAAGAAACGCGCCACCTCGCCGATGATCTCCAGCCCGTACCCGCGCAGGAATTCCCGGTCGCCCGTCGCCCGGACGTACTGCCAGAGGGCATAGACCACATCGGCGGAGATGTGAATCTGCTCATCGGCAAAGTAGCTGCGCAGCTTCTGGCCGGTGCGCGGGTCAGTGAAGACATACAGGGCGCAGGTCTCGTCGCCGGTCTCCTGGCTTTGCCAGGCGTAATACGCGCCCCGGAAGCCCAGACCCTGCGCCTTGCGCCGCGCGCCGTCCAGCGTGTGGTAGCGGTAGAGCAGGCTGCGGCGGGCGTAATCCGGCTGGGTATAGGTGTAGAACGGCAACACGTAGATGTCGGAATCCCAGAAGATCGATCCCCAGTAGTCCTGGCCCTGCAAGCCCCGCGCCGAGACGCTGACCCGATCCGAATGCGGCAGGTTAGCCAGCAGGTGGAACAGGCAGAAGCGGATGGCGATCTGCGCCCCTTCGTCCCCGGCGATGACCACGTCTGAGGAGGCCCACAGGGCTTCCCAGGCGGCGACGTGTGCGGCGCGGATGGCCGCGCAGCCTGCCGCCCGCGCCGTCTCCAGTTCCCGGCGGCACAGATCGACCGGATCGCCCTCAGAAAAGCGGCTGTCATAGACGGCGGCCAGCTTGGTCAGCGCCGCCGGTTCGCCCCCTGCCAGGTGGAACGTACAGACCTGCTCCACCCGCTGGTCGGTAGCCACACGCTCCCGGCGAACGTCTCCGTTCCCCTCCAGCACCAGGGCGGTCAGGACAGCCGCCCGGTAACGCTCCTGGATGGTGGTGATGGCAATGCCTTCCGGCAGCACGTCTACCGCTGCGAAATGCG